>JBAQJF010000047.1:0-49373 GCA_049300195.1 Terriglobales bacterium | reverse complement strand
ATCGTTCGCCACGCCATTCTCGCCCGCTCCCCGGCGGACGCTTTACACTGCCGCACTCGCTCCGCTCGCGCGGCAGTGTAAAGGATGTCGTGATAACAACTGTAAAGAATGTCATGGAACAGAACAGCTGAAGCGCTGCGCCACCCAAAATCAAACACAAAAGCGAATTTTTCAGCAGCCCGCTAGGCTTTCGAATTCAGTTAGGGCGTGATTCAGTCAGGGCGTGATTTCCCAGACCGTGCCATTTTCATAGGGATACTGAGTTCCGCCGCCGGTGCTACAGGTGCCGTAAAGGTTGCCGGAAGCATCGATCATCACGCCGGCGATCGGTTGGGTGCCCCCGATCGGCGGGTTGTCTGAGAAGGCCCACAAGTAGGTGTGAGTCCAGCCGCCCTGGCCGTCGGGAGAAAGTTCTTCCACGGTGCCGTGGTAGCCTTGGCCGCCTCCGCCCTGGCTGGTCCAATAAAGATTGCCAGCCTTGTCGAAACTGACCGTGTCGTAGTCGTCCTCGTCGCCCGGTCCGGGATACTGGTAGATGACTTCTTCCTGATAACCCTGGCCTTTGACCAGTTCGAAGATGCTCCCGCCGCCCACGGCAAAATACAAATTGTCCTGGCTGTCGAGCGCGACGCCGGCGTCGGGGTAATCGTCGCCAACGAGTTCCCCCTGCACGTGCAGAACCGAGTAATCCCAGCCGCCACCGTGCTCCGGCGAAAGTTCCCAAACGGTGCCGGCCGCGTTGCATCCGTTGCCGCCGAGCTGCGTGGTGCCGAACACGTTGCCCACCGTATCGATTGCGAGAGTGGCGCGGTACGGGTTGGCTCCATCATAGTTAGCGCATCCGCCGCCTGGAGGATAGCCGGTGAAGGCGTGCAGAACGGAATAATTCCAGGTCTTCTTCTTTCCCGGGCTGAGTTCAAAAACCACGCCACAGCCGCCGCCGCAATTCTGGCTGCCGCCGCCAACGTTAGTTGTGCCGTAAACGTTGCCGTTGGAGTCGAGGGTCACGCCGCCGATGGGACCGCCGCCGTCACTGCCTCCAGTAAAGGAGTACAAGATCGTTTCCTTCCACATCGGCTTACCCGAAGAAAGTTCGAATACCATGCCATGGCCGTTGGGGCCGCCGTTCGGCGTGGTTCCGTAGAGATGCCCGTGCTTATCGATCGCCAGCTGCGGCATCTGCGGATACGCACCATCGCTGCCCGGCTGCGGGCCAAAGTCATAGAGAATGGTTTGCTTCCACTTTCCTTTGGCATTGCGCGTGAGCTTGTACACCGTCCCGCTGCCATTCGCTCCGCCGTTGATCGTGGCACCATAGAAATTGCCTTTGGCGTTCTGAATTAGTCCGGTGTAAGGCCCACTGCCGTTGGAGCCGGTGAAGGTAAGGGCCGTCTCCTCCGTCTGCGCCGATGCCACAGCAGCAAGCAGGAAAACTAACGCGATCACATACGACTTTTTCATATGAATTCCTTTTTCACCGTTCTACTTCACGGTGAATGAAACGTTGCTGTTAAGCGTGCCGCCGGGCGTTGTGACCTGAACCGGGCCGGTGGTCGCGCCGGTGGGCACGGCGGCGGTGATTTCGGTGGCTGAGACGACCGTAAAAGTTGCCGCCTTGCCGTTGAATGTGACGGTGCTCGCACCGGCCAAGTCCGTTCCCTGAATGATGACCTTGGTCTTTCCCGCTTTGCCGAGTAATCAACTGCGCGTCTCGTGAGAAATTTTGTGAAAACCGGCGGGCCTATGTTCCTCCCCGAACTCAGGCCAACCGGCACACTCGTGCCACTACCCTCGGCAAACGCGTTGGGATAGAATTTGCATGCAGCGGGTCTCTAAGACCTTTCCCCCACGCTCGAGGAGCAAGGCACGAGCGCTACTTTGCCTCCGGCTCCCGTCGGAAGTCGTTAGCGCGCCTCATTTTTTTGTGATTTTTTTCTCACGGCCTTATGGCTAACGCCGTCAAACACTTATACGAGTTCGGGCACTTCCAACTGGACGCCGGCGAACGCGTGCTGCGCCGCGGCCGGGAGCGAATCGAGCTGCCTCCGCGCGTGTTTGACACGCTGGTCGCGCTTGCCGAAAGCGATGGCCGGCTGCTCTCTAAAGACGAGCTGATGGATCGGATATGGCCTGACTCGGCCGTGGAGGAAAATAACCTTACCCAGGCCATCTACCTGCTGCGGCGGGTTCTTCAGGATGGCGAAAACGGAAATCGATATATTGAAACCGTCCCCAAGCGCGGGTACAGATTTCTGGCGCCCGTCCGGGAGGTAAACCGGGAATCGACGCTGAACAGGGAAACGGCGAGAGAGACCTCGGGCGACTCCTCCGCGTCCCAACGGCTTGCCGCCGGGGTTGCCGAGGCTGGTGTTGCCGAGGCTGCTCGATTGGGACAACCCGCATTTGCTGCGTCGGAGGCCACCGCCACGTTCGGCACAGTCCGCCGACCGATCTGGCGGCGAGTAATTCCAGCAACGCTCATCGTAGCTTTGGCAGTTCTTGCCGTGTTGCTCGCCTTGCGCCTGGTGAAGTCCCGGCAGATCGCCGGCCGTCCCGGCCCGCACGCACTGGCGGTCCTGCCGCTCCAAAATCTTTCCAAGGATGCCGGCCAGGATTACTTCGTTGACGGCTTCACCGAGGAACTCGTCACTGACATCGCGCAGATCCGCTCCCTGCGCGTCATCTCGCGCACATCCACCATGGTCTACAAGGGCACTCACAAGCCGCTGCCTGAAATTGCCCGCGAGTTGCACGTCGATCTCATCCTCGAAGGTTCGGTTGTGCGCGACGGCAACCGCGTGCGCGTGACTGCACAGCTTATCAACGCCCCCACCGACACCCATCTCTGGGCGCAGACCTACGAATCCACCATCAACGATATTCTCGACATCCAAAGCCAGATCTCCCGCGCCATCGCCGACGATGTTCGGCTCGATCTCTCGCCCGACGAAAAGGCCCGCCTGGCCGCCGTTCCCACCGTCGATCCCGAGGCCCACGACCTTTATCTCAGGGCCAGTTATCAATTCGCGCAGCAGGCGCCCGATTCGCTGCGCCAAAGTCTGTCGCTCTACCAGGCCGCAGTCGCCAAAGATCCGACCTTCGCCATGGCCTACCTCGGCATCGCCCAGGCCGAGGCTTCTCTGGCGCAAGTCACGGCAGCCGCTCCCGACAAGGCGTTCCAGGAGGAAAAAGGCGCGCTTGCCAAGGCTCTTGCCATCAATCCTCATCTCGGCGACGCGCACGGATTGCTCGCCTCTCTCGCCTACTATCGCGATTGGGATTGGCCGCGCGCCGAACAAGAATTCAAGACAGCATTAGCGGAAGGCGCGCGCGCTCCGACCGAGCAGCGCTATGGAACCTCCCTCATCACCCGCGGCCGATTCGAGGAAGGCACAGCTCACATTCAGACCGCCCTCGAACTCGATCCTCTCGGCAAATCTCCGCGGGTAAACCAGTTCTACGGCCTCTACTTCCAGCGCAAATATTCTGAGGCTCGTCAACGGCTCGGAGAAACGCTGGCCCCCAGCCCCGACTGGTTCGCCGGGCACTTTCTGCTTGGTCTCGTGGCGGCTACCGAGCGCAATTGCTCCTACGCCGAGCAACAGGCGCAGTGGATGTTTCAGAAATATCCTTTGCCGCTCTCCGATTTCGAACTGTCGCTGGCCAGCGCCTGCCGCGGCGATGGAACGAAAGCGCGTGAATATCTCGAACGCGCCGCCGCCTACCAAGGAACGGCCTTCGTCTCACCTTACCAATTGGCGCTCGGGTATTCGTATCTGGGCGACAAGGAAATGGCGATGTCTTATTTACTAAAATCGGCCGAGATGCGCGAGCCGCAAGTGCCCTACATAAAGGTCGATCCTCTCTTCGATCCCATCCGCTCCGACCCACGTTATATCGCATTAGAAAAAAAGATCGGCCTCGAACCTTGACGTAGCACGGCGGCCCCGAAGGGCCGGCGGCCTTCGCAGGCCGTCGTGGCGCTTCTCCATTTCATCAATATGCGACAATGTGACTTACAATCCTTCAGACGAATGGCACCAATTTTCAAAGCGGTAATCGCGGGCGCAGGCCCGGCCGGACTGACCGCGGCCTACGAACTTTCCAAGCAAAAAGCTCCAGTGGTGGTGCTTGAGGGCGACCCCGAGTACGTGGGCGGAATCTCGCGAACGGTCAAGTACAAAGGCTTCCGCTTCGATATCGGAGGCCACCGCTTTTTCTCGAAATCGCGCGAGGTGGAGGATCTCTGGAGCGAGATCGCCGGACCCGACATGCTCAATCGCCCGCGATCGTCACGCATTTATTATCGCGGACAGTTCTACACTTACCCGCTTAAGCCGTTCGAGGCGCTGTCAAAGCTCGGCCTCTTCGAATCGGCGCGGTGCATGGCCTCATTCGCGAAGGCGCGGCTGAACCCGACGCCGAATCCAAAAACTTTTCAGGATTGGGTGGTCAATCAATTCGGCGAGCGGCTCTTCCAGATTTTCTTCAAGACCTACACCGAAAAAGTCTGGGGCATGAAGTGTACGGAAATTTCCGCGGACTGGGCCGCCCAACGCATCAAAGGCTTGTCGCTAGGCTCCGCCATCAAGCACGCGCTTCTGCCCCAACGAAAGCCCAAAGACCGCACGCAGGTCGTTAAGACGCTGATCGATACTTTTCGCTATCCGCGGCTTGGCCCGGGGATGATGTGGGACGCGTGCACCGCGAAGGTTCGCCGGCTGGGCGGACAGGTTCTGCTGGGGCGTAAAGTTGTGGGCTGCCAGTTCGACGGCTCGCGAAATGTTTGGATCGTGACCGCGCGCGATGCTGACGGCCGCACAGAAGAATTTCTTGGCGAGCACGTTATTTCGTCGATGCCCATCCGCGAATTGGTGGCGCAGATCGAATCCAGCGTTGCCAATAACGCAATTCCGGATAACGTCATTTCTGCCGAAGTCAAGCAAGCCGCGCAGTCGTTGCGCTATCGCGACTTCCTCACCGTTGGACTCATCGTCCACGACGAAGGCCGTTTCAGCGACAACTGGATTTACATCCACGATCCGTCGGTGCAAGTCGGGCGCGTGCAGAATTACAAATCGTGGTCGCCAGAGATGGTGCCCGACCCCGCGTTCTGCTCCTACGGGCTCGAATATTTCTGCTTCGAAGGCGACGGTTTGTGGACTTCGCCCGACGAGCAACTGCTCGCGCTGGCGAAAAAAGAAATTCAGCAGATCGGACTCGCGAATGCCGCGAACATCGTCGACGGCGTTGTAATTCGCCAGAAGAAAGCCTATCCCGTCTACGACGACGCTTACCAGCAGCATGTCGATACGATTCGCGCGGCGCTGGAGAAGCAGTTCCCCACGCTGCACCTCGTCGGCCGCAACGGTATGCACAAGTACAACAACCAGGACCACGCCATGATGACCGCCATGCTCACCGCAAAGAATATTCTCGCGGGCCGGCGCCAATATGATGTGTGGGCCGTGAATCAGGACGCGGAGTATCACGAGGCCGGAGAGGCCGGGGCCGAAGGGGAAAAGGCGACGTGTGTTGAGCGTGTGCCGCAGGCGGTTTGAACATGGTAGCGCCGCCTCCCGGCGGGCGTGGCGCCCGCGAATTGAGGAGCCGAAGGCGACCACGGAAAATTCCTATGAGGATAGGCCGGAGGGAATCCGGCCTATCTTTGTGACGGGAATGGGCCGGTGGCGGAGGATTTGTCGTAAAATTCGGTTTTCCGCAAAGGGGCGCATGCGACCGATCTTCCAAAGGAGAGCCAATTCCACGGGCGTAGTTTCATCTTCGCCGATGAGATCTCGATTTGGAATCATTGGCTACGTCCTCGCTCTCGTGTGTGGCTTTGTTTTTGCCTGGCCCGGATATGCCGCGAGTAACTCCTCGGCAATTTCAGAATCATTGGCGGTTTTTCCTTCGAGTCAGACGAATCCTCCGGAGATAGTGGTCGGCTTTCTGGGTGGCTTTGTCCGTCACGATGAGCCGCACCACCCCGAAGTGCAACTGATCCGGGAGCTACGCCAGGAGTATCCTAAGGGCGTTTATTTTGGTCTGTTTGAAAACCGCAAGGTCGGCGCAGCCTACAAAACGATCCTGAAGCTCCTGGGCACAAAAGAGCGAGATGTACTGTCGGGGGACAAAAAGCGGCAAGCGCGGATCGTGTTGTTCGGGCACAGTTGGGGCGCTTCGGCCGTGGTAAGCCTGTCCCGAAAGTTAGAACGGGCGGGCATCCCGGTGATGCTGACGATACAAATCGATAGCGTTGCAAAGCCCTTTCAGAATGATTGGCTAATTCCGGGCAACGTCCTCGAAGGGGTGAATTTCTACCAGACCCATGGCCTAATTCACGGTCGCCAAAAAATCGTGCCCGCCGATCCGGCGCACACGACAATCCTTGGTAATTTCCTCAGGGTTTATAAAGAAGACCCCGCGGGGTGTCGCGGCTTCTCCTGGCGCGCCCATTTTTTGAGTAAAGGCCACATTCAGATTGAATGCGATCCCAAAGTCTGGTTGGAAGTAAGGGCTTTGCTGGATCGACGTTTGCCGAGCCCAGCGCATGCTCAGACTGATGCCAGCGAGCCGGCTCTTCCGCCCCTGCGCGACGACCGCAATGGCTCCCGTCCAAGATAGCGCTGTCAGAGAGTCGCGAGACCTCTCAGGGCGTTAGCGTTTCGACAAGCTCATTCCTGTACTTCCTAACAGTTCTAGTGCTTTTGCGGTTGAGCCTGGCCTCATCCCATCGAGAGTTAGTCCTCTGCCAGGTTGGGGAAACGAGAGCGCCAAACTGAGAGGCGGCAAACTGAGAGCGGGCGGCTAATCCATCACTGCCTTATCGGTAGTCTCCAGCCCCCGGTCGATGATGGCGAACGCCTCGCGCAACTGCTGCTCGTTAATGCACAGCGGAGGATTCGTGTAAAACGTGTTCCAGCGCACGAGCGTATAGAGCCCGTTCTCGCGGAAGAATTTTCCGAGCGCGGCCATCTCGTCTGATGTGCCGTTAAATGGAGCCATCGGCTGCCGCGTCTTTTGGCTGCGGACGAGTTCGACAATTCCAAAAAGTCCGATCGAGCGCACCGCGCCGACCGAGCGATGCTTTTTCTGAAGCTCGGCTCCGAGATCTTTCATGATCGCGCCCATCTTACGCGAATTATCGATCAGGCTGTCTTCTTCGTACACGCGAATGGTCGCGAGCGCAGTCGCGCATCCCATTGGATGAGAGTTGTAAGTCAGTCCTCCATAAAATACTTTGTCCTGAAAATGCTGCGCAATGTGATGACGCATTCCGACCGCGCCTAGCGCAATGTAACTCGAAGTAAGTCCCTTCGCCATGCAAATAAGATCGGGAACAACTTTCCAGTGATCGACGGCAAACCATTCGCCGGTGCGTCCGAAGCCCGCCATGACTTCGTCGGCGATCATCAGGATTCCGAACTTGTCGCACAGTTTGCGCACACCCTGCATGTAGCCATCGGGAGGAATCAGAATGCCGTTCGTTCCAGTGACAGGTTCGAGGATGAAGGCGGCAATCGTCTGCGGACCTTCGAGCTGAATTGTCTCTTCAATCATCGCCAGAGACGATTCCGCCGATTCCCATCCCCGCTCGATGCCATGATAAGGATCGAGAACGCGCACGACGCCCGGAATGCCAGGCTCAGCAGCCCATCTGCGGGGATCGCCGGTGAGGGACATTGCGCCGGCAGTGGCGCCGTGATAGGACCGATAGCGTGCGATGATTTTGTGCTTGCCGGTGAAGAAGCGCGCCAGCTTGATGGCGTTTTCGTTCGCTTCCGCGCCGCCGTTGGTGAAGAAAAATGTGTCGATGTCGCCGGGAGTGATTTCGGCAAGTTTCGCGCCAAGACGCGCGCGGACCTCGGTCGCCATAAACGGATTCGCGTAACAGAGGGACGCGGCTTGCTCGGAGATCGCCTGAATGACACGCTCATCGCCATGTCCAATGTTGACCGACATGAGCTGGCTGTTGAAGTCGATAAAGCGCTTCCCTTCCGGCGTCCAGAAATAAATCCCCTTCGCGCGAGCGACTGGAATCGGATCGACCTTCGACTGCGCCGACCACTCATAGAGCGTGTGCTTCTTGGTCAGGTCAACAATTTCTTTGCCGGTCATTGCGGGAGTTTCGGTCGCGGTGGTCATTCGATCCTCACTTTCAACTTCATTTCACCACAGAGTCACAGAGACACAGAGAACTACAAAACTCGTGCTTCTTGGTCAGGTCAAACAATTTCCTCGCCGGTCATCGTAGGAGTTTCGGTCGCGGTCGTCATTCAGTCCTCGCCTTTCAACTTCATTTCACCACAGAGTCACAGAGACACAGAGAACTACAAAATTCTTCTTTTGATTCCTTGCGTCAGTAAGGTCACGTTGAAATTTATGAGAAGGCCAACATGTTTGCCGGTCAGTTTCAGATATGTCAAAAGCTGTGCTTCATGGACGGGGAGAATGTGCTCGACCGACTTTAGTTCCAGAATCACTTCGCCTTCTACGATGAAATCTATTTTGAAACCACAATCCAAATGCAGGCCCTTGTACAGAATAGGAAGGGCGACTTGCCGCTCAAAGGCCAAGCCAAGCAAGTGCAATTCGTGACAGAGGCATTCTTCATAAGCGGCCTCGAGCAACCCCGGTCCGAGATGACGATGGACCTCGATAGCCGCTCCGATGATCGGACCAGTTCTCGGGTCTTTTTCCCCGATTTCTCTGTGACTCTGTGTCTCTGTGGCGAGAAGATTCATGCAAGCTAAATGGACTGCACACTCAACGTAGCACTTTTTGCGGTCACATGTGCCAATGCCGCTTCGAGCACATCCATTGCCTCATCCATCTGGGCATCGGTCACCACCAGCGGCATCAGCAACCGTATTACGTTGCCGTACGAGCCTGCGGTGAGCAGCACCAATCCATGTTCGTAACAATATTGTGCCACCTGCTTCGTCTCTTCGTCGGCGGGTTCGCGAGTCGCTTTTGAGCGGACTAGTTCCAACGCTTGCATCGAGCCGAGACCGCGAACATCGCCAATCAATTCCCATCTCGCCTGCCATTTTGCGGCGCGCTTCCGGAAACGCTCGCCCAGCACATTTGCTCGCGCGCACAGATTCTCTTTCTCGATCGTCTCGAGCACGGCGAGCGCAGCTTCGCAGGCCAATGGATTGCCACCGAACGTTCCTCCTAATTGGCCGGGAGCGGAAACATCCATGATGTCGGCACGACCCGTGACGGCGGCCATTGGCAAGCCTCCAGTCAGCGACTTCGCCATCGTCACCAGATCCGGATCGAGTCCCAGGCGCTCACAGGCAAACATCGCTCCGGTGCGAGCGAATCCGGATTGCACTTCATCGGCGATCACGAGTATTCCGTGGCGACGGCAGATTTCGGTGAGCGTCGGGAAGAACTCCGGTGGAGGCGTTACGAAGCCGCCCTCACCGAGAATCGGCTCGACGATAACGGCCGCAACAGTCTCAGCGGCAACCACGCGCTTGAAGGTGTCCTCGATATGCTTCGCGCAGAACATCTCGCACGACGGATACTTCAACGAATAGGAACAGCGATAGCAATACGCATAGGGGATGCGATAGACCTCAGCCGGAAACGGCTCGAAGCCTGCTTTGTAAGGATGAGTTTTGCTGGTCATGGCCATTGCCATGTAAGTTCGGCCGTGGAAAGCATCTTCAAAGGCGATGATTGCGGGCCGGCGCGTGTAGGCGCGCGCGATCTTGACCGCGTTCTCAGTCGCTTCAGCGCCGGTGCTCACCAGCAGAGTCTTCTTCGGACCTTTGCCCGGCGCAATCGCGTTCAACTTTTCGCAGACGGCGACATAGCTTTCGTAAGGCAGCACGTTGAAGCTGGTGTGGAGAAATCGATCAAGTTGGCGGCGGATCGCATCGATAACTGCGGGGGCGCGGTGCCCGGTATTGAGGCAGCCGATACCGCCGGCGAAGTCAATCATCCGATTGCCGTCAACGTCTTCGAGGACAGCGCCGTCAGCCTTCGCGATAAAGACGGGCGTTGCATGATATGCGGCATGGACTACGGCTGCGTCGCGGCGCTTCATCAGCGCTTGCGAGCGCGGGCCGGGAATTGGAGTGCGAAGTTGAATAGTCGACATACTTGTTCTCAGTTCTTAGTTCTTAGTTCTTAGTTCTTAGTTCTCAGCTCTCAGCTCTCAGCTCTCAACTCTCAACTCTCAACTCTCAACTCTCAGAATCGGATCGAACTGGGCAGTATTCTGGTTGCCTTTACCGACAACTGACAACTGCTTCTCAGTACCAGCCGATCGGCGCTTCGTTCAAATTTATGTATACCTGTTTGGTTTCGAGATATTCTTCGATGCCCCAAGGACCTAGTTCTCGGCCAAAACCGGATTGTTTGTAGCCTCCCCATGGGGCTTCCACATAGGTCGGTTGCATGTGGTTGACCCAGACGATTCCAGCTCGCAGAGATTTCACTGTGCGCATCGCTTTGAAGATGTCGCGGGTCCAGACGGCTGCGGCTAGTCCGTAGGGAGAATCGTTGGCAATCTTCAGCGCGTCTTTCTCGTCTTCAAAAGGAATTACGGCCGCGACTGGTCCGAAAATTTCTTCGCGCGCGATACGGGCGCTGTTATCGACGTCATAAAAGATCGTTGGCTGCACATAATAGCCTTTCGCGAATTTTTCGGCGCGGCCGCCGCCGGATGCAACTTTGGCTTCCTTTTTGCCTAAGTCTAGATAGGAGAGGACACGATCGTATTGATCCTTGCTTACCAGCGCCCCCATCTTCGTTTCGCGATCTAGCGGAGGGCCTAGCTTGATCTTTTTTGCCTTTTCGGCCATGGCTTCGACGAACTTCTTATAAATCGATTTCTGCACGAGGATGCGGCTGCCGGCTGAGCACACTTCCCCCTGATTGATGAATACGCCGAAGAGCGCGCCATCAATGGCGGCTTCGAAGTCGGCGTCGGCGAAGAAAATATTGGGCGACTTACCGCCTAGCTCCAGCGTTACGCGCTTCACCGTGTCTGCCGCGGCTTTCACTATCATCTTGCCTACCGAGGCCGATCCGGTGAAGGCAATCTTGTTTACATCGACGTGCTTTACCAGCGGGGCACCGCAGGTCTCGCCGAAACCGGTGATCACGTTGACTACGCCTTTTGGCAGCCCGACTTCGTCGAACCATTTCGCCATCTCAAGCGCGGTGAGTGGGGTTTGCTCGGCTGGTTTCAGGATGCACGTGCAGGCTGCCGCCAGCGCTGGGGCCAGCTTCCACGCGGCCATCAGTAAAGGATAGTTCCAGGGAATGATTTGTCCCGCGACTCCGACGGGCTCTTTGAGCGAGAGGCTCATCGCGTTGTCGGGAACCGGGTTCACATAGCCGACGACCTTTGTCGCCAGGCCGCCGTAGTATTCGAAACAGGTCGCTACATCATTGATGTCGAATTCGGCTTCGACGATCGGCTTGCCGGTGTTGCGGCACTCGAGTTCGGCTAGGGCTGACGCATTCTGGCGGACTTTTTCGGCTAGACGGAAGAGAACACGGCCGCGCTCTTGCGCGGTCGATGCGGCCCATGGGCCTTCGTCAAACGCGGCGCGGGCTGCGGCTACTGCGCGGTTTACGTCTTCGGCATTGGCGTCCGGGACTTGTGCGATTATCTCTTCGGTCGAGGGGTCATATACCGGGAAGGTTTTGTTCGTGTTACTGGCGACCCATTCGCCGTCGATGAACATCTGGTAGGTTTTTACTTCGGTCTGTACTCCTGCGGGCATTTTAGGACCTCCTGCGTACCATCCGGAACGAGCCCCGACATGATGGCTTTCACATGATGGCTTTCAATGGAATGTGGGCCGCACTACTTTTCCGTTTTGTAATGCCGCGGCGGGCGTTTTTAGACGCGCGTAGCCGTAAAAGAAAAATACCGCCAAGGCTATGAAACCTAGCGTTATTCCGAACATACTTACTTCGTACTTCCATATTGAAGTGATTTGCTTCGCCGGGAAGAAGGCTACGATGATGCCGAGTACGGTGGTCACAAGGCCAGCCACACCGGCAAACATCATGGTTCCCCGGCTGTAGCGCCCGCCGGCCAGCGATCCACGCCAGGCAAACTTTATCAGCGCGGCAAAGACGTAGAGAAATGGAATTAACTGGAGTACAACCGCCGCGGAGAGCATTTTCTGGAACGCTTCCTGCACGCCGCCGGAAAGAGTGAAATCGAGGACAATTAACAGAAGCGAAACTATGCCTTGCACGATCAGAGCGATATACGGCGTGGCGTATTTGGGATGAACCTTTCCCATCGCGGCCGGCATGTAGGAATCGAGGCCGGCAACGAATGGGATGCGGGCTGAGCCGCCCATCCAGGCGGAACCGATGCCGGCGATTGAGAGGCTCAGCATGATTGCGAAGGGAGCTATGATCCAGGCCACTCCTACTTTGCCGGCCATCTGGCTCACGCCTTGGACGACTCCTTGCAGCACGCTGATGTCGTTTTTCCCGATCGCCAATAGCAACGTCAGGGTCGCGCCGATATAGAGTGCGCCCGAGATTACGCCGCCCCAGGCGACCGCGCCGGGAAGTGTCTTTTGGGGGTCTTGAATTTCATCGCCCATAACGGACGCTAGTTCCAGCCCCACTAAACCGAAGCAGATTACACCGAATGAGTTCAGAACAAATTTTGGATCAGCGGGGATTTTGAATTCCGCCGCTGTGACCGGGGTACCGAAGCGCGACCACATGGTGATACCTAGACCAATGAGCACAGCCGCGGCGACAAATGTGCCGATGGCTCCGATGTTGTTCAGCCACTTGCCTACACCTAATCCGACTATGTTCAGGACCGTAAGCAGGAAAAGAAGAACTACGGATGAAATCATGGCGAAGGTTTTGTTGTCGGCGAGCGCAGCGTGGGCGGGGCCCATCGCAAACACTGAGACGCCGACGAAGTAGAGCATGACGGTCGGCACATAGAGCATGTTGTTGGTCCAGTAGCACCAGCCGGAGAGGAAGCCGTGGAAGTCGCCAAAGACTTCCTTGGCCCAAAGGTAAACGCCGCCTTCTCCGGGATAGCGATGCGCCAGCTCGATTACTGCAATTCCTTGCGGCCAGAAAAAAAGCAACAAGGCGATCAGCCACAGCCAGACTGTAACGCCGCCGTTGGCCGCGATTGACGGGACTACATTCAGGTTGAAGACGGCAACAACAAACAGCAACACCAGGTCGAAGCGTCCAAGGACGCGCTTCAGGTGCGGCTGATTGTCGTCGGATCGGGTCATCGGGTGATTGGGCGATCGGGCGATCTGACCTCTATCGCGGGCATTTGCAATCACGCATTTTGCAATCACCCGGTGACCGCGGGGCCAGATCGCCCGATCGGGTTAGTGAGTTGCTAACGCTCCTATGCGCTCGTGCTGCGCTGCCGCCATGGAATCGGCGATGTCTGCGAAGGCGGCCAGGTGCTGGTCGATGTCGGCTTCGGTGTGCTGGACCGAGATCGTCCACTGCTCGTCCCACCAGTAGGGTTGCGGCATCACTCCACGGTTGACCATTGCAAACCAGTAATGGCGCCACAGGTCGGTGTCGATGGCCAGCCAGTCGCGATAGTTCTTGATCTCCGATGGGTACAGCATTAGCGCGCCGTTCACGCCTGCGCTTGCGATGTAGGCTTGCAGGCCGGACTTGGCGATGATCCGGCGGTAGCCTTCGGTCAGTTTGTGGCTCAGTTTGTCGGTGTGGGCATAGTTCTCGCGGGTCAGCACTTCGCGGAATACCGCCAGGCCTGCGGCCATGGAAACGGGATTGGTGTTGTAAGTGCCGCCGTGAAAAACTTTGTGATCGGAGATTAGTTGCATTACGCGCTTGTGCGCGCCGAAGGCAGCCAGCGGGAATCCGCCGCCAATTGATTTTGCAAGGCAGATCATGTCGGGCGTGACGCCGAAGTATTCCGACGCGCCTGCCCAGCCCAGCTTCGCTCCTGTCTTTACTTCGTCGAAAATCAAGAGCGCGCCGTGCTGGTCGCAGAGTTCGCGCAGGCCTTCGAGAAAGCCTTTCTGCGGCATGCAGAGGCCTACGTTCATCATGATCGGTTCGAGGATGATCGCGGCGATCTGGCCGGGATTCTCCCGGAACCGGCGCTCGACCGTTTCGAGATCGTTAAAGGTAGCGATCTTCACATTGTCGATGCTGGCGGCCGGCACACCTTTGCCGCCGGACACTGGCTTCGGATTTTTGATGTCGCCGAAGTCGTCGTCTGGGGGATGCGGTTTCACGCTGACCAGCGCGGCATCGTGCAGGCCGTGGTAGCCGCCTTCAAATTTGATGATCTTGTCGCGTCCGGTGGCAGCGCGTGCCAAGCGGATGGTGTGCATGGTGACTTCCGTGCCGCTATTGCCGAAGCGGCACATCTCGACGGGAAAGCGGGTGCAGATTTCTTCCGCCAGTTCCCACTCCATGTTGTGCGGCATGCCAAACATGGTGCCGGTGGAGAGGCGCTTCTCAACCGCCTTCATCACCGCGGGATGGCAATGCCCCGCCATCAGCGCCCCGAAACATAGATTGTGATCGATGTATTCGTTGCCATCGAGATCGCGGAATTTGCCGCCGTTGCCATCCTGCACAAAGATGGGATACGGATCATAGGCGCGATAATTGCTGGCTACTCCCAGCGGAATGCGTTTCAGGTTTTTCTTGTGGGCTTCGGCGGATTTGGGGGTGCGGCGCTCGAAGGTTTCGAGCTCCTTCTCTAATGCGGGATACATCGTGATCTCCAAGAATGCTCAGGCCGATTCCGGTAGAGGATAGGCCATTAGATTGGGCCGGGGTGGCCGGAGCCGCCCGGTTTCGGACAAACGCGTTTCTGACAAAACTAGAAGTAAAACTTCAATGCAAATTGTACCAGCCGCGGGTCCTTGACCTGGGTGACTTGACCGAACTGCGATCCGTCGGTGCTGTC
Source organism: Terriglobales bacterium (assembly GCA_049300195.1). GTDB lineage: Bacteria > Acidobacteriota > Terriglobia > Terriglobales > Acidobacteriaceae > Acidiflorens. The sequence goes on along the minus strand of JBAQJF010000047.1, from coordinate 34,438 downwards.
CCCGTCTGGGTTGTAGAACTGCGTATGGTTGAAAATATTAAATATCTCTCCCCGGAATTCGAAGTGGGTCCTCTCATTCACATAAATGTTCTTCATCACAACAAAATCCGTCTCGCTGATTCCGGGGCCGCAGCAAATTGTGCGAGGCGCGGTGCCTACCCGGCCAAAAAGGGTCGGATCGTAGCACCCAAACGACGCTCCTGTCGAACAGAGAGGCGCCGTGTCGTCGGTTGCGTTTTCAGTGAAGCTATTGGGATTGAAGTAATAGTTTTGACCCACGGCAGGCGTGTTTGCCTGCGGATGAAGCCTCTGGAAAGGGGCCAATTGATCCGGTTCGCCGGGAAGTTCAAAATCAAAACTGTTCATTAACTCGTTGTCGGCTTCCGAAGTTATGCGAATGGGAAACCCAGTCTGATAAGTCGTAATGCCGGAGACTGCCCAATTATTGAGCACTTTGCCGGCGACGCCACTAAACTTTCTGACTGGCAGATCCCAGTAATAACTGATTACAAAGCGGTGGCGTGCGTCAAAAAGGGACGGTGCAAAGTTGTCAGCGCCGGGTAGCGGATTCAAAATACCTTCGAAACTCGACGCCTCATCGATGGACTTACTATAGGTATACGCGGCTGTAAACTGGAGTCCATGGGAAAAGCGCTTCTCCAACGAGGCCTGTAACGAGTTATAGGCTGAACTGGCTATCGTATCCTGGGCAAAAATACTGCTAAAGACTGGGATGCCAGTTGCGGTGGGACAACCGGCACCGGACATGGGATCGCACTGAGGAGACGAGTAGGGACGCAAGCCAACCAATGTAATGCCGTTCGGTCCAACGGTGGTTCCCGCCGGAATTACAGAGTTGTTCTGGGCGTAGGGCAAGTGCAGATCCACAGGCAGAACAGTGCCTGGAGTAATGATGAATGGGGAATCTTCAAGATAGGGGCCACATGTGACCTTGTCGCCGAATCCATCTGTAACGTCGGCGGCCTTGTGAGCCGCAATGGCCGCGATGTCGACACAAGTCTGCGGATTCGAATAGTTGATGTCGTGGGTGGCTAACAGACGGTGGCCTTGCGAACCGACATATCCGATTTGCAACTTCATGTCTTTGGCTAACTCGCGCTCGATGGTGAAATTGTATTGAGCCGAGTACTGCGTGCGCATGTGAGGCTGGAAGTCGCCGAACAGATCGATCGGCTCGAATGTCGCCCAGTCTTGCGCGCTGCCGCGCTTGGCATCAAGAACGCCGTTAAACGGATTCAAGTATTGAGTGCCGTCTTGACCGAGGAAGGGCAGGCTGAACTGCGTCTCATAGACAAAAGTGCTTCCACCAAATGGCGGTTCAGCGCCGAATTGGGCGAGTACTAACTGTTCGATTGGATTGTAAAAGAGTCCCCAACCCGCGCGAATGCTGGTCTTGCCGGAGCTGCCGGGGCTCCAGGCGATGCCGATACGGGGCGCAAAAGCTTTGTAGTACGTTTGGGTCATGCCAGGAGGAACGCCGGGGTCGCCCGGAACGACTAGTCCGATCGCATCTTGTGACGTGCAATCTGTGTTAGGGCCGCCACATGGGTAGATAGAGGACATTTGGCCCGGACGAAACGTCTGTGTATGTTTGGCGGCGTCGGCTAAGGGCGTATCTAACTCCCAGCGCAGCCCGTAATTCAAAGTAAGGTTTGGCCTAATCTTCCAACTATCCTGCGCAAAGAGATAGAGCCCGGTGTTGCGGACATATTCGACCTGCGCCGCGCCCTGCCCAAACTGATCGGGAAAACCCAGCAGATAATTGGGATATAGACTGTTCGCGCCCACGTCATTCGGTCCACCGCCGTAGTAGTCGAATGTGCCGTTCACGTTGTAATAATAGAATTGGTTGAATTGCTGACGACGGAAATCAACGCCGAACTTCAACGTGTGATTGCCCGTGACCTTGGTCAGGTTATCGGCCCACTGGAAAGAATTTCCTACCTGCGGAAGCTCGCCTTCCGAGTCGTTGCCTACGGAAAATCCTCCAGCAATAGAAATGAAGGGTAGGCCCTCACGGTTTGGGCCGAGGAAGGGATGAATGCCATAGAGGCTGCCATTGGGATCCGTCGAGCCATCGCCATAAAAACAGGGCACTGGCGCGGTCAACCATGAGGGCGGCGTGGGACATGTGTCCTGCACAAGGTTTGTGTTCTGTGGATGCTGGAATGTCTCCTGGCCTTCGCGGTTGTAATTAAAACGGAACTCATTGACGGTGCTGTTACTGATGGTCCAGCTATGAGTGATGTTCCACTGCTGGATGCGTTCGGCCACGATGCTTCCATAACCGGGGACGTTAGCGCCTTCCAATTCGAAGTTGGCGAAAGGATTCAGCGTCGTGTCATCGTCAAAATAGTAATAGAGGCTCAGGTTTTGTTTATCGTTCAAGCGATGGTCGACCTTTACGGTGAACTGATCGCCGCGTGTGGCCTTTACGGGCACAGTGCTGATTAGAGAGGTATCGTTCGGCGGAACAGGAACCAACTGAAGGAGATCGACGGAGGTGGGATCCATGCAAGCCAGCGGAATCTGGCTGTTGGGAAACAGCATGTTGTAGGGTACCTTATTCTTGATCGTTACTCCCCCAATGGCGGTTACCGCGGCCTGGCAACCGGATCGACTTTTCAGAAGTGACGCGTTAGCCAGGTTTCCCGAAAACGTACCCGGGTCATTGATGTCAGAAAAATCCGCGATAATCTGCCCGTTGAAGGTATTGTCGAGCGACGGCCTTTCCTGCGAGCTGAGTACGGTGACGGCGGGCGAAAGAATGCCTTGCCGGACTCGACGACCTTCATAACTTCCAAAAAAGAACGTGCGATTCTTTATGATCGGGCCGCCCAGAGTTCCACCGAACTGGTTTTGATTGAACTGAGGCTTATTGCAAGGAAGACCTTCCGCGGCGGTAAGACAGTAATCGTTTGCGTTGAGTACGGTATTGCGAAAGAACTCGTAGACACTGCCGTGCAAATCGTTGCTTCCCGACTTGGTAACAACGTTGATGACGGAACCCGAGTTGCGGCCATATTCCGCATCGAAGGTATTGGTGAGAACGCGGAACTCCTGAATACTATCCGGGCTAGGCTGGACGGTGGGAAGATTGGCGAAGAGATCGTTCGCGTCGCCGCCGTTGACGCTGAAGTTGTTGGCGCGGCCGCGGCCGCCATTCACCGACACGGCACCGGGACTGTCACTTCCGTAAATCAGACTGTTACTTGATCCTACGGTAGACATGACTCCCGGCTGCAACTGCAAAAGCTGATAGGTGTCGCGAGAATTCAGCGGCAGATTCTGGACCTGACGGTTATCCATGACCGCGCCCAGTTGTGTGCTGGTGGTATCCACAAGCGGCGCTTCCGAGCTGACCTCGACTACTTCCTTGGTTTCGCCAATCTGAAGAGTGGAGTTGAAGGTGACAACCTGGTTCAACTCGACGACGATTCCTTTTCCCACGCTGGTCTTGAACCCTGTCAGGTCGAAGGTAAGCGTGTAGGTTCCGACAGGAACCTCGGGGAAGGCGTAGTCACCGTTACCGTTGCTTTCCGTCTGATGACTCACGCCGGTCGCTTCGTTGGTGAGCGTGACTTTGACGCTGGCCAGAACGGCGCCGCTGGGATCGGCAATGCGGCCGATGATGCGGCCTCCCGTACCCTGCGCGAAGAGCAGCGCGGAACAGAGCAGGCACAGGCAGGCGATAGCCAGAGAGAGGACAGCCGGGCAGGTGGGTAAACGGAACGCTCGCGACAGCGGCATAGGGAAACCCTCCAGATCTCAGGGACAGATCCGAATTTTTCACGGTCGAATTTTTGAAGCTTGTGCGAAACGCAAACCTTGCTATAATCGCGCAAGGTTAGAGACTCTCCCGCCATCTGTCAAGCGGAAAAGTTGGGAAAAAGTTCGGCTCCCGGGCGGCGATTACCCGGCACATTCGAAGTCATGTCGAGCGGAGCGCAAGACTACCTTAAAATCGGCGACGTAGCGCGGCTGGTCGGCATTTCAGCGTCGGCCATCCGCGGCTGGGAGAGCCTTGGCTTGACGCGGCCGCAGCGCAGCCAGGGCCGCTATCGTCTCTATACAAATGACGATGTTCGACTGTTGAAGAAGGCGCGCTATCTGAGGAAGGTGCGCGGGCTGAACGCGCCCGCCATCGTCGAGATGTTGAAACGCGAGGGCGCGATCAAACCGGCCGTCAATGGTCCAACGTCTGGAATTGGGCCGCGCCTGCGCCATCTGCGCGGACAACGCGGATTGAACCTTGCCGATGTCGCGACCGCCGCCGGAGTCTCGGTGGGTTTTCTGAGCGCGATCGAGCGGTCGCAAATGACCGCGTCAGTGGGAACGCTGCGCAGGCTCGCGCGCTTTTATCGCACCAACATACTCGAGTTCTTCGAACCCGCCGAGGCAAATCCACGATTGGTGCGGCCGGCGCGGCGCAAGGTGCTCGAAGCTGGACCGGGCGTTCGCATGGAGTTGCTGGCGTGGGGAAACACGGCGATGGAGCCACATCTGTTTCGCATCAAGCCACATGCGGGCAGCGGCGAAGCTTATGTACACGAGGGCGAGGAGTTTCTTTTTGTGTTGCGCGGAGAATTGAAGATCGCGCTTGCCGATGAAGAGTACGATTTGAAGCGCGGCGACAGCTTTTATTTCGAGAGCGCAACGCCGCATCGCTGGACGAACCCCGGACCCGGCGAGACATGGCTGTTGTGGGTGAACACGCCGCCGACATTCTGAGGCACGTTGGTGAATCACGAATTTGGGCGATTCACACAAATGCTGGCTGGAGAAAATACGTGACACTGCGACAAACCGCATTCGTCCTGCCGCTGGCATTGCTCGTATTTTTCCTGGGATCGTGCGCGAAGAAAACTCCCACGCTTAACCTGCTGGTTTGGGAGGGCTATGCCGATCCCTCCTACGTCAAGGCCTTCGAGGAACAGAACCATTGCAAAGTGTCGGCCTCTTACATGGGATCGAGCGACGAACTGGTGGCGAAGCTTCGCGGGGGAACCGCAGGGACTTACGATGTCATTTCTCCTTCGAGCGATGTCGCGACCATGATCGGGACGGCTGGTCTTGCTGCTCCACTCGATCTTGGCAAATTGCCAAGTTATAGCCAGCTTTCGCCGCAGCTCACTTCCCTGCCGCTGGTGCGCGTGAGGGGTGGCGTTTATGGCGTGCCGTTCATGTGGGGTCCGGACCCGATGATTTATGACACGACTGCGTTTTCGCAGGCGCCGGATAGCTGGAATGTGATGTGGGATCCGAAGCTCAAAGAGAAGATTTCGGTGTGGGACGATCTCTCGACCGTCTACATGGCGGCGCAGGTTCTGGGGTATGACAAGCCCGACCCGGGACATCTTTATAACTTGAGCGACGACGAACTTAATGCGGTTAAGAAGAAGCTGATCGAGTTGAAACCCAACATTCGCAAGATGTGGTCGACGGGCGGTGAGCTGACGAACCTGTTTCAGAATCACGAGGTCGTCCTCGCGATGGGCTGGCCGCTCATGACCAATCAGCTACGCAAAAGCAATTTCCCGGTAGGCGAAACGATTCCCAAAGAAAACACGACGGGGTGGATCGACCACCTGATGATTACCGCGGGCAGCGAAAATAAGGACCTCGCATACAAATTCCTTGAGTTCATGATCGAGGCCCAGACGCAGAAGAAGGTCACCGATGTGACCGGCTACACGCCGGCGAATCCACATGCGGCACAGTTTATGACTGCGGACGAGGTGAAGAACCTGCACCTTGATGATGTCGACAATTATCAGAAGCGGCTCTACTTCTGGCAGAATGTGCCGCGCCGCGCCAAGTACAACGAGATCTGGAACGAAGTGAAGGCCGCACAGTAGCCCGATGTAGCAGGACGGTGCGGTGCGGGCACTCCCGTCCGCGAAATGCAAGCTGCGCAGAAATGACATTCATGGCTACGACTTTCGATGCCTCGATCAGAAACCCGGGCCAAACGAGCGCTCCGCCGCTGCTTTCTCTGCGCGCCGTCGCCAAGAATTTCGGCAAGAACATCGTTTTGCGCAGCGTCAGCCTTGAAATTGCGGAAGGCGAATTGCTCACCATCCTCGGCGAGAGCGGTTCGGGCAAAACTACGCTGCTGCGCATTCTTGCAGGCTTCGAGCAGGCTACCTCTGGAGAAGTCTGGATGGCGGGCGACCGACTCGACGTGCAGCCGCCTTACCGACGTCCGGTGAACACTGTCTTCCAGAGTTACGCGTTGTTTCCGCACATGACGGTTGAGGAGAACGTTGGCTACGGGCTGCGCATCGCCAAACGTCCGGCCGCGGAGGTGCAAGCACGGGTTAGCGAGGCGCTCGCAAAAGTAAAAATGTCCTCCTACGCCAAAGCGAAGCCTTCGAAAATCAGCGGCGGACAGCAGCAACGAATCGCGCTAGCGCGCGCGCTTGTGAATCGTCCGCGCGTGTTGCTGCTCGATGAGCCGCTTTCCGCGCTCGATGCCAATCTGCGGCGCCAGATGCAGATTGAACTCAAAGCGCTACAGCGCGAGGTCGGCATTACTTTCATCTTTGTTACGCACGACCAGGAAGAAGCGATGGTCATGTCGGACCGCATCGCGCTCTTGCGGGCGGGCGAACTTGAGCAAGTCGCCAGCCCGCGCGAAATCTACTCACGGCCTGCGACCGCCTACACCGCGAAGTTCATCGGGCATACCAATCTGCTGAAAGTGGAGGTGCGCGCCGGCGCCGCTACGAGTGGGACTCTTGTGTGGCCTTCGGCTTTGGCCGACGGACCCGCCTTGTTCTCGCTGCGCCCGGAGTGTATTCGCCTCGCGGGAGCCCGTAGATCGGCGGATGTTTCGCCAAATGGTTCGGCCATTCGGTTTCATGCAAAGCTGCGCGATCAAATCTTTCACGGCGCGAACGAGCTTTGGCGCATTGAGTGTGCCGACGGACAGATGCTTACGGTGCGCACATCGTCCGGCCCGCTTGGCGATGGCGGTGCGTTCGAGTTTGAGTTTTTGCCTGCCGACGCTGTTTCTGTTCGCAACTCAGAGGAGCGCACCTGATGTTCTCGCGCGCCTACCGCGTCGCGATCACGATGCCGCCGCTGGCGTGGGTCGCGGTGTTTCTGCTGGTTCCCTATCTGCTGATGTTCTGCTACAGCTTCTGGTCGGTCACCGAATCGCAGGCGATCGTTCACGCGTGGACCTTTGACAACTATCGTGAACTTCTCACCAAACCCGTTTACTGGGAAACGCTGCTGCGCTCCATGTGGATTGCTGCGCGCGTCACGCTGTTTTCGCTTTTGCTCGGATATCCTCTTGCCTACTTCCTCTCATTCCATGCTGGCGCTAGAAAAGATCTGTTTTACCAGCTCGTCATCATTCCGCTCTGGGTAAGCTATCTGGTGCGCGCTTATGCGTGGAAGACGATTCTCGGCACGGACGGCGTGCTGAATACGCTCCTCCAGTACGCCCACCTCACAAAGCATCCCCTGGATTTTCTGCTCTACAGTCCGTTTGCGGTAGTGCTTACGCTCACGCATATTTACACGCCCTTTACGCTGTTGCCGATCTATGCGTCGCTCGAGCATGTACCGCGCAACCTGGTTGAAGCTTCGCACGACCTTGGCGCTTCGCCCGCGCAAACCTTCTGGCGCGTAATCTTTCCGCTTTCGATTCCGGGAGTGCTGGCGGGCGCGACGTTTGCGTTCGTGCTGAGCCTCGGGGATTTTCTCGCGCCGCTGCTGCTCGCAGGGCCGAGCGGCATCATGATTTCGAATATCGTGGTCAGCCTATTCGGCGCGGCTTACAACTGGCCGTTGGGCGCGGCGATTTCATTCTGCATGCTGCTGATCGTGGTCGGACTGCTGTTTTTCTCTGAGCGACTGGAGAAGAAATGGAGCTTCTCGTGAGCGGCGCCCGTTTCGCGACTAACGGCTCGCACTGGCTCACGCTGCACGCGCTCGCCGTCTTCGCCTTTCTGTACCTGCCCATCGCTATCCTCATTATTTATTCCTTTAACGGCCAGGGTGTCGGCGGATTTCCGCCGCGAAATTTCACGCTCGATTGGTATCGGATTCTTCTCCAGGACGGACCCATCTGGGACTCGGTCTTGAACAGTCTGATCGTAGCCGCCGCCGCCATGTTCATCGCGCTGGCCTTCGGAATCCCAGCTGCGCTCGCGCTTGACCGCGCCCAGTTCCCCGGCAAAGCGCTCTTCCGCCGCCTTGTTCTTTTGCCGCTGATTCTTCCCGGCATCATCACTGGCCTTTCGCTGCTGATGCTTTTCCGCGAAACAAACATCAGGCTAAGCCTTCTAACCATCATGCTTGGCCACGGCACTGCGCTTATCTCCGTCGCCACGACCGAAGTGTTTGCCGGATTGCAGAAACTCAATCGCGCCCAGGAGGAAGCCTCGCTTGATCTCGGCGCGAACTACTGGCAAACTTTCTTGCGAATCACCGTGCCGAACCTTAAACTCTCCATCGTTGGAGCGGCGCTGTTGATCTTCACGCTGTCGATGGACGAGATCGCGGTCAGCTTTTTCCTCATTGGCCGCGACAACACGCTCCCGCTCGAGATCTGGGGACGGCTACGCCGCGGGATTACGCCGGAGATTAATGCAATCTCGACCATCATCTTTGTATTTTCGCTGATGGCGATTATTCTCTGGTACCGGCTGCGGGTGCGAGGCGAAGAAACGCAGGGAATAGGCGCAGAGTTTACGGAAAGAACAATCGTGGGTGGGAAAGATGCGATGTTCTAATAACCAGTTATGTATCTCGTCGAGTAAGGCGAACCAACAAAGTAATCGCTACGCCCAAGCCAAGCGCTCCCGGCACCAAGAACACACCGATATCGAGACCGACGGTGCCCAATGCCAAAAAGCTGGCCGGAGCGGAAGCCCGGTAAATTCCGAGTCCAGCCGCATTCCACAAAATGGGCCCGGAGCATGATTGACAGCCCGGTTCTTCACTTATCGCGTCCTTGTGGTCAGAACGCAGGTTCGCCATCGACGAGCATTTTCTTCACGCTGAACTGCTGGAAAACGCGTTGCTCGCCGATTACATTCACTCTAGGATGAACGAACTCCACCGCGAGTTTGTCGTCGGGCTGAAGTTGCTTGGGACGCGGAAAAGTCAACTGAAAGGTATCTTCTTTTACACTGTACCCTATCAGACTCAGCCTATCCGTTTTCGTATGCAGGTAAGTGGTCACACTGAGCTTCGCCAAGCTTTGGTGTGTCCAGTAATTCCGCAGCACGCTTGCAAAGTTCTGAACGTCGCTATGAAAAGTGACGGTCACCACAACCCGGTCGGGGAACGCTACGGCCAGAAACTTATTCGCATTGGCGTCGAAGGCTGCCTTTTGTTCCGCGGTCATCGAGTCGTAATGTGACCCTATTTGGGCGGAGCGCACCTGGGCTTCTCGAATGGGCCGAGCGGAGCCAAACCGCAGAGTGTAGGTAATTGTCGGGTTGGTTTCCATCTCGCCACGATAGCCACCACCATTCGCGCCTTCTGCGATATCGGTCTGAACACCGCTCAGCGAAAGAGTCGTCGCCCAAGGCGACTCGGCCAACATCCGCTGCGTCTCGTCCGCCGACCAATTGTGGTATGGTTTTTTGAGCCAGAAGTCCCCCGCCCCAGCTAGGGGGGCCAGATAAACCAATAACAACAGTGCAGTGAGTCCTCGTCGCAGTCGAATCATATTACTCTCCCCGCTCACCAAAATCGCAGAGAGTATACACCGTGTCGCCGCTTCCGAGAAGCAATTTTGCGGGAGGGGTATTAGCTGTCTGATTGCGTGATTTTGAATCCTAACTCGCGAACTTATTTCGAGTCATTATCCGGCAGCAGTCCGCGCTCCTTTAACATCGGTTCGATGCCTGGTTCTTTTCCGAGCCATGCCTTATACATCTTGCCGAGATCTTCGGTGTTGCCGCGCGATAACACCATCTGGCGGAAGCGTTCTCCATTGGCGCGCGTCAGGCCGCCGTGGTCCTCGAACCACTGATAGGCTGCGTCGTCCAGCATCTCGCTCCACAGATAGGCGTAATAGCCCGCGGCATAACCGGTGCTCCAGATATGGGAAAAGTAACTCGATCGATAACGCGGCGGCACGTAACTGATCCAGAGATGCTTTTTCTCGAGCGCCTGTTTTTCGAAGGTATCGGGATTTTCGAGCGGGCTATCGGCCGGCAAAGTATGCCACTGCATATCGAGTTCCGCCGCAGCGACCACCTCGGTGAGGGCGTAGCCCTGATTGAATTTTTCGGCCTTCTTGATCTTAGCGGCTAGCTCGGCAGGCATGGGCGCGCCCGTCTTGTAATTTTTCGCGTAGTGATCGAAGACCGCCGGATAAGTCGCCCAATGTTCGTTGAATTGCGACGGGAATTCCACAAAGTCACGCGCCACCTGCGTTCCTGAAAGCGAAGGATAGGTAGTGTCGGCGAACATGCCGTGCAGAGCGTGCCCAAACTCGTGGAACATCGTGGTCACGTCGGAGAAGCTAATCAACGCGGGCTGCCCCGGCGCGGGTTTGGTGAAGTTCGCCACGTTGTAGACCACCGGCAGTGTGCCGAGCAGCCTGGATTGATTTACAAAGACATCCATCCACGCGCCGCCGTTTTTGTTGTCGCGCTTGAAATAGTCGCAATACCATAACGCCAGCGGCTTGCCGTCGACGTCGAAAACCTCAAATGCGCGCACGTCGGGCTGGTATACCGGAATATCGGTGCGCTCCTTGAAGGTAATGCCGTAAAGTTGGTGGGCGGCGTAGAACACGCCGTTCTGGAGCACGTTGTTTAATTCGAAATAGGGCTTGATCTGCGCTTCGTCGAGATCGTACTTCGCCTTGCGCACCTGCTCGGCGTAGAACTCCCAATCCCAGGGCTGCAAGGTAAAACCGCCCTTTTGCGCATCGATGACGGCCTGAATGTCTTTCGCCTCGATTGCGGCTTTGGCAGTCGTGCCCGGAACCAGCGCATCCATAAATTTCAGCGCGGCCTCAGGAGTCTTCGCCATCTGGTCTTCCAGCTTCCAGGCGGCATAGTTCTCGAAACCGAGTAGTTTTGCTTTTTGCGCGCGCAGCTGCGCGAGGCGAGCGATCGTGTCCCGCGTGTCATCCGCCCCGCCGCGCTCCGCACGATTCCAGGAATTCTCAAAAATTGTTTGGCGTGTTGCGCGGTCGCTTAGGATCGCGAGGTCCGGTTGCTGCGTGGTGTTTTGCAAAGGAATGACGTAACCGGCTGTCTTGCGTTCCTTTGCAGATTGCTCGGCGGCTTCAAGCTGCGCAGGGCTCAGGCCCGCCAGGACGTTTTTGTCGGCCGTGACGAACCCAGCATTCTTGGTCGCCGCAAGCAGCTTGGTTGTGAATGCGTTGGAGAGTGTCGACTCTTCCTCGTTCAGTTTTTTTAGTTTTGCTTTATCGGCATCGGATAGATTCGCGCCCGCATGCACAAACTGCTGATAGTCGTACTCAACCAGACGCAGCGCTTCGGGATCAAGATGCAGCGAGGCACGCTCTTTGTAGATCGTGGAGATGCGCTGAAAGAGCTTCGTATTGAGGTAGATCGCGTCCTGGTGCGCGGCCAAGCGGGGCGCTTCGATGTCCTGCACTTTCTGGAGTTCGGGATCGAGGTTCGCCCCGGTCACGCCGTTGAAAACCATCATCACGCGTATGAACAGCTGTCCGGTTTTCTCGAGCGCCACGATTGTGTTCTCAAAGGTCGGCGGCGCGGGATTGTCAGCAATCGCCTGCACTTCCTCGAGTTGCTTTGCCATACCGGCTTCGATCGCGGGCTGGTAATCGCTGTCTTTGATTTTGTCGAAGGGCGGCGCCTGAAACGGCAGCGTGCTCGGGGCATAAAAAGGATTGCCCGGGCCGAACTCGCCCGCGGCAGCGGCTGCCTCGATGTTGGTGGCGATTAAAGTTCCCATTAACAGAAGGCTCCCTATTACTAGCTTTCGCGCGCTAAACATGTTCATGTGTGCTGGTTTTTCCCCGTTTTTCATTGTAAAGGACGGCTCATGGCGTTGACCACACCGGCGGCGGGGATTCGATGAAGGCCCGCCCGAAGGACCGTATCAGACCCCCTCCATTTCATCCGCATAGTAAAGTAGTAGTAGTTACCGCGACCGATCTGGAAGGATTCTTTTTGAGTTCAAGCATTCGGAATATCGCTATCATCGCCCACGTCGACCACGGCAAGACCACGCTGGTCGACGCCATGCTACAACAGAGCGGCACGTTTCGCTCCAACGAGCACCACGTCGAACGCGTCATGGACTCGAACGAGCTCGAACGCGAGCGCGGCATCACCATTCTCGCCAAGAATACTGCCATTTTTTATCACGACGTAAAGATCAACATCGTCGACACGCCCGGCCACAGCGACTTTGGCGGCGAGGTGGAGCGCGCGCTCAAGATGGTCGATGGAGTGATGCTGCTGGTCGACGCCAGCGAGGGACCCTTGCCGCAAACGCGCTACGTGCTGAGCAAGGCGCTCGAAGCGCACCTGCCGCCCATCGTCGTTATTAACAAGATCGATCGCGCCGATGCTCGTCCACAGGAAGTGCTCAACGAAATCTACGACCTGTTTATCGATCTTGACGCGAAGGAGGAGCAACTCGATTTCCCGGTGCTCTACACCAACGCTAAGACCGGCACGGCGACTACCGAAATAAAGGGAGGCGGCGAAGATCTGCGTCCGCTTTTCGACGCAATCTTGAAGACGATTCCGGTTCCGAAGGGCGATCCAGCGGGCCCGTTGCAGATTCTGGTCGCGAACCTCGACTACAGCGACTACCTCGGACGCCTCGCCATTGCCCGCGTTTTTAACGGCACGTTGCACACCGGCGAAGACGTTGCCATCGCCAAACTCGACGGCACGTTTCACAAAACCAAAATCACAAAACTATTTTCTTTTTCCGGCCTGAAGCGAACCGACATCACAGTGACGGAATTGGGCGACATCATCGCGGTCGCGGGCGTGGAAGGCATCACGATCGGCGAGACGATCACCGATGTCGAGAATCCGGCTCCGCTGGCTCATATTGCCATCGACGAGCCGACGATCGCGATGCTATTCACTGTGAATACGTCTCCGTTCGCCGGGAAAGATGGCACCTACGTTACTTCGCGCAATCTGCGGGAGCGCCTTGAAAAAGAGTTGCTCACGAACGTTTCTCTACGGGTCGAGAACACCGGCACCACCGATTCGTTTAAAGTGCTAGGCCGGGGAGAACTTCAACTTTCGATTCTGATTGAGATGATGCGCCGCGAGGGTTACGAACTTATGGTCGGCAAGCCCGAGATCGTGACCAAACGCATTGACGGCAAGCTGATGGAGCCAGTCGAGCACCTCACCATTGACGTGCCGGAAGAGTTCGTCGGGGTGGTCATGGAGCAACTAGGCTCGCGCAAAGGCGAGGTCGTGAACATGCACAATCACGGCTACGGGCGCGTGCGCATCGAGTTTCGTGTACCCAGCCGCGGCCTGATCGGCCTGCGCAGCCAGATGCTCACCGACACGCGCGGCACCATCGTCATGAATTCGCTTTTCGACGGCTACACCGAGTGGCAGGGAGAAATTCCGCACCGCCTGACGGGCGCGCTCGTCGCTGACCGTGCGGGCGTTTCCACCGCCTACGCGCTCTGGGGTTTGCAGGAGCGGGGAACACTTTTTGTGGGGCCCGGTGTTGAACTCTACGAAGGCATGATCATCGGCGAGAACGCGAAAGATACCGATCTCGATGTCAACGCGGTCCGCGAAAAGAAGCTGACAAACATGCGGGCCTCCACGGCCGACGAAGCCATCCGCCTCGTCCCGTTCCACCAGATGAATCTCGAACAGGCGATTGAATTTATCGCCGACGATGAGTTTGCCGAGATCACTCCAAAGTCGCTGCGTTTGCGAAAGAAAGTTCTGCAATCGAATCGCCGGAAGAAAGGTTCGTTCGCCACGGTTGAGGAATCTTGAAACTTGCAGCGCTCGCCTATGCGGGCAGGCTCACGACCGTCGAAGCCGTGTGCTTTGAAGCACTGCTCATCGCCATGTTTACCGCCTTAGCCGCCTGGACTTGGCGCATGATCCGTAAATCCTTCGGCGCACTCCCCGCCCTGTTATGGCTTACACTTTGCGGCATCTTCCTTATTTGCGCCGCCACGATAGGCGTGCTGGACTTTATCCACCGATGAGACAGAGAGCGGTACGAGAACTAAAAAGCTGAGCGAAGTTGGAGCTGCAAATTATGCAACTCCCGCAAAATTGGTTCCGGCAAGAACACCACGAGGAAGACCCGGTAATATCTGGACAAGAAAGAGAGTCTCAGAGGCTTTGGTGCGAAGTTTCCAATCGGCTACGGGCTCTGATATCATTTTGTGAGTACACGAGCACGCAGAGAGCGTGCGCCCACTCCTCAGTAGCTCAATGGCAGAGCATCCGGCTGTTAACCGGAGGGTTGTAGGTTCGAGTCCTACCTGAGGAGCCATTCTTTTTCCCGCCCTTTCATTGGTTTACGCGGCTAGTTTCAAGTTCTGCGATGCCGCGTTTCTAGCCCCCATATAGCCCAGACCACGAAAATCCAAGTCCGGCCTTTTCGCACCACTCGCGCCTCCAGACTGTATCGAGATTCACTCCTTCCCAGAGGTCGGAGACCTTGGGCTGAGGGTGACCGAGCCAGGGTCCGATTAAATCCTCCGGCACTCTGGCGCGCCGAAGCGTCTCGATGCGAAGACGTCGCAACGCGTGGACGCCGACGCCAGCGGCCCGATTGACGTAACGGCGCCGGAGTGGACGGCCCGAACGAATCATGAACAGATCGCCGTCCTTGCCTTCGGCAAACGGGTTCCGATGCCGTTCGCGCGAAGCTCTCTGCTCCGGAAAAGCTTTCGAAAATCCGGAAAGCGTGGCATCTCATACCGCGAGATTGAGGCTATAATTGCACCCGCGTCCGGTAGGCACTCCATCTCGTTCGTATGGCAATCTGATCCGCGATCCGCTAGCCAGCCTATCATTGCTTTCCATATACCTTGCTAACCGCGGTACAGCGTGTTGCTGAGTTTATATTGTTGTGCGCATTCGATTCCTCTCGCGCTACCGTAAGTTTGTCGGAAACGTCTAACATAACGAGTTGAACATTGGAGATCATGACCACAGTTTTTAGGCTCCTGGGATCTATATCATTATTGTCCGCGCTCATATTTGCGGGATGCGGAGGCAGCGCCAGCTCCGGACAGGCATCGCGCGGCAGCGGAGCGATTGAGAGGCCGCGCGACACCGCCGCTGTGCCGGTCACGGTCGCCCAAGTCGAGCGGAGCACGATTCCGGTGCAATTACGCGCGATTGGCGCCGGCCAGGCCTTCAAGACTGTATCGGTGGAGTCGCAAGTTGCCGGTATCGTCAAGGAAGTGAATTACAAGCAAGGTCAGTTCGTCCACGAAGGCGATCTGCTGCTCACGCTCGACAAGAGGCCTTTTCTCGCCGCCCTCGATCAAACCAACGCGGCACTCGCCCGGGACAACGCGCAGGCCCAACTCGATCGGGTTGAACTTGAGCGCTATGAAGGGCTCTACAAACAAGGTATTGTCTCGAAAGAACAGTTTGACCAATATCGGGCAACCTCAACTGCCGCCGAAGCCACTGTCAACGTCGATGAGGCCGCCACCCAGACAGCTAAAATTCAGCTTTCCTATTGTTCCATCCATGCCCCGATCAGCGGTGTCACCGGATCTCAGCTTGTCTATCCGGGGGCGGCAGTAAAGGCCAATGACGTCCCGGTGCTGGTGGTGATTAACCAGGTTTCGCCGATCTACGTTAATTTCTCGGTTCCGCAGCAGTACCTCGAATCGGTCAAGAGGCTCATGACGCGCTCTCGTTTGCCCGTTCAAGCCACCCCGACCGGCGATTCCAGCCCAGAAACTGGAACTCTGACATTCGTCGACAACACCGTGGATCCGACCACGGGCACCATCGCTCTTAGGGCTTCATTTCCGAACAACGACCAGCATCTTTGGCCAGGCCAGTTTTCTAACGTCCTGCTACGGCTGGGCGAGCAACAGAACGTGCTGGTCGTGCCCTCGCAAGCGGTTCAGGCCGGACAGCAGGGAGACTATGTCTTCGTTACAAAACCGGATATGACCGTTGATGTCCGGCAAGTGAATATTGGGCAAACGGTGAATAACGAAACCGAGGTTTTGCACGGACTTTCACCCGGGGAAACCGTGGTCACCGATGGTCAAGTGCGTTTAATTCCAGGGGCGAAAGTATATTTCACCAAGGGACTCTGACAGGACTGGGATCAATCCGATGAATCCCTGCGAACCTTTCATTCGCCGGCCGGTCATGACCAGCCTCGTGATGCTGGCCATCCTTCTCTTTGGAATTCTGGGCTATCGCGACCTTGCCGTCAGTGATCTGCCCAATGTTGATTTCCCGACTATTCAGGTATACGCGGGCCTTCCGGGCGCCAGCCCGGGAACGATGGCTTCCTCGGTAGCAACACCGCTTGAAAAGCAGTTCACTACCATTGCCGGTCTGGACTCGATGACGTCGACCAGTTCGCTCGGCAGCATCGAAATTACCTTGCAGTTCAATCTGAGCCGTAACATAGATTCCGCCGCGCTCGACGTCCAGAGTGCGATCTCGGCGGCCGCCAATCAGCTTCCTCCCAACTTGCCTTCGCCCCCGACGTTTCGGAAGGTGAATCCCGCGGATCAGGCCATCTTCCTGCTGGCTGTTACCTCGCCCACGCTGCCGCTCTACGAAGTCGATAAGTATGCCGAAAATCTGCTAGCCGAACAGATTTCGATGGTGCCCGGCGTCGCCGAGGTCACCGTCAACGGTTCGGCCAAATACGCGGTGCGCGTGCAACTAAACCCGGAAGCCCTCGCCAGCCGGCAGATCGGTATCAACGAAGTTGAGCAGGCGATTCAAAATGCCAACGTCAACATGCCGATGGGCACGCTGAATGGCGCTCACAAGACCTATAACGTCGAGTCTAACGGGCAACTTTCCGACGCCATGGTCTACCGCCCGCTCATCGTGGCGTACCGCAACGGAGCCCCGGTGCGACTCGATCAAATCGCTACGGTCAACGACGGAATTCAAGATCTGTACGTCGCAGACTGGATCAACAACATTCCAGGAATTATGTTGGCGGTCCAGCGCCAGCCCGGCACCAACACGATCGAGATCGTCAACAACATTCGCAAGCTGATCCCGCGCTTCTACGCGGTTGTGCCTCCGTCCATCAACCTCTCGGTCGAATACGATCACTCGGTTCCGATTCGCGACTCGGTGAATGACGTCAAATTCACTCTTCTGCTGGCAATTTTTCTAGTTATTCTTGTCATCTTTCTTTTTCTACGCAATGCATCGGCCACGATCATCCCGAGCCTGGCTCTTCCGATGTCGATCATGGGCACGTTCGCCGTCATGTACCTGCTCGGCTACACGGTGGACAACTTATCGCTGTTGGCGCTGACACTATCGGTGGGCTTCGTCGTCGATGACGCCATCGTTATGCTCGAAAACATTGTCCGCCACCAGGAGATGGACAAAGGAGCGTTCGAGGCTGCGCTCGACGGCTCGAGGGAAGTCAGCTTCACGATTCTCTCGATGACTTTGTCGCTCGCCGCTGTTTTTCTGCCTGTCTTTTTCATGTCGGGCGTCTTGGGCCGCTTGCTCCACGAATTTGCCGTCGTCATCATTTCCGCTGTTCTGGTTTCCGGCTTCGTTTCCGTCACTCTCACCCCGATGCTCTGTAGATACTACCTGCGCCCCGAACACGAGAGTAAGCACGGATGGATCTATCGCAAGTTGGAAAACATCCTCGATACGTCGCTCCGCTGGTACGGATGGAGCCTTCGCCGGGCGATGCACCATCGCGTCCTCGTGATGATTTTCGGTTTTCTTATCCTGGTGGGGACCGCTTGGGAGTTTTGGGTGATTCCGAAAGGCTTCCTGCCGAAAGAGGATACCGCGCAGATTTCCGTCTCAACCGAAGCCAATCAAGGCATTTCCTTCGACGCGATGAAAGCTCACCAGGAAGCTATCAACCGTATTCTCCAGGCAGACCCGAATGTCGTTCAGTTCTATTCGGGCATCGCCGATTCGAACAGCTCCGGCCTCAACAATGGCTTCGCTTTTCTCCATTTGAAAAACCGTCCCGACCGTCCCTGGACCGATAGTCCGGATTACGATCGTTTGATTGCCCGTTATGGCCATGTTTCTATCGCTGGGACTGTGCTCCAGTACGCTCGTCCGCTCTTCGAACGTCACATGACTATCGACGATGTGATTCACGGGTTGCAACCCAAGCTGGACAGGGTCCCTGGGATGCGAACCTTTCTCCAGAATCCGCCCGCAATTCGCATCGGCGGCCTATTCACCAAGAGCCTGTATCAGTTCACGCTGTCGAGTCCGGCAACGGATCAGCTGTATAAGTACGCCCAGTTGCTCGAAACAAAAATGAAGACACTGCCGAGTGTGGCCGACGTCGCCAGCGATCTCCAGATCAAGAATCCGCAGGCGAATGTCGTGGTCGACCGAGACAAAGCTTCTGCTCTGGGAGTGACACCGCAGCAGGTTGAAGACGCACTTTATAGCGCCTACGGGCAACGCCTGGTTTCGCCCATCTACACTTCGAATAACGAATACTGGGTCGTTCTCCAGGTACAGAATCGCTTCCAGGGCGACCCCGACATGCTCTCGGAGCTTTATATTCGCTCTTCCTCCGGCCAACTCGTTCCCCTCGCGGCGGTCTCGAAATTTACCACTGGCGTCGGCCCCCTCACCATCAACCACACCGGGCAACTTCCGTCAGTTACGATCTCATTCGACCTGGCGCCCGGTGTGGCTCTTGGCCGAGCGGTGAATGACGTGCAGAACCTGGCCAATTCCATGCTGCCCATTTCAATCAACACCAGCTTCCAAGGCACTGCCCAGGCATTCCAGCAATCGATCGCCGGCCAGGGCATTCTGCTGATCATGACAGTGGTGGTCATTTATATACTGCTGGGCATTCTCTACGAGAGCTACATTCACCCCATCACAATTCTCACGGGGTTGCCGGCTGCGGCCTTCGGCGGTTTAGTCACACTTTCTCTGTTCCACGAGCAACTCGATATCTACGGATTTGTCGGTTTGATCATGCTCATCGGCATCGTCAAGAAAAACGCGATTATGATGGTCGATTTTGCTTTGGACCTGGAGCGGAAGGGGGATTACACAGCCAGCGAATCGGCGTACCAGGGCTCAATGATTCGCTTCCGCCCGATCATGATGACCAGCGCCTGCACGATTATAGGCACCCTGCCCATCGCGATAGGTTTTGGCGCCGACGCCGACGCCCGGCGTCCACTCGGTCTTTGCGTGGTCGGCGGTTTGCTCTTCGCGCAAGTTGTAACGCTTTACATTACGCCGGTGTTCTACACCTACATGGATGCTTTCTTGAAGTGGCGTACCCATAAGCGCCCGGAGCCTCTTGAAACTTCCGCCGAACCGCTTACTCGCACGTGATGTCACGTCGGGGTCGGAATCGACATGGGGCTGTATCATTGGCATTGACTTGAACGTCGCAGGACGCCCATGTCGTGGTACTTTGACCTCGCAGCCCTCCGTGTAGCATTCCCAGCTCCATTTGGGAGGCATGGGATCGGAAACGGGTTTCTGACACTCTCTTTTCTGACGGACTCCAGGGAGAAGTCGAAATGGCAGATGCCGAGATTCGCTGGGAGACTCCGAGGCCTATCCCTGAACTCGATGTCTTGTGGATCACCGCTGGCTTGGGCTGCGACGGGGACACGATCGCGATGACCGCGGCCACCCAGCCCAGCATCGAGGATGTCCTTCTTGGACAAATTCCCTGGATTCCGAAGGTGACCCTTCACAATCCTTTCCTGGCTCTGGCCAATGGTGACGACTTCCTGAAACCTTTCCACCAGGCCGTCGAAGGGAAGATGGAAAACTTCATTCTGGTCGTCGAGGGGTCTATCCCAAACGAACATAATAAGGAGGAAGGCTATTGGGCTTCCCTGGGCACGGACCCGAAAACCGGCCAGCCGATCACCACCTGTGAATGGATCGACCGGCTGGCTCCCAAAGCATGGGCGGTGGTGGCTGCGGGGACATGCGCTACTTATGGCGGAATTCATGCCATGGAAGGTAATCCGACAGGGTGCATGGGGCTTCCCGATTATCTTGGCTGGAAATGGAAGTCGAAGAGTGCGATTCCTATCGTGTGTGTGCCTGGCTGTCCGGTGCAGCCCGATAACTTCATGGAAACGCTTTTGTATTTGCTCTACATGGCCTCCGGGCGAGCACCGATGATTCCGCTCGATGAAGCTTTGCGTCCAACCTGGCTTTTTGGAAACACCGTGCATGAAGGCTGCGATCGGGGCGGCTTCTACGAGCAAGCGCAGTTTGCTGACGAATACGGATCTCCGCTTTGCATTGTGAAGCTGGGATGCTGGGGACCGGTGGTACAGTGCAATGTGGGAAAGCGCGGATGGATGGGCGGGATTGGCGGCTGCCCTAACGTTGGGGGCATTTGTATCGGCTGTACGATGCCGGGCTTTCCGGACAAGTTCATGCCTTTTATGAATCAGCCGCCGGGTTCGCTTTTGTCGTCGGCTGCCGTGCAGACTTACGGGCGCGCGATTCATGCGTTGCGCCGATTTACGCAGGCGTCGTTGAACAAGGAGCCTAGTTGGCGTAAGCCGGGACGGCAGCGTGGGATAGATGGGGAATTTGTAACGTCCAAATGAATCCGTCAGTGACAGAGCCGAAATCAAAGGCGCCGGACAACAGTGTCCCCCCTAACCTGACTGAGCCGGACCTGAATCCGTCGGAGGCTGAGGAAATCCTTCAGGGGCTCGCCGCGGTGTTCAGCGAGCGCCGGAATCCCGCCACTGCCAGACGCGTCGTGTACCCGCCAGAACGGCCGGACCAGGGATGGTCTCCCGATTCGCACCATCTCGATGAAGAGCCGACGCCGAATCTCGAAGCCCGGTATCGCGCGCTGGTTGAGCAGATTCCCGCGGTAGTGTTCATGGCTTATCTTGATCGCGGCATCGGAGAGGCTTATGTCAGCCCGCAGATCGAAGCGGCATTGGGCTTTTCCCAGGAAGAATGGCTGGAAGATCCCATCCGCTGGTACAGCCACATTCATCCCGAAGACAAGCAGCGCTGGAGTACGGACGCGGCCGAGATGTTTCTCACCGGCAACCCGCTGCGCTCTGCCTATCGGGTGGTTGCACGCGACGGCAGAACCCTCTGGTTTCATTGCGAAGCCAAGATGATTCGCAAGCAGGATGGCGAGCCCTGGTTCATTCACGGCGTAGGTTTTGATATCACCGATCTGAAGCGAACCGAAGAAGCGTTGCAGGAGGAACGCAACGTTAGCAAGAGCGCAGAGGCGAAGTTCCGCGGATTGCTCGAAGCCGCGCCGGATGCGGTTGTGGTCGTCAATCGTGAAGGCAGGATTGTCCTCGTCAACGCGCAGGTGGAAAAGTTGTTTGGCTACCAACGAGAAGAGTTACTTGGGCAAGCTCTCGAGATTCTGGTGCCGGCCCGTTTGCGGCGCAAGCACCCCGAACACCGCAAGCGCTTCTTTCATGAGCCGCGCGTGCGTCCGATGGGAGCGGCCGGCGAGGAACTCTACGGCCTGCATAAGGACGGCCACGAATTCCCCGTGGAAATCAGCTTGAGCCCGTTAGAAACTGAAGAGGGCGTGCTGGTTTCAAGCGCCATCCGCGACATCACGGAGCGCAAACAACTGGAGAAAACGATTCTCGAGATCAGCGCGCGGGAGCAGCGCCGCATTGGGCAGGATCTCCATGATGGGCTGGGCCAGCATTTGACCGGCATCGCATTCATGAGCAAAGTGCAGGAACAAAAGTTGATGGAAAAAGGTCTGCCTGAGGCTGGTGATGCCGCAAAGATCGTCAGCCTGGTGAATGAAGCAATTCACAAAACGCGGGAACTGGCACGCGGATTACTGCCCGTCGTATCGGACGCCCGTGGCCTAATGTCGGCCTTGCAACAATGGGCGGGCGAGGTGGAAGATCTGTTCGGGGTCAGTTGCCGGTTCCAGTGTTTCACTCCGGCGCTGATTCATGACGACACCGTAGCCACGCACCTTTATTACATTGCCCGGGAAGCGGTAAATAATGCGATCAAGCATGGCCATCCCCGGCAGATCGTCATTCGCCTGGCCGCCGACGAACGTCGGGGAGCGCTTACAATTCAAGACGACGGCTGTGGCATCAGCAACCTTGTTCCCGGCAACAAAGGAATGGGGCTGCATTTGATGAACTACCGGGCCAGGATGGTCGGAGGCTCGCTTGAAGTACAACCTGTCCCAGCCGGAGGAACCATCGTGACCTGTTTATTTCCGGTCCTGCCTCCGGTTGTGGCGAAGGAATGAAACATGAACGTGATCTCCAGAGCGCCGAATCCTAGCTCGCAGAACCATGGCCCACAGAGTCAGACTGCCTCCAAGAGACGCATTCTGGTCGTCGATGACCATCCTATCGTGCGCCAGGGGTTGGCATTGCTCATCAACCGGGAGCCTGATCTGGTGGTCTGCGGCGAAGCGGAAGAAGCAAACGGGGCTATGCACGTGCTGGCCTCGGCGCGGCCCGATCTGCTCATCGTCGACATCTCATTGAACGGTCCCGATGGCCTCGATCTACTGAAAATGATTCGCACAACTCATCCCACTTTGCCGGTTCTGATTCTCTCGATGCACGATGAGTCGATCTACGCGGAACGCGCCCTCCGCGCGGGCGCCAACGGCTACATTATGAAACAGGAGGCCACCGAGAAAGTTCTGGTTGCCGTGCGCCGCATTCTGAATGGCGAAATCTATGTCAGTGACCGCATTGCGAATAAGATGCTCAAGCATTACATCACTGGCTCCGGCACGCTGCGCAACTCTACTATCGCCGACCTCAGTGATCGCGAACTGGAAGTTTTTCGCTTGATCGGCGAGGGCCACGGAACCCGGCAGATTGCCGAAGATCTCCACCTCAGCATAAAGACCGTGGAGTCCTACCAGGCACACATCAAAGAAAAGCTATCGCTGCGGAGCGCCCGCGAGCTCATGCAACATGCCATTCAGTGGAATATGAACGAAAAAACCGCTTAGGAGTGACTCGCCAGTAAACCCAAACCTTACCCTTAATTGCTTGATCGTTAACAGGGAATCCCCGATATAAGAAATAGTTATACCACTGAACTGAAAAAGTGGTGCTCCCGCTTGCAGGGTCACCCGTAATTATTTGATTCTAACGGCGCACGCAATCCGATTCAGGACGTGATTCGGACAACGGAGGGGGCCGTTCTGTACTCTAAAGCATCGTTTTCCGTGTGCCATTTCCATAGTCAGGAAATCGAGTCTTCGTTCTGAAAAGTATCTAGGTTCTGAAAAGTATCTAGTCATCGTTATGAAAAGTGAGCGTGAGAGGAGAACGCAGTTATGGCAGCGGAAACAGTTCCGTACGGACGGGTCACGCAAAAACCATCGCCTGTCGCCGAGGTACACATACTCTGGATCACTGCTGGTCTGGGCTGTGATGGAGACTCGGTTTCAGTCACTGCAGCTACTCAACCCAGTATTGAGGATGTTCTGTTGGGAGCCATCCCCGGACTTCCCAAGGTGCACCTGCACAACCCGGTCCTCGCCTATGAAGTCGGCGACGACTTTATGAAGTTCTGGTACATGGCCGAGAAGGGCCAGCTTGAACCCTTCGTCTTGGTAGTCGAAGGTTCGATTCCGAACGAAAAGATAAAGAAGGAAGGCTATTGGGCCGGCCTCGGAACCGATCCGAAAACTGGGCAGCCGATTACTACCAACGAATGGATCGATCGTCTTGCTCCTAAGGCGCTGGCGGTTGTGGCTTGCGGAACCTGTGCCACGTATGGCGGGATTCACGCCATGGAAGGCAATCCCACCGGCGCGATGGGGCTTGCGGACTACCTTGGCTGGGACTACAAGTCGAAAGCCGGTCTGCCCATCATCAACGTCCCCGGATGTCCGGTGCAGCCTGACAATTTCATGGAAACCGTGCTCTATCTGCTTTATCAGGTAGCTGGTCTTGCGCCCATGATTCCGCTTGACGATCAGCTGCGTCCGACGTGGCTGTTTGGCAAAACTGTACACGAAGGCTGTGATCGCGCCGGCTACTACGAGCAAGGCGATTTCGCCGAGGTCTACGGGTCCCCGAAGTGCATTGTGAAGCTCGGATGCTGGGGGCCGGTCGTGAACTGCAACGTTCCGAAACGCGGCTGGATGGCCGGGATCGGCGGTTGCCCGAACGTGGGAGGCATCTGTATCGGTTGTACCATGCCCGGCTTTCCGGATAAGTTCATGCCCTTTATGGATGAACCTCCCGGTGGCAAAGTCTCCAGCGCAGCTGTCGGCGCCTATGGTCGCGCCATTCGGGCATTGCGCTCTATGACTCAGTCCACAGTGAACAAGGAACCCAAGTGGCGTCATCCGCGCCCGGAACTGACCACCGGATATCACCCACGATCTTACTAAGTTATGAGCTAAGTTGAAAAGTTTCCACTGAAGAGACAAAAAGGAGCGAACGAATGAGCACGATTACCGCACCGACAAAAGATGTTCCCAGCAAAAAGGGAAATCTGGTGGAAATGAACTGGGACCCGATCACTCGGATCGTGGGCAGCCTGGGCATCTTTACCAAGATCGATTTTGAGAATCGCCATGTGGTCGAGTGCCACAGCACCTCGTCTATCTTTCGCGGGTACAGCATCTTCATGAAAGGCAAAGACCCGCGCGACGCGCACTTCATCACCAGCCGCATCTGCGGCATTTGCGGCGACAACCATGCCACCTGCGCCACCTACGCGCAGAATATGGCGTTTGGCATCAAACCTCCGCCGATTGCCGAATGGATCGTCAACCTCGGCGAAGCCGCCGAGTATATGTTCGATCACAACATTTTCCAGGATAACCTGGTCGGAGTTGATTTCTGCGAGCAGATGGTCAAGGAGACCAACCCCAAGGTCTGGGCGAAGGCGCAATCGACGGCGGCGCCGCACTCCAATCTACACGGATTCAAGAACATTTCCGACATCATGACGGCGCTCAACCCGTTTACCGGGTCGTTCTATCGCGAAGCGCTCGTAATGAGCCGCATGACGCGGGAGATGTTCTGCCTGATGGAAGGACGCCACGTTCATCCTTCTACGCTCTATCCCGGCGGCGTGGGGACTGTGCCAACGGTTCAGCTGTTTACCGACTACCTCGTTCGCCTGATGAAGTATGTCGAGTTCATGAAGAAAGTAGTCCCCCTCCACGACGACCTGTTCGACTTCTTCTACGAGGCGCTTCCCGGTTACGAAGAAGTCGGACGGCGTCGGGTGCTGCTTGCCTGTTGGGGTTCGTTCAACGATCCCGACTATTGCGATTACACCTACAAGAACATGACGGAGTGGGGCCGGAAGATGTTCGTGACTCCCGGAATCGTCGTCGACGGCAAGCTGGTGACCACCGATCTCGTTGACATTAATCTGAACATCCGCATTCTCCTCGGCAGTTCGTATTACGACGAATGGAAGAATTCACAGACCTTCGTGAAGACGGATCCCTTGGGGAATCCCGTGGATCGGAACCACCCGTGGAACCAGACCACGATTCCCCACCCGCAGAAGCGCGATTTCGGCGGCAAGTACACTTGGGTGATGTCACCGCGCTGGCTCGATAAGCGCACCGGCGATCATCTTGCGATGGACACCGGCGGCGGTCCCATTGCCCGCCTTTGGGCCACCGCGCTAGCTGGCTTAGTCGACATTGGATACATCAAATCCACTGGCCACAGCGTAAAGATGTACCTGCCGAAAACCACCTCGCTGCCAGAGGTCGAGTTCGAATGGAAGGTTCCCAAATGGAGCAATGCCATCGAGCGCGATCGGGCTCGGACCTACTTCCAGGTATATGCCGCTTGCGCGGCCCTGCATTTCATGGAGAAGGCGTTGGCGGAACTGCACGCTGGCCACACGAAGACGTGGACGGATTTCAAGGTTCCGGAAGAGGCCATTGGCTGCGGTTTCCACGAAGCGGTTCGCGGCGTGCTCTCGCATCACGTGGTGATCAAGGACGGCAAGATCGCAAATTACCATCCGTATCCGCCCACGCCGTGGAATGCCAATCCGCGCGACATTTATGGCACTCCCGGCCCGTACGAGGATGCGGTTCAGAATACTCCGATCTTCGAAGAGAACGGACCCGACAAATTCAAGGGAATCGATATCATGCGCGCGGTGCGCAGCTTCGATCCTTGCTTGCCTTGCGGGGTGCACATGTATCTGGGCAACGGCAAGGTGCTGGAGACGCATCATTCCCCGATGTTTGGCCTTCAGCCTTGAATTTGATGCACGCTCGATTGGGAGTGAGAGAGTTAGCTAGGAACCGCCAGGCATGCTAGGTTGTGGGCATCTGGCGTCTCAAAACTGCGCTCTCACTCCTTTTTATTGATTGCCTGGTTTATTGAGTCTGGCAGCAAAGTGGAATCGAAGTTCGAAAGACAAAGATACGCTTCATAAGGAAGACTGTGACCGACGGAAAAGATTTTCGTGAGGACATCCAGCGCATCGGCGGACTGGTTCAGGAAATAGAATCGATCGCCGATCCGGCGGTGCGCGCTGCCACCAAGAATCTGGTGCAGTCGCTGATGGATCTGCACGGCGCGGCGTTCGAAAAAGCGCTGGACATCGTCGCCGAGGCTGGAGAGCCGGGCATGGGCATTATCGACCGACTGGGACGCGATTCGCTGGTGAGCAGCGTTTTGATTCTCTATGGGCTGCATCCCGAAGATCTCGAAACGCGGGTGGTCAAGGCAGTTGACCGGATTCGTCCGACGCTCCGCAAACAAGGCTGCGAACTTGAGCTGCTCGGAGTAAACGACGGCGCGATCCGCTTGCGGGTTGAAACCGGCTCCCATACTTGCGGGTCGACCGCAAAGACGGTGCAGGCCACACTGGAAGGCGCGATGTACGACGCGGCTCCGGATTTGAGTTCGCTGGTAATAGAAGGGTTTGAAGAAAAGCCCGCCTCCGGATTTGTGGGCTTGGATAAGCTGATGGGCGCCTCGCCGATGGCCTTCGAACCGCACGGCACTGATTAGTGCGACGTTGACGATTATGAGTGCAGGACAATTCACAAGCCCGGCCGACGGATTTGGAACGTTGCGTCAGTTTGCGCGCCGCGAGCGTCCGCTCGAACGCTGCGAGCTGTGCAGCCTGGGGTTGCGGCCCGATCATCCGCACTTGATCGAAGTGGCGCAGCGTAAGCTTCTTTGCACCTGCGAAGCCTGTGCAATCTTATTCAGCGGGCAGGGAGTGAAATTCAAGAGGGTGCCGAGGCGAGTGCGCTCGCTTCCCGGCTTTAATCTCAGCGATTCGGAATGGAACGGCCTGATGGTCCCAATCAACATGGCCTTCTTCTTCAGGAGCAGCCTCGAGGGCAGAGTCATCGCGCTCTACCCGAGCCCCGCGGGTGCGACCGAATCTTTGCTGGCGCTCGAGTCCTGGAACGACATTGTCGGGCGCAATCCGATTTTGAACGAAATGGAATTGGATGTTGAAGGGCTTCTCGTCAACCGCCTCGGCTATTCGCGCGGATATTCGGCGGCTGAGTACTACCTGCTTCCGATCGACGAGTGCTACAAATTGGTTGGCCTGATCCGGATGCACTGGAAAGGTCTTTCCGGCGGGGCGGAGGTTTGGAAGGAACTGGGCGAGTTCTTCAAGAGTGTGAAGGCGCGAGCGGTCGAAGTGACCAGCGATAACAAAGATCTATCCGGCGTGAGAGAGGAATTTCATGCCTGATCTCGGCTTTCAAATCGAGGGGGCCGAAGTGGTCGCCAATGCGGCGGCGCCTCTGCTGGCGTTTAAGCTGCGCTTGAACTGTGCAGATTCCGAGCAGACGATTCATACGGTCGCGCTGCGCTGCCAGATTCAGCTTGAAGTAACGCGCCGCAAATACACGCCGGAGGATCAGGAGCGCTTGCTCGATTTGTTTGGCGAGCCCAACCGCTGGGGCCAGACTTTGCGAAGCCTTCTGTGGACCCATGCGAATCTTGTTGTGCCGTCGTTCAAGGGAACAACCCTGGTCGATCTCCCCGTGCCCTGTAGTTTCGATTTCAACGTCGCGGCTACGAAATACTTCCACGGTCTTGCAGATGGTGAAGTTCCGGTATGCGTGCAATTCAGCGGCACCGTTTTTTACGCGGGCCTCGAAGGCGGATTGCAGGTCGCGCCGATTTCGTGGGACAAGGAAGCGCGCTTCAAGTTTCCGGTGAAGCTCTGGCGCGAGATGATGGAGTCCTACTATCGGAACAGCGCCTGGCTGTGCTTGCAGAAGGAGGCTTTTGACCGCCTCTATCAATACAAGGTCCAGCACGGCATCCCTACATGGGAAGAAGTGCTGGAGAGCATAATTCCGGAAGAGAAGCTCGAGAGGGTGATGTGAGGAACCTCGCGACTGTCGACAAGATCGCGAAAGCGGTGCTGTACGAGGGATACATGCTCTATCCCTATCGTCCATCGTCGGTGAAGAATCGGCAGCGCTGGAATTTTGGCGTGCTCTGCCCGCAGTCTTACAGCGAAGCGCAGAAGGATACCGAGGCCTGGACCATGCAGACCGAATGCCTGGTCGAAGGCAGTTCGCTGACCGGGCTGGAAGTTCGCGTGCGATTTCTTCAGTTGGTGGCGCGCTCAGTGGGTGAGTTGATTGTGCCTGTGCGCCAATTGCCGCCCGATGAAACGCCTGACTTTCGCGCAGTCGAAAGGGTCAGCGTGAACGGCCGCCTCTACCAGCCCTGGCAGGAAGCGGTGGAACGCGAAGTTATTTTGCCGGTATTCAATCTCGATGCGCTGGTTCAGGCTCCGTTGTCGCAGTCGTTCGTTTTTCCCGCAGGGAGGGAATTTGAATATTTAAAGGATGAGCAAGCTCTCATCACCGGAGTACTGATCCGCGAGCGAAGCGCGCTGCTGGGAATGATCGAAGCAAGAGGCGAACGGGCCGGGGAAGGCTTGTTCAAGGTCACCATACGCATTCGCAATCGAACGCCCTTCACCGTCACACTGGAGACCAGCCGCGAGGATGCGCTGTTGAGTTCGCTGGTCTCGACGCATACGGTCCTCGGCGTTGAGGATGGGAAGTTTATTTCGCTGCTCGCGCCTCCGGAGCCTCTCAGCGAGATTGCGGCCAGTTGTAAGAACATTGGCGCATGGCCGGTCCTCGTCGGAAAAGAAGGGCAATGCGATACGCTGCTGTCCTCGCCGATCATTCTCTACGACTATCCGCAAATCGCGCCGGAAAGCGCCGGCGATCTCTTCGACGGCACGGAGATCGACGAAATTCTCTCGCTGCGAATCATGACGCTAACCGACGACGAGAAGCGCGAGATGAGCCAATCAGACGAGCGCGCACGGCAGATGCTGGAGCGCACCGAGACCATGCCGGTCGAACAGTTCATGAAGTTGCACGGAGTTCTGCGCGGATTGCGGCCCGCCGATCCTGGTTCGACCGAACTTAGTTCAAATCAGGAGGAGACCCAGTGAACGAATGGGAATGGCAAGTCCTCGAAGAGAAGACGCCGCTTGATCATCTGGATATCTCCGGAATAGAAGTAAGAACGGGAAGCCGCGTGCGTCTACGGCCGCGGAAGGGTGGCGACGTGATGGACATCGCCCTCGCCGGGCAGATTGCGACCGTCGAGTGCATCGAGCAGGATTACGAAGGCAAGCAGCATGTGTGCGTCGTGCTGGACAACGATCCCGGCAAGGATATGGGCCTGTTGCGCCAGCCAGGTCATCGATTTTTTTTCGACGTGGAAGAAGTTGAGACGCTGTCACCGAATGAGTTTCCGCCGGCCGCGGCCGTAACAAAACCAACCATTCTTGTAGCTGGCATAGGCAACATTTTTCTCGGAGATGATGGGTTCGGAGTGGAGGTGGTTCGCCGCTTAGCCAGCCTCAAGCTTCCAGACGAGGTGCGGGTGGCCGATTTCGGCATTCGTGGGTTTGATCTCGCTTATGCGCTGCAAGATGGTTATGAGACCACGATCCTGGTCGATGCATGTCCGCACGGTGAGGCTCCGGGAACGCTCTACGTCATTGAGCCGGATTTGAAAGAGATGGATGATCCATCCGCGCCGCAGCCTGCGATCGAAGCGCACGCCATGAATCCAGTAACCGTGCTGCGCACGGCGCGGGCCATGAATATCGAAGTGAAAAATGTTGTCATCGTCGGCTGCGAACCGGAGACTCTTGGGGGCGAAGAAGGTCAGATGGGACTAAGCGCGCCCGTCGAAGCTGCCGTGGATGAGGCGATCAAGCTGGTCGAGTCGGTAATCAACAAAGTTCTGGAGAAACGAACGTCCAATTCAACCGAGTAACAGCCTGCGATCAAAAGGAGACTGCCGTGGCAATGGAAAATGGTAATGGAAGTTTCACCGATAAGGACACGTTATTCATGCTCAGCGGTGTGGCTCTGATCGTTTTTGGAGCCGGCCTGATTCTTTCTAACCCGATCGCGAAGCGGTATCTTGGACAGCTTGGGTTGGGCGATCTTGCTGCGGGCGCACTGCCGGATCTGGATCGCTATCTGAAATTGCGGTCGATGTAAATGTAGATGAAGCGGGGCGTCTACCCGGCAAGTCCCTGGTGGAAGGGTGCGACGATTTCGTAAATCGGCGGGCGGGTTGTGATGTAGTGAGGGGGGCATTCGTTTGTCGATAACAGAAACAGCGGCGGCTACCATGGTTTACGCTATCGATCCCAAGGCGAGCACCTTTACGGCCAAGGCTTTTGCCACCGGTGTGCTTTCGATGTTAGGCCATAATCCGACGATTTCCATCCCGGATATTCAGGGCGAGGCGCGGTTCTCCTCCGGCACTCTGGAGGATGCGTCGTTGCGACTGGTAGCCCAGGCAGCTTCGCTGGTGGATACCGACGATATCAGCAAGAAAGATCGCCAGGAAATCGAGCGCCAAATGCATGACGAGGTGCTCGAAGCAGAGGGCTTCCCGGAAATTATTTACGAGTGCCCACGGGTCTCCACGGTCCAAACGATAAGCGATGGCGTCTTTGCGGTCTCTCTGGACGGAGAATTGACTTTGCACGGCGCGACCAACAATCAGCCGATTACTGCCCGGGTGACGCTGAACGGCGATCTTCTGCGTGCCAAGGGAGAATTTTCCATCAAGCAGAGTGACTACGATATTCGCCCCGTCTCGGCGGTTGGGGGAACGATCAAGCTTAAGGATGAGATTAAGCTGTCGTTCGATATCGCGGCTCGCAAGCAGGCGTGACCGGGCGCGCAGTTTACGGTGTGGAAATGGATTGGGATCGCGAGAATCATGACGGCAACGGAGGATGCACCATGTGTTTAGCCATACCGGGAAAGATTGTCGAGATTTCATCCGACAACCTGGATTCCGCGCTCGTGGACGTAGTCGGCGTGCGGCGTAAGATTGATCTGGGCCTGTTGCAGGATGATAAGCCCGTGCCCGGCGACTGGGTGCTGATACACGTAGGCTTCGCCATGAGCAAGATCAGCGAGCAGGATGCCGCCGACCAGATGAGCACGCTCAGGATGCTCGGAGAGATCGACGGTGCGATGCAGGAAATCCAGGGCTACGGGCTGAATGAGGATGAACTGGAGGACGCGAGTTGACGGTCACATCCCTAAGCCCGATCTCAAGGCAACGAAACGGAGCCGCATGAGATTCGTAGATGAGTTCCGCGAACCCGAACTGATTTCGAGGACGGCCGAGGAAATTCGCCGCCTTGCCGGGGCCGATCGCCATTACCGCATGATGGAGGTTTGCGGGGGGCACACTCATGCCATTTATCGCTTCGGCCTGAAAGATATTCTCCCGGAAAACATCGAGTTGATCCACGGCCCGGGCTGTCCGGTCTGCGTTCTTCCCATGGGAAGAATCGACGACGGTCTTTCCATCGCGCAACATCCGGATGTGATCTTCGCCGCCTTTGGCGACATGATGCGTGTACCCGGCACCCAGGGAAGCCCGCTTGAGCACAAGGCTCGCGGCATGGATGTGCGCATCGTCTATTCGCCCTCCGACGCGTTGAAGCTGGCTCGGCTTAATCCCGACAAGCACGTGATGTTTTTCGCCATCGGCTTCGAGACTACCGCGCCGTCCACTGCGCTGACCATGATGCGCGCCAAGTCTGAGGGCATCGAAAACTTCTCGGTATTCTGCAATCACGTCACGATCATTCCGGCGATTCGCGCGATTCTCGATTCTCCCGATATGCGGCTCGACGCGTTCATCGGTCCAGGCCATGTTTCGACTGTGATCGGCTGCCGTCCTTATGAATGGATCGCGCAGAACGAGCGGAAGCCGATCGTCGTATCGGGCTTTGAGCCGCTGGACATGCTGCAATCCATCGTTATGCTGTTGCGCCAATTGAAGGCGGGCGAAGCCAAAGTTGAGAATCAATACAAGCGCGTGGTTCCGTGGGAAGGCAACCGGGCTGCGCTTCGCGCGATGGCCGAAGTCTTCGAGTTGCGTCCTTACTTTGAATGGCGCGGTCTGGGCTTCATCTCGCAGTCGGCGCTGCGGATCAACGACAAATATGCCGAGTTTGACGCCGAGCAACGCTTCGAAGTGCCCGGCATTCGTGTCACCGACCCGAAAGCTGCGCAGTGTGGCGAAGTGCTGAAGGGCGTTTTGAAGCCGCACCAGTGTAAGCTCTTTGGACGCGAGTGCACGCCGGAGCATCCTATTGGCGCACTTATGGTGTCATCGGAAGGATCATGCGCGGCCTATCACAACTACGAACACCGCAAGGCACAAATGGTAAGCCTGAGCCTGAGCGCATAGAGACTCCGGCCGAAGAGTTTGCCGAATCCGCGCCCACGCGGTTCCGCGACCCGCAAATTGAAATGGCGCATGGCGCCGGAGGCAAGGCCAGCCGCAAGCTGGTTGAAGGCCTTTTTGCGCCTCTGCTTTTTGGCGCCCGGCCCGGTCCGCTGGGAGACGCGGCTCATGTCGACATCAGCGGCATTAAAGTTGCGATCACCACCGACAGCTTCGTCGTCAAGCCGCTCACTTTCCCCGGGGGCTCGATCGGTGAGCTTGCCGTTAACGGCACGGTGAACGATCTCGCGGTTTCGGGCGCTCGCGCTGAAGCGCTCGTTGTCTCTTACGTCCTGGAAGCTGGGCTCCCGACGCCCGTTCTCGAGGCCGAAGTGCGAGCCATGGCGAAAGCCGCGCGCGAGGCCGGTGTGCGGATTGCGGCGGGTGACACCAAAGTTGTGGAGCACGGCAAAGCAGATGGGATGTATGTGACGACCACTGGCATCGGACGACTGCTTCCCGGGGTAACGATTGATCCACGCTCGGTGCGGGTGGGCGACAAGATTCTGCTCTCCGGTCCCATCGGCGATCACGGCATTACTATTCTGCTCGCGCGCGGCGAACTCGATCTTGAAGCCAATCTTCGCTCCGATACGCGCTCCGTGCTTGCGCTGGTCGAAGCCCTGATTCGGGCCGCCGGGCCGGGCATTCGGTGGATGCGCGATCCAACTCGTGGCGGCGCCGCCACATCTCTTAATGAATTGGCGCGCGATTGCGGACTTGGCATGGTTCTGTTCGAAGATCAGATTCCGGTGCGCGATACCGTTCGCGGGGCGTGTGAGTTGCTTGGACTCGATCCGCTGCACATTGCGAATGAAGGCCAGTTCTTGGCGGTCGTTTCCGCGGAGTACGCCGACGCCGCAATCAACGCATTGAGTCTGACTGCCGGCGGAAGTGAAGCACAAGTGATTGGAGAAGTTCGCGACCAACCGGCCGGCACGGTGCTGGTGACCACCCTTTATGGAGGCAGTCGAATCGTAGATATGCTCGTCGGCGACCCGCTGCCGCGCATTTGCTAGATGCGAGTTCCCCCGGGCGCGTATTCGCGGGATGGACACGCAGATAACTGGATGAACACGAAGATCAAGATGCTATGGCAACCGCCTACAAACTCGCGAGCCACATAGAAGAGCGCCTGGTCGAGCGCAACCAGCTTTTTGAGCGCTTCTTCGCACGCGAGGCGCCGCGTCTAGCCGAAGCTTGCCGGGAAATGTCGGAACGCTTCCTGCGTGGAGGCAGGCTGCTGGCCTTCGGTCGCGGGCCCTACACGACCGACGCGCAGCATGTCTCGGTGGAGTTCGTTCATCCCGTAATCGTCGGCAAGCGCGCGCTGCCTGCGCTCGATCTGTCGGTTCTTTTTCGTCCGTGGATCGAAGCGATCCTGCGACCGGAGGACATTGTCATGGGCTTCGGCCCGCCCGAAGGCGACCCTGAAGTCTGGGCTACGCTTCAGGAAGCGCGCGGTCAGGAAGCGATGACGTTCGCACTTCCAGGAGTTGAAGGTTCCTACTC
>JBAQJF010000046.1:0-3914 GCA_049300195.1 Terriglobales bacterium | reverse complement strand
ATGTGGCGGTGCAAGAAATAGGACCGTCGGAATTTGTTGGATTTCATCGCGAGGACGAAGAAAACAATTCGTCATTGGCCCTGATCCTTCCCAATCAGGCCGGATGGAGCACGAGCATCGCACTAGGCCGCATCTCCCCGGCGTATGGCCGCGTCGAATCCGCACCGACCTTACGCTCTGCAGCGCGCGTTAAGCTGCCCGCGGAAATCGCGACCGCCCTGATTGCCGGAGGCCGCGCCAACGCATCCCATTCAGCCGGCAGCGGCCAGAGCATGTCGAGCACGCGCGAAGCGGCCGTGCAGGTCTACGAACTGCGTGACGACGCCGACCATCACGCGTTCTTCTTCGCGCGCGGCAAGCAGCCCTGGAGTTCCGGCCCCTGGTCCTCGGACGCCGAGGTACTCTACTGCCGGGTCGAAAATGAGAAACTCGCACACTTCATCGTGATCGGCGGCAGTTCGGCCGCATGGCGAGGCGAAGCGCTTCTCAATGCCGACGGCCCATTTCACTTCTTCGAATGGCGCAGGCGCGACGGCATAATCAGCTCGGAGCGGGAGAGCATCTCTACAACTCCGGCCTTCGATGAGCTAACAACAAGCTCGAATTGTTCCTCCCCGGTATCGCATCCAACTTCTACATACGCGGAGAAGCGCTAATGTGTGGCATCGCCGGCATCCTCGAATTCGGTCGTGACAAGCGGGCAGACCCCACGGCCCTGCGCGCCATGTGCCACGCGATGGCGCACCGCGGCCCTGACGACGACGGCTTCTACACCGACGGCTGCGCGGGCATCGGCATGCGCCGGCTCAGCATCGTCGACCTGAAAACCGGCCACCAGCCCATCTCGAATGAAGACGGATCGTTATGGATCGTCTTCAACGGCGAAATCTACAATCACCGCGCGCTTCGTGAGCAACTGATTGAGCGCGGTCACCAGTACCGCACCAACAGCGACACGGAAACGATCGTTCATCTGTTCGAGGAATATGGCGCCGATTGCGTGGATCATCTGCGCGGCATGTTCGCCTTCGCCATCTGGAATCGCAATACAAAGACTCTGTTCATCGCACGCGACCGCCTCGGCATCAAGCCGCTCTATTACAAACTCACAGCGGAGCGGTTGCTGTTCGGATCCGAAATCAAAGTGCTGCTGGCCCATGGCGGCATTCGTCCCGAGTTCAACCAGAGAGTTCTGCCCGAATATCTGGCGTTTGGATATCTGTCCTCGGAAGAAACTTTTTATTCCGGCATCACCAAGCTGCCGCCCGGCCACACGATGACGATTGGGCTCGATGGCTGGCCGCAGATTCGCCAGTACTGGGACCTGGATGCCTCGAAGGTCCACGAATCGCGGGACGAGAATTACTACGTGCGCGCCTATCGCGACCTTCTCGAAGGCGCGGTCGAGAGCCACCTGATGAGCGACGTACCGCTCGGCGTCTTCCTGAGCGGCGGCGTGGATTCAAGCGCAGTCGCCGCGCTGATGACAAAGATTCGCCGCGAGCCGGTGGAGACTTTTTCCGTCGGCTACGGCGAGCAGAGCTACAGCGAACTGCCCTTCGCGCGCGCCGTTGCCAATCACATCAAGTCGAAGCATCACGAAGTCCTCGTCAGCGAAGAAGATTTCTTCGGCGCGCTCCCGCACCTGATCTGGCATGAGGATGAGCCGATTGTCTGGCCCTCGAGCATCTCACTCTACTTCGTCGCGAGGCTCGCGCGCGAGCGCGTGGTCGTCGTGCTCACGGGCGAAGGCGCGGACGAAACGCTGGCCGGCTATACGCGCTACGCATTCACGTTAAAGAACGCAGCCATGGATCGGGCATATCGCGGCGTGGTTCCCAGCTTTCTGCGCCGCGCTCTGCGAAATTCGGTAGCCACTTCTTCCCTGCTCGGCGCGACGCTGCGGCGAAAACTCGAGCACACGTTCATCGGTAAGGATGGCGGAGCTTGGGATTCGTTTTACTTCGACAATTTCTTTTCCGCGTTCAGCGGCGCGGAGCAGAGCGGGTTGCTGACTCGCGAATTTGCCGAACAATTCGCTCCGAGCACAGCCTATAGAAACGTATTGCTGTATTGGCAGCATTCGGCGCAGCAAGGCGGCGAGATGCTGCAACGTCTGCTCTACACCGACATCAAGACCTACCTCGTCGAACTGCTGATGAAGCAGGACAACATGAGCATGGCGGCATCGATCGAGAGCCGCGTGCCATTTCTCGATCACGTACTGGTGGAGTTCGCGACGCGCATTCCGCGTGAGATGCAACTGCAGGGGCTGACCGGCAAACGAATCCTGAAGAAGGCGATGGAAGATTTATTGCCCCACGAAATACTTTATCGGCCAAAGCTCGGCTTCCCGACTCCGTGGAGCGGCTGGCTGGCCGGGCCGCGCCTCGAAACGATTCGCGCCATGCTCACCGAGTCGCGCAGCCTGGAACGTGGCTACTTCCGCCGCGAAGCCATCGATAAGCTCTTTGACGACCACCGCGCCAAGCATCGCGACAATTACGATCGCATCTGGCGCCTGCTGAATCTCGAACTCTGGCACCGCGTCTGTCTTGAAGGCGAGTCGCACGACGAGGTGGGTGCGTCGGAGATGAAGATGGCTTCGGCACGCTAGTGGAAGTCTCGCGATCTGAGAGTCCAACGGCCATGTCCGACAACTGGAAGTCTTATTTATGCCGTGTCAATGACAGCGTGGCGTCGATCCGCTTTGACCTCGGACTTCGTCAGGAGGTCCCGATCCGCTCTAAGCCTTGGCTCTTGTGGGTTTGGGTCTATTTTCAGACTCCCCGACCCGACGGCCTATCCGACGGTAAGGAAGCGCCGACGCTGTTCCAGATCGAGGATGTCCTAGTACCAGAGCTGTTTCGCACCTGTGCCACGACACTATGCGGAGCGATTACAACTGAGGGACGCCGGGAATTCTACTTCTATGGCGAAACGTCCAGGGGCTTCAGCGCGGCCGTCGCAAATTCACTTGGCAAGTTTCCGGCCTACAAATTTGACTTTGGCGACAAGAACGATCCGCGTTGGGAGCAATACCTGGACGTGCTGTACCCGTCGCAACAGGATCTGCAGAAGATCGCGAACAGAGATCTATTGGAACAGCTCGAAAAAAAGGGGGACGTTCTCTCAGTAAGGCGAGAAGTTCGCCATTGGATCTATTTCCGTTCGAAGCTGTCACGTCAGCAATTCGGCAAGGCTGTACCCGACTCGGACTATAAGATCGTCTCCGAATCCGATGGACAAGGAGATAGACCGTTCGGCATTGTCCTTTCCCGCGTTCAATCTGTCGAGCAGGATGTGGCAGATGCGATTGTTCTCGAGCTTCTTCAGCTGGCTAGACGTTTTGACGGGGAATACGATGGATGGGAGACGCCGATTGTAACCCGGTAATCTGCCTTACCCCGCCTGTACCAGCCCCGCGCCTGCTCCGCTGCTCTTCAAGAATGTCCTTTGCAGATTCAACGTAAATTGATCCAAGTCAGCCGGCGTGTACATCCGCTTGAGCGCTAGCGGTTCGTCGCCCGCGCGTACCGAGCCATAAGTGGTCAGAGCGGCAGATTTGAATCCCGCTTCACGCGTAATCCCCAGCGTCCGGCTGGACCAATGCGGATTGAGCGCCGGGTGCGGGTAGGAGAAATGATCGACCGGGTCGCCAAGCTTTTCTTCGAGCGCGCGCTTGCATCCAGCAATCTCCGAACGCGCGTCGCCTTCACTCACCTGCGCCACATTCGGATGCGAGAGCGTGTGCCCGCCAATTGTGTGCCCGGCTTTTTTCAACGATCGCACCTGCTCCCAGTCCATCATGAGCCCGTGTTTGGCCTTCGCCGCTTGCGGGTCAATGTCCAACGCCCTTTCGACGCTCTCGACGAACTCCTCCTGTGCCCGTCCCGCCAGCGCGGCCCCGCGAT
>JBAQJF010000045.1:0-10256 GCA_049300195.1 Terriglobales bacterium | reverse complement strand
GAGGCAATGGCTTGCGCCCGGCCAGTGATCGCTTGTCGCGGCCAGGGGATTGAGGAGATCGTCGAGCATCGGAAAAATGGCTGGCTGATTTCTCCGGACAACCTCGACGAACTGGAGCAGGCGATTTCAATTCTTCTGCGGTCGCCCGAATTGTCTTTGGAGATCGGGCAATCTGCGCGGCAAACGATACTTAAAGGGTTGACCGTATCGCACCAGGCGCGACAACTTGCCGCTCTTTATCGCGAAATAGGTGGCGCCAGGCAGGCAGCATAATCGAGGGCGTTCGCGCTCACGGTATCATGGTCCTTCAGCGGTTTGTGGCCTTCACTCATGTGTGGAATCTTTGGCGTTTTGTCCCGAGCCGATCGTCTTACAGATGGCCTGCTCGAGAGTGCCGCGCGTTCTCTCTCCCACCGCGGCCCCGACGATTCCGGAACCGTCATCATAGAAACCAGCCCCGACGGACATCGCCGGCTCGGTTTCGCTCACACTCGCCTCTCGATCATCGATCTCTCGCCGCAGGGCCATCAGCCGATGCAGGACGCATCCAGCGGAAATTGGATTGTCTTCAACGGCGAGATCTACAACTTTCGCGAACTACGGGCCGAACTCGAGGCCGCCGGCAATCGCTTTACCAGCCATTCCGACACGGAGGTGATTCTCGCCGCCTATCGCGCCTGGGGCGTCGATTCGTTTGCCCGCCTGCGCGGCATGTTCGCTTTCGCGCTTTGGGATAAAGCACGCCAAACCCTGCTGCTGGTGCGCGATCCCATGGGGATCAAGCCGCTCTACTATTACGACTCCGGCGAAGTTCTCTTGTTCGCCTCCGAAGTACGAACCTTGCTGAAGACCCGGCTCGTGCCACGCAAGCTCGATCCGAATGGCCTCTTCAGCTTCTTGGCCTTCGGCTCCGTTTACGAACCGCGCACCATCGTCGAAGGAATTTCCGCGGTCCCGCCCGGACATTTCATTTCGTTTGAAAAGGGCAATGTCTCCAGCCACCAATACTGGAATCCTCTGGAATTCATCGGCGACCCCACGACCGAAAGCGCGGATGCTCGAAGAGCCGACGGCGGCGATGCCGAGCGCAATCTGCCTGCTCTTCTTTGCGATGCCGTCCTCTCGCATCTCGTCAGTGACGTGCCGGTTGGAGTCTTTCTCTCCGGTGGAATTGATTCTTCTTGCCTCGCCGCGTTAATGAACGAAGCCGGGGTGCGGCCCGCAACTTTTTCGCTAGTGTTTCGCGAAGCCGAGTTCAATGAAGCCGAGTATTCGCGCCTCGTGGCGCGCCGCTTCGGCACCGATCATCACGAACTCACGGTGTCGCAGCAAGATGCGTTCTCCTCCATACCCGAGGCGCTAAGCGCCATGGATCAGCCCACCATCGATGGAATCAACACATGGCTGGTTTCTGCCAAGGCCCGAGCCGCTGGCGTCAAGGTTGCGCTCACTGGCCTGGGCGCTGACGAAATGTTTGCCGGATATTCGAACTTCCGTGACGTTCCGCGGCTGGAGCGTCTTTCCGCCGACTTCACGAAGATGCCGTCGTTATTGCGCCGCCCGGTCGCAGTTGCGGCCGGAGTTGTGAGTGGCCAAAGCGACCGCAGCCGCAAAATCTCGCAACTGGCAGATGAACTTGCGGCAGATGAAAACGCTGCAACGCATCCTTATTTTCTGGTACGGAGTTTATTCGGCCCGGCTGAACGCAAGGCCTTATTTGCGGGGGATAGTGAATCGGCGGAAAGCGAAATGGCGGCGCAGCTACGTCCCTCCCTCGCCGCCAGCGCAAACTTCGATCCGGTGAATCGCGTTTCGTATCTCGAATCGCATTGGTACATGCGCAACACGCTGCTGCGCGATTCCGATTTCATGAGCATGGCTCACGGCCTCGAACTCCGCGTGCCTTTCCTCGATCGGTCGCTCGTCGAAGCCTGTTTCCGCATTCCAGGAAAAGAAAAGCTGCAAGACGGGATGCCAAAGCCACTCTTGCTGAAAAGTCTCGGCGTCGAGCTGCCATCCGAAATCGTCAATCGCCCCAAGCGCGGATTCACGCTTCCCTTTGAACACTGGCTGCGTGCCGAAATGAAGCCGATGGTAGAAGACGCGCTCTCAAAAAACGGCGGCGTGCAAGACGTGCTCAGCGCCGGTTCGGTGCGCGAAGTTTGGAACCGCTTTCTCGCCGGCCGCACCTCCTGGTCCCGCCCGTGGTCTCTGTTCGTTCTCAAACGCTGGTGCGAGCAGAATCTGTAATTGTTTTCCACACAAAGTATTAGGCAGGAATTCGACTAGCAACCATTGCGCTCTCGACAATCGGCTACCATTAGTGGAATCTCGTCCACCAAATGCCCCTGCTCGCAGCGAAGCCGGAAGTTGAGGAATCGGTCGGGGAACTGTCGCGATTAACCGCGGGCACAGATCTGCTGCCCGTCAGCGTGATCATTCCGGTTCGCAATGAAGCCGCAAATCTCGCGCGCTGCCTGGAGTCGCTTGCCAATGTCGCCGAAGTCTACGTAGTCGATTCGCAAAGCGGCGACGACACGCGCACTATCGCCGAGGCTTACGGCGCAAAGGTCGTTCAGTTCTATTATTCCGGCGGCTGGCCCAAGAAGCGGCAGTGGGCGATGGATACCCTGCCTCTCGCGTGCGATTGGGTTTTGCTGCTGGATGCCGATGAAATCCTCACTCCAGAACTCGCGGAAGAAATTCGCGCCGCGATTCAAAATCCCGGCGTGGACGGCTATTCCATCTGCCTGCAAATGCACTTTCTCGGACGCGTGCTGCGGCATTGCGACGCTAGTTTTTCGAA
Source organism: Terriglobales bacterium (assembly GCA_049300195.1). Classification (GTDB taxonomy): domain Bacteria; phylum Acidobacteriota; class Terriglobia; order Terriglobales; family Acidobacteriaceae; genus Acidiflorens. The sequence goes on along the minus strand of JBAQJF010000045.1, from coordinate 7,450 downwards.
GCTCTCGCTCTTTCGCAAAGGCCGCGGCCGCTTCGAATGTCGTCTGAAAGATCAGGACGCCTCCATGGCCGACATCGAAATCCACGAGCATGTAGTCGTCAATGGCCCGACCGGCGAGCTGCGCCACGCGCTCATCCATCACAACGTCGCCTCGCTGTCGCGCTATATCACGAAGCACAACGAGTATTCGAATTGGGAAGCGCGCGTGCTCCTCCAGCCTGCCGGGCAGTCGGAAGAATTGCGCGCCGACTTTTTTGGCAGTCAAGCTCAGCGCCGGCGCTGGTTGAAGCGCAAGCTCTATCGTCTGCCGGGCTCGCCCATTCTTCTTTTCCTTTATCGCTATTTCGTGCGTCTTGGAATGCTCGATGGCGTCCCCGGCCTCATCTACTGCACGTTTCAAGCCGTGCAGATGTTCCACACCAAGGCGAAAATCTACGAGCTCCGCCGCGAAGGAGCCGACTGATGTGCGGCATCGGCGGTCTCGTAAATTGCGGCGACGCGGAAGCCCTGGCCCGCATGACCGACATTCAGTGGCATCGCGGACCCGATGACTTCGGGCTCTGGGAGCGGCATTTCAGCGATGGTACGTACATCGGCCTCGGAAGCCGCCGTCTCGCGATTCTCGACCTCACTCCCGACGGCCACATGCCGATGTCGAACGAAGACGGTTCCGTGTGGATCACCTACAACGGAGAGATCTACAACTTCGCCGAGCTGCGCCACGAACTCGAAGGCAAGGGGCATCGCTTTCGTTCGCATACCGACACCGAAGCAATCGTTCATCTCTACGAAGAATATGGCGTCGATTGCCTGAATCGTCTGAATGGCATGTTCGCCTTCGCCATCTGCGATCTGCGCGGCTCTTCGCCGAAATTGTTTTTGGCCCGCGATCATTTCGGAATCAAGCCGCTCTACTATCACGAGCGCGGCGGCAAACTCGCCTTCGCCTCCGAGATCAAAGCGCTGCTCGAAGTGCCGGGCATCGAAGCTGGCCTGAGCATGGAGGCCCTGCAACAATACCTGACATTCCTCTGGGTGCCCGATCCAGCAACGATGTTCGAAGGCATTCATAAGTTGGAAGCCGGCCACTACGCGATCTGGCAGCGCGGCAAATTCAAAATCGAGCAGTACTGGGATCTGACATTTCCCGATGCCGGCCATTGCTTCGAACGCAGCCAGGCGGATCTCGAAGAAGAAATTCGCGAGCGTTTCTGCGCCTCCGTCGAGCAGCAGATGGTCAGCGACGTCCCCATCGCGGCGTTCCTCAGCGCCGGCCTCGATTCGTCGAGCATCGTCGCCGCCATGGCGCGCAAACAGCCGACGCGGACTTACACCATTACATTCCCCAAAAAATATCGCGTGGGCGAGTCGGCGCTTGATGATCCCGCAGTCCCTCAGCGTCTGGCTAAAACTTTAGGCTGCGAGCATCACGAAATCGTGGTCGAGCCCGATGTCGTAAATCTGCTACCCGAACTCGCGTGGCACATGGATGAGCCAACCGCCGACCCCGCGCTCATCACGGCATTCCTCGTTTGCCGCGAAGCCAGCAAGCAAGCCACGGTCTTGCTCTCCGGAGTAGGTGGAGACGAGATTTTTGCCGGATACCGCAAGCATGTCGCGCATGCATGGGCAGAGGAGTATCGACGAGTTCCGGCCCTCGCGCGATCCGCGGCGGAGAAGACTATGCTCGCGTTCCCAGGATTGCGTGGCACGCCTTTCAAAGGCCCGATCCGCTTGGCTAAGAAAATGGCGCGGAGCGCTGCCCTCAGTCCATCGGAAGCCTTCATTCGAAATTGCACTTATCTCGATCGCCGGCAAAGGCAAGACTTGTACGCGCCCGATCTACATTCGTCGAAAGGAATTGACCCGTCGCTTCTCGATCCGGCCTCCCGTCATCTCGCGGCCTTCAACAAAGTTCGCCACGCCGATTTTCTCAACCAGATGCTTTATCTGGACACGAAAATTTTCATGCCGACGCTCAACCTCACCTACAACGACAAAATGAGCATGGCGTCGTCCGTCGAAGTTCGCGTCCCGTTCCTCGACCGCCATCTCGCCGAATTTGTCGCCTGGAACGTGAAGCCGGATTGGAAGCTGAAAGGCAAATGGCGTCCGACAACGAAGCACATCCTTCGCCAGGCGATGCGCGGCATGTTGCCCGCCGAAGTTTTGCGGCAGCCCAAAGCCGGATTCGCGGCCCCCGTCGACTATTGGCTCGCGCATGACTTGCGCCCGCTCGTCGACGATCTTCTTTCCGAATCGCAAATACGCCGCCGCGGACTATTCCGGCCCGAGGTAGTTCGCAGCTACGTAGATGAACATCGCCGGGGTGCCGACGACTGGTCGATGCAAATCTGGCAGTTCCTGACACTCGAAATCTGGATGCAATTATTTCTCGACGGCGGAGCGCGCGCGTTTGCGGAAAAAACGTATGCACGCAAAATGTCAGGCGATCTAAAGTCTGCGCCACGACTCTCTGCCCAAGCGAGCGCCACCGCGACGCTCCAACCGATTTCCGCATGAGACAACTCTTACAAGACGCGCGCACCGGTGATTTGACAGTGGCAGAAGTCACGGTCCCGCAATTGCTGCCGGGCTGCGTCCTGGTGCGAACCGCGGCCTCGCTCGTCTCCGCCGGAACGGAGCGAGCCTCCGCCGAGTTCGCCCGCAAGAATCTGTTCGCCAAAGCGAAAGCCCGTCCCGATCTCGTGCGTGACGTCATCGCCAAAATTCAACGCGACGGCTTTGCTGCCACGCTCGGCACCGTGCGTTCGCGCCTCGCTCAGCCGCAACCGGTCGGGTATAGCAGCTCTGGAACCGTCATCGCTGTCGGCGATGGTGTCTCGGATATCGGCGTCGGCGATCGCGTATCATGCGCCGGCGCTGGTTACGCCGTGCATGGCGAATTTGCCTGCGTCCCGCGCCTGCTGGTTGCAAAAATTCCTGACAGCGGAAGCGCATCGTTCGATGAAGCGGCCTTCGCGACCGTCGGCGCGATTTGCCTGCACGGAATTCGCACTGCCGGAGTTGCGCTCGGCGAAACCGTCGCCGTAATCGGCCTGGGATTGCTCGGCCAGATCACCATTCAATTGCTCAAAGTCGCGGGCTGCCGCGTTCTTGGAATGGATCTGATGCAAGAGCGCGCCACTCTTGCAATTCAAAACGGAGCTGAGGCAACCAGCGCCCGAGATTTTCGCAATCTGTGTTTCCAGAAAACCGGCGGCATTGGCGCGGATGCAGTTTTAATCACGGCGGAAACTCCCATGAGCGGCCCCGTCAATCTTGCCGCCGAGGTCGCTCGCGACCGCGCGACCATCGTCGCCGTTGGAACCGTGGGCATGGAGCTGGAGCGCAAGCTCTATTACGAAAAAGAACTGACGTTCCGCGTCTCGCGCTCGTATGGTCCGGGCCGCTACGATACCGCCTACGAACAGAAAGGCCGCGACTATCCCATCGGCCACGTGCGCTGGACCGAAACCCGCAACATGGAAGCCTTTCTGCAATTCGTCGCCAATCGCAAACTCGATCTCGCATCGCTCATTACCCATCGTTTTCCGGTCGAGGATGCATCACGCGCGTATGACTTGATCCTTGGCCGCACCGATGAGCCTTTTCTGGGCGTGCTGCTGACCTATCCGCAAACTGAATCCACCCGCGACGGGACCATCGCATTTAAGCCGGTGCCTCAGCCCCGGAAACCCGCGCCTGTCCCCGATAATTCCGCGCTCCGCCTCGGCGTTCTCGGAGCCGGCGCCTTCGCGCAGAACACTCTGTTGCCGGCGCTGAAGGAAATTGACGGCGTATCTTTCGTCGGCGTTTGTAATGCCACCGGCTCGCGCAGCCGAAGCGCCGCCGAAAAATTCGGCTTCTCTTATTGCGCGAATTCGGATGAAGAAATCCTGCGCGACCCGAGCGTCGACGCTGTGCTGATCGCGACGCGTCATCATCTTCACGCGAGCCAGGTGCTGGCGGCGTTGGACGCGCAAAAAAGAGTGTTCTGCGAGAAGCCTCTTTGTTTGACTGAATCCGAACTGGCATCGATCGTGCGCGCGATGTTGCGTGCTCCTCGCGGTTCAACCCGCGCACCGCAGTTAATGGTGGGCTTCAATCGCCGCTTCGCGCCCATGGCCATTGAGCTGAAAAAATTTCTGGCGCAGGTTCACGAGCCGCTCTCCATGCACTACCGCGTCAATGCCGGCTACATCCCGGCCGACCATTGGGTCAATGATCCCCACCAGGGTGGCGGCCGCATTTTGGGCGAGGTTTGCCACTTTGTAGATTTTCTTTGCTTCCTCGCGGATACGCCTCCGGTCGAAGTGCGAGCCGAGAGCGTCGGCAATCCCGGTCAATACAGTATGGACAATATTGTCGCGACCCTGAAGTTTGCCAACGGAACCGTGGGAACTATCGCTTACATGGCCAACGGCGATAAGTCGGCGTCCAAAGAACGCCTCGAAGTGTTTGGTGGCGCGTCGGTCGCGATCCTCGAAGATTTTCGGCGCCTCGAACTGGTTCGCAACAGGCAAAAGAAACTTTCGCGCGCTCGGTGGAAACAGGATAAGGGCCACAAATCGGAAATGCGCGCATTCGTCGAGGCTGTGCGGCAACAGAATAAGATTCCTCCGCCCATTCCGCTCGAGCAAATTGTCGGCTCGACTCTCGCAACTCTGTGCCTCCAAAACGCCTGCCAGACGGGCCAATCGCTGGAGGTGGACGTCCAACATTTTATTGCTTCGTCTTTCCAGGAAACGTCAACCGGCTGAGATCAATGAGGGCAAACAGGAAAACGAGTCGTACATGCTGATTCTGGGCCTGAATATGTTTCACGCCGATTCTTCCGCGGCGATTGTCGATGACGGAAAAATTCTTTTTGCCGTAGCCGAAGAACGCCTGAATCGCCGGAAGCATTACGGCGGATTTCCATCGCTTGCCGTCAAGGCATGCCTCGATGCCGCGGGCGCGAAGCTTACCGATGTTCAGCACGTTGCCGTCGGCCAGGATAGCGACGCCCATCTCGCCAAAAAAGTTCGATACGCTCTGGCCAATCCCGCCAGGATTCTGAATTTCATCAAGCTGCGTCAGCGCAAGGAATCCATGCGTGACGTGCGATCTCTGCTTTCGCAAGCGCTCGATCTCGATCCAACAACGCTGAAATTTCAGGAGCGTCACGTCGAACACCATCTCGCCCACATCGCCAGTTCCTACTACTGCTCGCCCTGGGAGAGAGCGGCCGGCTTCAGCTACGACGGTTCCGGAGATTTCGTTTCCACCATGATGGCGCGCTGCGAGGGCAACGATATTCACATCCTCGACCGCGTTTTTCTCCCGCATTCTCTCGGCAGTTTCTACACCATGATCTGCGATTTCATCGGCTACAAAAAATACGGCGACGAAGGCAAGGTCATGGGCCTCGCGCCCTACGGCAAGGACACCTACATCGATGAAATTCGCAAGGTCGCTCCGCTAAAAAACGGCAGCTTTCAGCTCGATATGAGCTACTTCAAACCGCTCGGCAGCAGCCAGGGAATGCAGGTGCTGCCCGACGGAACAGTGCGACTGGCGCGGCATTTCAGCGACAAAATGGAAAAGCTCTTTGGCCCACCACGCGAGCCGAATGCCGAAATCACGCAGCGTGATATGGACCTCGCCTACGCCATGCAGCACTGTTTCGAAGAGGTCTTCTTTCATACTTTGAATCAATTGCACAAGCATGTGCCCGACGAGAATTTAGCCATGGCGGGAGGCTGCGCGCTCAACAGCGTGGCCAACGGCAAACTTTTTTCGCGAACTCCGTTTCGCCGCACCTGGATTCAGCCGGCCGCAGGCGATGAAGGCCTTGCTATCGGCGCCGCGCTGCATACCTATCACGCAATCCTGCAAAGACCGCGCCAGGAGCAGATGAATCACGCCTACCTCGGCTCCGAATTTTCCGAGTCTCAAATTGAGGGCGCGCTCAAATCCGCGCGCGTGAAATATCGGCGCGCAGAGCGCGAGCCGCTGCTCGACGCCGTCGCGGATGAAATGGTCAAAGGCAACGTCGTCGGATGGTTCCAGGGCCGCATGGAATGGGGTCCGCGCGCGCTTGGCAATCGTTCGATCGTGGCTCACCCCGGCCTCCCCAACATGAAAGAAGTTCTAAACGCGCGCATCAAGCACCGCGAGTGGTTTCGTCCGTTCGCTCCCGCCATTCTCGCCGAGGCGCAGCACGAATATTTCGAGCACGATCATCCCTCGCCCTACATGCTGCACGTCTACAAAGTTCGCCCTGAAAAAAGAAAAAGCTTGGGCGCAGTGAACCACGTCGACGACACCGGCCGATTGCAGACCGTAACTCGCGAGGAGAATGCTCTCTATTACGACTTGATCAAAACATTTTCCAAGAAGACCGGAATTCCCGTCATCCTGAACACAAGCTTCAACGAGAATGAGCCGATCGTGTGTACGCCCGAGCAAGCGATCGACTGCTTCCAGCGGACGAAGATGGACGTGCTCGCGATCGGGCCGCTTATTGCCCGCAAGTCGGAGCAGTGAGACAAGCGATTCAAAAATGATGCGCGAGAATTCAATCTCGAGAAGCGAGAGCTGTTGGCATGCCTGAGAGCGCGCTCGCGACTGCGGCGGCGTCCGTCATAACGCTGCGCAAAATCCTTGCCCTTCGAGGTGTTCGCGTTCTCGCGTGGGACGGCGATGTGCTTTACGCCTGCCGCGGCTATGAATTGATCCGCTGGAAAGCTTCTTCGCGTGGCGAGCTTAGACAGAGCGACGAGCAGTGGGAGGTCGTTGCTTGCTTTCGTCCCGCATGGTGGAGAAATTTCACGTCGCGAACACGGCTCGGCGCGCGTCTTGTGCGCGACGGCTTTCACGCGCTCGCCGTTCTTCGCGAAACGGGCCAGGCCCCGAGAGAACATCGGAGCCCAACTGACGACGCCAGTTTGATCGCCGCAGTTCCCGGCGCGATCGTAACGCGAACTCCGGGCAGTGATGACTTTCGCGTCGCACACAAAATTCGGCGCGGTACGCGGCCCCTGCACATTACCGCTGTCCCAAGCGGAATCGTTTATTGGGGCGAGTACTTCGACAATCGCGAGCGCGCCGAAGTTCACATCTATTCCTCCGCCGATCGCGGTCAGATCTGGCAAGTCGCCTACACCTTTCCCGCCGGCGCGATCCGCCACATTCACAACATTGTTTATGACCGTTGGGAGGATTGCCTCTGGATCTTAACCGGCGACGTGGGCTCGGAATGCAAAGTGCTGCGCGCGAGTTGCGATCTCCGATCGATCGAAGTTGTTTTGGCCGGCAACCAGCAGGCGCGTGCCGCCACCGCCATCCCGATGCCGGACGCGCTCTATCTAGCAACCGACACGCCCTTTGAGGCGAACCATGTTTTGCGCCTGACTCGCGATGGAAAAGTCGACGCAATCGCAAATCTGCCAAGCTCTTCCATCTC
>JBAQJF010000044.1:0-3355 GCA_049300195.1 Terriglobales bacterium | reverse complement strand
AAGCCTGCTCCGGAATTGATTGGTGAAACGAAGTATCGAAGACGGCGACTTGTGGAACATTCTTGCCAAAGAGGTCGCGAGCCGCCAGAATTCCCTGGATGTTATCGGGATTGTGCAGCGGCGCGAGTTCGACGCAATCCTCAATCCCCTTCAGCACTTCGTCGTCAATGAGGGCCGACTCCTTAAACCGCTCACCGCCGTGGACGACGCGGTGTCCTACGGCATTCACGCTATCGAGGCTCTTGATCTCAGGCACGCCAGACGCATCAGACGCAATGTAGCGAACCACGTATTCGAGAGTAGCCCGAACGTCACGCAGAGATGCGGTAAGTTTCTTAGTTGACCCCGCGCGCGAGTGAAACTGAATAACAGTCCCGTCGCCAATGCCTTCCGCCTCGCCCCAACAAAGCCGTTCGTCTTTGTCCTCTTTGATTCCCTCAAGATCGGTCGCGATGATTTGAAATTTCAGACTGGAGCTTCCCGAGTTCACAACCAGGACATTCATTTAGAGCGCGCCTTGAGGATGCATCGTTATGATGCGTGCTTCTTGCTCGCAACCAATTAACGGCGGAGTAATCTCGATGCCGCCAAATAACTGATTTCCAGCGTCAGTTCCACGATCCACTTAACGATTCACATTCCCTTAACACTAGCTGGTGGTCCAGCCTTTCCCCCATCGCATCCAACTAAATATATAGGAGGAGATCATGGTTAATTCTTTGCGCAACCGTCAGCTGGTTCAAGTGGCCTTTGCATGTATTGTCGCTCTGACGATGGTGGGTTGCAGCTCGGGATCGAAGTCAGAGTCTAAAGCTGCTCAAAATTCGTCCCAGATTGTGGGCGCCGGTAGTACGTTCATTTATCCCGCGATGATGCGCTGGATCAGCGACTTCCAATCCAACCACGCCGGAGTGCAGATCAACTATCAATCCATCGGCAGTGGCGGAGGCATCCAGCAACTCAAAAGCGGACTAGTCGACTTCGGCGCGTCCGACGCCGCTCTCGACGACCAGCAACTGAAAGAGATGCCCCCAGTGGTCCAGCTTCCGGAGAGCGCCGGGCCGGTATGCATCACCTACAACCTGCCCGAACTGAAAAATCCGCTGAGACTCTCGGCTGAGACCTTGTCGGGAATTTACCTGGGAAAGATCAAGACCTGGCGTGATCTAGCCATAAAACGAGACAATCCTGGTGTCGCGCTACCCAACGATCCAATCATTGTGGCCCAACGCTCGGACGGCAGCGGTACGACGAACATCTTCACGACTTACCTTGCGAAAGTCAGCCCGGAGTGGGAAAAGCAGGTGGGCAAAGGAATTTCAGTGAGTTGGCCCGCAGGCATCGGAGGAAAAGGAAGCGAGGGCGTCACGGGCGTCGTCAAACAAACACCAGGCGGGATTGGCTACGTCGAACTGACCTACGCCACCCAAAACAACCTGCCGGTCGTACTGATTCGCAACCGGGCAGGAGAGTGGATCAAGCCGACTGCGGAGAGCACAACAGCGGCCATTGACGCCTACAGCGACGACCTAGCCAAAGACGTCCGAACACCCATCGTTGACCCGCCGGCCTCGGCCAAAGAGGCTTATCCGATCGCGGGTCTCACTTTTCTTATTGTCCCCAAAGAGGCGAAAAGTCCGGAGAAGGCTGACGTGATCAAACAGTTTGTCGAATACATCGTGACCCAAGGCCAAGGGGAGGCAGAAACATTGTCCTATGCGAAGCTGCCTGCCACCCTGCAGAACCAGGATGAGAATTTGCTCGCCCAGGTAATGGGACAAAGCAATCAGACCTCCGCCGCCATGCACCCGTAGCGACTGAGTCTTCTTCTCCTGTTTGCGTTCAGCCGCGGCCGCCGAGGCCGCGGCTGACATCAATGGGGCGTTTTTTGCAAAAACGGATGTTAAGCTACGGCATCGAAATAAAGGACCGATTCTAGTATGGGCAAGAAATATCGCGTTCTCTGCTGTGTTCTCCTGCTCACGGGTCCGGCGGCATTTTTCAGTGTGGCTCAAGCGCAGTCGAGCCCGCAAAACGTATCCACGTCAGTGATACCCGCTGCCGAGTCCGCCCAACCGGTGCCCGTGATGGATGGCGGCGCCGGCCCCTGCTCGATCGAATTCACTGCCACCTTCACCAATGGCAAGCCCGTTTACGGTGCTCGCATCAAAGTCCACATCGCCTACGGCTTTGGCGGGTTTCACAAGCTCGATCTTGAGGCCGGCACCAATGTCGACGGCAAAGTTAAGTTCATTGGCCTTCCCTCTCGCGTGCGCCGCCCCCCGCTCGAATTTCAGGCCTCGAAGGATGAGCTAGTGGGCTCGACGACATATGATCCAAGCCAGGAGTGCCAGGCCAAACGCCATCTCGTGTTGGATAAGCCGAAGGCAACGCCGAGCGAATAAATTCTGAGCGCTGGCACGCCTAACACTCGATGACATGTGTGGTGTTAATCCAGAGAACTGGCGGAAGCGAGTGTGAGTCGAACACACCTAGAACGGCGAAGCCGCCCTACGCCGGTTTTGAAGACCGGGACGATCACCGGACCGCATGCGCTTCCGTATCGATTAAATCAGACCGCCGCCGGATTGTCTGGGCTACTTCGGTTCCGCCACCGTTCTCAGATACGGTTTCAGAGTCTTGAAGCCGGCAGGATATTTCTGCTTGGCCTGTTCGTCGGAAACGGACGGGGGAATGATGACATCATTGCCTGGCCGCCAGTTCACCGGGGTTGCAACGTTATACTTCGCGGTGAGCTGAAGCGAATCGAGCACGCGCAGGACCTCGTCGAAATTGCGCCCGCTGCTCATGGGATAGCTCATCATCATTTTAATTTTCTTGTCCGGCCCGACAATGAACACGGTGCGCACGGTGGCATTATCGACAGCGGTGCGGCCTTCGCAACTCTCACCGGCCTCGGCGGGCAACATGTCATAGAGCTTCGCGATCTCGAGCTGCGTGTCGCCGATCATCGGATAATTGACTTTGTGACCTTGCGTCTCTTCGATGTCGGCAGCCCACTTGCCGTGATTGTTTACCGGATCGACGCTCAAGCCGATAATTTTGGTGTTGCGCTTGGCGAATTCAGGTTGCAGCCCGGCCATGTAGCCAAGCTCGGTTGTGCAGACCGGAGTGAAGTCCTTGGGGTGCGAAAAAAGAATCGCCCAGCCATCGCCGATCCATTGGTGAAAGTCGATGGTGCCCTGGGTGGTTTCGGCGGTGAAGTTAGGAGCTTCGGAGTTGATGCGTAAAGACATGGATCGTTCCCTCGCGATTCGGATTTTCTGCGGATGAAATGCTGCTTCTAATATGATGTCCCGCGGCCAAACAACGCTTCAGCCAGACCAGCCGGAGT
>JBAQJF010000043.1:0-9006 GCA_049300195.1 Terriglobales bacterium | reverse complement strand
TCTCGTGGCCAAATAACTCGCTTTCCAAGAGGCCGGAGGGAATGGCGGCGCAATTCATTTTGATGAAGGCGTTTCCGGCGCGCCGACTCTGACGGTGAATGGCCCTGGCGACCAGTTCCTTGCCGGTGCCGGTCTCGCCGAGCAGCAGGACGGTGGCGTCGCTGGCGGCCACTTTGGCCACGCTTTCCATCACTGACTTCAGGGCCTTGCTCTGGCCGACGATATTGTCGAAGCCGAATTCGGTGTCGATTTCGTGTTCCAGATAGAGCTTTTCTTCGGCCAACTTTTCCTTCGCTTGCCGAAGTTCTTCCTCTATTCGCCTGCGCTCGGTGATGTCCTGCACGATGGCCATATGCTGGCGGGGCCGATCCCCCGGCTCCCACATGGGCACGACGGAAAGATTGACCCAGACCACCCGTCCATCGGGACGGACATAACGTTTTTCTATGTCGTAGTCGCGGATCTGTTCGTCGCGCAACAGCGCTGCCTTAACGACGCTGGTGTCTTCATCCTCCGGATGCGTGATGTCCTGAAAGCGCAGACGAAGCATTTCTTCCTGCGTTCGTCCGACGATCTCGCAGTACTTCGGATTGACCTGAACGAATCTCCCGGTACTTGAGTCGATGATGGCGATTCCGACGGGCGCGCGATCGTGGACCGCGCGAAAACGTTTTTCGCTTTCCTCAAGCTTGGCCGCGGTGCGCTTGCGATCCGTCACGTCTCGCAAGACGGCGGCGACCCTGTCGATCCCCCCCGGGCCTTCGACGGGCAGATAGGTAATCGCGAGATTCCTTTCGCCGACCTGCGGATAGGTATAGCTCATTTCGTAATCGAGGACCTGCCCGCGGAATGACTCGTCCAGTTTCGGCTTTACCGTCTTTTCATAGGAGTCGTTGTCCAATATCTCTGTTATATGCCGGCCAAAGACCTGTTCTTCTGTCATCCCCCGATAGCGCAGAAAGGCCCGGTTTGCGAGCACATAGCGATGCTCGCGGTTCACGACAACGATCATCTCGTCGAGACTTTCCAACACCCGCTCGTATTCCTGGAGCCGGCCATCGCGAATCTTGCGTTCAGTGATGTCGCGCGAGATAGCCACGAAATATTCTTTGTCCAGCAACACCAGCCGCGTGTTGACTTCGACCGGGAAGGTGGTGCCATCTTTCCGGCGATGCGTACGTTCCAACGTTACAAATCCGTGCTTGCATAATTGGTCGAGCGCGTTTTCGAGTATGTCGGGCGTCAATTGCGGATCGATATCGAAGATCGTCATGGACAGGAGTTCGTCGCGCGAATAGCCGAGTTCGGCACACGATTTTTCGTTGACGTCCAGCAAGCGGAGAGTGGTAGGCTCGACGACCTCGATGGCGTCGTTGGAATTGTCGAGAAGGGTTCGAAACAGTTGCAGGCCACGTAATAGCAGTTCCTGACCGCTTGCCGTTGCGACTAGCTTTTGGCTGGACTCCCGGAGGGCTTTCTCAGCTCTAGATCGGTCGGTGACGTCATAGGCAATGCCGCGAACCAGTGGCTTTTCTACTCCCTCGGTTCGCAGAGTGCAGTGATACTCCCAGAAGCGGCGCTGCCCGGATCGCGTCAGGACGGCGAGAATGCCGGTGGCTTCGCCGGCGCTCGCGATTTGTTGCAAGTAGCGGTCGAACTGATCGCGGACTTTCGGGTCGACCAGTTCGCGCATGGGAACTTTGAGGATTTCTTCGACGGTATAGCCGAGCATCCGTGCCGCAACCGGATTGACCGACAGGAGCCGGCCATCCAGATCGTGAATGCACAGCAAGTCGCGGCTGTGCTCGACCAGATCGCGAGTCCAGTCAATGTTCTCGATGAGTTGGTTTTCTGGGAGCCGACGCTGGTGAAGAAGTCTAAGTTGCGACCTTTCGTCCGGATGGTGGCGCGCTAGTTCGTCGGGATTCGACGACATGACTGATACCCCTCACGGCGAGGAAAAGATTACCTACGATCGGCCAGATCAATTCCTCGGCGGTGTTGCACTTAGATCCCGTGCTGGTCTTTCCATGCTGCACCCGGTCAGCGACCCTGCGACTCAACATTTTGTGCTGGCTAGTAAGTTGGATGCGGTCGGCTGCTCCAGCCTTAAAAAAACATCTGAAATGCCGGTATGGTTATTGACCAGCGGTTATAGTCTTCCTTTATTGGAGTGCGCGCAAGGGAAAGAAGTGCCATGACGGGAGAGTTTGTGGAGTAACCGCGTCCAATTTGCTGCCTAAGGCAGGTCCGATCTTCGGTTGCGGTCAGATTTTTGGTGGTGGTCGGGCTTTGTGGGAACCTCGTTCCCGCCCTGTTGTTTTCAATAACTTACACCCCATTCACTGCGGTCTTCGACCGCTCAGACCATATTTTCACCCTTTCCCTGCCTTCTACGTGCCTAAGCAATCCGGATTCAATAGGATAACCATGACTAATTCCACGCATCGAAGCTTCCAGGTTTCCCGCGCGTGGAGTCCATTTCCGTCGATACGGATCAGAAGTTGGTACGGGTCAGAATTAGATGAACTCCCAAAGTGGAGGAAAGCGAGAGTTGAATGCATAAACCGATCAAGTACGTTGAGAAGGCCGTAACTGTCGCCGCGACTGGCGCGTGGGCCGTCTTTGAACGCCTTAACCGTGTTCGCCGTAATGCATCGCCGACCCCAAAGTGGTCCGATAAGCCGCTGCTCAAATCATGGGAGAAGTCGAAGCCGCCGCTCGGTTGGCCGCGCTCGACCGACTCGCTGTGCCCGAAGTGTGTGCCGGAGATTCGGCAGCAGATTCTGGACGGACACTTGCCCGTTGACGTGCTGATGAATGAGAAGGTGGGCGAGATCAAGGCGACCATCGTTGAGAAGGACGGCAAGATCTGGATGGTGAAAGACTGCCCGAAGCATGGGCACTTTGAAGATTTGATGTCGATCGATCCGGAGTTCTCGCAGCATCTCGAAGACGTTTTCCCCGGCCGCGATATCAAGGCGCACAACGACGAGAAGCTGCATCATCATGGCAGTTCGACTGTTAAATACGGACGCGGGTCGGTGCTGACGGTTGACCTCACGAATCGCTGCAACATGATGTGCGATCCCTGCTTTATGGACGCGAACCAGGTCGGGTATGTGCACGAATTGACTTGGGACGAAATCAAGACCGTGCTGGACAACGCCATCACGATCAAGCCGCGGCGGCAGATGTCGGTGCAGTTTTCGGGCGGCGAGCCGACTTTGTCTCCTTACTTTTTGGACGCGGTTCGCTATGCCCGCAAGGTGGGCTACAACAGCGTGCAGGCCGCGACCAACGGCATTGAATTCGCCAAGAGCTTTGAGTTCTGCCAGCAGGCGGTTGAAGCCGGTATGCGTTACGCGTATCTCCAGTTTGACGGAATCGGCAACGCGGCCAACGATCATCGCGCCGTGGGCAATCTGTTCGACGTCAAGCTGAAGGCGATCGATAACCTGCACAAGGCTGGATGCGAAATCGTGCCGGTGGTTACGATCATCAACGGCATCAACAACGAGCAGGTCGGACGCATCATTCAGTTCGCGCTTGACAATCCGAAAAAGATCGGCTTCCTCAGCTTCCAGCCGGTTTCTTTCACGGGACGCGATGAGGCCATCACCGACGATCGCCGGCAGGCGCAGCGCTACACGCTGGCTCACCTGGCGCACGACGTTAAGAATCAGACCGGTTTCGGAGTTCCGGCCCGCGACTGGTTCCCGATCAGCTTTATGAGCACGTTCTCCGATTGGGCGGATGTTCTGCACGCGGGCGATGCGAATAACGATTGGGGCCAGCTTTCGTGCGGATGCCATCCGAATTGCGGAACCGGCATGGCGATGATGATCGACAAGGAAACCAAAGAGGCGGTGCCGGTTACGGCTTTCCTGAAGGGCGATCAACTGGCTAAAGATATTTCCAAGGTCAACGATGCGGCGCGGTCGAAATTCTGGACTGCGTTTGGCATGGCGCTTTGCCTGATGAAGAACTACGACCCGTTCCAGTCGCCGACGCACTTCAAGATGATGGATCTGCTGAAGAAGTTCGATAAGAACTTCAACGCTACCGGCAGGAATTACGGCAAGGTTGGACCGGATCGCACGATCGACGATGTGATGAAGCGGCGGCAGGATCGCTGGAATTTCCTGTTCATCGCGGGGATGTGGTTCCAGGATCTGTTCAACTACGACTTCCGGCGGACAGAGCAGTGCATCATTCCCTATGCGACGCAGGAAGGCGAGATCAGCTTCTGCGCCTACAACACGGGCGTAGGCTGGCGGAACATTATCGAGAAGATGCACATGACTTCCACGCTCACCAAATGGTATGAGGAGCATGGGCGGCATGAGATCTTCGCGGGCGGGAAGAAAGTGAAGATGGAAGACCAGCAACATGCGCTGCATCTTCGCGACGAGATTGTCACTCTTGATGTGCAGCATGATCTGGACAAGCTGGGCATTGCGAAGACGGCGCGCGAAGAGAAGGTTCGGGCGCGGGATGCCAAGGCTAAAGACAACAAGGTCAAGAACGATGCTGCTTACGATGCGCGCATGGCGCAGCTCTATCGCGAGGTCGTGCTGAAGGAGAAGGCGGCTACGTCGAATGAGGGCGGGTTTATTCCTCTGGCGTCGATTGCTTCTGCTGGCGCGAATGGCAACGGGAATGGCAATGGGCTGCACGGCATCCAGCCCATGAAAAAGACGGAAGATGTGGGCGAGCCGGTGGCGGGAGACTAAGGCTTTAGAATCTGAAATTCAGATGGCGGCCTCAATATGGGCCGCCATTTTTATTGGGGATTCGCTCAGCTGGGGAATCGCCGAAAGAGAGTAGCCGCCGCTCGGGATTGTGACCAGGGCGGCGGCGTTTCTCTCGGTTCGGGGGAAGGGATTTGTATGTACATATTGATATGGACATGCATTTGGACCACCAGTGCCAAAAAATGACTGAAAATAATTCTTTTCATGATTTTTCAGTGGTGCAGATTTGCAAATGCTCGACCAAAGAGATCAGGCAGTTAGCGGTGGTCTCTGTGCGGAGTTCGTTCAATGCACAGGTTGTCAAGTGCTCTTGATTCTAAAGAGGTTTGCCGGAGACATGGCGGAAGATACTGGCAGGTGACAGAAAGCATGCAGGTTGCAGCATGGGAAAAAAAGGGGAAATTGTGTTTTGTTTGCGGAGTTGATTGAGTTTTTGACCATGTCCCACTTAGGGGCCTGGATTGGACCGAAATTGGGGCTGGGGGACCACCATAGTTCGTCCTCAGAAAAACCGGGGTACGTGCCGCCTTCCCTTTGCCCCTGCATTTCAGAATGTTTTTCGGTCACACCGATTCAGCGCACGAATAATCCGGGCGACGGTGCGCTCTTCGTTTATCCGGCATTCCCACACACGGAGCACGCTCCATCCTGCGTTCCGCAATCTACGTGCTACTCTCACGTCTCTGCGGCGATTCGAAACTATCTTGGACTTCCAGAATGTTTTATTGCTTTTCGAGGGGCGGTCGCACCGCGGGCATCCGTGCCAGAAGCATCCATCGACGAAGAGAGCGACTTTGGATTTGGGCCACGCGAAGTCGGGCCTCCCAAGGACTGGCCATTGTTTCCTGAACCCAAGTATTCTTCGACGCCGGAGCAGGCTTTCCATTTTGCGTTCGGTCGTCCCGCCCGACGTTCGGACGGATGCCATAATTTTCGAGCGGACTTCTCGCGATACCCTGTCCATCGTAGCGACTAGCGAGCGTAGACCTTTAAATCCTCGGCTTGGATCGAATCTGCCGGGACGAGTTGATAGTGGCGCTCCTCCGCGATTTTAACGCCGTCGCCTCTGGCTGCAAGCTCGAACAGGGCAATCACGTCGTCCGCCATGAACTGAGCGGAGACTGGCCGACAAGTCAACGTCGAGAACTTCTGACCGCAGCACGCGATGTCTTGCAGCGTCTGAATCGTTGCGAGTTTATCCGTACCGCTCTTGGCTTGAACAGGCACGACAAATTGTTGGCCGTTTCTGTTGACTCCAACGTAGACTTCGTCGATTTCAATCTGACCCATTTTTTTGACCGTGGTGCGGAGATGACTCTGAAGCGAGTACGTCGTGATGCCGAGGAAGATGTCTATCAACCGGTTGTATCTCACTTTGGCGAGAAGAGCCTGCTCGTCACTCAGGGCGTTGGCCGCGATGATTTCAGGCGTGGCGTCGGGAATTTTAATGGCTAGAAGTTCAGGGTTCGGAATAATGCGGCTGACGCGGGCGAGTTTGAATCTATAGCGAGCACGCCCAGCGGGTTCGATAATCCATTCTTTTCCCGCTTTCGCGGTCTTGACGATGTCGTCAGGAAGCGCCGCGCGATAGCGAAAAGAGTAGATTACGTCGCCGAGGTTGTCAGGCAACTCGATGTTGAGCTTCTTCGCGTTGCCGCTGAGTTCGTTTCTCTCGAATTCAAACTCGGTCATTCCCTCTTTATAGTGGTCGTGGAAAATGCGGCCGATTAAGGCTTGATAACGGTTCGGTTTCGGCTCAGGCATAGGCAAGTTCGACGTTACGTCTTCGACGAGGCACCACGTCCGATGCTACACCGTAACGCTCTGCCGCTTCCGACATACTCAACGATAACAAAGCTGGATCACCAAGCTTGGGAATCGCGTTGGTCGGAGTCGGTCTCGATGCCCTCGGCAACGCAGCGGCGACCTGACGTGCAACGGCTTGAGCGAGGAGAGGTGGAACTGAGTTTCCAATCTGGCGAAAACCGTGCCACTTGGTCACATGGAATCGGAACCAGTCGGGATACGAATGCAGACGAGCCGCTTCCCGTACGGTGATGCATCTCGGCGTGTTGGGATGGATTGGTCGCGGGGATGTGAACGCGCCACGGTCACTCGCTGTTCCGGCTCGAAGCGTGTTGCAGTATCCATCCGGGTCCAGCTTCAGAAATCGGCTGACTTCCTCGACACACCCGTGAGAAGTCTTGGTGAATCGTTTTTGAGATTCGAGTGTGTGAACAGTTCGCAGACTGGAGGTCAGCGCCAGGGTTCGCTTGCCGTTTACCAGGCTCAGAGTTTTCGCGTATTCACTCGGGCGACCGAACTTCGCAACGGCCCAGTCTCTTTCCAACAGTTCTTCGTATTCTTCGGCTTCTGGGAGGTCGCCTATAGCGTCCCATACGGTCGGCGTGAGAGGGAGCTTGCGGATGTCGTGGTTCTCCCTGTCAGGCTGGTGCGTCTGGTCAGGGTACGTCGGAAGAGTCTGGCCCTGGCGGGCGCCTATGATGAACAAACGCTGACGGTCCTGCGGCACACCGTACCAGAGCGCGTTCAGAACTCTATACGGCTCGACGATGGAGTAGCCTATTCTCTTGAACTCAGCAATCAATTCGTGCAGAAATTTCTTGTGATGCCCAATCGTCAACCCTCTGACATTTTCGAACACGAAATACGTCGGTTCTAGCTCCTTAACCAGTCGGACGAAATGCGACACCAGTTGGTTGCGCGGGTCGTCGAGTGCGCGATGCCCAATGAGGCTGAAGCCCTGACATGGTGCACCCCCGACAACGACGGTTATGTCATCACGACCGATGCCCGACTGCGATCTGATGTAGTTGCCGTCGATGTCCGTGACACTTCGGCAGATGGCCGCACAGTTTGGGAAGTTGAATTCGTGAACTGCGCAGTGAATCGGGTCGTACTCGACGGCGGCGCGAACATCAAATCCAGCCTGTTGGAAGCCCAGACTCAGTCCGCCTGCGCCAGCGAACAAATCAACCGCAATAGGACGCCCCGCCATGTGATTGAAACCTATCTGGGTCAGCGTGTAGGCGCAACCCTGAAAAACAGCGATTCTGTGGAAAACAGGTGTCTTCAGGGATTAGTGTGCCATCCGGCGTTGGCGAATGTAAAGCGAACCGGCTACCCTTCGGGACGTGGTGCTCGACACCTCGGTTGTGGTGGCTGCATTGCGTACCCGCCTGGGAGCGGCGAATGCGGCTTTGCGGCTGGTGGCGGAGGGCAGGGTAGTGGCATTGGCGACTCCGCCGCTATTTTTGGAATATGAGGATGCGCTGAAACGCCCCGAGCACCAATTGGTGCATGGGCTGCGGCCCGAAGCGGTTGACGAATTTCTGGCTGAACTGGCGGCGCTGATCGAGCCGGTGGAAGTTCATTTCCGATGGCGTCCGCAGTCGCGCGATCCCAATGACGAGATGCTGCTCGAAGCTGCCATCAATGGCCAGGCGGATGCTCTGGTGACATACAACATTAAAGACTTCGCCGAGGCGGGGGAACGCTTTAGAATTTCTGTGTTGCGTCCGGGGGATCTGTTGAAGCAGCAGGCCGGTCGAGTAACTTTAGAATCTTGAACCAGTCCGCAGAAGAGAACATTATCGCTCCGTGAAGGTGAAAGCATGAGCAAAGCTACTTATCCGTTGAAACTTCCGCTTTCCATCAAGAAAGCCGCGCAACGGCTGGCCAAGGAGGATGGGGTTTCGTTGAACCAGTGGATCGCGGTGGCGGTGGCTGAGAAAGTGGGAGTGGTGGAAACCGCGGCTGACTTCTTCAAGAAGCGCGCTGGGAAGGCTACCGGGGCCGGGCTGATGAGGTTTCTACGGAGCGCTCCCAAGGCTGCTCCCGACGCGGACGACCGGCTCTGAGGGCTTGCGGGCCCGGATGGAACGCTCCCGCGCCACACTGCCCTGACTCCAGCGACTCGACCAATCCCAGCTTCAACGGGATTACGACGCATATATCTTTTACCTTTCACTTGTGACGATTTCTCTGAACCGGCATGCTCCGGCGTTTCGAAACAGGACGGGGCATCCGAAGTTGGGAAGTTCGGCAGCTGAAGATTAGAATGCCAGTGGCGAACAGGCCATGGTGCTGACGGTCGGAGTACCCACGTCTCGAAAATCCACGAGACATGGGGCACCCATAGTTGGGCAATGCCAGCAAGGAAGAGTGCGGCCTATGAAACCTGGGCCACTCGCCCGGGGGTTATCGCGATGGACGTTATCCTGAAGCG
>JBAQJF010000042.1:0-5310 GCA_049300195.1 Terriglobales bacterium | reverse complement strand
GTGCGCGAAGGATGGGGCACCCACTAGGTGGTCGTGCACACCGAGGCTGGGCCACCCGTCCCACGATTCTTCCGCTCCTTCGGAGCTGGATTTTCTATGGACGCATACCCATGGCTTGCGCCATGGGCTGGATTCCTGCGCCGCTTCGCGGCTAAGCTAATTGTTTCCCCATCGGCAATTGGCATGCGGTGATTATCATCACGACGAGATTGTTCAGATACTCCGAACGGGAACAAGCTGCCGGGTAGCCTGGGTTGCCGGTGCCTCCGCCACGGTAGAAGAGTCCCGTGACGGGAACAGACTACCGGGTGGCCAAGAGCCTGGGGTTGTAAAACGCGGGGATTAGACGGAACGTTCACCAATTTTTCACGCCGGCGAAAGCCGCGAAGCGGCGCCAGAATGCAGCCCACGGCGCAAGCCGTGGGTAACCTGACCAAAACCACCCAAGCCCCGAAGGGGCGAAACAAACCACACCATCAATCCCACAAATACCGCTCATCGTACGCGACGTGATTCTTCTTCAAAAACGCCACATATTCTTCCTGAAACGTCTTCTTCCGGTGGTGCTTTTCCTGCTCCGCAATATACCGTGAGACCGTCGGCAGATTGGACTCGCTCACGCTGAATACTCCGTAACCCGTCTGCCAGGCAAACTTCATCTTCCATTTTTCATGCACCCAACGGGACGAATTCGCCTTCACGACCCGCATAACATCTGCCGTTGACTGCGCAGGCCGAATCCGCACCAACATGTGAACATGGTCGGCGGTGCCATTGACGATCAGCGCCGTGCCACGCATCTCGCGGATGATGCCGCCTAAATACGCGAATAGGTGCGGGCGAAGGTCATCCCCAATTAGAGCGCGCCGACCTTTCGTGCTGAAGACGAAATGAAGGACGATGTTGCTGCCGGTGTGGGCCACGTTTCTTCCGCTCCTTCGGAGCTGGATTTCCTGTGGACGCATACCCATGGCTTGCGCCATGGGCTGCATTCCTGCGCGGCTTTGCGGCTAAGCTAATTGTTTCCCCATCGGCAATTGGCATGCGGTGATTATCATCACGACCAGATTGTTCAGATACCCCGAAACGGGAACGGACGAAAACTCCGCCTCGCAGTTTCACCTTGCGCGGCCCGGCAAGACAGCCAGACGGGTTGGCTCAGGCAGCCTCCTTTCGCGACCTTTTTTGGGCCGGTGTGAAACTTCCCAAGATCTGTCTCCGAGTTTTCTCCATAACTTCCGTTTACAAGCTCTAAATCCCGTTGTATAGTGCTCTGCCACGGATGGAAAGCGCCGGGTGCTCCGTAACAGGAGGTTAGTCATGTCTATCTTGCCACTGCCCGAATTAACTCCTGAATCGACTCAGCCAGCTTCGGATTCAACGGCGGGCTTAACCGCGGAGTCAATTGCCCAACCCGAGCCCATCCTCCATCTTTCGGCGCTTGAAAACTATGCCGGCCGTCCGGGTATCTTGCCCGGAGTTTCCTTCTGGCCTCGCGTGGCAGCACGGGTGATCGATTTTGCCATTCATTACGCCATATCATTCAGTGCCGGATTGCTCTTCGCAATTATCGTAGTGGCTGTTGCTCGCGTGACTCATAATCAGCAGGCATTAGTACTGCTTCGCAGAGCTTCAGGCGCTGGCATCATGCTCTTTCTGGCCGCTTTGCTGGGCTCGATTGTCCTGGAAGCTGTTTGTGAAGGTCTGCACGGCAGCACGCCCGGCAAATATCTCCTGGGTATGACGGTTGTGCAGGAAGACGGCACGCCTTGTCGTCTCGGCCCGGCCTTTATCCGCTCATTCGCGTACATAATCGACGGCCTGTTCTTCGGCCTTGTCGGCTACTTCGCCATGAACAAGACGCCTCAAGAGCAGCGCCACGGGGACGAGTGGGCGCACACCATCGTCTGTCGGAGGGCGAATGTCGCGGCAGAAAACCTGCGCGGTTTCGGGGAGTTTCTGATGGCCTTCCTGCTTGGCGCCATGGCAGACGCAGCGCTAATTATCGTTGGATTGATGGCGAAACACCTGGTGTGAAGCGGTTCGGCGGGCAGCGGCGCCGCGCGGCTTCATTTCAAACGGCCAGTCCTGTTCCATTTTCCGAACAGGCGATGCATGGCGTACTTACTTCTTCTTTTGCCGAGTTATAATTCCGCGCCTTGCAAGTCTTGGCAGGCTACTTACTTCAATTGCCGGAGACTACTATGCCCACAGAACAAACGATTGCGGCTGCAATCCAGTTAGGACGCGACAACGCTGGACGTATTCTCGAGAACCGGTCGGCCGCTCGGCTGCGGCGCGCTCAAGCGATTGCGGGTGACCGGCGGGCGCTTTCTCTGCGGGTGCAACTCTCCGCTCCGCGGGCGAGCCTCGATCTTCAGGCTGCCGCTGCCACCGCGGCGGGCGCGCCCGCCCCTGAAAGTGTCGTCACTTTGGAGACGGCCGGGTTTCTGGTGGCTGCTGGAGACTCGTGGTTCGATTATCCCTTTCATGATGTGCTGAAGGATCTGGAGGATAACTACGGGTATAACGTCGAATCGACCGCGCATGCGGGCGATCCGATCGAGAAGATGGCTTACCATCTCGGCCAGCTTGACGACTTTCCCCGGCAATTGGACAAGGTTAAGGACCTGGGCGCGGTCCCGCGGGCGGCGCTTTTATCCGGCGGCGGCGACGACATAGCGGGCGCGGAATTTGGCATGTTGCTGAACAATGCCTTCTCTCCCATCGCGGGCTGGGATATGGAGGTGGTCGATGGCGTTTTGAACGATCGAATCTATACCGCGTTTCTGGCCATGCTCAGCGGGATGGACACGCTCATCCAAGGCCGCTTCGGCAAAAGCCTGCCGATCGTGGTGCATGGCTACGATTATCCGGTGCCGGATGGGCGCGGCTATATCGGAGTTTTTGGTCATTTCTTATTTGGGCCGTGGCTTGAGCCTGGGTTCCGCGAGAAAAATTTCTCGGACCTGGCTCAGCGCGTGCAGATGATGCACGACGTGATCGATCGTTTTAACGTGATGGTGCAGTCATTGACCCAGCGCCTGGCGTTCGTGCACTACGTCGATGTGCGGAATACGCTCTCCACGGGCGGCGATTACAAGACGTGGTGGGACAATGAACTGCATCCCACCGGCGAAGGATTCGAAAAAGTTACCGACAAGTTTGCGGCTGTGCTGCAAAGTTTGCCGTAAGGAATGGAAGGCAGGTTTACGACTGCGGGGTCGCTGCAAACATGGCTGGCGGCGGGCTCCCGCCGCCTGACGAGCAACCACGTCGTATGTCCTGCCCGAGAGAGCAAGATTCGACCGCCGATGTCACTCGTTCAGTTCGATTTGGAATTCGCGGTCGGATTATGGGCGCGCAGCCAGGCTTCGGCTTGCTGGCGGGCGCTGGCGACCTGTGCTTGCGTCATCTGCGCCGACAGGCCTTCCAGACGCGACTTGCTGTTCTCGTCGCCTTGGGCGAGCGCGAGTTGCGACCAGAAATACGCTTTGGAGAGATCTTGCGGAACTCCGCGGCCCGCCCAATAGTAGGCGCCCAGCGTGGATTGCGCGCGAACATATCCCTGCTCGGCCGCGCGCTGGAACCATTGCACGGCGAGTGTATCGTCTTTGGGGACGCCATCGCCGTCGTGATAGAGAATGCCAAGTTGCCATTGGGCATCGGGGTCTCCCTGCTCGGCGAGTTTGCGCAGATCGGCGGTCGAGAGGGCGTGGGCTTGATGATCCGCCGCACCTTGCAGGGATGAAGAGGCGACAGGAGGCGCGGCTTCGGCCCGGTGCGGCCAATGCTCTTCGATCGTGGGCGCCAACAGATAGCCGAGCGCCATGGCCGCGACCGCGATCGTGAGCACGAACAACACGAGATGAGAGAAAGGAACGCGGCGCAGGAAAGTGGGGGACTCTTCCGCAGCCTGGTCGGAGGCCGCTTCGGACAGTCGGTCGGAACGCACGTGGGAGGGCGGCTCCGAAGGTCGCTCCGAAGTTTCCTCAAAGATCCGCTCGAGAATCGCGTTGCGCTCGGCGGCCGTTTGGCGCGGCGTTGAGAGTTCGGGCTCTATCGGTTCGTGCGCCGGATTCGACGTTTGTTCGGTCGCCGCCGCTTCCGGTTGAACAACCGCGTTGTTATTGTTTTCAACTGTTCGCGCTTCGATCGTCTTGTTATTTATTCGCTCGGCCTCGGAGTCTGGAACTAACTCCGCGAGCCGCTCCAGAATTATTTCGTGAAGTTGGCTGAAAGTGTGAGGATAGGGAGAGAAGACTTCGACCAGACCAACTACCCGAAAGTCGGCGAAGATCGGTGCAGCCATGAAAGAGCCGATGCCGAACATGCGGCAGATTTCGGGGTCGACACGCCGGTCGCTTTCAGTGTCGGCGCACGAAACCACGGTGCCGTTGCGAAGGCACTCGCCGGATAATCCGCTGCGAGCGTCCACTTCGGAGCCGACCGGAGGAGCAGGCTGACCGACGCAAGCGCGGCAAACAATTTTGCCATCGGTGAGAAGCGCGAGCGCCGCGCCCGAGGCGCCGGTGAGGCTGGCGGCGCGCTCGGCGATAAGTTGCAAACGGGCGTCAGAGTTCGGGTGAATGGCGCCCTGCAATGCGCCCGCGTCCATCTCCCTGATTTGCCGCCGAATGTCATCCAAGGCCGAGAGCAATTTTGCGCGCGCGGAATTCAAGGCGTTGGATTCTGGTGCGGATGGAAAAGTCTGAATCGGAATCGGTTGCGGCTTCGGTTGGGGCGCGAGATGCCCCGCAGTGGCCGATTCGGGCGCGCGCGGCTCCTGCCGCCAATGAGCGAGTTGGTTCGTACGCGCTAAGTGATTGGTCGAGGCTACCAGCAGATTGGCGAAGAGCCACTCTTTCAGAACCTGGCGCGAGGTGTCCGGTAAAAAAGAGAAGCGGATTCCGGCGCGGCCGGTGTCGTCGGTCCACATGACCTGGCCGCTGGCGTGCACAAATTTTCTGGTTTCCGGCAGATCGAGACACATGGTAACGGCGCGATTGACTTCCAGCCGGTCGTTTTTATTTAGATCATTCTTATTTAGATCGGTATTATTCGGATCGTTCTTATTTAGATCGGTATTATTCGGATCGGGGTTGCGCAGCGCGGCCGGAAACGCGGTCTGAACGGCGAAGCCGTTTTCGTGCAGGTCGAGCAATTCGCTCAGGTCGACGACCGCTCCCGATTGCGGCGTGTTGAAGCTGACATAGACGGGGGTATGCAGCTTCTGACGTACGGCGTGGCGCCGTTCACCATGCGGAAGTTGCGCGTCTGGATCCGGCCATCTGAGAGAGCTGCGATCCA
>JBAQJF010000041.1:0-12751 GCA_049300195.1 Terriglobales bacterium | reverse complement strand
GAGCACATGTTTTTTGGCGAAAAGAAGATAGGGCACATGCGGGCGATGATTCTGGCCGACACGGAAAAAGACCGGCGCGCGGCGTTGAAAAAATTGCTCCCGCTGCAGCGCAACGATTTTATCGGCGTCTTTCGCGCGATGGATGGTTTTCCGGTCACGATTCGCACGCTGGATCCTCCGCTGCACGAGTTTTTGCCGCGGCGCGAGGAGTTGATGGTGGACATTGCGACGTTGCCGCAGGCGGACGCTAAGCAGAAGAAAGAGCTAGTCGCAAAATACAAAGATTACGGTGCGAAGGTGGCGGGTGATCTGAAGAGGCTGATGCCGGCACTGCTTTCGCGCGTGGAGCAGTTGCATGAGTTTAATCCGATGCTCGGGCACCGCGGATGCCGATTGGGCATCACCTATCCCGAGATCACCGAGATGCAGGCGCGCGCGATCTTTGAGGCGGCCGTGGCCGTCGCGAAAGATGGCGTGAAGGTATTTCCGGAAGTGATGATTCCTCTGACTGCGACGGTCAATGAAATGGCCAATCAGGCGGCGATTGTGAACCGCGTGGCCAAAGAAGTTTTCGATGAAAAAGGGCGGAGGGTTGATTATCTGGTGGGCACGATGATCGAGCTGCCGCGCGCTGCGCTGGTTGCGGATGAGATTGCCAAAGAAGCGCAGTTCTTCTCGTTCGGGACGAACGATCTAACGCAGACGACCTGGGGATTCTCGCGCGATGACGTCAACAAAATCCTGCCGACCTATATCGAGCAGGGAATCATCAAGCATGATCCATTCGCCGTGCTTGATCGCGAGGGCGTGGGACAGCTCGTGAAGATGGCTACCGAGCGCGGGCGCAAGACGCGGCCGAATTTGAAGGTGGGTATCTGCGGAGAACATGGCGGGGAGCCTTCGTCGGTGGAGTTCTGCCATCAAACCGGGCTCAACTATGTTTCGTGCTCTCCGTATCGCGTGTTGACGGCTCGACTGGCGGCGGCGCAGACAGCGGCGAGCGAGGCGTTGAAGATTGAGGGCGGACGGACCAAATAAGACCGCGTGCGCTGCGGCTTTCAGTTGACCTTCTGTAATCTCGTAATCAGCTTCTGCGCGAGGTTCTCTTCGGATTCGGACCAGAGCAGACGGCCGGTAGCTCCGGAATTCTTTTCTACATTTGCGGTGAACTCGACCAGATGCTGAACATTGCTGCGAATACGGTTCTCGGCTTCGAAGCTGAGGGATAGTTCCTCATAGAGGAAGGGCGAGTCGAGGCCAAAGTCGATCTGGATGTGGCCGGAGACTGACGCCGCGTTTTCTTCGAACTCGAGTCCGTGGGCGATAATTCGAACAAGGGACGGATACTGCATCCACTTTTCGGCGCCGGATGGTGGAGTCCAGAGGTCCCAATAGGCCTCGAATACGTAGGCGTAATCGCTGTTGAGGAAGTCGGCGACTGCCCCGGCGGCTTCCTCTGGTGGAAGACCTGGGACAAAGCGGCGCTCAAGAATGGTGGGCTCAGCCCATGAGACGGGATGGACTGCTGCGTAGGTGACTCCGGGCCTGGCGGATGAAAATGGAAGTTGTTGAAGAACACTAACCGTCCGGGGCAAAATTTCGGAGAGCTCGAAGGTTGGAAACCATAGGCTCAGGTAGAGTGAATCAGCCATGATCCATTCTAAATTGTTTCGGGGTTGAGGTGAGGCCCCGAGCGGCGAGGCGCCGGCGCTGGGCAAGCGCCGATTTTGACAGCATAAAAAGCACGCTGTTAATATGGGCATTCCACAGTAAACGCCCGGCCGCGAACCGTCATTCGAGCCGGAACGTCCCCGTCGTCTAGCCTGGCCTAGGACATCGCCCTTTCACGGCGGTAACACGGGTTCAAATCCCGTCGGGGACGCCAACAAAAGAAAAGAGTTGCTGGGGTTGGTGATCTCGGCTCTTTTCTGCGATCACGATGAGGTCACGATAGAAACGTCGGTTCTCGGCCATTTCGCGTCCTTTTTGGCGACTGACGTTCGTTGAGACATGACAACACCAAAAACACCGACACCTCAGGAATTCATCGAGAGTTGGCCGCTCTACACAAAGGCTGCGATCCGCAACTTTGGCCCACCCCAAAGCATTACTCGAGTGTGTGACCAGTGCAAAAGAGAAACGACTTGGAGCCTCGCTGCGGGCGAGTCGGTCGGTCGAGGATTGTTCATGTTCCATAGCGTCGCCTATCTATGTGTTCTTTGCAGTGGGAAAGGTAGCGACCAAGTACTTCTTGTACTTTATCGAAATCTCGAATGGGAAATGGTGGTTCCCGAACAGAGTGTGCGAGGGGCGGGGGGGATCGGGGCAATACATATCCCCGCGCTACCCGGAGAGCAATGGGCATATCACAGCGTACAAAAAATCGGTCAGGTGCCGCCGCAATCGGTCGAAATCCCCGCAGACCTTAGTGAGCGCTTGGGAGCAGTGGCCGAATACTACAAGAAGGCATTGACGTGTCGTGGTCACAACTTTGGCATTGCCGCAGTCGCGTACATGCGAAGAATTGTTGAAGAAAAGACCGATGAACTGATCGACGTAGTTGTGGAATTGGCACAAACCTACCGCGTTGATGAGAACACCATCGAAGCTCTCCGCAAAGCAAAAGAGAAGGTAAGGTACGAAGACAAATTGAGCGTTGCCTCGGAGCTGATGCCTGAGACCCTCCGACCTGGCGGTGTAAATCCGGTTGGACAGCTTTACACACATTTGAGCGTGGGGCTTCACGGCAAAACGGACGACGAATGCATAGCGATATTCGATGATCTCAGGGCAGACTTCGAATATGTTTTTCGCAATTTTCACGTCCAAGCTACGGAACGGCGCAAGTTCGCGCAACGCGTGCAGGAAAGAGCTGGCCGAACCTTAGCCTAAAAAGCTCCTGGAGAGAAAACGAGGCGTATGAACCCAGAAGAAGAAAAGGACATTGCCAAAGTTATTGAGTCGATATTTCAAGCACAAAAACTGCTGACTAATGCGTTCTGGCAACTCTCGGGGCGATTCGACGCGTTGAAAGCCATTGTCTGCGAGCTGCATCCCGAGGTCGCGACACGTTTGGAGGATAGGATTCGCACAGAGCAAAACGAGTCTCTAAGGCAATTCGAAGAGATTCAACAAAAACTCGCGTTGATTCTTCCAACGCTTTCAAAGTCAACACATTAACGTGGCTCTTTTTTTTCTTCCCCTTCACATTCTTCTCCTGAAGCCCCTGTTCGCTAGTTTGTCAACGAATCAACCCTTCGCGCCGATAGCAGAACGGAAGTTGACCCTCCCACCATTCACGCTGCTCGGATAGGTACTGAAGCCGGTGGCTGTTGTTCGGGTCTACCAGCATTTCATCAAGGCTTTTGAGACGTTCGCGTACATACTCGCTCGTCAATGCTTTGAAGTTTCGGTTGAATTTTTGCTCTGTGCTCACGGCCCTATTCCCCATTTGCCCCGAAGGGATCGCACGATCCGCTCATCAATCACATGTTCACGGATTCGGATGTTTGGTTTCGGTTCGTCGGCAATCTGTGGCGCGGGCTTCGTCGCCGCGTCACGTTGACGTTTTTCCATCTCTCCATTCCAGATCACTACTTCCCCAGGCCGAATCGCTTGAAAAGAGAAATCCACAAATCCCCTCCCCGTACGGAAAGAATTTCGCGCAAAGTACGCACGCGCGCGTACTGCTAAAGAAATTCCTCAAACTGGATCAATTTGCTGTCTGAGAGCAACGTCTCCCGCTTCGATCTGGCCCGCCTCAGAAACATCGTTGTGCGCCTCGCGCACAGTCCCGACAACCGATTCCTCGGGCGCATTCGTGGTTAGCCGCGCATTTTCCGAAACATCGCCCAGAGGCTGCCTATTGCGAAATTTCCGGCCACACAGACGGCACTTCTTTTCAGCTGTCGCTTGCCGTCGCTGGCGGGAAACTTCCCGCGAGCATTTGTCTGAGCAAGTGACCGCGCCCCGCCGTACCCTCGCTCTATCGATCTCGCCCCTACACATCACGCAAAACATGATTTCCCTTATCCCATCGTGCCTACAGCGTGATTTCGATTTACCATCTCCCCGCAAGTCATTCCGTCCGCGTTCCTTATGGCGCATCGTTACTGCCTTGAGGAGGCGATGACCGATCTTCCTGAGACTACTCGGCGAAGTCCACTGCTGTGGGTCATTGAACACACGCAGCTATTGTTTCCCCTCTTGGTGGACGGCTTGCCGTTGAGCCATTCGCGTCAACGGCGGATAACGACCTGATCTCACGAAATCTCGGGAATTTCACAAAGCTCGGGACGGGATCACCTGCTTAACCCCACTGCCTTCAACATTTGCAACTGGTACCTTGGTTGCACTATCAAGAGAGTCGTCATCGGTTCGGCAATCAAGCAGGAGAAGCAATCATGTTTAAATCGGCTACCAAGATCGGCGTTGTACACTTACCCGGAAATCGAAGTTTCCACGTTCACAAGGACGATACCGGGTTCTTCACCTTTACGCCTGTACAAGCCAATGACAAGAACGTCGAGCACCGTTTCGAAACCTCCGCCGCTACGCTGTGCTTCATCCGCGGCACTGGCAAAATTGCGATAAACGACAGCCTCGTCGAATACGGCAGAAAATGGTTCGAAATTCCAGGCAAGATCGAATATCAGATCTTTCCAGAAACAGATACCTTGATGTTGACAATCCGAAAGCCGAGGATCGATTCGATCGGCGAGGATGACATTAGTTCCAAAGGAGCAACTTATGATTCGTATCCTATGTCTTAGCTTTATGTTGTCATTCGCGGGTAAGGGGTTCGCCCAAGCGCCCGCTGCGCTTCCCGCGCAACACTCATCTCGCGCTTCCAGCCCCGCCGCACCGTCCGCGGGTGATGTCTGGGATAGTCTGATGGCCGGCAATCACCGATTTGTCGCTGGCAAACCCCAGACGCGCGACCTAATTGCCCTACGGCATAAACTGGCTTCCGGACAATCTCCGAAAGCGATCATTCTCGCGTGCTCGGACAGCCGGGTTGGTCCTGAACTGATTTTCGATCAGAGCCTGGGCGATATTTTTGTCGTGCGTACGGCGGGAAATGTCGCGGATGCAGTCGCCCTCGGCAGCATCGAATACGCGGTGGAGCATTTGCACAGTCCGCTACTGGTCGTGCTGGGACATCAGAAGTGTGGCGCCGTGAACGCCGCCTGTTCCGGCGAAAAGATGCCCAGCCGCAACCTGGACGCCATCGTGGAGAGAATCAATCCCGCGGTTACTCAAGCCAGGACCTATGCCAAGGAAGACGATCTGATCGAGTCGGCGATCAAGGAAAACGTACATCAGAGCGCCAAAGATGTGCTGGCGAACAGTCAGATCATTCGCGACGCGGTGAAAGCGGGCAAGCTCAGCGTGATCGAAGCAGAATACGAGTTCGATAGTGGCCAAGTGGCTCGGCTGAATGCGCCAGGCAGCGCGCGGAATTAGCCGCATCGCCATTGTTCCACGACAAAGCCGTAAAGAGGGAAGCGTTGCTATCGAGAGTTCTGAATCGAAATGCAGCGCTTCCCTTAGCTTTGTTATAACAGCTCTTGTTAAACAGATAGCTCTGTCCTCTCTAGCGATCCCTCCTCTTCTTTTTCTTTTTTCCTTTTTTCTTCCCGGACTCTATCTCCTTCGCGAACTTTCGTGAATTCACGAGGCCCTCGACAAAGTCACTTTCCGGCGCCGCTCATGTTTTCAATCAGTTGCCGTTTGGCCCGGAGTGTGCATTAGCAGAAGCGAGACTCGAGTCAGACTCGAAAAACGAAATGAAAAGAGGAAGCACTATGAAATCACAAATCAAGAGTATGTTTTGCGCACTAATAACGATGGCGATTATGACCGTCGCTCCATCGAATGCACAAGAAACAGCCGCGAGCGTGCCGGTAAGAATGACGGTCACGGCAGGGGTGTCAAACGACAAACGCATGCCTGAACTCAGCCAACAGGACATCGCCGTCACCAGCGGCAAAGAACGCCTGAAAGTGACGGAGTGGGTTCCGGCTAAGGGCGACCGAGCGGGTCTCGATCTTTTCATCCTGATCGATGACGCTTCGAACCCGGCCTTGGGAATGCACCTCGATGACCTGAGGTCGTTCGTCAACGCTCAGCCGTCGACGACTGCGATCGGAGTCGGATACATGCGGAACGCCACGGTCCAGATCGTGCAGAACTTCACGACTGACCACGCAGCGGCTGCCAAAGCCCTGAGGCTGCCTCTGGGTTCGGCGGGAGCCTACGGAAGTCCGTACCTTTCGGCGATCGATCTGATGAAGCGTTGGCCCGCCAACGAGAACCGGCATGAACTTTTGATGGTCACGGACGGAATCGACCGTGCCCGTCGCGGGATGGGTTGGCGCGGCTTGTACAGCAATCCCGACGTCGATTCAGCCGGAGAAGTTGCCATGCGCACCGGCACGATCATTCACACGATCTATGCCCCCGGTGTGGGCCGTAGGGACCGCAACTACTGGGAAGCGACGAATGGACAAATGGGCATTGCGAAGCTGTCCGATGTAACTGGCGGCGAGTCTTTCTTTCTGGGACTGCAGCAGCCGGTAAGTTTCACGCCGTATCTCGATCAACTGCAGAACATCCTCAGCAACCAGTACCTGTTGAGCTTTTCCGCACGGCCCGGGAAAAAGGCAGAGCTTCGCAACGTGTCGATCAACACCGAAGTTGCCGGAGTGGAACTCGCCTCGGCTAACGCGGTGTGGGCGCCGGCTGCGAAGTAGCAAAGGCACTTCACGGTTGAGGGCCGCTCGCACATTCGACGGGGCCCTCGACCGTCGCCTTTGGCGGCACGCGACACCGCGCCGCGTGCAATATCAACCAGGAAATATCGGCGAGCCAATGCAAACGACCGCATCCGCCAAGATTTGTTAAGAAGAAAAAACCAATTCTGTTGGAGAGGATAAATTTATGAAAAGAGTTTGCGCAGTATTCGTGCTTCTAACTATGATTGCGGCACCTGTTTTCGCACAAAAGAAAGAACAGGACCGCGTAACAAACGCAGGCAATGTCATGCAGGAAATTCTGAATATCCCGGATGACATTCCGCAGAGCGTTATCGACAAAGCGGATTGTGTCGTCGTCCTACCTTCCGTGGTCAAGTTCGCCTTCGGATTCGGCGGAAGTTATGGAAGAGGTGTCATGACCTGCCGGAGTGGCGAAGACTTTAAAGGCCCCTGGGGCGCTCCGACCATGATGGCGCTCGAAGGCGGCAGCTTCGGACTCCAGATCGGCGGACAGGCAACCGACTTCGTGCTCTTCCTGATGAGCCCGCGATCGGCCCACAGCATTCTTTCGAGCAAGGTAAAACTGGGTGGAGATATTTCCGCCGCCGCGGGTCCAGTCGGACGCAATGTCAGCGCCGAAACCGACGTGACTCTGCGAGCCGAGATTCTTTCATACTCCCGGTCGCGGGGACTCTTTGCCGGAGTCTCTCTTTCCGGCTCGACGCTGCGCCCGGACAACGGGGCCAATAAGAAGTTGTACGGGAGGAATATCAGCGCGCACGACATCGTCTTCAACAACGAGGTTGCGGCGCGGGAGTCGGCAATGTTGCTGCTCTCCGAACTCAACAAGAAATCGCCAACCAATAAGTCGAACAGCTAGGAAAGGAATATTTTTATGCTGAGTACCTTACGTTCAATACTGACCTCTTTGCTGGTCGTGCTGATGGTATTGCAGGGGTCCAGCTCTCTGGTTTGGGCGCAGGCGGCAGCTGCGCCCACGCCGGAGGAACTGGCTCAACTGCTGGCGCCGGTTGCGCTCTACCCGGATGCGCTGCTGTCCCAGATCACCACAGCGTCGACCAATCCGCAGGAGATCCTCGATGTCAATGCCTGGTTGGAAGCGAATCCCGACTTGACGGGAACTGCGCTCACCGATGCGGCCGAGAAACAAGGATTCGATCCCGCGTTCATCGCATTGGTGAATTTTCCAACCGTCGTGGCCATGATGGCCGATCACATCGACGATTATGCCGCGGTCGGGCAGGCGTTCTCGGCCGATCAAGATGCGGTCACTGCGTCGATTCAACGGTTGCGGGCTCAGGCCTACGATTCTGGGGCGTTGCGCACCAGCGAGCAACAGAAGGTGGAAGTACAGCAAGCGGCGGGTCAAACGATTTATGTCGTCCAGCCGGCGAGCCCGACAGTCGTCTATGTTCCGCAATATGACCCGACCGTGGTCTATGTTCGTCCTGCTCCCGGCGCGGTTGTCACGACATCATTCGTCACATTCGGCGTGGGAATCGGGATTGGCGCCCTGATTGTGGACAACCAGCCCTGGGGATGGGGTGGTTGGGGATGGAATTGGGGAGCGAGGCGAGCCTACTACAATCACAGCTATTGGAGCGGCTGGCGAAACCCGTATCGTCCGCCACATTATTCATATCATCGGCGACCGATCGTGTGGGCCAACCGTCCGGGATACCGTGGCAACTGGGGCTATCGTCCACCGCACTATCGTCCGCCTAGTTCTCCAGCACCGAGACCGGGCCGTCCCGGAAATCATCCCGGCCGTCCTTCGCCAGGGAAACCAACGCCCGGGAAGCCCAACGCTCCCGGAAAACCGGGTAGTCCAGGTACTGGAAAGCCGACGCCTGGACCCGGAAGGCCAAGCAGGCCGGGGACACCAAACCAGCCAAATCCGCCGCAGCCCAGCCAACCGGCAAAGCCGGGCGGAAACAAGCCAACCCGCCCGGATCGGCCTTCGGGTAAGCCTGGCAGGCCTCAGAGGCCTGATTCGAATCACCCTGATTCGAAGCCGGGCCGGCCAAGCGGCGGAAGTAGACCGACGCGGCCTAACCAGCCGTCAGGGCAACCGGCCAAACCACAGCAGCCTGGTTCAAACCAACCAGACTCGAATCAGCCCAAGCCAGGTCGGACAGCCGGGTCTGGCGGAAAGCAGCAGGGGCGCCCGACTCGCCCGTCAGGGAAACAGGACAAACCTGCGACACCGGACGAACCCAAGTCAGACCAACCGAAACCGAACCGCTCATCAGCACCCGCGCAAGGCAATGCGGCAGCGCGCGGGCGGTTCGGCCGCTAGTAGCCTGACTCCCGTTCGCAACAAATCGGGTGCGGCCCTTTGGTCGCACCCGATTCCATTTCACGCCCTGATCGTCCCCGCCCGGCTGTGCGATTGATCTTCGGCCGATTAGATCCTTCGGTGTCTGTTGACTGTTGTCATAGCCGAAAGTGGTATCTCAAACATGTCCCATAGCACCACCGAAAAAACTCCTTATCTTCAGATGCCCCGTCCATGGCAGAAACCCCATAGTGTCTGCAGCGAACACGAAGATTCCTGACTACGGGGATTATCCCGATGGCGACAGGATGAAGCGAACAGTCGCAAATCGAACGTAGTTAGAGGAGAGTGTCATGAAGAAAATGAGCGCGACGCTGAGGCTTGCTGGTTTTGTTCTCGCGACGCTGAGTTTTTGCAACATCACTGTGGCCCAGCAGCCACCCGACAACGTGCAAGGCAACTGGACGATTTACTCGACCGACATCAGGAACGGCAAGACGCAGATTAAGTATGTGCAAATCGAGCAGTACGGGAACCGGATCGCCGGTTACTTCCAGGGTCCGAAACAATCGGGTCCCATTCAAGGACGAATCGACGTACACCACATCATGTTCAACACCCTGACT
Organism: Terriglobales bacterium; assembly: GCA_049300195.1. Lineage (GTDB taxonomy): Bacteria > Acidobacteriota > Terriglobia > Terriglobales > Acidobacteriaceae > Acidiflorens. Next base: position 3,068 of record JBAQJF010000041.1, on the reverse strand, counting down.
CGCAACATTCTTACGTTCCGAGGGGAAATTTACGGCAATCAAATCCAGGGGCTTTACGTACTTCATAACAAGCGCGCTCCCTGGCAAGCAGTGCGCACCTCTCAGCCGCCCGCGGCGGATTCGCCAAGTACCGGCGCGGTCTATAACTCGCAGCCGATGTCAGCGCCTTCAGTAACGGAAAGCGCATATTCGGCACCGACGCAGCAGTACTCGGCACCAACCGAGCAGTATTCCGCGCCGGCGCAACAGTACTCGTCGCCAACGCAAGGGTCGACAAACGACTCGAGCCAAGGCAGCGCGGCCGCAACGCAGTCAGGGGCGCCAACGCCCGCGCCGCTGTCGGCGGATCAACTAGATTCGCTCGTCGCACCCATCGCTCTTTATCCCGATGCGCTGGTGGCGCAGGTGCTGGCGGCGGCTGCGAATCCGGATCAGGTCGCCTACGCAGACGACTGGCTCGCGCAGAACAGAAACCTTACCGGCGCGGACCTGGCGCAAGCTGTCGACCAGCAATCCTGGGATCCCAGCGTCAAGGCGTTGACGCAGTTTTCTTCCGTGCTGGATAACCTGGCTCATAACCTGTCGTGGACTTCGAGCCTGGGACAGGCTTTCGCGGATCAGCAGGCCGATGTAATGGCGGCTGTGCAAGCGATGCGCGCCAAGGCGCAAACCGCGGGAACGCTGCAATCCAATTCGCAGATCACAGTCACCCAGTCTGCACCAAATACGATCGTGATTCAGCCGGTGAATCCGCAGGTTGTTTATGTTCCGCAATACAACCCGACCGTGGTGTACGGCGCACCCATCGTTGTGCCTTACTACCTGGCGCCGCCGCTGCCGGTTGCGTCGGTGGGAATTTACTTCGGAGCTCCGATCACGATTGGCGCCTGGTTCGGTGGCGGAGGTTGGGGTGGAGGCTTTAGCTGGGGATGGCATGCCTGGGGACTGCACTGGGGCTGCTGCGGCGGTGGCGGTTCGACGACGATCATTTACAACCACAACACCTACATCAACAACCACACATGGAATAGCAGGAACTATAACGGCTATCACCCGTGGGCGAACAATTCTGGCTATCATCCCGGCGCCGATACTCGCTACGGTCCCAACGGCGACTATCACCCGGGTGGCTATTACGGTCCGAACGGTCACTTTCATCACGATGTCCCTGGCACGAATCCGAGCGGCCAACCAAATGGCGGACACAACGGAGATCACGGGCTAATTGGCGGCAATGGCGGCGTTCAGCATCCCGATGGAACGCCTCACGCTGACGGCAGCCGCTGGGGAGACCGTGGCCCTAACGGCGGGAACAACGGCGATCACGGCATGATCGGCGGCAATGGCGGTGTTCAGCGCACAGCCGGGAACGATCGCGGTCGTAACAATTCGCGCATGAGTGGAGACGGCCGGGCAAACCGCATGGAAAGCAATCGCGGCCGTGGAAGCATGGGAGGACGACGATCCCAACCACGTATGGCAAGAACCCACGAACGGGCTGAGCACCGCTCGGGCGGAGGCGGACGCGGACGCCGTCGGTAATAGCCCGATTAATCGGTCATTCAATATCGGTCATTCAATAAAAGAAAAGACAAATCAGAACTTTCATAAGGAGATTGAAAATGGAATCGAATGCGAACAAAACTACGAAGAAGTGGAAGCGGGTTGTAATCGGAGTGCTGGCGCTCGCCGCCTTTGCTCTCGTGGTTATACAACTCAAGACAAAGACTTCGGTATTTGCCGGAGACAAACAGATGACGTTCGGGTCATCCACCGAGGCTGGCGCCGCGCTGGCCAAGGCGGCGAAGAGCGGCGATGAGGCTGCTGTTGCGGAAATCCTGGGCCTTAATAGCAAGGTCCTGCTGAGCGCGGGAGACAAAGAAGCAGATAAAGCCGCGCTAGCAACCTTTGCGTCCAAGTACGAGAAGATGAATCGGTGGGTCGACATGGCCGACGGCAGCCGCGTGCTCTACATCGGAGCGGACAACTTCGCTTTCCCAGTGCCGCTGGCGAAGAATGCCTCTCGCCAATGGCACTTCGATGCCGTCGCCGGCGCTGAGGAAATCAGGGCCCGCGACATTGGACGCAACGAGCTGTTAACGATCGACGCTTGCTCCGAGCTGGCCAGCGCACAAGAGATTCATTTTGCCGCCGGTGGCGATTCGGCTGAATTTGCCCAGCGCATCATCAGCACTTCGGGCAAACGCGACGGGCTCTACTGGCCCGCGTCTGAGCAGCAGGTTTCCAGCCCGCTCGCGAACCTCGGTGAAATCGCCGGACCATCTATGCCCGCTCCGGGTGGCCCGCTGGTCATCGACGGCTACACGCTGCGCATCCTGACTGCTCAAGGCGACGACGCCCCCGGCGGCGCTCAGAGCTACATCGTGAATGGCAAGATGACCGGCGGCTTCGCCATTTTGGCAACCCCCGCGAAGTACGCAGAAACCGGCATCATGACGTTCATGACCAGCAGCGACGGCGTGGTTTACGAGCGGGACTTAGGTCCTGACACGGCGAAGATCGCAGCCTCGATTCAGGAATTTAATCCGAGCGACGATTGGCTGGAAGTCGAGTAACTAGAAAGACCCCGAGACCAAAACCAAAATGGAGACTCTTATGAATAACAAATGGTTGCGCTCGGGGTTTTTCGCCCAGCACCGGATTCAGATTGTGATGTGGGCGCTGGTCGCCGAAATGGTGGCTTCGCCCATTGCCGATTCCCATCCTCGCGTCGGCGCCCTGCTGGGGTTCGCGGTGCTGTTGATGGTGCTCGCCGGCATCGGTCAATTCGCAAATCAATCGGTCGTGCGACGGGTTGTATTTCCAGTGGCCGGGATCTGGATGATCACGAGAATCATCGAAGCCTTCGCAAACCCACACAAACCTTATGCCAACTTGTCGCCAGTAGCGGGCCTGGCGTTCTCGTGTTCGATTCTTTGGGCTATATTCGATTATTTCCATTCCGACTTCCACAATCCCCGGAATGCGATCGCAGAAGCATTCATTAGCTACCTGGTCATCGCAACGGCATATTCGCAGCTCTATTGGATTCTGAATCATTTCGTGGA
>JBAQJF010000040.1:0-29496 GCA_049300195.1 Terriglobales bacterium | reverse complement strand
GCGTTTATATCACGGATAACGTCCCAAAAAGAAGGGGTCAATTACCTAAGTAATGAGGTAGCAACTAGATACCTCCGGGTGAAAGGGGGGTGAAAACCGGGGGAAAGTTTGATGGACGGGGTCCTTTTTTGTTGGGACGATGCGGAATTTATGGGCTGGTCCTCTGGTTTGAGTGGTTCTAATTCAGGATTGTGGCTTTCGAAATTTGCAGAACTTTCTTTTCCTCTCTTGCGCTTGGTGGTATAGTGCTCGGCTAATCGCGCGGCCCGAAAATCACTTCCCCCATGGCTGCCGAGTTCGGATCATAGTGACGCCACTCGCGTACATCTGACTTCCGTCCCGAAAGGTTGCAGCTCAGATGCTGTGCGCACACGGATCCGGTCAGACCCTGTTCCCGGGAGCTTTGGGTTCCTGCTAGGGATTCCACCCTGAGGTGTCATATGAGCCACATCGTCCGCGTAAATCGTTCCGCCTATGTCGTCGTTTTCATGATGTCGATGGTCGCGATGCTCGCCATCTCGCCGTCCCCCGCGCAGGTCAATAAGATTCGCGCAAGCGCGACTGGACGGGCGCTGAGTAAGAAAGCTGCTGGCGCACATCACTCAGACGGCTCCCTTTTCTTTCCGGCGCAGATCTACAACTCCGGAGGCTATGAAGCCAATTCCGTTGCCATCGCGGACTTGAATGGAGACGGGAAGCTGGATCTCGTAGTGGCAAACAGTGCGGCTTGCGCGCAGAACTGCGGGACCGGGAATGGTGTTGTGGGTGTGCTTATTGGAAATGGTGACGGGACCTTTCAATCGGTCGTGGGATATGACACCGGCGGTGTGGGCGCGATCTCAGTGGCCGTGGCCGACGTGAATGGCGACGGCAAGCCGGATTTGATCGTGGCAAATCAGGGCTTGGGCACAGGCACGGCAGCCGTCCTGCTGGGCAATGGCGACGGCACCTTTCAGACGGCGGTGCTGTATAGCCTCATCGGACCCCCACCCTTGGTGGAGGCCGATGGTATCGCGATGGCGGACGTCAATGGCGACGGAAAACTCGACATGCTAGTGTCCCTATATGGCTCGCAGGTGGACGTCCTGCTGGGCAATGGCGATGGGACCTTTCAAGCACCTGCGATCTACGGGCCAGGTTGTTGCGGCCAAGGTTCGGTAACGGTCGCGGATGTGAACGGCGACGGCAAGCCTGACTTGCTGGTGACGAAAGGAAACTCGGACGCCGTCGGCGTCATGCTCGGCAATGGCGATGGTACTTTTAAGACCGAAGTCGATTACGACTCGGGCGCGGTCGTGCCGATGGCGGTGGCCGTGGCCGACGTGAACGGAGATGGGAAGCTCGACTTGCTGGTGGCAAATGAGGCGACCAGCTGGACTGACGGCTTTCCGAGCGGTCCTGGATCCGCAACAGTGCTGCTGGGCAATGGAGATGGAACCTTCCAGCCAGCCATCGGTTATCCGGCCGACATCCCCAATTACCGTTCGATACAGCTGGCCGATGTGAACGGCGACGGCCATCTGGATTTGCTCCTCGCGGGCTGCTCCGGTTCTTTTAGCTGGTACTGTGCCAATGGCGGCGACGGGTCGCTCGCGGTGATGCTCGGCAATGGAGACGGCACATTTCAGCCGGCCGTCTTTTTCGACTCGGGAGGCGTAGGAGCCGTCTCACTCGCGGTTGGCGACTTGGACCGTGACGGCAAGCCCGACGTGGTGCTCGCAAATTGGGCGGGCAGCAACGGTAATCCCACGGTAGGAACCGTCGGAATCTTGAGGACTGCTTCAAGCGGGCCAGCTCCTACCTCGACGTCTTTGTCCTCGTCGGGCAACCCGTGCCTCAAGCCGTGTGGCGTCACCTTCACCGCTGTCGTTACTTCGGCTGCTGGCACGCCCACCGGAACCGTTTCTTTCTCCGACGATGAGCCGAGGTTCCTTGGCACTGCGACCCTGTCCAATGGCGTAGCGTCCGTCGCGCCGGGCGGCTTCCACCATGGCACGCACCTGATCACGGCTGTCTATAACGGTTCGCCTGATTTCGCACCCAGCACTTCTCCGGTACTGGATCAGGAGGTGTACGAACAGCCGGTCCCAACACAAACGTATGTGTCCACGTCAGGTTCGCCGTCATTTGTCGGCCAGCCTGTGACTTTTTCGGCAGGTGTGAGCCCGTCCAGAGGTGCTATTCCCGATGGGCAGACCTTAACGTTCTACGACGGCCATAAACCGCTCGGCACCGTTCCAATGACGAACGAGAGAGCCTCGCTTACTACGTCGTCGCTCAATATGGGCGAACACACGATTCTCGTAAAGTACGATGGCAACGCACTCTACGAGAAAAGCCACGGGACGGTTGCGCAGATTGTCGTGAAGTATTCGACGACAACAACGCTCGTCTCGAGCGTGAATCCGTCCGTTTCCGGTCAGCCCGTGACCATGACCGTGATAGTCACTTCAGCTGGACCTCAGACCCCCACGGGGGCAGTGACGCTTAAGGGATTCGGGACATTGACTTTGGTCGGAGGGACGGCCTCGGCTACAAAGTCGAACTTCAAAGTGGGCTCGCACTCGCTCACGGCCAAGTACAAAGGCGACGACCTGTCAGCCGCGAGCACGTCGGAGATACTTGTACAAGTTGTAAATCCTGACTAGGCCGGCGGCGGAGGAACATAGCTCATCCCGCCGCGGGGTTACACCTGGGATTTTTCCGGGATAGGTTCGACGATGAGATTGTGCCTCCTGCGCGAGCGGCGGCGCTGCGACTCCTGCAACGTTCCGGCGGCGGCAATCGCGCAGAGCACGTAGAACAGCGCCGCGTTCGCCGGAATTTGCAGATTGAAATCGAGCGCGCTGTGCACGAGGATGCCGACGCACCCCAGCACAGCGGCTGCCGTGAGCGCGCCGGAGGATGTCTCCGTCCAATTCTTGAGCTTGCTCAGCGCTTGCCGGATAACGGCCACGAAAAACCAGGCGGCGATCAGGAAACCAGCCAGGCCAGTTTCAATCAGCAACTGAAGATAGTCGTTGTGCGCCTGGTTGACGAAGAAGGTCGTGTAGAAGCTGCGGAATTGCGGATAGACAATCGGGAATGTCCCTAGGCCCCAACCTAGAATCGGCCGCTTGAGGAACATGCGGAGGCCGTCGCGATCGATGTCGACACGCATTCCGCCGGTGATTTCCGAGCGCGCTTCCGAGTGAATGCTGACCAGCCGCTGCGTGAGATCGTTCCCGCCCAGCCAGACCAGGAAGCCAATCACCAATAGAAGGATGCCGCCCAGCATAACCGCGTTTTTCCAGTTCCCCTGTCGTGAGCGCAGCAGAAGCACGGCCAGGACGATCATCTCGGCGCAGAAAGCTAACATGCCTCCGCGGGAACCGGAGAGGAAGATGCTGCCTGCCATCAGCGCGGCGATGCCGGCGACAATCAGGCGGCGATTGCCATTGCTGAAACGCGTCACCGCGAGCACGATGGGGAACGGGGTGAGCAGCTCCATGAGACCGGCGTAATGATTGTGATTGACATAGGAGCCGTAGATCCATCCACCCTGCGCCGAGGTCCAGATCCAGAGGAGCTTGCCGTTGGGCGCGATTCCCTGGAGCACTGCCAGCGCGGCTACGACTCCTCCGTAGGCTGTGACTACTTTGGCCAGATCCTCAAATTGAGAAGACCGGCGCAGCGATTGCGTCACCACAAAGGCGATCATGCCATAGGCGGCGTACAAAAGAATGTGAGTGTAGGTGACGTGGCGATACGCAGACGAGCCCGTCGCCCACTGCAACACGGCAAGCGCGAGGAACGCGGCCATCGGCAGATAAGCGGGGTTGGGCGAGATGTCGAGTTGATGGTTGATCCACTGGCGGGCTCCCCACGCGGCCAGAAGCAGGACGGCGCACGCTTCCAGCGCGAAGATGGACCAGGGCTCGACTGCTCCGAATGCGAGCGGAGCCAGCAGTAGCACGGCACCGGCGCCGCCGAGGAGCACAGTCATCGTAAATTTCGGGCGTGAGTGCTTGACTACGGGCGCGGGCTCGGTTTGAACGGCGGCTGTGGCGGCTGAACTCACGGCTTGTCCTTGGAATTGGAATCGGCGGGCTTGGAATCGGCGGGCTTATTGCTCAGAGCGGTCGCCGGTGCGTCCGGCGTTGTTTCGGAAGCAGCGTCCGAGGAATCATCCGGTGAAAGCTGGAAATCGTTCAGCCAAAGCTTGCCGCGAATCGGACTGCCGGCGGGAAAGCGCTCGACGGCGAGAGTGAGCAGTGTCGTCGAAGCGGGCGTCGTAATTTTGGAGTGCACTTCTTTCCAGAAATCCGCGTCAGTCAGCGGCTCGCTGATGAAGAGCGGAGTTCCAGTGTAGGCGTCGCGCAGGACGATTTCCGGCCCACCGGCGCCTTCGAAGTCGGCTGACTTGTAATACGCCAGAAAATCGTAGCTCGACGCGCCGTGCACCGGAATGAGTTGCTGGATGCCGGCGTCATTGATGCCTGGACCTTCGAAGGTGAGAGAGAGCGAGCGCCTGCCCTGGCGGAAATCGCTCGAATCGAGCAGCGGGCGTACGCCGGGCCGGTTGGCGTAAGTCCAGTCGAAGCCTCCGTTCAGTATGTCGAGGCTGAAGTCTCCGTTCACCACCAGGTTGTCATCCGTGGGCAGATAAGCGGAGAGGCCGAGGCTGCCGGAGGCTTCCTCCCAGGCGGACATGGCGGCGTCGGGACGGTGGACCGTAATCAGATAGCGAACGTATTCGAAGAGATGCGAACTGTCGAATTTTTCGTGGAGATCGGTGAGGCGCTCCCAGGTCTTCATGGCGCCGGCAGTATCTTGCTGGCTGACGAGCAGCGATAGAAATTGCAGAAGAGAATCGGTGCGGGCCGGCACCACGTTCTGAAGCAAAGCGTTCGCGTCGGGCCGGATTCGCCAGCAGGCGCGCAGCCCGGCGTCGACCAGCGAATTGTCGTTCGCGATCACTACGCTGAATTCGTGGAGGGCGCGGTCGATTTCGCCATCGATGAGAAAGAAGTTGGCTGCTTCCCATGCGACGCCGGGAGCGGTGGGTTCGGCTTGCAGCGCGCTCTCAAGCGCGGCGCGCTGGCCGGCGATATTTCCGGCGACTTGATACTGGCCGGCCAGGTCGAACCAGTAGTGCGCGTCGTAGGGATTGAGTTTGACGGCCGATTGAAAGCTTGCGATGGCCGACTGCGGATCGTTGGCGATGAACGCCTGGTAGCGTCCGAGGCGATGGCGGTAATCGGCGTTTCCGGGAGAGAGGAGCACGGCGCGCTGGAGTTTTGGCAATTCAGGGCGCGCGGCATAGACACTAGCCGCAAATTCTTTGCCGGCTAAGACGAGATAGATGAACGCCAGAAACGTGAGACCGGCAAACAACTGCGTACGCTGCCGATCTGAAAGAGAAGTGGCCATTCTGCAAGTTGCCGGTCCGGTTCTTGCCCGGCTGGCGGCATTCAATTTGTAATTTTTCGTTCTTCTCTTACTAATTCCTAGTCTTACTAATTACTGGCTAATTACCGAACCTGATCTTCTAACGCACCGAACCTGATCTTCTAACGCACCGAACCTGATCTTCTAACGCCCCGGCCGCCCTGATGTCGCCCCGCTGGCGGCGCTAAGCGCTGGTTGAAATCGCTTTCGCCTGCTCCTCAACAGAATCGGCTGGCTCTTCCTGATAGTAATGACCATACTTACCCTGATATTCGTAATAGTAGTAATAGTCGGGGGAAGTCAGATCGACTGCGTTCAGCAGCACACCCGCAACGTGCGCGTTGACTTGCATCAGAATGTCGCGAGAGCGGCGCAGCGCTTGCTTGGTCGTCTGGCCGGAACGAATCACGAGGATGGTTGCATCGGCGCGTGGCGAAAGCACAACCGCGTCGGTGACCGAGAGCGTGGGCGGCGTGTCTATCACGATGTGGTCGTACTGTTCGCGCAATTCGATCAGCAGGTCGCGCATGTGGGATGACGCCAGCAGTTCCGCGGGGTTCGGAGGTGGGCTGCCGGCGGGCAGAACGAAAAGATTCGGCAGTACCGGGGAGGTCGTTACCGTCTGCTGCAAAGTGGCGGTGCCGGTGAGCACGTTGCTAAGGCCGCTCCGGGGGCCCATGCCCAAAGTTTTGTGAACGCTGGGACGCCGCAGATCGGCATCGATGAGAAGAACGCGAACACCTTTTTGTGCCAGCACGATGGCGGTATTGATGCTGGTCGTTGTCTTGCCCTCTTGTGGACGAGCGCTCGTCACCATGACAACTTTGGGCGGCGCTCCGAGGTTCGAGAGCAGGAGCGAAGTCCGCAGCGCGCGATACGATTCGGCCATCTGCGACTGCGGACGAACTTGCGTGACCATCTCCACCGCTTCCTTGGAAGATGTCAAGGTAAGCCGAGCGCCCGACGGTCCACGATTGCCGGACTTTGAACCAAGAGGAATCATGCCGAGCGACGGGAGGGCTGAGATGGCCTGCGCCTGCTCGGGCGTACGGACAGTATTGTCCATATTTTCCAGCAAGAACGCGAGGCCGACGCCGGAGATGACACCGAGGACGAGCGCGAAGGCGAGATTGCGCGGAATGTTCGGTTCGCTCGGAGAAGTGGGCACGCGCGCGGCATTTATGATGCGGAAGTTATTCGAGCGCAACCCGGCGGTCACGCCGGCTTCTTTCAATTTCTCCAGCAATCCTTCATAGAGGGTGCGGTTCGAATCGACATCGCGTTTTAACAGGCTGTATTCAATGGAACTCTCGTTGAGCTTGTTGGCTTCCTGCTTTTGCTTTTCGAACGACGCCCGCAGCATGGTTTCGCGCTCGAGGGCGGCCTGGTATTCGCCGCGCAGGTGATCGACGGCTTTGTCGACCTCCGTCTGCACCTCGCGGTCAATTTCTTTCACCTGGCTATTCAATTGCGCAACTTTGGGGTAGGCGGGACCAAGCTGTGTGCTGAGTTCGGCTATCTGGATTCGAAGGGTCGCCTGCTGCTCGCGAAGCTTATCGAGCAGAGTGGCGCCATTTCCTCCGCCGGCGGCGTCCGCAATAATTGCCGCCGACACCACCTCGGGATCGCCCGATTGCGTCTGGCGATAGACGGCTTCCTTCTGCATGCGGTCGAATTCCGCCGTCGTCATTTCCTTGTTAAGTTCGTCGAGCTTTTCGGTGGTGATGTTCTGCTTGTCGTCGATGCCGAGAATTTCATGCTCTTTCTGATAGCGGACGAGCTTCTCCTGCGATGTCTCCACCTTCATTTGCAGGTCGACAAGTTGTTTGGAAAGCCAGTCCGAGGCCTGCATGGTGGATTCGAACTTGGTCTTGAAGTTCTGCTCGACATAGGTGGCGGCCAGCGTATTGACCGCGCTCGCGGCCAGTTGCGGGTCGGTGCTGTTGTAGTGAATTTCGATGATGCGCGTGTTTGGAATCAGCGTTACGTGCAGGTTGCCGCGGAATATTCCGAGCAGCGCGGAGGTCCGATTGGCATCGTTCTGGAGGGGATCGGCGACCAGGTTTGGCTGCTTTTGTTCGGGATGGCCGCCGAACTCGGGACGTTTGTCGAGATTGAGTTGACGGATGACCTGGAGCGCGAGCAGATCGCTTTGCAGAATGCGGACCTCGGTGTCGAGGTCGCTCTGGTCGTAATAGTCGACCACCGGCATCGAGTCTTTGAAGGTGATGAGATTGGAGTCGGCCTTGTTGACCACGATCTGGCCGACCGCTTCGTAGACGGGCGTTTGCCGGAGACTGGCGATGGCAACGACCGCAAAAATGCCGGCGACGCATCCGATGACCAGCCATTTTCGCTTGATGAGAACGCGGAGATATTCGCGCAGCGTGGACTCTTGCGCGGGCAGCACATTGTAAAGCGCGGAGGCAACCGGCTTGAGAAGTTCAGCCGGTTCGCTGGGCTGCAACTCGCGCAGCGGCTCGCCATTTCGAGGGATCAGCGGACCCAATGCCATCTTGCGTCACTTTCCGGCAGCCTCGCATCGTGCGGAGGCATGCCGCTCTGCACTACTTTCCGCTCGCGCGGGCAACTGCGAAAACATGACGAACGCCGAATCGCGCGCAGGAACGGAATGTTCTTTTGGAAATTTTGGTGATTCTAGCATTCGACTTCAGTCAAGGTGCCCAGAATCTGTGCTGCCGATTGTTCTCTCTTGATTCCCCCTCAGCCTGTGGAAATGAATCCGCGGCTATACTAGCGGCCAATGCACTTACCTATTACACTCTGATTTTTCTCGCCATAGTTTCTAAGTAATTCGAAGGAACAAGAATGATTAACTGGTCGCAGGAATCGATACTGGTAACCGGTGGCACCGGCTCGTTTGGGAAAAAGTTTGTCGAGACCATGCTGCGCGACTACCGGCCGCATCGCTTGGTGGTCTTCAGCCGGGACGAGTTGAAGCAGCATGAGATGAGAACGAGCGGCTTCAACGATCCCAGCCTGCGATATTTCATCGGCGATGTGCGCGACGTGGATCGCCTGAGGCGCGCGTTTACGGGGATCACGGTGGTGGTACACGCGGCTGCGCTTAAGCAGGTGCCGGCCTGCGAATACAATCCCTTCGAAGCGATCCAGACCAACATCATGGGCGGCCGCAACGTGATCGATGCGGCCATCGATCAGGGAGTGCGGCGGATTCTCGCGCTCAGCACGGACAAAGCCGTGAATCCCATCAATCTTTATGGCGCGACCAAACTGTGCGCCGAGAAAATGTTTGTCCAGGCCAACGCCTATGCGGGCGCACGGGATACGAGCTTCAGTTGTGCGCGCTATGGGAATGTCGTAGGCAGCCGGGGCAGCGTGATTCCGGTTTTTATGGAGCAGCGACGGCGCGGCAAGATCACCATCACCGATCCGCGTATGACGCGCTTCTGGCTCACGCTCGATCATGGCGTAAACTTTGTGATTCGCTGCCTGGAGCAGATGCACGGCGGCGAAATTTTTGTGCCGCGCATTCCCAGCATGCGCCTGCTTGATCTGGCGGAAACGATCGCGCCCGGATGCGAGGTGGAATACATCGGGATTCGTCCCGGCGAAAAACTGCATGAAGTGCTTGTCTCGGAAGATGAGTCGCGGCAGGCGCTCGCCACCGAGGAAATGTTTGTCATTCAGCCCGCGCATCCCTGGTGGAAATCGGAAAACTGGGTCACTGCCAAGCCGTTGCCGGAAGGCTTCCGGTATTCGAGCGACAACAATGACCAATGGCTGACGCGGCGCGAACTGGAAGAGTTGGTCGCGCCCGAGGCCCGGCCACTCGCGCTCTCCATCTCTGCGTAGTATGCCCTTCTTATCGGCAAATCTGGACATGCTGGCGATCCACGGCGGAACTCCTGTGCGCGAAAAATTGCTGCCGTATGGGCGGCAGAGTCTGGATGATGACGACATTCAGGCTGTGGTGGAAGTTCTTCGATCGGACTGGCTGACCACCGGACCGAAGGTCGGCGAGTTTGAAGAAGCATTCGCGGAGTGGGTTGGGGCGCGGTTTGCCGTCAGCTTCAGTTCCGGGACGGCGGCGCTGCACGGCGCAACTTTTGCGGCGGGGCTGGGCGCTGGCGACGAGGCTGTCACTACTCCTCTGACTTTTTGCGCGACCGCGAATTGCGTTTTGTATCGGGGCGCGACGCCGGTGTTCGCCGATGTTTGCGACGATACGCTGAACCTCGATCCTGGTGAGGCATCGCGGAAAATTACCTCGCGCACGAAAGCAATCATCGCGGTCGATTACGCCGGCCATCCGGCGGCGCTCGATGAAATGCGCGTCATCGCGGAACGGTCGGGAGCAATCCTGATCGAGGACGCCTGCCACGCATTGGGAGCGGAATTTCACGGGAAACGCGTGGGCGGCATTGCGGATATGACCGTCTTCAGCTTTCATCCGGTGAAGCACTTGACCACCGGCGAAGGCGGCATGGTTACAACGGACAACCCGCGACTGGCGGAGAAGCTGCGTCTCTTTCGCAATCACGGCATCGGCAGCGAAGCGCGCGACCGGCAGGAGTCCGGGCAGTGGTTTTATGAGATGGTGCTGCTCGGTTTCAATTACCGGTTGACTGATATCGCTTGTGCGCTCGGACTTTCGCAGCTTGGGAAACTTGAGGCGAACCTCGCCCGCCGGCGCGAGATTGCTGCGCACTACGCCCGGGAGTTTGATGATTTGGCGGGCATCACGCTTCCCACCGTACGTGAGGAAGTCAGTCCCGCGTGGCATCTTTACCCAATCCGGCTGAATCTGGAAGCGCTTTTCGCCGGCCGGGCCGAAATTTTCCGGGCGCTGCGCGCGGAGAACATTGGCGTCAATGTTCACTACATTCCGGTGCACCGCCATCCTTATTATCGTGAGCATTTCCCTGTGGCATCTCGCGAAGGGAGCTGTCCGATCGCGGAGAACGCTTACGAGCGGCTGATCAGCCTGCCCATGTTCCACTCGATGACAGATGAGGACGTGGGGGATGTGGTGCGCGCTTTGCGCAAAGCGATGGACCATTACACGATTGGCAATGACACAACGAAAGACGTGGGGTGGCACGCGCTTGCGCCGGCGCAATCCGAGGAAAGGCATGTCTAACGCTTCCGAGTGGGCGGATTATAAGGCGCTGGTGATCGGCTGCGGTTCCATTGGCCGGCGGCATGCGAAGAATCTGAAGTCTCTCGGATTGCGGCATTTTGCGTTGTGCGACACGAGCGCCGAGGCGCTGAAGCAGTGCAGCGAGGACGTGCCGGGCGAGCTTTTTTCCGACTATAAGGCGGCCCTCCAGTCGTTCAAGCCCGACTTTGCGCTCATCTGTACGCCGCCGGTATATCACGTGGAAGAGGCTTCGGCTGCGCTCCGAGCCGGGTCTCACGTCTTTATTGAAAAACCGCTTTCGCACGAATCGGCTGGAGTGCAGGTGCTGATCGCCGAAGCCCGCCATTACCGACGCAACGTGCAAGTCGGCTACAACCTGCGTTTCCATCCGGGCTTGCAGATTCTCAAGGAGCTGATCGATTCTGGCAAGATCGGCCGCGTGCTCTGGCTGAATGTGGAGGCGGGGCAATATCTCCCCGACTGGCGGCCCTGGCAGAATTATCGCGAAAGTTACAGCGCGCGTCAGGAATTGGGTGGCGGCATCATTCTCGACGGCTCGCACGAACTTGATTACATCTGCTGGCTCATGGGTTGGCCCACCGAAGTCAGTTGCCGCGCTGAACATCTTTCGGGCCTTGAATTGGACGTTGAAGATTCGGCATGGATCTATTTGACGTTTCCCGATCGTCGGCACGCCGAGCTGCATGTTGATTTTGTGCAGCGTTCGTACACGCGCACCTGCAAGGTTGTCGGCGAGACGGGAACTGCGATGTGGGATTTCAGTTCGCAGGAAGTGCGCTGGTTTTCGGCAAACGACCGGGAATGGAAGAGCATCCCCTATAAATTCGAAATCAATGACATGTATGTCACCGAGATGCGGCACTTCCTCGAATCTCTCGGGAGCGGGACGGGTCCACTGGTCGATCTCGAACAAGGCCGGGATGTGGTTCGGGTCGTTGAAGCGGCCAAGAAGTCGTCGGCGGAAGGCCTGCCGCAATCTCTGAACTGGACCCGCGAAAACCCCAACGGGCCGGTGGTTGCCATTATTCAAGCGCGCATGGGTTCGACGCGGTTGCCGGGAAAGAGCCTGGCTGAAATCGAAAAGCACCCGATGTTATGGCACGTCATTCAGCGCGTGAAGAAAGCGCGCTTGGTGGACCGCGTGGTGGTGGCAACTTCGACCAGCCCGGCGGACGACGCCATTGAAGCCATGTGCCGCGAGACTGGCACGACCTGTTATCGCGGCAGCGAATTTGATGTGCTCGATCGTTTCTATCTTGCCGCGCGCGCGGAAAAGGCGGCGCAGATCGTGCGCATCACCGCCGATTGTCCGCTGATTGATCCGGAAGTAATCGACCGCGTAGTACAGCGATTCCAGCGCGGCGATGTCGATTATGTATCGAATGCCATGGTGCGTACTTATCCCGATGGCTTGGACACGGAAGTCTGCTCCTTCTCGGCGCTCGAAAAAGCCTGGCATGAAGCGACGAAGAGTTCCGAGCGCGAGCATGTGACGCCGTATCTTCGGATTGGAAAATTCAGGACTGCCAATATCGAGTGCGATTCCATCAACCTGTATCAGCATTACCGCTGGACGGTCGATGAGATGGAGGACCTTGAATTTATTCGCGCGGTCTATCGCGCGATGCGCGGAAGAGAACATTTTGGGATGAAAGATGTTTTGGAATTGCTCGAAAAAAATCCGGGCTTGGAAAAGATGAATTCGGAAATCGTTTCCAATCGCGGTTATTACAAGAGCCTTTTCGAAGAAGCGCACGCGGTGGCCGCTCCGCGCCGGCCAATCACCAAATCGCTGGCCTGGCGCGAGCGCGCGGAGCGGGTGATTCCAGGCTGCGCGCAGACTTTCAGCAAGGGTTCGAACCAGCATGTTCGCGGAGTCGCGCCTATATTTCTGGCGAAGGGCAAAGGTTGCCGCGTATGGGACGTCGACGGAAACGAATACATCGACTACATTCAAGCGCTTTTGCCGAACATTCTCGGCTACGCGCATGAAGGAGTGAATGCCGCGGCGGCCGAGCAACTGGGGCAGGGCCACAGTTTCTCGCTTCCGCATCCCTTGGAAGTTGAATTGGCGGAGCGGCTGGTGCGGATTATTCCCTGCGCGGAAAAAGTTCGCTTCGGCAAGAACGGCTCCGATGCGACATCGGGCGCGGTGCGGGCGGCGCGCGCGCTGACTGGTCGCGATCGCATCGCCTGCTGCGGCTATCATGGCTGGCAGGATTGGTTCATTGGCAGCACCACTCGAAACGCGGGCGTGCCGGGGGCCGTGCGCGCGCTCACGCATCCATTTCAGTACAACAATCTCGATTCTTTGCGGAAACTGCTGGACGAACATCAGGGTGAGTTTGCCGCGGTGATCATGGAGCCGGTCAACTTCATGCCCCCGGAGTCCGGATTTCTCGAAGGCGTCAAAGACCTTGCCCACCGCCATGGGACGCTGCTCATCTTTGACGAAGTTTGCAGCGGCTTCCACTTCGGGCTCGGTGGCGCGCAAAAAAAGTTCGGCGTGATTCCCGACCTGGCGTGCTTCGGCAAGGCCATGGGAAATGGTTTCCCGATCTCCTGCGTGGTTGGCCGCGCCGAAGTCATGCGGATTTTTGAAGACATATTCTTCAGCTTTACCTTCGCCGGCGAAATCGCCTCGATGGCGGCGGCCATGAAGGTGCTCGATATTCTGGAAGGAACCGATGCGCTGGCCCGCATGAATGTCAACGGCCGCTTGTTGCAGGAGGGGCTGAACGCGATGGCGGAACGCGCGGGATTGCAGGATCGCATCAAGTGCGTCGGTTATCCATCCTGGTCGTTGATTAAGTTCCTCGATGCCGACGGCAAAGACAGTTTTCTGGTGCGAAGTCTGTTCACGCAGGAATGCGTGAAGCGCGGACTGCTGCTGCTGGCAACCCATAACATGACCGCGGCGCACGATCCGCTGGCCATTGAACAGACCTTCAAGGTCTATGCTGAAGTTTGCAAGACGATGGCGAAATGGCTGGGCGAACCACATCCGGAAGAGCATCTTGAGGGTGAGATGATTCAGCCCGTGTTCCGGGTACGCTAATGCTTGTCGTTACGGGAGCCAGCGGGCTGCTGGGTGCGAGTGTGCTGCGGTCGGCCGTCGAACTTGGCTGGGAAACGGTGGGCCTTTGCCACCGGCATGTGATACGAGATCCGGCGATGCAGATTGCCAGGGTTGACCTGACCGACGCTTCGGCCACACGCGCGCTTCTCTTCGATCTGCGACCCGACGCCATTGTGCACTGTGCTGCCGCTACCAACGTGGATTGGTGCGAAGACAATCCGAAACAGGCGGAGACGATCAACGTTTACGCGTCCGCGGTTTTGGCTGAGATCGCCGCCACATTGAATGCGCGTTTTATTTACATTTCAACCGATTCGGTGTTCGACGGCAAAAGAGGCGGCTACGTTGAGACTGACGAACCTGCTCCGCTGAATGTCTATGCGAGGTCGAAGTTGGCAGGCGAGCGGGAGACACTGCGGCGTCATGCCTCGGCCATGGTTGTTCGCGTGAGCATCTACGGCTGGAACGCTCAGAATAAAGATAGTTTGGCGGAGTGGGTCCTTGGACGACTGGAGGAGGGAAGGGATGTGCCAGGATTCGCGGACGTTTTCTTCACTCCCATCCTGGTCAACGATCTGGTCCCCGTCTTGTTCGCGATGTTGCAACAGGAGCTGACCGGTCTCTTCCATGCCGCGGGGTCGGAGAGAATCAGCAAGTTTGAATTTGCGCGCAGGGTGGCCACAGCTTTTGGATTCGATCCAGCGCGCGTCACATCTTGCCAGGTCAAAGAAATGAACCTGAGGGCGGTTCGTCCGTTGGATGTATCGCTGAACACCGAAAAGATCGGAGCTGCGCTGGGGCGTTCGATGCCCGACGTCAATTCCGGTCTCTGTGCATTTCGAGAACTGCGCGGCCGCCAATACCCGCAGCAACTCAAAAGCTATTTGGACGATCGGAAGCGGCCATGACGACCTTGAAGCTGGGAAGCAAATCGGTTGGCTTGGAGCACCCAACCTATTTCGTCGCTGACATCTCGGCCAACCATGACGGCGAGCTTGAGCGTGCCAGGCTGCTGATCCGGCAATGCGCTGAGGCGGGAGCAAACGCCGCTAAATTTCAGAATTTCCGCGCTCGCAAAATCGTGAGCGAAGTCGGTTTCCAAAAGCTGGGCGGGCAGCTTTCCCATCAATCGAAGTGGAAAAAGAGCGTACTTCAGGTCTACCAGCAGGCGACTCTGCCGTGGGAGTGGACACCTATCCTCAAGCAGGAATGCGCGGCCTGCGGAATCGATTATTTTTCGGCTCCCTACGATCTGGAAGCGGTGGACATGTTGGATCCCTTCGTGGATCTCTTCAAGATCGGTTCGGGCGACATTACCTGGCCGGAAATGCTGCGCAAGGTAGCGAGCAAGAACAAGCCCGTGCTGCTGGCGACCGGAGCTTCGGATATTGGCGAAGTCCAGCGCGCGGTTCAGGAAATTCTGCGGATCAATCCGCAGCTCGTGCTGATGCAGTGCAACACCAACTATACGGCGAGTCTGGAAAACTTCCGGCACATTCACCTGCGGGTGCTCAAGAGCTATCGCGTCATGTTCCCGCGCGTGGTCCTCGGGCTCTCCGATCACACTCCCGGCCATGCGACTGTGCTGGGTGCCGTGGTGCTGGGTGCGCGTGTAATTGAAAAGCACTTCACGGATGACAACCGCAGAGAAGGCCCGGACCACCCGTTCTCCATGACGCCCTCGGCATGGCGTGAAATGGTCGACCGGACGCGCGAGCTTGAACTCGCCCTTGGCTCCGCCGGTAAATTCGTCTCGGAAAACGAACGCGACACTGTGGTTGTTCAACGGCGATGTCTGCGAGCGGCCCGGGATCTGACGGCCGGGACCGTCCTCCGGGAAGAAATGTTAGAGGCACTCCGCCCTGCGCCGCGCGACGCTGTCTTTCCGTTCGATTTGCCCCGGGTGGTCGGCAAGAAACTGACGTGCGATTTGCCGGCTGGAGAATGCCTCAAGTGGACGAGCTTAGCCGAGGTTCGGGAGTGAGGATTCTTTACCTGACCGATAACGATTCCGTCCACAACCGCAGATTTCTGGAAGAATTGGTTTGCGCGGGCTACGAAATGTGGTCTTGGAATCTCGCAGCGACCCAGGCTCCTAAGAATGGGCTTCCAAGTGGCGTTCAGTCGATCGTATCTGCGAAGCGCATCGATCGCAGTGCATCGACCGGCCCATACCGGGAACTCTTGCCTCAGTTCCAATCGGTCGTGGAGCAACTTCGTCCAGCGCTGGTTCATGCCGGGCCGATCCAGAGCGGTGGATATTTGGCTGCCCTTGCGGATTTCCATCCGCTGCTCCTCATGTCATGGGGTTCGGACCTGCTGATAGAGGCGGAGCGCAATTCCGAATGGAAGCAAGCGACGGAATTTGCGCTCCAGAAAGCCGATGCCTTTTTTTGCGACTGCGACGCAGTCCGTCAGAGAGCGAACAACTTTCGGATGTTCTCCGATTCCCAGGTCGTGCAATTCCCCTGGGGAGTGAAACAGGGTGTGTTTTCGCCAGTGGGGCCATTACCCCCTGCTGACCGATTCGAGCGAACAGCGGGGACGACGACGTTTATCTATACGCGCTCGTATGATCCTCTCTACGGAACCGATGTTCTCCTCGACGCATTCCGTAGAGCCCGAAGTACGAACCCCTCGCTTCGTCTGCTACTCCTGGGGAACGGGTCCGAGGATCAGGGCATTCGCAGCTTCGTTCAGGCCTGCGGCTTGAACGACGCCGTGTCGCTCCTCGGGCCGCAGCCCGCAGAGGAATTGCCGATGTGGTTTCGCGCAGCCGACGCCTATATCAGTTGCGCAAAGTCGGATGGAACCTCTATTTCCTTGCTCGAGGCGATGGCTACTGGACTGCCGGTGGTTGTGACCGACATTCCGTCTAACCGGGAATGGGTGACGGAGCCAGAAAACGGATGGTTAGCTCCGGCCGGATCTCCGGAGGGCGTGGCGCACAGAATGTTGCAAGTCGCGAACCTCACCACGCAGGAGCGCAAAACGATTTCGGAACGTAACCAGCGCGTTGTGGCGGAAAGAGCGGACTGGGACAAGAATTTCCCTCGGCTGTTGGAGATGTATGAACGCCTCGTCGGCCAGGCGGCGAGAAGTTGTTGCAGTAGCGCTGGGAGCGTGCATCATTGAGAGACATTCTTGCCTCCATCCGCGCCATCTGGATGAAGTGCTTGGCCGGCGCGCGGCCTGCGAGATCGAGCGCGCTACACTTTTGCGGTGGAATCTAGTTGTGCGCTGACCGATTAGTATCCGATGCGAGTCTTACTCTTACATCCCGATGACGATTTCAGCGGCCGGTTGAGAGGCCAGAGCTGGGACTGGATCGTCGATCTGGCGCGAGCGCCCAAATCCTTTTATGACGAATGGAGCGCGGCGCTGGGCTGCCCGGTTTCCAGCATCTACGATTTCGCTCTGGAAATAGAAGACGCGCGGATTTGGCGCGAGCTTTTGGCGGTTGGCATGGGCCGGGTGGTCGATCGCTTCGGAGTGGACTGGTGGGATGTGGTCAGCCTGACTCTGCATCCCGACCTCCAGGATATTCGCCTGGCGATGCGGCTGGCAGAGAAGCTCGGCGGGGACTGCATGTTAACCGCGAGCGGGCCTTCACTGCTGGCGAACGCGGTGCAACTGCAAGTGGGAGCGCCGTTGCAGGTGCTCCAGGCGGGAATCGACGCGCGTTTCCAGCATCGCATTTCGCATTACAGAACCGCGGTGCGGAATTTGAGCTTCGGGCAACTCCGGCAGGTCGCGCACGACAAGTTCGATCCGCATTTCCGATGGAGACGAAAGTTTGCGGCGCCCGTCGCGCCGTCTTCGCAGCCGGTCGTTTTGCTTCCGAGCGCTTACTCAAATGTCACCAAGACGGCTTTGAATTATGCGCGGCGCTTGCCCGAACAACAGTTTCTGCTGGTGGTGGCACGTGAATCGGGATCGCCTTCTCAAGTTCCTGCCAATGTGCAACTGGCGTCTCTGGCCGCTTTTGCCAATCAACTCGGTGACAGGGGTGAAGGGCGCGAGCTCGAAAATAAGTGGATGCAGCTGGAGCAGTTGCTCGGAAAGCATCCTGAATTCAGCCTGGCAGTTCGTCTCGGAGTTATAAATCAAGGCCTCCACTTTCTCCGGCGGGGCCTTTCTACTCGCGATGCGTGGAATCGGGTCTTTGAAACGCAGTCCATCGTTGGCTGCCTGAGCGCGGATGACACGAATCCCTACACTCGCATTCCGTTGATTCTCGCCGCGCGCCGGGAGATTCCCGCAGTCGCCTGCCATCACGGCGCGCTCGATTTTCGCATGGCCTTTAAGGTCCCGGAGTTTTCAACCTATCTGGCGCAGGGCGAGATGGAGCGCGATTATCTGGAACATATCTGCGGCGTGGATCGTCATCTCATCCGCATTGGGGCGGCGAACGCAGCGCCGAAAAATTCTGCGCTTTGGAACAATGATGCGCCGTGGATCGTGTTTTTTACCGAGCCGTACGAGACGGACGCATGGCGCTCGGAAGCAATCTATCGAGAGGTTCTACCGCGGCTTTGTGCGCTTGCCCGGAGAGCCGGCAAGGCCGTCGTTCTGAAGCTGCATCCTTTTGAAACGATCGCGCAGCGGCGGAGGCTGGTTAATGCGACTCTCGACGAACCGGACCGCAAACTCGTAAGCATCATCGCCTCTCCGATATCAGCGCAGATTCTCCGGAACACCTGGTGCGCGCTGACGGTCGAGTCAACGATTGCGTGCGAGTGCGCAACCGTTGGAGTCCCCGCGTTTTTGTGCGGATGGTTGAGACATGCGTATTCCGGCTACGCTCTTCAATACGCCCGCTTTGGCGCCGGGAGAATTCTGGAAACGCCGGACGATCTGCTGCGCATTCCGGAGTTGCTGCATCAGGCCATGCCGGCAGCCGATGTCGGAATACACCTCTCGCGTCCTATTACGGCGGAAGCTCTTGCCGAAGAACTTCTCCAGCCGGTGGCCAGAAGCGAACGATGACGGCCGGCGGACCCGTCATTCATGCGGTTCATGCAGCAACTTTCGCGAATCTACGATCGGCGCTTTGCGATAATCTGGCAGAACCATTCGACTTTCAGGACAACGACACCGAACAACCCAGGTGAGGTTTTGAGTTTTTCCAACACAGCGGTCGCGGCTGCGCCATTACCGCCATCGGCGGAGGTCGCTCCAAATGTCGCCGTGCCTGCGCCCGAAGCACGCTTCCGCAGCGAGATGGGACAGATCTCGCGGCACTCGGCGGTTTTTTTTCTGGGAACATTGTTTACCGCCGCCGCTGGATATTTCTTCAAGATCTACGTCGCCAGAGTGCTGGGCGCGGGCGCGCTGGGAGTCTACGCGCTCGGCATGACGCTCGTCGGTTTCTTCGGGCTGTTCAACGGGCTCGGCCTTCCGCAAACCGCCGCGCGTTTTGTGGCGGCGTATTCCGCGACCGGACAATTTGGCCCCCTGCGCGCATTTTTTCAACGCGCACTCGTCTTGGTGGCGC
This sequence comes from Terriglobales bacterium, assembly GCA_049300195.1. Classification (GTDB taxonomy): domain Bacteria; phylum Acidobacteriota; class Terriglobia; order Terriglobales; family Acidobacteriaceae; genus Acidiflorens. The sequence continues at coordinate 10,344 of JBAQJF010000040.1, read as the reverse complement.
TGGCCAATCTGGTGCTGGCCGGCGCAATGGTCTTCGCGGGTCCATGGCTGGCGCGGCACTTGTATCACTCCTCCGATCTGGCCGGCTATTTTCATCTGTTTGCCGGGCTGCTCGTCCTGTCCGGCTTGGCGACTTTCCTGGGGCAGGTTCTTGCGGGCTATAAAGATATTGCGCTGCGCACCATCATCACGAACTTCATCAGCAGCCCGCTCAATATTATTCTCGGTGTTTTGTTCCTTACCGCCGGCATGGGACTCCGCGGCTATGTGTTGGCGCAGGTTGCCAGCGCGGCCATCGTGCTCGTTTTGCTCGTTGCCGCCGCCTGGAAGTTGACGCCGCGCGCGGTCCGTCATTTTGCCGCCAAAGCTCCGAAAATAGAATCCGAGGTTTACTGGTTCTCGGCGGCGGTATTCGGCGTCGGCATGCTTGAGTTTCTCTTGGCGCAGGCCGATAAAATCATGCTGGGAATTTTCCTTGACGTGCGGCAGGTGGGCATCTATGCCATCGCCGGCGCGCTCGTGGGTTTCGTTCCGGTCGCGCTCCAGTCGGTGAATCAGATTTTTTCTCCCACCATTGCCGACCTCCACGCGCGCGGTGAACACGCCCTGCTCGGCCGCCTTTTTCAGACCTTGACGAAATGGATCCTAGGATTGACGTTGCCCCTGGCGCTGGTGATGATCGTCGATTCCAAGCCCCTGATGCGCCTGTTCGGGCCCGCCTTTGAAGCGGGATGGGTGGTGCTGATTCTCGGAACGCTCGGGCAGTTGATCAACGCGGGCGTAGGATCGGTCGGTTATCTTCTTTTGATGTCCGGGAACCAGCGCCGCCTGATTCGGGTGCAGGCGATCATGGCTGTCTTTGTCGTCGTCACGACTGCGGGATTAGTGCGCCCCTTCGGCATCGTTGGAGTCGCGCTGGCGGCGGCGCTGACCAATGCGATCGCCAATTATCTGAATCTCCGCGAGGTTCGCGCGGCCCTCGATATTTCCCCATATAACCGGACCTATCTGCGCCTCCTGTTGCCTTGCGCGGCGAGCATAGCGGTGGTGGTTGGCATTCGTTTGCTGACTGCCGGATTTCATCCGGAATGGATGGCGATCGCGGCAGCGCTGGTGCTTGCCTATGCGGCATTTTGCGGGCTGGCGTTGCTGGTCGGACTCGACGACGACGATCGAATGATCGTAACCGCAATTCAGCGGCGGCTGCTGGGCGCGGTGGGAAGGCCCTGATCTTTGCACGACGGCAATGACAATGACAATAACAACGGCAATAACAACCATGCAGACAGCGACAGAAAAGAAGCCGGAACGGCGGCCGATCAGTTTGTCCGAGGATCTCTGCGCCGCCGCCGAGCGCCGGTTCATTCCGCAGTTCGAGAACCTGGAATCCCTGCTCGAATTCGTGCTGCGCGAGTTGAATCAGGATAAAGCCCAATCGCTCGACCAAGCTGAGCAGGCGCTCCTCGAACAGCGACTCAAAGATCTGGGATACATATAAACGTCAATGCTCCCGCAATCGGCATTCAAGCGCATGACTGAATACAGAAATCAGATTCGATGATCACCCCTTTCAAGCGCATTCTCGAATACGCGATGCCGCCCTCGGCGATGGGCGGATTGCGCTTCGATCGTCCGTTGCTGCTTTTCCAGAGCGACGATTGGGGCCGCGCCGGTGTGCGTGACCGCGAGGGATGGGACGAGTTGCAAGCCGCCGGGATCGCGCTCGGCGAGTCGCCTTACGATTTCTACAGTCTGGAAACGGCGGAAGATGTAACGGCGGTGCGCGATGTTCTCGGAAAACATCGTGATTCGGTAGGCCGCAATCCATCGCTCTGCATGAATTTCATCATGGCGAACGTCGACTTCGGCCGTGGCCTGACCGCCGGGGAAAAAGAAATTCCGCTCGTGCCGCTGACCGACGGGTTGCCGGATCAATGGCGGCGGCCTTATTTATTCGAAGCCTACCGGCAGGGCATTGCAGATGGCGTGTTCTATCCCGCGTTGCACGGGCTTACTCACTTTTGCGCGAAGGCTGTTCGCCGGGAACTCGACGCGGACGGAGAGCACGCGGACTTGATCCGCAGGTTGTGGCGCGCCCAAACGCCCTATATCTACTGGCGAATGCCGTGGATCGGCTACGAATATTGGGATCGCGAGATGGAGCGGGACCGCCGCTTCCTGTCGCTCGATGAGCAGCGTTCTGTAATTTCCCACGCTGCCGGAATCTTCCGCGCATTTTTTGCCACGGCTCCGTTCAGCGCTTGCGCACCCGGCTACCGCGCGAATTCGGACGCGAGGGCGGCTTGGTTCGACTCCGGCATTCGCGTTTCTCAGAACGGGCCCGATCGCAGAGCGCCTCACGTTGACGGGCGCGGAATGCTGCATACATTTCGCACGGTCGAAATGGAGCCGGCGATCGCTCACGTCGATTTGAAGCGCCTGATGGAGGACGTTGCGGAGTGCTTCAATCGCGGGCTGCCCGCCGTCGTTTCAATTCACTCGATCAATTTTCATTCGACGATTCGAGACTTTCGCGCTCCGACGCTGGCGTTGCTGGGTGAGTTCTTGACCGCGCTCGAGAAGAAATGGCCAACCTTGCTCTATCTCAACGATGCCGATCTGTTCCAGATCGCGTCCGAGGGATTCTATTTTGCGCAAGGCACAAGAGTAGAGGTCGGGGCAGCGAAGTCGTTGACCGCGAAGAGGGCAAGCGGTTGAAGATGACTCCAAAACAAAAATCGCTGGTCCTGATCACGGTCGATTCTTTGCGAGCCGATCATTGCGGATTCCACGGATATCCGCGGCCGACCACTCCTTTCCTCGACGCGCTCACGGCTGAATCTTTCGTCGTGCCGTCGGCGGTGGCCGCGGGCGCTCCAACCTATTATTCGCTGCCTGCAATTTTTGCGTCGCGCATGCCGTTGGCGCTTGGAAGGGACGTGATCGGTCTTGCTCCGGGTGAAAGCACACTGGCCACCGCGCTCCGCGACGCCGGATACGCGACGGCAGCTTTTTCGGCTGCCAATCCCTACATTTCTTCGCGCTTCGGCTATGAGCAGGGGTTCGAGGTTTTCGAGGATTTCCTGGACTTCGATCAAACGTCCTCCGCCGAAACCGGCGCGTCGGCGCCCGCGGACTTGCGGGCCTCCTCAACCCGAAACAAGCTGAATCAATCGCTGAAGCGTGCCGCCCAAGCGATCGGGTTCGGCCCGGCGTATGACGAACTGTACTTTCAATACTGCCTCCGCGTCGCGTCCTCCAGGGTCACCAGCATGAGTGCGCTGCGCAGGTTTCCAACGGCGGAAGCGATGGTCGATCGCGCCATTTCGTGGCTGAGGTCTTGCGAGCGGCGGCCCTTCTTTCTTTGGCTGCATCTCATGGACCCTCATTCGCCTTATTACCCTTCCGAGGAAGCATATCGAGCGCTTACTAGGCGCGAGGTCTCGGCGAGCCAGGCTCGTTACGTGAATGAATTCTGGAAGCGTTCCGATCTGCCCCCGGCCCGCTTACAAAGAAAAAAAGGTTCCATTATCGAGTTGTACGATGCCGGCATTCGCGCAGTGGACACGCAGGTCGCGCGGCTGGTTTCCCATCTCCAGCAATTGGATGTTTGGGGTGAATGCGCTTTCGCTTTGACCGCGGATCACGGCGAGGAATTTCTGGATCACGGGCGCCGCTATCATGCGCCGGTAAATTTGCGCGAAGAGATCACGCGCGTCCCCCTGATGATTCGCGATCCTGACTCCGCCAAGCGAGACGTGACAACAGTCCCGTTCAGCCATCTGCATCTTGCGCCCACGCTGCTCGATATGCTCGATGTGCGCGCGCCCGAGGACTTTCGGGGAATCAGTTTGGGGCGCAATCTCCAGCAAGGTACATCGTGGGCGGACTTCGCGATCAGCGAGTGCGTTTACGGATGCAACAATCCGTTTCGCGGGAGAGATCGTCTTGCCGCAAGGCTGCTGAGCGTTCGCAGCGCCCGGCACAAGTTAGTCATGCGAATCGAAGCCGGCTCGGTCGAAGAGATCTACGATCTGGAAGCCGATCCGAAGGAAGAGCGGCCGCTCTTGTCCGGGGCGCAGAAGGAAGTTCGAGCCCAACTGTTGCAGGCGGCTCGAAATCACATTCGAAAAACGTCGCATGCACGGCCCGCAACCATGCGGCTGCGAAGCAGGCTGCGCGATCTTGGTATGAACTTGCAATCGAATGCTCGCTAGAGAGTTTGCGTAGATTTTTTTCACAGTCGTCAGCGCCATTCATGATTACAGTCTTCACTCCTTCGTTCGCCAATGACGACAATACGAATGCTCAGAACCTGACGGTAAAAGAGGTTGTGGCGCGAATGGATCCGGCTCGTTTTCGAGTCGTGATGCTCGGCTCTAGCGCGCCCGATGCGCGCATTGCGGTGCGTCCGAATACCCAGATCCTGCGCTGGCGGAAGCATGCGAATACCGCGCGCATTTTGTGGCATCTCCTGACGCATGTTCCCGACGTTTATTTTTTCCCCCGAGAAGGCCCGCTGGATGCCGCTTTCATGACCGCTCGCCGCCGCCTTTCCCTAAAGACCGCGCTCGTGACCTACGTGGTTTCGGGAGGCCTCGAAAAAAGCCATCGCCCGCTTCTTTTTCGGGCGATTCGCGAGGCCGATATTGCAGTCGGCAACAGCCGGTACATGCAGGGCATGACGGAAAAACTCGGCGGCAAGAATGTGCAGACCGTGTATGACGGGATCGACCGGCGCTACTACTACCCGACTTCGAGCCCGGTTCGGAGCGAAACCAACAGCCGAGTTTTATTCGCGGGTTCGTTTCGCGGCTACAAACGTGCGGATCTCGTCATCCGCGCGGCCGCCCAATTTCCGCAATGGGAGTTTCGCTTCGCGGGGGTGGGCGAAGAAGAGAGCGCATGCCGCCAGCTTGCGCGCGACAACAACTGCCAGAACGTTCGGTTTCTAGGCCACCTGACGGCGGCCGAACTCGGCGTCGAGATGCGGCAGGCGCAATTATTTTTTCATCCCAGCGAAATCGAAGGCCATCCTCAAGTGTTGGCACAGGCCGCGGCCTGTGGACTTCCGTGCATCGCGCGCAATTCCTACAATCCCGACTATGTGATCGATCAAGTCACCGGCCTGCTCGCCGGCTCTGACGATGATTTGAACGCGGCGCTGGCGCGGTTGATCGGCGATGCCAGTCTGCGCCGCCGGATGTCGGCGGCTGCCATCGAGCACGTCGCGAAATTCGAATGGAATGGCGTGACTGAGCAATGGTCGGAAATCATGGAGAAAGCCGTCGCCGAGCGCCGAAAGGCTCGAGGTCTGGCTGTCCCATGGCGGAACCAGCGCCGCTAACGAATTTCCTGAAGGTGTGCCGCTAGAATACGAGTCAGTAGTCTCCAGTGGAATGCCAAACAATAAGCGGCGAGTTTTGATCCTGTCGGAGATCATCTCTCCTTACCGCATTCCGGTCTTCAACGCTCTCGCGCGGCGCGAGGGAGTGGATCTGCACGTGGTATTTCTCTCCGAAACCGACGCGGGACTGCGGCAGTGGCGCGTGTACAAGGACGAAATCCATTTTTCCTACGAGGTCCTGCCTTCCGCGCGCTTCCGCGCGGGCAGCGGCAGCTTGATCTTGAACTGGAAGCTCCGTTCGTGCTTGAAAAAGTTTGCGCCCGAAACCATCGTCTGCGGCGGCTACAACTATGTCGCTTCGTGGGAAGCGCTTTGGTGGGCGAAGAATCACGGGGCTGAAATGATCCTGTGGTCGGAGAGCAATCGGCACGACGCGCGCGCGGGTCTGGAATGGGTGGAGTCGCTGAAAGCTTATTTTTTGTCGCGCTGCGATCGATTTGTTGTGCCCGGCCAAGCATCGTTCGAGTACCTGCAATCGCTGGGATCGCCGGGCGAGAACATTTCGATTGCGCCCAATGCGGTCGACAACGATTGGTTTCGAATGCAGGCGGAGAGCGTTCGCGGGCAAGCGTCCGAATTTCGAGCGGGTCTGGCTGCGCCCACGCGATTTCTGCTTTTTGTCGGCCGCCTGGTTCCCGAAAAAGGTGTCTTCGACCTGCTCGAGGCCTATGCCGGACTGGACGCCGACCTGCGATCGAGCGTTGGGCTGGTATTTGCGGGCGACGGCCCGGGCAAAGTCGAATTGGAATGGCAAGCAAAAAGTATCAGTCCGGGAACAATTTGCTTCCCGGGTTTTTTGCATCGCGAGGATCTCGCCGGCCTCTACGCCCTCGCGGACGCATTGATTCTGCCGACGCATAGCGATACCTGGGGTCTGGTTGTAAATGAGGCGATGGCGTGCGGGCTCCCGATCATCGTCACGAGCGTCGCCGGCTGCTCCAGCGATTTGATCGAAGATGGATGGAATGGTTACATCGTGCCGCCGCGCGATCCTGAAAGCCTTGGGTCGGCAATCGATTTTCTTCTGCGAAATTCTGAGCTTAGGCAGGAGATGAGTGCGCGCAGCCTCCAGCGAATTCGAAGCTACTCTCCGGAAGCGTGTGCCGCGGGTCTGGCTGCGGCCGCGCTCGCATCCGCAAGCGAGGTCCAATGGATGACCGGATAAAACCCTGGCAATGGGCTGCTTTCGCGGTCGGTGGGTTGCTCTGTACTTACGCCGTTTTATCCCATCTCCACTACTTCGGCAGCATCTCGTTTCTGGGCGCGATTCTGCTGATTGAAATCGTTATTGCCAGCCTCTGGAAATATGAACAGCGTTTTTTTGTCATGCTGATGATTGCCTTTCTCTGGGCCGGCATGCACGTCCCCTTGCAGAATGCCTGGACGAGCGGACGCTGGTTCGTGCTTTGCACGGGCGCGGTCATCGGTTATGTGGTCTGGATGAGGGCGCCCCGCAGCAGGTTTCGAACGATTCATCTGCTGGCCTTTTTCTGCGTCGGTGCGGCCCTGGTTTCAGCCACCGTTTCATCCTATGTCCAGATGGCCTCTTACAAGGCGGTCAGCCTGTGCCTGCTTTTTCTTTACTGCTCAGCGGGGGCGCGACTGGCGGGTATTGGCCGCGAGGAGCGCTTTCTTCGCGGACTCGTCTGGGCCGGCGAGATCGCCGTCTATGCCACCGCGATTTGCTATTTCGGTCTCGGCGAAAGCATTTGGGGAAATCCCAATTCGCTTGGTGCGGCGCTGAGCATCGGGGTTTTCCCCATTCTGCTGTGGGCATGGTTTGCCAGCGAGGGCATCACCGAAAAATTTCGCAGGCTGGCAGCTTTGCTGCTTTGTACTTACCTCATTATTTTCAGCCTGGCCAGAGCCGGAATTTTTTCCATGGCCGTCGTCACGCTGGTTTTTTGTCTTTGCCTCCGCCAATACCGGCTGCTCACCAAGATCATGGGGCTGGTGCTGGTTATGGTCGCTCTAACCGGGGTGCTCGCTCCTCAAACGCTAAGCAAGTCAATGGAAGCTCTGACCGACTCGGTGCTTTACAAGGGACACAAGGAACAGGGATTGTTCGGCTCGCGATTTTCTCCATGGGAGAAGTCCATTGCATCGATTAAGCAACATCCCTGGTTCGGCACCGGCTACGGAACGAGTCCAACCGGCGAGGACCCGGGCCTGAATTTCGGAAAATTCGCTTCAAGTTCTGAGACGGTACGCGAGCATGGCAGCAGCTACATGACGATTGCCGAGTGGGTCGGGTTGTTGGGGGTGACGCCATTTTTGGCTCTTCTCGGCGTTACCGCAGGAAATGTCTGGCGAGTTTGCGGATGGATGAGGAGGACTTCGAACTTCCGGCACTATTCAATTCCGGTAGCGATGGTGGTCCTGGCAGGTTTAATGCATGCCAATTTTGAGGACTGGCTTTTCGCGGTAGGCGCGTATCCCTGCGTGTATTTCTGGGTCTTCGCTTTCTTGCTCGCGGATTTTCAGCCCGCCTCCGTGGTTGCTCCTAACGTTGCTGCCTTTCCCCGCCCGTCTGTCTCGCCGGCAGCGTTTCGGGCCGTTGCGTCCGGCCGATGATCCGACTTTTCATCAATGGCCTGGCCGCCAGCGCAGGCGGCGGCCTTACTTATCTGCGCAACGTTATTCCGCAACTTGCGCGAAGAGACGACGTCCATGCCACTGTTCTTTTGAACCCCACTCTGCGCCGCGAGTTTGAAGAGAACGGAAACGTCTCATTTGTCGAAATGGCGGGCTCCGACGGAGCGCCGCAACGCCTGATTCGTGAACAAACAGCCCTCCCCGCGCTCATTCGCCGCAGCGGCGCGCAGGTATTGATTTCCACCGGCAACTTTGCGCTTTGGCGTTCACCAGTTCCCCAGATATTGCTGTCGCGCAACTCGCTCTATATTTCCGATGACTTCATGCGTGATCTTCGCGCCCGCGGCGACCACGCGATCTGGATCGATACTCTCGCCAAGGCCTGGTTCGCTCGCCAATCCATTCGCCGCGCCGACATTACGATAGCGCCCAGCGCAGCCTTCGCGAGCGAACTCGCCCGCTGGAGCGGCAGGGAAGTCGCAGCCATCCACCACGGATTCGACGCCGCTGCATTTGTCGGCAAAGACGCGCCCCTTTTACCCGAGGTGCGAAATCGGCTTGATGACGGCCGCGACGCGCTGCGGCTCCTTTTCGTGAGCCACTATAACTACTACCGGAATTTTGAGACCCTGTTCCGCGCAATGCCTTTCTTGAACCGGCGCCTGAAAGAGCGGGGTTTCAAGGAAAAGACGGTCAAGCTGTATCTGACATGTCGATTGCGCGCACGTGAGAATCCCGGAAGCTATCGCACCGGGGCCGCATCGGCGGTGCTTAATGAAGTGCGCGCAAGCTGCGAGATCGTCGAACTCGGGGCCATTCCCTATTCCTCCCTTCATCATCTTTATCGCGCTTGCCATATATATGTGACGCCGGCTTACGCCGAGTCGTTTGCGCATCCCCTGGTCGAGGCGATGTCGAGCGGCTTGCCGGTGGTCGCCTCGGACCTGGAGGTGCACCGCGAAATTTGCGGGACTGCGGCTTTATATTTTCCGCGATTCTCGCCCGAGGAATTGGCGGAGCGCCTCTTTCGGATTTATGAGTCTCCGGAACTTGCACGGAAAATGTCCTGCGACGGCCTCCGTCGTGCGCAGGACTTTAGCTGGGAGACGCATGTGTCGCGACTGCTATTGTTGGCCGAGGAGTGTATTGGGGCGCGCGCCGGGTGCGAACCGGGAAGCGGCGGGGCGCGTCTCCACGCAGATTGCGATTTGAGCTTCCGGGAGGGATGAGTGAGTTCCAGTCTCGCCAACGCGACTATTGACCTTGATAAAGGTCAATCTCTCCCCCGACCGGCGGACGCACCATCTCTTCACGTCCTGACGCTGACGCCTTTTTTCCCGTCGCTTGAAAACGAAGTCGGCGGCTGTTTCATCAAGGAGCCCATTGACGCATTCGCGCAAGCGGGAATCTCTTCAACCGTCATCGCGGTGAACCCAATCTACACTCCGCGCCGGCATTCGATTTCCTCGGCTCCAGCCAGATGGCTGCGATACCCACAGCTTCCTGGAACCCTGGGCCTGTCGAGCGCGGGGCGATTTCTGTATGCGAGGGCGCTGCCAGAGATTGCGCGTCTGCACCACAGGCGTCCAATTGACGTCATTCATGCCCATGCGGCGTTGCCCTGCGGTCAGGCCGCATCTCTGCTCGCTCGGCGGCTAAAAATTCCCTACATCGTAACCGTTCACGGTTTGGACGTCTTCAACACTTGCTGTCGCGCGGGCGCTCCGGCGGAATGGAGACGGCGCGCCTCCATCGCCGTTTATCAAGGTGCGAGCAATGTCATCTGCGTCAGCCGCAAGGTGCAAGAAATTCTACAGAGTGCCATGCCTCCCGGCGTTCGCAGCACGGTTGTCTACAACGCAGCGGGCACTGAAATGTTTTCACCCCACCCAGCGTCTCAATCAATGTTTGCCGGGGCGGCCGGCTCTTCGCAGCCCGAGATTCTCGTCGTCGGCAATCTAATACCAAGCAAAGGGCAGGAACTCGTCCTCAGAGCCATTCACCGAAATGCCGGCTCTTTTCCCGAACTGCAATGCCGGATCATCGGCGAAGGTCCTGACCGGCAACGCCTGGAAGCGCTCGCGAATGAGCTTGGAATTCGTCAGCAAATCCATTTCATGGGCCGCCAAAGCCGTGCGCATGTTGCAGACGCGATGCGCCGTTGCTCCATGTTCGTTCTTCCCAGCAGCAATGAAGGACTCGGCTGCGTCTACCTCGAGGCAATGGCTTGCGCCCGGCCAGTGATCGCTTGTCGCGGCCAGGGGATTGAGGAGATCGTCGAGCATCGGAAAAATGGCTGGCTGATTTCTCCGGACAACCTCGACGAACTGGAGCAGGCGATTT
>JBAQJF010000039.1:0-9918 GCA_049300195.1 Terriglobales bacterium | reverse complement strand
GAGCCGAGCGCGTGGCCCTCGCAGTAGCCGCGCCTATGGATTTCTTCCTGACCGTCACCGGCCCGCTCACGGTTCTAATGAGCCGAGCCGCGGGCTTCGTGCTGCGGTCCTTCGGCACCAACGAAATTCGCCACGGCTCCGTCCACTCGCCCGACGAACTCCGCCTGATCGTCAGCGCCGCCCGCACCTCCGGCCAACTCTCCTCCGCGCAGGAGGAGATGCTCCTCAACGCGCTCGAACTCGATAACATCACGGCGCGCCAAGTGATGGTTCCGCGCACCAGAATTTTTTCCGTGGCCTCCGACCTGACGCTGGAAGACGCGCTCTCGCGCGTAGTCGACGAGCAGCACTCTCGAATCCCCGTTTACGATCCGCAGCGCGGCCCCGAACACATCATCGGAGTCCTCTACGCAAAGGATCTAATGCGCTGGATGCGCCTGCGCATGACGCAAACCGCAGTCCCCGGCGCAGCCGCCCGCATCTCGCAGATGAAGGTCCACCAGATCATGCACGACGTGCTGGTAGTCCCCGAAACCAAGTCGCTCTTCGAGTTGCTGGTCGAATTCCAATCGCGCAAGCGGCACCTGGCGATGGTGGTCGACGAGTTCGGCTCAACCGCCGGCGTAATCAGCGTAGAAGACGTGCTGGAGCAACTAGTAGGAGAACTGGAAGACGAATTCGACGTAGCATCGTCGCAGCCGGCAGTCGATGCAAACGCCCCGCTGGTGCTCGACGGCGCAGTCAACATCCGCGACCTCGAAAGCCAATATGATTTAGCGCTTCCGCAAGACGAAGGCTTCGAAACGCTGGCGGGATTCGTCCTATCGCGCCTCCAAAAAATGCCGACGGGAGGAGAGCAGTTCGAGTATGAAGGCCGCCGCTTCGTAGTAGAAAAGATGGACGGCCACCGCATAGCGTCAGTGCGGATCGAGCCAATAAAGGCAGCCGCGCCACCTCCGGGCTCTCCAGTTCCAGTTGGAGCTACAGCGGCGCAGTCACAACAGAAGTAGCCCTAGCGCCGGCGCCCGCGCAACCGTGTGCTAGCATCCGCAAACGTCGCGTAATCGCTATACTCTGTGGTTGAACTGAGGACTGACAACTGAGAACCGTCTTCCAACGCGTCCTCTACACCCTCCCGGTCATCTGGCTGGTAGTCTCGACCGTCTTCCTTCTAATCCACTTCGTCCCCGGAGACCCCATCCAACAAATGTTAGGCGAAGGCGCCGCCGCCGGAGACATCCAGGCCATGCGCCACGCCTACGGACTCGACGTCCCGATAGGCGAGCAATACCTGAACTACTGGCGCGGCGTCCTCCACGGAGACCTCGGCAAATCCCTCCGCTTCAACCAATCCGTAACCGGACTAATCGCCCAGCGTTACCCCTTCACCCTGGAACTAACTCTGGCATCGTTATTCGTAGCCATCGCGGTATCCATTCCCGCCGGAGTCCGTTCCGCCCGGCACCGCAACCAATGGGACGACCGCGCTCTAAGCGTAATCAGCCTCTTCGGCCTGTCGTTCCCCAACTTCGCGCTAGGCCCAATCCTGATCTTGTTCTTCGCAGTAAAGTTAGGATGGCTCCCCGTCTCCGGCTCCGGAACCTTCGCCAACTTAGTCCTCCCCGCCATCACCATGGGCAGCGCGCTAGCCGCGATCCTGACGCGCATGGTCCGCACCTCGATGCTCGAAGAGCTAGGCCAGGACTACATCCGCACTGCCCGCGCCAAAGGCCTGCCCGAGCGCACGGTAGTCTATCGCCACGCCCTGCGCAACGCCATGATCCCGATCATCACGGTGCTAGGCCTCCAATTCGGAGCCCTCTTAGCCGGCGCCATCGTAACCGAAACCATCTTCTCCTGGCCCGGCATAGGACGACTTACAATCCAAGCCATCGCCAATCGCGATTACTATCTCGTGCAGGGATGCATTCTGGCCATTGGGCTGACGTATGTCGCGGTCAACTTTCTGACAGACTTACTTTATTCGGCGGTGAATCCGAGGATTAGGCAGTAGACTCGCCGCCGGGGCAACATCATTGACGGTCAAGCGGGCCCGGAGTGATGCCTATTGGATCGCCGAACAGGTTGGCCTCCAGTTCCTCTTTATTCGGCACATGGCGAGCCTCAATCATTTTCAGCAAAACGCGTCTGGCGATCTCGTAACTCTCGGCGTAGGGTTTCAAGTCGCGGTCGCCACTGCCGTGCGCAGCCTTCGAGCGGCTGTCATAGAGCCCTTTAATTTTCCTGAAGGCCGCGTAGCGCTCTCTCCCTGGGGGTTCCAGATACGCCGCGATGCTCGCCGAGACTCTGAACCTCAACTCCGAAGTCGAAGGTGAAAAGAGCCGTTCAAGGGCACCCCAGACAGCAACCAGCGCCAAGGCAGGGCTGTGGTTCCATACACTGGAATCGATCGCTTGCACTGCCAAGCTGAAATCCTCCCTCCCTAACAAAACCGCTGTCTCATACCAGTTTTCACGGAGCCATTCGAGTTCGACAACGCTCACGATTCGAACATCAGAGCCTTCCGGGAAGATTCTCGGCGTGTGAATTTCCATTGGCCATAAATGCGGTTCTTGCTGGATGGCCGGAATCGATGAGAATCGCTCGGAGGAGAGAATCGGAACTGATATCGAGGTGGTCATGTGTAGGCGCATGAGGGCCACAATCCACCAAATCAGGTTCATACGATCAAGTTGAGGAATGCTCGTCGTCGCAGGAACGTAAAGCTCTGTGGTGATGTCGATGTATATCCCGCCCTTTGCAGGCTTCCAAGGAGCGGGGTGGTGCTTACCCGGTGGCGCGGGCGCAAAAGCCATCATGAAAGGCGCCATAAGATGCGCGTAGGTCCGCGAGACAGCCACTCCGCGCCCAAGATCGAACGTATCGGGCACTAATGTCAACCCGTACAATCCCGCGTATAGGTCAATAGAGTTGGGGTGCATGGATTTCTTTAGTAGAGATGGCCCGCATCCTCTCGCCCACGATCAAACCAGCTCGATCAAAACCCGCTGACCGACCAACGCCGCAGCCCGTTGTAAGCTGCCCAAGGTAATGTCACGCTTAGGATCGAGTATCCGATCCACTTGCGAGCGGCTCGTCTTCAACAAAACGGCCATCTTTGCCTTGGAAATCTTTTTCTTCTTCATGGCCTGCGCCAGCTTCCAGGCAACGACTTCCTTAATCGCCTGTGCCTGCGTTTCTTCAAAAATGCCTTCCTCTTTTAGAAAATCGTCAATGCTCGATCCCATATGTTTGCGTGTCATGGCTTCAGCTCCCTTTGCCGTTTGCGGGCCAGCGCCAGATCTTCGTCCGGAGTAGCTCGCGTCTTCTTGATGTATCCGTGCAGCGCTACGAGGTGCCCCTCATGGTGGCAAATGAATACCCGGGCGGTGCGATTGTTGGGCAGGTTCGTTCGCACCTCCCACATCCCTTTTCCCATGGGACGGCAGAGCGGCATCCCCACCGGCCATCGCCATTGCGCCTTTAACAAATCGCTCCCAATTGAGCGGCGCTCCCCTTGACTCAAACCCCTCAACCAGTCCCGAACAGGCTCCTCATTCGATTGAGTGCGGAAGAAAATGAGGGGAATCTTCCGAGGCTCTCGGTCTACGGCCATCGCTATGCTGCTCTGGCTTTACTGTACCATAAAACGTACACCTACCTCGCCGCCTCTACCGTAAGCCTCAACCCCACCGCCTTAGTTACGGCCACCAGAGTAGAGAGCCGGGGGTTCCCTCGAACGGACAACGCCCGATACAAGCTCTCGCGCTCAATACCGGCAGCCTTAGCCACCTTGGCGATGCCGCCCCGCGCCTCCGCGATGCGGCGCAGCGCAATCAGCAGCACGCCCGGCTCGTCGTCATCGTCCAGTGCCGCTCTAAGATATTCGACAGCAAACTCCGAATCGTCGCGCAGCTGCCGAGCAACAGCTTCGTCGTGGGAGACGCTTGCCTTTCGTTTCATAGAGTCCTTACTCCATTGTAACTTATAAATTACAGATGGGTGCCCCATTCTAAACGTCGCGTTTTGTGCGACGTTTAGGGTGGGATTCCACTGCTGCATCGAGCGTGGGATTTTCGTTGGTCAGCGGGATGTTCCTCAGATACATTTTAAATAGGTAGGCGAAAGCCGAGGGACATGACTATGGCCGAGGCAACTACATCAATCCGCGTGAATACCCGCCTCGCCGACGAGGCGAAGAAAATTCTGGGAGCGAAGTCCCGCTCAGAGGCCGCCCGCATCGCGCTCCATGAGATTCTCGCCTTGCGACTGCTTGATAAAGGCTTTCATCTGGGCGGCGTGATCCGCGCTGACCGGGACGAGTGGCATGAGCGCTAAGACGTTCGTGGAAAATCCGTTCGCCCAAAATGCGATCGCAACTCCCAAAAAAGCTTGACTTAGCCGTAACGGCCGGACCAAGCTTGATAAGCTGCGTTCCTCCCAACTTTTTTCATCACATTTTTCTCGTACGCCCATCACTGACTTTGCACCATAATCGCTGCGATGATACCTCGACAGTACAATATCGGGAACCGCGCCAGTCTCCAGAGACGAACGCGTGTCCGGCGGCAAACTTTTCACCGCTATTTGACAAAATATGGCTCCGGTCAGCACCTCGCAAGTGCACGCCAAACCGAAGAATTCGACGCTAAGTCGAATGTTTTGAATACTTTGCCTCTAACTATTGTACTATCATCGACTTAAGTCATTTTGGGGGGAGGGGGGGTCCCCCCCCCACAAATTTCTGAATTCTTATCCGCGGGTAAGGGGTTACCCTTTCTACTGCGCGAAAAATATCGCTCCGGCATCCTCCCAAAATGGCGACCAACTGGCAACTGACAACCGGCAACTGGCAACTGGAGCGAAGCGCCCGCCTCGCCCGCCACAACCCGTTAGCGGCCATCGGAGTCGCACTCGTCATCCTCTTTGTCCTATGCGCGATGTTCGCGCCCTGGATCGCGCCCCAGGATCCCGCGCACATCGATCTGCCGAACCGCCTCCAGCCGCCATCGTCCCATCACCTCTGCGGCACCGACGAACTTGGACGCGACATTCTTTCCCGCCTGATCTGGGGCGCCCGCATTTCGATGTTCGTCGGTTCGAGCGTAGTCGCCGGCTCGTTGCTGCTCGGCCTGATCGTCGGCTCGCTCGCCGGATACTTCGGAGGAGGCATCGATCGCTTCGTCAACATCGTGGTGATGAATGCGTTTCTTTCCTTCCCAGGAATTCTGATCGCGATCGCCTTCGTCGCCTTCCGCGGGCCGGGAATTTTCAATCTGGTGCTGGCGCTTTCGCTGGGAGGTTGGGTCGGCTACGCGCGCCTGGTACGCGGACAGGTGCTGGCAGTTCGCGAAAGAGAATTTGTCGAAGCCGCGCGCGCCCTCGGAGCCAGCGACCTGCGCATCGTGCTAAGCCACATTCTGCCGAACATCATTCAGCCAGTAATTGTGCAGGCCGCAATCGGCATGGCAGGCGCGGTGCTAGCGGAAGCGACGATGAGCTTTCTAGGCTTAGGCGTTCCTCCGCCCACCGCAAGTTGGGGCTCGATGCTGAACGACGCGCGCTCGCATCTGTTCGACGCGCCGCATCTGGTAATTTTTCCGGCGGTCACGGTGATGCTAGCCGTCCTCGCATTCAACTTCATCGGCGATGCGCTACGCGATTTTCTCGACCCAAGATCCCGCATCGAAGCCGGACTTTGAACTATCGCGATGAGGACGGCAGCAAGACTCGCACCTGACAGCCACCGCTGCCATTGCGATTCGACAGTTCGATCGAACCGCCGTGAGCTTCGGCAATCTGGCGCGAAAGCGCAAGGCCAATGCCGCTGCCCGCAGGCTTGGTCGTATAGAAAGGTACGAAGGCATTGCTGGGATTGAGCAGCCCCGGCCCATTGTCATCGATATTAAGCACTACGTTGGGCTCTTCGAGTTTCCAGGTCAGGATTACTTGCGGCTTCTCGGATTCCTCGGAAGCTGCGGAATCGTTCGCGCGGTTACGAGCGTGGCTTGTCTCCAAGGCGGCCTCCACCGCATTGCGCACGAGATTAATCAGCATCTGCTCGATTTGATCGGGATCGACCGTCAACGTGACGTCGGGTCCGCGCAACATGGTTATGGGAAGGCGGGTCTCGAGAAAAACCACGCGCTCCATGATCGGGGAAAGCGCGACCCTCTTGAGTGCCGGAGGCGGCATCTGCGCCAGTTGCCGATATGCTTGCAGAAAACGATTGAGCGATGCGGAGCGTGCTTCGATGATCTCGAGTCCGCGTTCAAAATCCTGACGCTGTTCTGCATTCATTCCCGCCTCTCTAAGGCGGGCACTGAGGCTGCCTGCGATGGACTTGATCGGAGTTAGCGAGTTGTTAAGTTCATGGCCAAGAACTCGAATCAGTTTTTGCCATGCGCTGCGCTCCTCTTCGCGGAGCGCGCGGCTTACATCCAACAGGACGACCAGAGTATGCGGCACACCCCTTTCGCGAAACTTGCTTTGGCGGACCAGCCATCGTGCACTCGAACTATTGGCGGGCAGGGCCACCAAGACTTCGTTTGCGTTGAGACAAACGGCCAACCCGATCTCGTCCGCGGTGCGCCCCAGAATCCGAACGGCCGCCTGCTGGAGAAGTCGTTCGCCGGCGGGATTCACGAGGCGAAGCACTCGCTCGGGATCGAAGGCGAACAGTGGCGCATCGATTTCTTCGACTACTCTCCGCAAGAGTTCGGTCGCTTCAATGGCGCGAATGCGCCGATCGGCGAGCAGATCTGCGAGCGCATTAACTTCCAATGAGAGCTCACCCAATGCATCTTCCGCGACTGCTCCACGCGCACGAAAGGAATAGTCTTCTTCGCGGAGCGAGGAGACGACGTTTGCCAAAGTTTGCAGGGGGCGGACGGTTTGCTCGTGCAACAACATCGCCAGAATCCACCAGGCGAAGAGCACCGCAAGGGAGAGCGCGAGCTTCGATTCCCGTAGCCAGGGCTGCCGCCAGATCAGGATGCCGCAGACCAGAACTCCTGGCACGGCAACGAGCACCGCGTAAAGACTGATGCGGCGCTCGTAGAGGAGGCGTACTCTTTTGCGGGGAGGTTTGCGGGTTTGTGCTTTTCCGCTCGGAGGCGGGCTAGAGGCCATACTTTTCCATGCGCCGATAGAGCGCTCCGCGGCTCAGCCCAAGCGCCTCGGCGGCCTGACTGATGTTGCCTTGAAAGCGCTGTAGAGCTTTGCGGATCAGGAGCGCTTCCACGGCTTCCAAGCTTAGCTCCTCAAGATTCTGCGCCTGCGGGCGCTGCATATTCAACCCCAGGTCAGCCGGCTGAATTTCGCGGCCTCGGCACATCAGTACGGCGCGCTCCAGCGTGTGTTCAAGTTCGCGAACGTTTCCCGGCCAGGAATATTGCGCCATCGCTTGCAGGGAGGAGCTTTCGAAACCGTCGATTTCACGGCGGTAGCGGGTCGCGTAACGCCGCAGGAAGTGAATTGCGAGGGCGGGAATATCTTCGCGGCGCTCGCGGAGCGGCGGGACGTGAATCTCGACTGTGTTGAGGCGGAAGAGAAGGTCTTCGCGGAATTGGCCTGAAGCGCAGGCTGCGTTCAGATCGGTGTTGGTCGCGGAGATTAGACGCACATCAATCTTGCGCGCGCGCGAAGAACCGAGGCGCTCGATCTCTCCCGATTCGAGAACGCGGAGTAGTTTCGCCTGCTGCCGCACAGGAACGTTTCCAATCTCGTCTAAAAAAATTGTGCCGCCATCGGCCAGTTCAAAGCGGCCGATGCGGTCGGTGCGCGCGTCGGTGAAGGAGCCTTTAATGTGGCCGAAAAGTTCGCTTTCGAATAGTCCTTCGGCGAGCGCGCCTGTATTCACCGCGACCAGCGGACGCGAGGCGCGGAGTGACAGAGTATGCAGAGTTTGCGCCACTACTTCCTTGCCGCTGCCATGCTCGCCGGTAATCAGGACGTTGGCATCGGAGGGTCCGACTCTTGCGATGGCATCGAGCACAGGTTCCATGGACTCGGCCTTGGCGATAAATTCGGGACGGCCTTGCGCATGAAGAATCCGGTTCTCTGCGGCCAGGCGCTCGGCTTGTTGGAGCGCTCTGTGCAGCGCAACTTGCGTGCGCAGAATCGTGAGAAGGCGTTCGTTCTCCCAGGGCTTCTGGATGAAGTCGCGCGCCCCCCGGCGCATTGCTTCGACAGCGAGTTCGACGTTGCCCCATGCGGTCATGACGATGACCGGCAACGTACTGTCGAGCGCGACAATTTCGGAGAGGAGATCGAGGCCCTCCTGGCCGGAAGTCGTGTCGCGCGTGTAGTTGAGGTCGATCAGCAGTGCGTCATAGGAATCCAGGTTGAATGCCTCTCGTACTTGGGCGGGAGACCTGGCCTTCTCCATGCGGTAGCCGTGAGGATCTAGCAGGAGTTGGAGCGCCTCCAGGATGTGGGGCTGATCATCGGCGGCCAAAATGCGAGGCGCGACATTCTCGTGTGTCCGCGAAAGCGCGGCGGAGCGAACGTCTTGCGGCTTGGCCGAGGTAGGCATCTATTTTACTGAGCGGACGCGGTTACCGTCCCGGTGACCGCATCCTGGATCAACACTCCATTATGTTCCAAAGTCGTGGCGGTCGAGCGATCGAGTTCGACCTTGGACTTCTGGTAGGTGGTCATGGCGGTCACCAGATTCAATTCCGCGATGGAAAGATCGCGCTGCGCGGTCATGGTCTGATAGGTCGAGCCCGATCCGAGGTCCTGTTCTTTTTTAGTGATTTCGAAGGTGCGCTGGGCAAGATCTCTTGCTTTACGGGCCGATTGAACGCGGGCTCCCGATTGTTCGAGAGCGTACTGGGCGTTGCGAACTTCGATGCGAATTTGTTTTCGCAGTTGTTCTTTGCGCAGGCTGGCCTGGCGGTACTCGAGTTCGGAACGATACTGGTCGGCTTTCGCGGCGCGGTTGCGGAACGGAATGTTCAGGTTGAGTCCGACGTAGTAGTCGGGCGACGAGTTATTAAACGTGTTTTGCCACGCACCGTAAAGATCGGTGGGAACGGTGGAGGTGGTTCCCGGGGTGACAACTCCCGCAAGTCCGCTGCCTCCGTAAAAGCCGACCAGCGAAAGCTGTGGCAGTAGCGCATTGCGAGCGGCTTGGCGGCTGATTTGCCGGTTAGTCAGGTCAATGTCAGTCTCGAGCAATTCCGGGCGATTTTTCAAGGCTTCCTCAATCAAATTGAGGAGCGGCTCGGTAGTGGGATTCGTGTCGGTCTCCTGCGTGCGGTCGGTCGGAATCACCGGCATTTCCTCAAGCGTGGGATCGTCGAGGCTCTTGGTCAGCGCATTCTTGATCAACGATTCCTGGAGTTCGAGATTGGTCCGCGCAACGGTCAGGTCCTGATCGCGTTGCGAGACCTCCGCCTCCGCCTTCATCACGTCCATTTGCGGAATGCTTTCGAGTTGCAGCTGCTTCTTCGCGTTGTCGAGCGTCTGGTTGGCGAAGTCGAGAGACTGCTCGTTTACCCGCGCCTGCTCGTAGGCATTGACCAAGTCCCAATAAATATTTTCGATCTGAGTGATGGTGGCGATGACCTGATCTTTGAAAGCGATGTCGGAAATCTTTTTGTTGTTGTTCGCAATGCGCAGGTAGCGCAGGTTCGGACCGAAACCAAAGCCCGCGAGGAGTTGTTGCTGGATGGTGAATCGGTAGTAAGTATTGAGAGCCGGAGTCAGGAAAATATCCGGACTGTTGGTGGTTTGGCGATTGTTCGTAAACTCGAGGGAAATGGAAGTCCCGCTGGAAAAAGCCTGCGAGAAGTTGGCATTCACCTGCGTCGTATTCAATTGCAATGACGGCACGCCGTAAATTTGCAGGTTTGATTCCGGCAGGGTGAGATGTTCAATCCCGCCATTCACGTTAAGTTGTGGGTCGTAGGA
>JBAQJF010000038.1:0-28394 GCA_049300195.1 Terriglobales bacterium | reverse complement strand
GACTGGCTGACCGGAGGCTCCGTCGGTCCCGAGGGCAGCTTTCTTCTTTTCCTCCTGATCCTCGGACTATGGGTCTTGTTCGATCGCGCGTATCCGGAGGTGAAGTATGGTGTCACGCCCAACCCAGGTGTGAACAGCAGCCGGGGACATGCCTGACACTTTTTCTCTCCCGACATCAAGGTGGGGGGTGTTCCCCTGCGCCCATCTATTAGAATCAATGCCTTATGTTGAAAAGGCGCGGCTCTGGGAGCCACGCCTTTCTACGATCCCATCCAACTCGACTCACTGGTTGCGGCGTTTGGCTGCCATGTGGGACTTACTGAATGTCCGGGTCAGCGACACTATGCTTGACGCCGCAGATGAGGCACCAGCCGCCTTTTGCGACTTCGAGACCGACGATCCGGGTGAGCTTTGCAACTCGAAGACTCCCGTCGAGACCTGGTCCGCGTCTCCTTCGATAAATATCGTGGAGGAGGAGTCGATGACGTAGTACTCAAGGCCCAGACTGCCCAAGTATGTTCTGGGGGTCGTTACGGTGATCGATCCACGGCCCGTTGCCGGCGAATCCGGAGCGTAGGTGCCCGAGAGACTCGAACTCGTCTGCAAAGCGGCCACGTCGTTTTCGTCTAGCACCCCATTCAGGTTGCTGGTGGTAGCGTTGAATTCGCCGATCTGGTCAACCTTACCGTCAGCACCAACCTGAGGGTCGTCGTTGAACCCGTTGAGATTAAAGCCGTAGGGTTCTGGGGTGCCGAAGGCAGTGGCAAGCTGTGTATAGGCAGCGCCCTGAAGGAAAGATCCGGAACTGTCATCTTCCAGCAAGAGAACGCCCGCCGTCGAAGGATACGCGACAAATGTGAGAGTTGTGGAAAGGCCGTTTGTGAAGGCGGTCAAGGTCAACTCGCAACGGTCGCCGACGAAAGGAGCGGTCGCGTTACAAGTCCCGGTAAAGGGAGAGATAGTGTTTGTGACCCCTCCATCGTTGTAGTCTTGGAGCCCGTTGCTGAGGTTGCCGTTGGCATCGGTGGTTACGTAGCCGCCGGCGGCAAAGGGAAACTGGATGCCAGTATCGGCGCCGGCCACGGCAAAGACCAGTTGCCCGGCGCTAAACGACGACTGCTGAGGGAACGCGTCGCCAGCGAGCGCTAGTCCAGAGGTGGTATCGGTTTCGATAAACTTTAGGTGGGTCGAATCGACCACGAAAACGTCGAAGGTCATGGCTGCAAAGCTGGTGTTGAACGTTGCTGTACCTGCCGTGCCGGAGGTCAGAACCACGTTCCCGGTAAGCGTTAAGTCGCTGATTCCAGCAGAGCTTCCCGTATCGTTGAAATCCTCAAGGCCGGTAGTGATATTGCCCGAGCCATCGAGCGCAAATGCTCCCACGGAGCCGACAGGATTGAAGCCGAGATCGGAGTTGAATTCGGTTCCCAGCATGGTAAATGCGAGAGAAGTAAGCGAGCCCTGAGTGGCACTGCCCTGGAGATCGAGCGTACCGCTGCCGCTGCCACCGTTATCGAAACGCATGATCAGCCCGTGGCTGTCGGAGGTCAGAACGAAATCGATGCCGAAGGTTCCCTGCGGCGTCACGAGGCTGCCCGTACCGCGGCCGTCCGTTCCAATTGAGTAGGTGCTGGCGGTAAGAGCTTCGGCGGGAAAGACGCCCGCGCCGCCGAGATTTGCGTCATTGATATCGACCGTTCCGCCGGTAATGTTGCCGTTGCCGTCCGCGCTTATCGTTCCCGCGATGGCAAAAAACGATTCGGTCTGAGTATTCAGGTTCACATCCGAGCCCGAGAAGGAAATTACGTACGTGCCGTTCAGATCGCTATTGGTATATCCGTTCTTGTTGGGGTTGGGCGCGCCGTTGTTGCCGCAGGCTACGAGCAGAGCAAGGCTGACAATCGCGAGGGGGAGAATGATGCGATGCGATAGCGACATAACATCTCCTGCAATAGATTTGGCGTAGATTTTCGGTTGGCGTTCTCAGCGTAGTATGCGTGAGTTACCGCTCGGTTGTGGATGACACTCCTGAGTCCTAAGATGCGTTGAACACGAGCCTTACAAAAAAGTTTCTGTAAAGAAACGTAACGGGAGAGATTCGCCGAAAGAGACTATCCAGCCGGATTGTTAAGCCTTTGTGACTTGGGGGGATTTGGATCGGCCGATGGGAGACTGCTATGCCGGCGCTTCCCCGTGGCCCATACGACTACGCGGTACAGCAGCAGGAGTAATAGAACAAAGCCGTATTCGAGGGGCTTGCGCACGTCCGCCTTGACGAGCCAGTAGTAGTGAATGACACCCAGAATCGCCGTGGCATAGATCAGGCGATGCAGCCTCTGCCAGTTCCTGCCTCCGAGACGGCGGATCGACCAGGCGGTTGAGGTCAGTGCGAGGGGGATCAGGAGCACGAAAGCTGAGAATCCCACCGTGATGAACGGACGCTTGGCGATATCCTTCAGCATTTCGTGGAAGTCGAAGAATTTGTCGAGCCAGACGTAGGTGAGGAAGTGAAGACAGGCATAAAAGAAGGCAAACAGGCCGATCATCCGGCGGATGCCGATCAGCCAGTACTGGCGGGTAAGGCGGCGCAGCGGGGTGATCGAGAGCGTGGTCAGGATCAGGATCAGGGTCCAGTCGCCGGTCGAGTGAGTGATAACCTCGATGGGATTCGCGCCCAGGCCGTCGTGGAAACCCTTCCAGGCCAGGCGAGCGAGGGGGAGCAGTGCGGCTGCGAAGAGAATGAGTTTCAGAACACGAAGCTTCGGAATCATTGGGTAATTGGGCAATTTCGTAATTGGGTAATTTGAAATCTCCCGAAGCCAGGCGGACCGTGGCGCTGCGGAAGCGTCGGGCCTTTCAATTACTCAATTGCCCGATTACACAATTACCAAATCTCAAAAATTTTTCTTCAGATCCATACCCGCATACAGGCTGGCCACTTGATCATATCCGTTGAACATGAGCGTCGGGCGCTTGAAGAATTCTCCCAGGCGGCGCTCTTTGGCCTGGCTCCAGCGCGGATGGTCGACGTGGGGGTTTACGTTGGAATAAAAACCATATTCACGCGGAGAAGCCAGTTGCCAACTGTTGAGCGGTTGGTCTCCGGTGAAGCTGATCTTCACGATCGACTTGGCGCTCTTGAAGCCGTACTTCCAAGGGACGACGATGCGAAGAGGCGCGCCGTCCTGGTTGGGCAGCGTTTCGCCATACATGCCGAAGCAAAGGAGAGCGAGCGGGTGCCTGGCTTCATCCATGCGGAGGCCTTCGACATAAGGCCACTTCAGCACGTCGACGCGCTGGCCGGGCATTTGCTTTGGATCCCAAAGGGTGGTGAACTCCACGTACTTCGCTTTGCTGGTGGGCTGAGCGCGCTTGATGACTTCGCTGAAAGAGAAACCGATCCACGGGACTACGATCGACCAGCCTTCGACGCAGCGATGGCGATAGATGCGCTCTTCGGGGGGAGCCCACTTCATGATGTCATCGACGTCGAATTCCAGTTTCTTGGCAACGTGGCCGTCGATGGTGACTTTCCAGGGATGGGTTTTAAAATTCTTGGCTAGCTCGGCAGGCTCGTATTTGTCGGTCGAAAACTCGTAGAAGTTGTTGTAGTTGGTGACGTCTTTGTAGGGCGTCTCTTTTTCGCTTGTGCTGAAAGGGCTCTTCTGCAAGCCGGGAATCTTGTCGTAGGCCTCGACGACGAGAGATGGGTCGGCTAGATCGCGAAAACGCGCGCCGGTCAGGACGGCGGCCCCGGTCAAGGCCGCTCCGGCCAGAAACTTACGACGATTCAGGTAGATTTCTTTCGGCGTAATTTCGGACGGCGCAATTTCAGGCTGTTTCTTGATCAGCATTCCTTCCCCTGGGAAGTACGCGTGCCGAAGGAATCCAGATGTCTCGGCACGCAGCCCCCGAAGGGGCACTGAGAGAGACGCATTGATCGCAACGCTGAAGCGTTGCGTCACCCCTCAACGCAAGTATATTTCGTGCGCTTCTCTACAGTATAGGACGCACAGACCGAAGAAAAAGTTTCACCGCCGCGGGGAATCAATTCGATGCGGAAGCTGTTTTGGACTGGGGTTGCGAGCGCAAAACCTCGCGCACTTTCTTGGCGAGATTCTGGAGCGTGAAGGGCTTTTGCAGAAAAGCGGTGCCCGGGGTGAGAGCGCCCTGAGTGGCGATGGCATCTTCCGTGTAGCCGGAGAGATAGAGCACTTTGGTTGTAGGGCGCTTCGCCAGCAGTTTTTTCGCGAGTTCGCGGCCTCCGATGCCGGGCATGACCACATCGGTGACGAGGACATCGATTGTTCCCTTGGTTTCCTCGGCGACGCGCAGGCCAGCCTCCCCGTTTTCGGCTTCGAGCACCTTGTAGCCCCGGGAGCTGAGCGTCAGGCGGACAAGTTCGCGGACGGAGTCTTCGTCTTCGACGAGAAGAACGGTTTCGCAGCCTCCCTTTTCGCTGTCCTGCGGCGCGACGGGACAGACATCGGCAAGGCATTCCTCGACGCGCGGGAGATACACGTGGAAGGTAGTGCCCGAGCCGATCTGGCTCTCGGCGAAAACGTATCCGTTGCTTTGCTTGACGATACCGTAGACGGTCGATAGGCCAAGACCCGTGCCTTTGCCTTTTTCCTTGGTGGTGAAAAACGGCTCGAAGATTTGGGACTGCGTCTCTTTATCCATGCCTTGGCCAGTGTCAGAGACGGTGATTACCGCGTAATTGCCGGGCTGGATGAAACGATGCTCGCCTGCATTCTGGCGGATTGTGACGTTCATGCTGCGGATGGTGATTTTGCCGCCTTCGGGCATGGAGTCCTTGGCGTTGACCACTAGGTTCATGATGACTTGCTCGAGTTGTCCGGCGTCAGCGCGGGTGCGGCCCGCGTCGGTAGAGAGGCGGGTGACGAGCTCGATGTTTTCACCGATCAGCGGGCGGAGCAGACGCTCCATGTCACCGATGACGGCGTTGACGTCGATCACTTTCAGTTCGAGAACTTGTTTGCGGCTGAACGCCAGGAGTTGGCGAGTGAGGGTCGCGGCGCGATCGGCGGCCTGCTGGATGGACTGCACCTTGGAGTGCATTTCGCCCGAAGGCTCGAGCTGGTCGAGCAGGACTTCGGTATATCCGTTGATCACCATCAGAAGATTATTGAAGTCGTGGGCGACGCCGCCGGCCAGGCGCCCGACGGCTTCCATTTTCTGAGCCTGGCGAAATTGCTCTTCAAGTTGCCGGCGGTCAGTGATGTCTTCGGCGATCAGTTCGAGAACTTCTTCAGTTTCGTCGGCAAGACTCGCGGCGCGGCCGCTCAGGCGGACGGTGATAGTGTGGCCGTCTTTGTGCTTCCACTGCACTTCGACGCCGTTGAGGCTGCCGTTGCGCTGGTACTCGTCCGTGAGCCGGTCGATTTCTGCCGGGTTGACGTAGACTTCTCGACGGACGTCGAGCGCGAGGACTTCTTCGACTGAAGCGTAGCCGAGCATGGTGATGAGAGCGGGATTGACGTCGAGGAATCTGCCGCTGAGCGTGCTCCGATAAATGCCGAACACTGCACTCAGGATTAAAGAGCGGTAGCGGGCTTCCGACCGGCGGAGAGCCTCTTCGTAGCGCTTGTGCTCAATGGCGGTCGCTAGTTGCTGAGAGACGAACTTGAGGATTTCGCGGTCGCGTTCGCCGAAGCGGATGTTTTTGGTGTAGCTCTGAACGACCAGCGCGCCGATGGTGTTGGCTCCACTCTTGAGGGGGACGCCGAGCCAATCGACACATAGAGCGCCAATCAATTCGACTTCGCCGCGTTGCACCAGATCGTCAAAGACCGTCGGAGTTGCGAGCAAAGGTTCGCCGGTTCTCACTACGTAGTCTGTCAGTCCCCGGCCGAGGCGTTTGGGTTCGGGAGTGGGATCTTCCTCATCGACGAAGTAGGGAAAGCTGAGCAACTGGGATTGGGGATCGTAAATCGCGATGTAGAAATTGCGTGCGTACATCATTTGACCCACGATGTTGTGGATGGATGCGTAGAACTGCTGAAGATCTTCGGCTGACTGGCTGCGCGCGGCAATGGCGTAGAGAGCGGCGTTGAGCTCCTCTGCGCGTTTTTGTTCGGAAATGTCGCGATAAGACGCATAGGCGCCGATGCGTTTGCCGTGTAGCATGACGGGCGCCGTTGAGAGCAGTACTTCGACCAGTGAGCCATCCTTTTTCTGACGGCGGGTTTCTAAAGAAAGATTGACGCCGGTCTTGACGTTCTGGGCGATCCATGCGGTCTCCGCGTATCGGTCAGGCGGGACGATCAGTTTCTCCAGATTTTTTCCGGTGGCCTCCGCGGCAGTCAATCCAAAGAGTCGGGTGAACTCGCGGTTGACGCGGAGAATGCGATCGTCTTCACCTACGATGCTGACTGCTTCAGGAGCGTTTTCGATGATCTGCTCGAAGTACGCTTTCTCGACGGGGTGAGGAAATTCGGAATCGCCGTTGGTAGGGATCGAGGGAGAGGGATCGGCCGAGTCGGAGGTGGCGCGATCGACCGCGTCTCGCGGGATTTCAGCCCGCAGAACTTCGCCTAATTCTCCCGATGAGGCGGTTTTTTCCCCCATTCAGTCCCTTCAAAACCCCGTGGGCGGGTATAGATTGATGGTATGCGAGCGTGATTTTGGCAGCTAATTACGGGGGTAATAGAGGGATTTCGGCGATAATGCGGCGTTCCCTGGGCATCAAAGAAAAGGGAATGCCATTCGGTTGGCCCCAGCATTCCGGAACACGTCTGCGTGGAGCGCCTCATACGGATTTGCACTGGCCTTAGCCGGTTGGTGTAATTTGAGAACGGATGTCTAAGGTCGAAAAAGGAGGCAGTCATTGGATCGGCGGCGCCTGGCGCGTCTTCGCCTTTACGTTTCTTTTGACACTCCTCTCTTTTGCGGTTGCGCTGCTGCTGAGCATTCTGGGGACTGTGGTGTACTCGGGGGTCAAGCACGTTGCGCCCAACCTTGTATTTGCTTACCGGCGGATCGCGTTTCCAATTGCGGTCTCAGTCGGAGCCGTCGTGCTGGTTACCTCGTTGGCGGTGGAGATCCGAAATTACCGGCGGTGGAAAATTCTCGCGGCCATCGAGCGAAGCGCCCTGAATCAATGAGCGAATGAAATATTCCGCTTAAAACAATGAACGATTCATCTCAAAACGGCGCGCCACGCGTCGCGATTCCTATGCCGCACTCCGGCGATCGGGAGTATGCCGAGCGCTCGGTGAGGCAATATGAAGACGCGGTGCGGCTGGCGGGTGGCGAGCCGGTGCGGATCGAGCTTGCACAGACCCTTCAGGAGGTTAGAAAACGGATCGAGAGGTGCGATGCGGTTCTTTTGCCGGGCAGCCGCGCGGATGTCGATCCGGAGAAATATCACCATGCGCGCCATGAAAAAACCGAGGAGATCGACCCAACGCGCGAAGCGCTCGACCGTGTGCTGCTCGATGACGCTTACGAGAAGCGTAAGCCTGTGCTCGGTATTTGCTATGGGCTTCAGTCGCTGAACGTCTACCGGTCTGGATCGCTGGTGCAGCATATCGTGTCGCCGATTAACCATGGCTCGGGACGGAAGGTAGCGAAGGCGCATACCGTAAGGATCGAAGGCGGATCCCATCTCGCGGAAATTATCGGAGCACGTGACGGTGATCCGATCGCGGTGAATTCATCCCATCATCAGTCGGCGCATGTTGCCGGGGATGGGCTGCGGGTAGTGGCGCACTCGCCCTCCGACGGCGTGATTGAAGCGCTGGAAGGAACCGCGCCCGATCATTTTGTGCTGGCGGTGCAGTGGCATCCGGAGCGTTCGGTGCAGCATGGTCGTGACCTCGCTGAGCCGGCAGAGAAAATCTTTCGCGCGTTTATTGCGGCGGCACGGGATAAACGCAGCGGCGGCAAACAAAACCTTTAACCGCAGAGATCGCCGAGAACCTCAATCAACTCCCAGATTTTAGTTTTAGCAATACCGTCACATGCGCAATGGCGGCGTCGTCAGTGCCGGTGCCTTCTGGCGTTTTTGCTTTGATACCCACGCAATCGCTTGGAATTCCGCAGAGGGTCGCTACTTGTTCGCGAATCTCCGCCGCGTGCGGACCGATTTTCGGGGCCGCTAGAATCAGCGTGGAATCAAGATTGACCATTCCATAGCCCGCGGCGGCCACGCGCTTCAGCGCTTCGCGAAGAAACACAGCCGAATCCGCACCTTTCCATTGCGGATCGGATGGAGAGAAGAGCGATCCGATGTCGGGGGCTGCAATTGCGCCGAGCAGAGCATCCGTGATCGCGTGTAGCAGAACATCGCCATCAGAGTGTCCTCCGAGGCCTCGATTATGGGGCAGAGTTACGCCCCCGATTCTTAAAGGAAGTCCGGGTTTGAACTCATGCGAGTCGTAACCCTGGCCGATCCGAAATTGAGAAGGCAATGGGTAATCCGTTTGGCGGAACTGGGGGAGCAGACTGCGCTCCGCTCCCTCAGTTCCGCGACCTATTCTGTGCGGCGAGTATCGTGACTCTCCTACTTTTTCGAAGGCTTTTTCTTGGTGCCAAAGCCGGTCTCGACGGGGGCGCCGATGCTGGCCAGCATGTCCTTTGCGGTTTGCGCCATGGGTCCGCTCGGATCGAGCTCGAGATATTTCTGGAAAGCTTGGGCGGTGCCATAGGGCGCAACCATCTTATTGTCTTTCCCGACCGTGGCTTTGCCGATCAGGTTGATGCCCTTCCAATAGTAGGCAAGTGCCTTGTTAGGATCGGCGGCGATGACCTTGTCAAAGGCCGCGTTGGCTTCATCGGGTTTGCCGGCGTTGGTCAAGACGGCGCCTTCGTTGAAATAGAACTGCGCGGCGTTGTCTGGAGCGAGTTGCGCCGCCTGGTTATACGCAACGATCGAGCCGTCCACTTTGCCCTCTTTGGAATAGACCTCGGCCAGGTTGTTGTAGTAGGCCGCGAGTTTCTTGTTGTTTTCGGGATCTTTTGCCGCCTGTTCCGAACCTTTGCGAATATCGATGGCTTTCTGGTAGTCGGCAATGGCCATTTCGTAGCGCTTTTTCTTTTCTTCGGGATCGGTCTGCTTGGGAGCCGACATCCGATAGGCATCGGCCAGCTTGAACCAGATCAGGTCGCGGGTGTTATCAATCGCGATGGCTTCATTCAGGGTTGCGATGGCTTTCTCGAAATCGCCGGCCGTAGTGGCCGCATTGGCCTCGTTGAGTTTTTCGTTCAGCGCCTTGACGGTATTGTTCTCTTTCGCAGCTTTCTCGCGCTGCTCTTCTTCAGCCTTAAGCTGCTCGGGCGTCTTGCCAGAGGCCGCGGCGATTACGGCCTGTTCCTTTTTCAGATCGATATCCTGAGTGTTATCCCCCGAACTGACAGGCACGCCAGTGTAGTGGAATATTTCCTTGCCGTCTTTGCTGAGCTTGACGTTGTATTTGCCGGGAAGGATGCCGAGCGAAAAATACTGGCCCTTTTTGTCCGTTTTCAGGGTGTATTTTTGCCCGGTGTCGGTGTTATCCCACTCGACTTCGGCGCCGGCGATGGGCGTTCCATCTACGTTTTTGCAAACCCCTTTGACAGTGCCGGTTTGAGAATGGGCCAGCGGGGCCGAGAACACCACGGCCAGAGCGAGAAAAAGGGGAAGAATGAAATATCTGTTCATGATGTGCCTCTTCATAATGTGCCTCCCGGCACAGAATCGGATTTTGGCGAACCAGAGTCTCGAAAAGCCCATTCTGGTTGCCGCTCTAACCAGTGCGAGCCGCTTCGGCATACGGAATCGGATCTTCCGCGCCCGCCTCTTGAAAGGCTCGGAGGCGTAAAACACAGCTGTCGCACACGCCGCAGGCACGGTCCTCGCGCTGATAGCATGACCACGTTAAATCGAAGGGGGCATTCAGTTCAAGGCCAAGACGCACGATTTCCGATTTGCGCATGGCGATGAGGGGAGTGAAGATGCCAATTGTGCCCTCTTTCGTGCCCGTCCGTACTACTTCATTGAACGCCTGATAATACTCCGGACGGCAGTCGGGATAGCCGGAACTGTCCGGTTCGACTGCACCAATATAGATTTTTTCAGCGCCAAGGACCTCGGCCCAGCTGACCGCTACGGCGAGGAAATGCGCATTGCGGAATGGAACGTAGGTGACGGGCACGCCTGCACCAATGGCGTGCGATTCAGGGACGCCGATAGTGGCATCGGTCAGGGCCGAACCGCCGATGGCGCGCAGGGCTTCATTGCGAACAACAAGGCGGTTGCGAATGCGGAGGCGATCGCAAATGGCTTCGAAGGCACGACACTCGCGGAGTTCGGTGCGTTGGCCATAACTGATATGCACGGCGGCGGCGTTATGGTCGCGGACTGCGAGTGCCGCGCAGACACAGGAGTCCATGCCCCCGGAGAGGAGAACGACTGCGGTGATCGGGTCATCGGGTGATCGGGTCATCTAAAGTCTGTGCGCTCACCGGATTTTACGCCCGGTCGCTACACTCCCTTCGCTGCTGGATCCCAGATGAATTTGTGCAGTTGGAGGCTTAGGCGTGCTGGAACGTCATCGGCCAGAATCCATTCGGCAAGTTGCTCGGGATCTAGAAGACAGTGCGAGGTGTCGCGCGCGCCCGTCGCGTCTTGTTTGAAAGCTGGTGAAAACAGAATTGCGTTCACTCGCTCGGCGAGTTGGTGTTCGCGGATAAAGTCGCGGGCGAACTCGTAGTCGGTACGATCGGTCAGAACGAATTTGAGTTCGTCGTGCGGACGAAGCGCCTTCAAATTCCCCAGCGCGAAAGTGTCGGGCTCGCCGGATCGCGGGCACTTCACATCGACGATCTTGATGACTTCTTTTGGCACCCGCGCCAGTGGGCGTTCGCCGCTGGTTTCGAGCAACACTTGGTAATCCGCGTCCAGAAGCTGCTCCATTAACGGGGTCACATCGCGCTCCTGAAGCATCGGTTCACCGCCGGTGATCTCAACCAGGCCGCCTGTGGGGCTCAGGCGAGCTACTTCTCTCAGCACTTCATCGAGGGTCATTTTGCTGCCGCCGTAGAAGCTGAATTCGCTGTCGCACCAATTGCAGCGCAGATTGCAGCCGGTTAGGCGGATGAAAACGCATGCGAGGCCGGCGTAGGTCGATTCCCCCTGGAGCGATTTGTAGATTTCGGTGATCTGCATGGAAAACAGCTTTCAGCCATCAGCCCTCAGGGAAACCTTTCATTCTGAATAGGTCGCCGTGGTCGTATCGGTTTCGAACACCGTGACGTCCTTCACTCGCACTCGACCGTTGGTTGTGTTTTTCAGGCGGGCATTGGTTTCATCGTAAAAATACTTTGACAGGTTTTCTGCGGAGGGGTTGAGGACGGTGAAGGGTTCGATGTCATTGATCATCTGGTGATCTAAGCGATCGATCGCGTGCTTCATTACTTCTTTCAGATCTTTGAAATCCAGCAGCAGGCCGGCTTTGTCGAGCTCGGCGCCGGCCAGCGTCACGCGAATTTTATAGTTGTGGCCGTGCGGATTCTCGCACTTCCCCTTGTAGTTTCGGAGGTAGTGGCCGGCGGCGAATGTGTCTTCCACGGTTACTTCGTACATGAAATGTCCAGCCCCTGAAATTCCGATCCGCGTTCCACGAAGCGCTTAACCACAGAGTCCACCGAGGAACACAGGGAAATCGATCGGAATCGCTGGCTTCATTGTACCGTTTGAGGACTGGGGAGACACGTCATTCAAATGCCTGTCGTCGTTCTGTCGCCTGGAGCTTTTGCTGGCATGCCTGAATCGTGTCAACTGCCCCCGGCGGCGTACGCTGAGGTTCAGACGGGATCGTGGAACCCGCATTCGTCCGCGGTTCGGTTGAGGATGGAGCGGATGGGTCGGAGTTGCTCGGCGGGGTTTTCTTTCGACTCTTCTGAAAACGTAGAGCTTTGTCTCCATTGAGGTGAGCCATGTTGGTGGAGGCAACCTGCATGGCGAAGAGAGAGAAGGATGGAGCGATTTCAGCAGCCGCCCTTGTTGCCGAACTTCACCAGGCCATTGTCGCTCGCGCCGAAATAGTTGAAGACGCCCTTGCGGATTTGGCCGTTGCTGGCGCGAGCGGTGAAGACAAAGAAGCTGCAACAGTCGCCCGCGCCCGACGGATAGGTGATCGTTACGGTGAGGAGCCCATCGATCACCGTGAAGTAGCCGGGATACGGGCTGTTATTGGGGATCAGCACGGCCTCGCCGCTGTGGGGCCAGCCGTAGCTGCCGTCGTCGGTCAGAGCCACGCAGTACGTGCCGTTTTCGCGCTGCGACTGGGTCACAGTAGCGGGCCAATTGCCGGTGTAGCTCTGCGCCATGGCTGCGCTGGTTGTGAGGACGAAGGCTGCTAGCGTAAACGCCGATGCGATGAATCGAATGCGTCTGGTCATTTTCCTGTCTCTCCCAACGAAAATTGTACTTTTTCTTGCAGTTAGAATTATACCCAAGAAGGATTCAGCCAGCTGTTATTAGAATGTAAAGCCGCTGTAAAAACTCTGATGGGTGCGTTGCTCAAGAGTCAAGATCAGGCGATTGGCGCATTGAGGGAAACGCGGCCGACGAAGGGGTTGAGGCGCGACAATTCGTGACCCATGCTGTTGGTGGAAGGCAAGAGGATGGGAATGGGGATTCATGGATAGAACGGAGATCAGAATTCGCGAGGCTGGGCTGGGTGATCTCGAAACCATTCTGCGTCACCGGCGGTCGATGTTTCGCGACATGCGGGAAGGATCGGTTGAGGAATTGGATCGCATGGTTGAGGTGGCGCGGGCTTGGTTTGCTCGGGCTTGCGAGGACGGGTCTTACCGGCATTGGCTGGCTATTGATTCGGCTGGCGGCGTGGTTGGCGGCGGTGGAGTTTTGCTCTCGCCCTGGCCGGCGAATCCGTTTGATCCTTGCACGGAGCGAGCGGTGATTCTGAATGTCTACACCGAAATCGAATTCCGGCGGCGCGGAATTGCACGGCAGGTGATGCAAACTATTCTCGCGTGGATCGAATCGTACGGATTACAGAGCGTGAACCTGCATGCGAGCGAAGAAGGGCAGGCGCTGTATGAGAAGCTCGGGTTCGTGCAGACGAATGAGATGCGGCTGAGGTTTGGTGGGCGATGAGTGAACCACTACAGTTCATCGGGAGAATGCCTTGCAACGGACGATACTGACGAAATCTTGTAGGCGTCCTTCGACTTGTTTGGCTCGATTCGCTCACCTCACGGCCCTCAGGATGACAGTTTTTTTTCTCGCTAAGTGGCGGCACTGTCCACGTTGTCCGATCTTGGACATGCCTTGTTTTGAGGGTGTTATGCAAACCAAGGGCCAATCGCTCGAATCGTGCTAACGTTCTGGTTCCAGTTCCGTCTATCTGTATGTAAGACGAGGTCAGATCGCTTGTAGAGGACAGAGACGGAACATGCCGGCCGATTCGTTCGTAGTATCAATTCCGGTTGGCGACACAGCCCGCAGCATTCGGGCATATGAGGAAAATCGGACCCAGACCGCCACCGTGAGGGTCGCATTGGCAGCGCAGGGCAACCGCATCGACGATACCAGCCTGATCCGCGAGGCGCAGCAGGGAAACCGCGCCGCCTTCGAGGTACTCGTGCGCCATTACGATCAGTCGGTGCTGCGGCTGGCGCTGCATCTGACCGGGTCGGAAACCGACGCGCAGGACGTTTATCAGGAAGCTTTTCTCAAGGCTTACAAAAACCTTGGCAGCTTTCGATTTGAGTGTTCCTTCTACACCTGGATCTACCGGATCGTTACCAACCTCTGCCTCGACCATCTGCGAAAACGGAATGTACGCAAGGAAGATTCTCCGGTTGGGGTCGACAAGTCCGGCGAAGAGTACAGCGTGCTGGAGCAATTTGCCGATGTGCGGGCGGGAGCGAATCCGGAACGCGATTTGATGCGGCGGGAACTGGGGAAAAAAATCGGGGCGGCGTTGTCTCGGCTGACTCCGCGGGAGCGCATGGTTTTTGAGTTGAAGCATTACCAGGGGCTGAAGTTGCGCACCGTCGGGGAGATGCTGAATACGACGGAAGAGACGGCGAAGAATACGTTGTTCCGCGCTACGCAGAAGTTGCGCAGCGCGCTGGCGGAGATGCGGTGAGGGGGAGCTACGAGTCATGAGCTGTGAGCAAGGTCCTGGAAGGCTCGCGGCTCAAGACTCGAAGCTCGAGCCGAAGTTTGAGAAGGTACGGACATGAAATGCGATTGGGTACAGCAGAATATTCTTTTCTACGTTTATAACGAGCTGGAAGACGATGCTCGGTATGAGGTTGAGCAGCATCTGGCGCGGTGTCCCGAGTGTGCGGGCGAGCTGAAGGCGGCGCGCAAGTTCCACACGACCATGTCGCAGGATACGGTGACGGAGCCGACGCCGAATCTGCTGGCTGCCTCGCGCATGAAGTTGCAGGAAGCGCTCGAAACTACCGCCCAGGGGGGATTCTTACGGCGGCTGATTTTCGAGCCGGGTGTCTGGCTGCGGCAGGTTCGCATGGCTCCGGCGCTGACGGCTGCGATTTTCATTGTTGGATTCGGTGGCGGGATTGGGGCAACTTACAACTATATGGCGGACCACGGTACGGCTCCGAACGTAAGCCAGGTCAGCCCAAGTGGGTCAGTTCCGGTGGACGCGGCGGCCATCACCGGCATTCGTTCGGTGACGCAGGAGCCGGGAACGAACCAGGTCAGCATCAAGTACGACACGATTTCTACGCAGGAAGCGCAGGGATCGTTGAACGATCAACGCATCCAGCAGTTGCTGCTGTTTGCGGCGCGCAACAACTACAATTCCGGCGTGCGCATGGACTCGGTGGATGTGTTGACGCAGACGCCGAGCGATTCGCGAGTGCGGGAAGTGCTGATGTATGCGCTGCAAAATGATACTAATCCGGGTGTGCGGATGAAGGCGCTCGATGGGCTGAGCGGGTTCGTGCGCCAGGATGCGCAGGTGCGCGATGCGGTGTTGCAGGCGCTGGTGAATGATGGGAATTCCGCGGTGCGGTTGCAGGCGTTGCGGCTGGTGGAACCGATGAAGGCTGACAGTAAAGTGCGGGCGGTGCTGATGCGACTGGCGAAAACGGATCAGAATGCTTCAATCCGGACGCAGGCGCAGACGATGCTGGCGCAAACGCCGGAGTTGGATTAGAAGAACCGTCGACTGACGACAAAATGGTTAAGGAGAACATTCATTGAAACAGGCAATCAAACTCGCTGGCGTGACCGCGGTTGTGTTCGCGCTTGCATCGCTCGCGCTGGCTCAGGAAGGCCGGATCTACCAGCAAGGGAGCAACTGGGTACAGGAAGTCAAGGGCGAACTCACTGGGGCAAGAAATCTTCGGGTGAAGCTGGATGCGGGCGCGGTCAAGGTTGAGGGTGGATCGCAGTCGAATATTACGTACGTTATTCATCGTCGCGCCTACACGTCGTCAGAGCAGAGCGCGCGCCGCGAATTCGAATCGAACCGGATCACGGCCATGATTAAGGCTGATACAGCATGGCTTATCGCGGAAGGCAGCAGCCAGAACCGCAAGTGTTCGGACGATCTGGTGATTAACGTTCCGCGGCAGATGCAGTTTACGCGTGTTGAAACTGGTGGCGGAAATGTCAGTGCGACGGCGCTGGCCGGGCGGGTCGAGATTGAGACGGGCGGCGGGACGATCCGAATCGACGATATCGGCGGCGAGGTTAGGGCTGAGACGGGCGGCGGTTCGATCGAGATTGGAACGGCCGGCGGCGATGTGAATCTCCAGACCGGCGGCGGCAATGTCAAGATCAATGATGTCAAGGGCAGCATCAGGGCGGAGACGGGTGGAGGAAATCTGGTGGTGCTTTCCGGCCTGCAGGGCGCGGTGCTGGAGACCGGCGGAGGCAGTATCCGGCTTGAAAAGTGCGCCGGGCGCGTTAAAGCGACGACGGGTGGTGGCAGCGTCGAACTGGGCGAGATCGGCGGGCCCGTAGAGATCGAGTCGGGAGCGGGCAGCATCCGGCTGGGATCGGCGAATGGGCGCGTGGAAGCTCAAACGGGAGGCGGCACGATCCAACTGGATCGCGCAACCTCGGTGAGGGCGGAAACGGGAGCGGGCGCCATTATCGTGAAGCTTGTCTCCTCGTCCGATGTGCGCAACAGCTCCACGCTGGAAACTTCGGCGGGCGACATCACAGTTTACCTGGCCAAGGACATTCCGATCACCGTTCGTGCCTCGATCGAGATCGCCAACGGGCACACGATTCGCAGCGACTTCAGCGACATTCGCGTGTCGAACGAGAATGGCAACTGGCCTGGCCCTCGCACCGTAACCGCGGAAGGAAACTTGAATGGGGGCGGACCGATATTGAAGGTCCGCACGAGTTCCGGGAACATCAATTTTTTGCGGTTGGCGCAGAAGTAGAAGGGCGGCCACCGGTGACCGGCACTAACGAGGAAAGACTCGGAATGAAGCAGAAGTTTGGGGGGATTTATGGCGCAGCGCTTCCTGCTTAGCACGCTGTTGTTGGCACTGGTTGTCAGCGCACCCGCCGCCCAACGGGCGACCGACGGAACTGGTGAAAACTGGATCTTCAGTTCCGACGAAGGCGGAAGCGGGAGTTCGTATCTCGGAGTGGATATCGCCGACGTAACCTCGGAGCGTCTCTCGGAACTGAAGCTCAAGCAGGAGGAAGGAGCCGAGATCACGATGGTGGATCAGGACGCTCCGGCCGGCAAGGCGGGACTGCACGAGCACGACGTAATCCTGAGCATGAATGGGACAGCGGTGGAGAGCGCGGCGCAGCTGCGGCGGATGATCAAGGAAACTCCGCCCGGGCGGGTTGTTTCGTTAGGCATCAGCCGGGACGGGCAACCTATGACCATCAAGGTGCAGCTCGCAGACCGAAAGAAATCCGTTTCCTGGACGCCGGAGAACCACGAATACAAATTCGAAATGCCGCCGATGCCCTCAATACCCGATATCGATATCCCGATCTCGGTGGTGATCGCGCATTCCTCGCTGCGCAGCGGGTTGGTAGTCGAAAACATCACACCGCAGCTGGGAGACTTTTTCGGCGTCAAAGGCGGGAAGGGCGTGTTGGTCCGTACGGTCGAAAAAGGCAGCCGCGGTGAAAAAGCGGGCTTCCGTGCCGGCGATGTGATCGTGAAGGTCAACGATCAGCTGGTGCACGATTCGTCCGACTTTACGCACGCACTTCGGGAATCGCGGAGTGGGTCGGCGGCCGTCACGGTGATGCGCGACAAGAGAGAGCAAACGATTACGATCACTTTACCTGGGAGGAAGGATTCGGGGATGGTGATCGACGAAAGCATGGATCTTGACGAGCTGGCCGACGAAACTCAGTTAGCCGTCGACCACGCAAGGACCGCAATGGCGCGCGTTAACCCCGAGATTCTGGAGAAGTCACTGGAGAGTGCGCGCGAAGAGTTGGAGAAGGCGGAGAACAACTGCAAGGAGAATCTCGAGGACCAAAAAGACAAGCTGGAGAACCAGCCCGAGGACCAGCAGGAGAAGTTCCGCGATGAGCAAAAGATGATGCAGGAGCGGCAGCAGAAACTCCAACACGAGATGTCGGGCGATTGGACTGAGATCTGAATGTTGTCCCGATCAGGCAAGACGACTTGCATGGACCGCGTTAACAGCTCGAGAATTGGCTGGTCTCAGCCCCTAAAAGGGTGGTCAATCCAGAAGTGAAGTATTGGCGCGACTTCCTGCCGGTTACTCAAGTACCCTTCTAGCCCGTAAGTGGCATGCCCACATTCCACATTGGGGCATTAACCACGGTTACCTACCGCCGGGCGCGAACGGCCGCTAATCTAATGATGCGATGGCTTTGCGCGCCCTCTTGTTCTCGAAAAACCCGGAAAGCAATGCTGTATTAACGACCGTCTGCCAAAGCGCGGGCGTGCGGGCCGAGGTCTGCGACGACATCTTCACGGCCATTGAAAAGGGCACAAAGCAATCCTTCGGAATAATACTCGTCGACTGGTCCAGCCAGCCTGAGGCGGGCTTCCTCATAAAGCGCGCTCGCGAGTCGGGGCCAAATAGGCAGTTTGCCGCGATTGCCATCGTTGACCGGGATCCTTCCGCCGCGGAAATGCGCGAGCAGCGGCTGGATTTTCTGATTCATCGTCCAGTAACAGACGCGGAAGTACAAGACATACTCGCCAGTGCGATGCAGAAGACGCCTGGAGCCGCCGTTGAAGATGGGGGTGGACTCGAGGCGAACCGGAGGGCGACGGAAGCTGGCGGTGTTCAATCCGCGACTTCTCCGGAGGCGAATGCGGGCGAGGGCCAGCAGGGCGACGGAAAATTCTCGTTTGAATGGAGCGAGGATCGACCGAACGTAGGGGAATCTGCGACCGAGGCAGCGAAAGCTCCCTCGCGCGACAACGGCGCGTTTTTTCGCAAGGCGTTTACGGCAGCCGTCGTGATGACCGCTCTGTTCGTTTTTTGGAGCGGGCGCGGGCTTCTTATCGGCTTCGCGAAATCGCCGGAGGGCAAGGTTAGAGTCTTAAGAGAATCGGTGGGCGCGTTTTTTCACCTGGAAGCGCCGGAATCGATCCCAGTCATCGCTGCGAAACCGCTGGCGCCGCGGGATGCGTCGGCTGCTCCGCCCCCCGATAATTCGATGGCGCCGGCGCCTCATCTTCAGGTGGTCGAGGGCGAGCTGGCCATCGACGACTCGCACGTCCAGCTGCGGAAGGCTGCCGACTTTCCATTGCCGATGCCGCAGCTTGATGCTTCCGCGGCTGCTCCTTTTGACGCTCGCAAGGTCACCATTCCGGACAGCATTCGTGGCTCGGCTCCAATCGCGCCGCCGGTCGTCGTGACCGTCAATCCTGCGCAGATGATGCCAGTTTCATCGCCTTCGATTCCCGCGCCCTCTTCGCAAACCTTCACCGAGCCGGTGCCGGTGAGCGAGGAGACCGAACGTTCCCTGCTTCTGCGTAGCATCAAGCCGGATTATCCGGTGGAAGCTGTGCCGCAAAAGCTGCATGGATCCGTTGTATTGCAGGCTACGATTGGGCGCGATGGCAGCGTTGAGGATCTGAAAATTGTCCGGGGATACTTTGTGCTTGGCAAGGCGGCAATCGCGGCGGTCAAGCAATGGCAGTTCAAACCTTACACGTTCAATGGCCATGCTGCGCGCACGCAGACTGTCCTTACGGTTAACTTCCCTCCTCCGGCGAATTGAGGCGGCTTCCGAATAATTTTCCTTTCAAGGGAACCGAGGCGCTTGCCTACGCATCGGCTGGCTTGACGCGTCTTCCCGCGTGAGAATGGCAGCTGAAAGTTCCCTGAACAATTGCAGATAGAAGTAAGCCAAGAAGTTCTGACAGATCTTAATTCATGGAACATTCACCGATGTCCGCCCGTATTCTTAGGTTCACCGATGTCCGCAGGGGTCTTAGTATGATGTAGAACTTCGGAGAACAGCGCGTTGCCTACTGCAAGTATGTCCAGTTCGGCGTCTCCTCTTCGGATTGAAGGGCTGGTCAAACGCTTTGGCGAGGTTACCGCCGTTGATGGCATCACGCTCGAACTGCATGCCGGAGAATGCCTGGGATTGCTGGGGCCGAATGGAGCGGGCAAAAGCACATTGATTCGCAGCATTGTGGGGCGCGTGATTCCGGATGCTGGAACAATCTCGGTTTTTGGAACGCGTGCGGATTCGATGGCGGCGCGTGATGCGATGGGATGGGTTCCACAGGAACTCGCCCTTTATCCGCGGTTGACATGCCGCGAGAATCTGGAAGCGTTTGGGAGATATCACGCGCTGGGCGGAGCGGTGCTGGAGGAGGCTGTGGGGCATTGTTTGGGGTGGGCCACCCTTACCGATCGCGCCGGCGAACTGGTAAAGAATCTTTCTGGAGGGATGAAGCGGCGGCTCAACATGGCGGCTGGGATGATTCATCGGCCCAGGCTGGTTTTGATGGATGAGCCGACCGTGGGCGTCGATCCGCAGTCGCGCAATCATATCTTTGAAATGATCGAGAAGCTGCGCGATGAGGGAATGTCGATTATTTACACGACGCACTACATGGAAGAGGCGGAGCGGCTGTGTGACCGGGTTGCCATTGTCGATCATGGGAAGACCATTGCGCTTGGGACGTACGCGGAACTTGTGCATAACGCGTTTGGATCGCGCAGCCAGGTGATAGCGCGCTTCGCCACCGCGGATGGGCGGGTGGCAGAGTGGGTGGCGGCGCGGGGCGGGCATGGGGTGGATGGCTCGGCGGAATTCACGATCGAACATCCGAGTGAAGTAGCGGTGCTGTTGGATGATGCGGCGAAGGCTGGATTTGAACTCCTCGATTTGGCATTGCGCAAGCCGAACCTTGAATCGGTGTTTTTGCATTTGACGGGGCGTGAGTTGCGCGACTGAGTTGTTCGGGACGCTTGTGGCCTTGCTACTTATGGCGATTTTTTTTGTGACGATCTTCTTATGATGATCTCTGCAATCGTTAGAAGTGCGTTTGTCTCGCTGAAACGGGATCGTGCCGCGCTGGCACTGAGCTTTATTCTGCCCGTCGTTTTCTTCAGCATTTTTGCGGTCATTTTTGGTGGGCGGCGCGATACGACGCCGAAGATCAAAGTAATTGTCGTGGATGAGGACCACAGCCGGGCATCCGAGCGATTGGTGGCGGGGCTGAAGCAGGAAGGGTCGCTGGTTGTGAAGACTCGGCCTGAGCCTGTGAAAAACGTCGAACAGGCTGAATATACGGGAGCAACCGCGGAGGCTGCCGTTCGAGCGGGTACTGCGCCGGTGGCGGTGATTATCCCGCACGGTTTCGGCGAGAATCCGATTGCGTTCGGGCCCACGGATGCGAATCGTCCGACGATTCAACTGCTCGAGGACAGCAGCGATATGGTCGCGCCGCAGATGATCTCAGGCTTGCTTCAGAAAGTTGCGATGACTGCCATGCCCGACCTGATGGCCGAGCAGGGATCGAAGTACTTCGATCGATTTGCCGGCGGACTCACGCGCGAGCAGCGAAGCCAGATTGACGAAGGCATCCGGCGACTGCGTGAGCGGCAGGAAAGCGGCGCGGCGACCGCGCCGAACTCTGGCACGGGCGAAATCGTGGCAGTCAAGGCGCGCGCAGTGGTCGGAGAGAATAAGCACAATCCCATGGTTTCGTTTTATGCGGCCGCAATCGGCGTGATGTTTTTGCTCTTTACCGCGAGCGGGGCGGCGGGAGCGCTACTCGACGAAGCCGAGAGCGGAACGCTGGATCGCGTGCTGAGTTCGCGCGTCACCATGACGTCATTATTACTCGGCAAACTGACCTACAATTCGGTGCTCGCCTTTACGCAGCTCGTGGTGATGTTCCTGTGGGGATGGGCTGTTTTCAAGCTGGATTTCTGGTCGCACATTCCAGGATTCATCGTGATGGGAGTCTGTACCGCGCTGGCCGTGGCCTCGTTTGGCATGTTGCTGGCCAGTGTGTGCAAGACGCGGGCGCAGCTGGGGGCGCTTTCAACGCTGATCATTCTGATTATGTCGTCGATTGGCGGGAGCATGTTTCCGCGGTTCCTTATGCCCGAGGCGATGCAGAAGGCAGGCTTGTTGACGATCAACGCATGGGCAATTGATGGCTTTACGAAAATCTTCTGGCGGGACCAGCCGATTTCGGATCTGTGGCCGCAGGTTCTTGTGCTGCTCGGAATTGCGGTGGTGCTGTTCGCGATCGCGCGTAGGATCGCGCGGCGGTGGGAGTTCGCTTAGGAACAACTGCCAGCCATTAGTCATCAGCTATCGGTCAATACCTGGACTTGCCGAGTGCCCGATGCTCATTCGAATTGCGTGCGGAAGCCTTCCAGTTGCCGCTTCAATTCCGCAACGTCCATGCGTAAGCCATTGACTTCCTCTTCCAACCGGGCGATCCGATCGCCTTGGTGGATCGCACCGGCCCCGAGTTGCGGCGTTTCGATGACGTTCGCGTCACCGGACAACAAATGCGAGTAACGCGATTCTTTCGTTCCGGGCTGGCGCGGCAGCATTTTTACTAGCCGAGGCTGGCGCTGCATCAGCTTCTGCAATGCGGACTGCACATCGTCGAGCGTTTCGAAATGGTGTAAGCGCTCGGTGCGTCCGCGCAACTCTCCGGGAGTTTGCGGGCCGCGCAGTAGCAACACGCACAGGACCGCGGTCTCGGCGCGGGTGAAGTTGAAGACCTCCTGAGCGCGATGCTCGTACTTGGGCACGCGGCTATCCGCGCCGCCTGTGGGCCCCGCCAGGCGT
Organism: Terriglobales bacterium; assembly: GCA_049300195.1. Classification (GTDB taxonomy): domain Bacteria; phylum Acidobacteriota; class Terriglobia; order Terriglobales; family Acidobacteriaceae; genus Acidiflorens. The sequence goes on along the minus strand of JBAQJF010000038.1, from coordinate 6,139 downwards.
TGTTCCTGGAGCCCGCTCAGGGCATCGCGCACCGTGTTCTCGTCGAGCTGCATAACGGGATCGCGATTCGATTTTTGATTGCAGGCATTTGCCAGCGCGTTCAGGGATAGCGGATAGTACTCGGGCGTGGTGATGTCTTTCTCGATCAACGCGCCGAGGACGCGGGCTTCGGTTTCTGTGAGGATTAGTTCCATGCCTTCCTGGGTTTCAGGTTCCATCCGCTGCACAAACGGTGACGGAGAAAATTGTAACGGGAGCGAGCCTCGCTATGCGCGAATTTTGCGGTCTTGGGAAAGGCGCGGCGCGGTCACGGCTTTGTCAGGATACGGCATGTAAACTGATTTGAGCTGGCATGACGCGCTACGGCTTCATATTCGCTTTTGTCGTTTCCGCTCTTGTCGTCGGGGTGTCGTTGGCCACTGCTTCGCAGACTGTGCATAAGGCTGCGCCGCCTGGGCCGAAAGCGCAGCAGGATGAGCAACTGTACCGCAATGCCACGTTCGGATTCCGCTACAAGATTCCCTATGGATGGGTGGAACGGACGGAAGAGATGCGCGAGCCGGCAGACGCGAATGCGGACTCGGCTGACGCTTCGGGCGCTAGTTCCAGTTCGTTGAACCCGAAGGCCGCTTCGTCGAACAAATCGGCCAGCGACAAATCTGGAAAGAACAAACCCGCTGCGAGCGATGTGCTGCTCGCGGTCTTCGAACGTCCGCCGCAGGCTGAGGGAGCGAGTGTGAACTCCGCGGTGGTGATTGCCTCGGAGGCGGCGGCGGCTTACCCCGGACTCAAGAAAGCGGAAGACTTTCTCGGGCCCCTCGCGGAATCGACGGCTGCACAAGGGTTCAAGGCGAATGGCGATCCGTCCGTAGTGGAGATCGACGCGCGCGAACTCGTACGTGCCGATTTTTCCAAACCATTGACTGATAAACTCACGATGTATCAGACGACGCTCGTGCTCGTGGCGAAGGGTCAAGTTGTCTCGTTCACGTTCGTCGCAGGAAGTGAAGATGAGGTCGATGATCTGATTGAGGGTTTGCATTTTGGCTCGCGCAAAGCGTCGCGCTAGTGATCGAGGAGCCGATCCACGGCTAAAGATCTGGGTGGTTTTTTTGGTTTTCCGGCCAGCGAATAAACAATCGAGCGCGGCGGGAATTCCAGGTCAGGCGACGCTTCTAACGCAAACAAAACCCACGGTTTACGCCGCCGGTTCGTGCCTCAAAATGAATCTGATTTGTGTTAAAATATATACAGCTCAAGTGACAGCTAACTAGCAGAAATTTCAATAAGTTGAGATCACTGAGCGGTCCCGGCAGCGCGCGTCCAGCCTTGCGCCCGACCGGCTTTCTCCACGGAGCAGAATGGCCACCAAGGAATTGAACGCGGAACTCGCCGACGCCCAGAACGTCGAGGCGAAGAACGGCGACGTAAAGACAAAGAACGGCAAAGTTGCGAACGGCGATTACACCGCTGACTCGATCAAGGTGCTCGGCGGCATGGAAGCGGTGCGCAAGCGGCCCGCCATGTATATCGGATCGACCGGCGAACTCGGCCTGCATCATCTGGTGTATGAAGTGGTGGATAACTCGGTCGACGAGGCGCTTGGCGGTTACGCCGACAAGATCGAAGTCACGATTCATCTTGATAATTCGATTACTGTCGTCGACAACGGCCGCGGCATTCCGGTCGACAACATGACGCTGGAAAACGGCGACGTACTTCCGGCCGCGCAAGTCGTGATGACGACTTTGCATGCGGGCGGCAAATTCGACAGCAACTCTTACAAGGTTTCAGGAGGGCTGCATGGAGTCGGTGTCAGCTGCGTGAATGCGCTTAGCGAAGAACTGGATCTGGAAATCTGGCGCGAGGGGTTCACGTGGGAGCAAACCTACTCCAAGGGAGAGCCCACCAGCAAACTAAAGAAAACCGGCGCAGCCAAGGTGAAGACGGGCACCAAGGTTCACTTCATCCCCGATAAAACAATTTTCACTTCCATCGTCGAATACAACTTCGACACGCTTTCCCAGCGCCTGCGCGAACTGGCGTTCCTGAACAAGGGCTTGGTCATCACGCTGACTGACGAGCGCCAGACCGACTCGAAAACCGGCGAGGCCAAGCGTGCTGAGTTTAAATATAACGGCGGCATTGCGGAATTCATCAAGCACCTGAATCGCGGCAAGCAGACGCTCCACGATAAGCCCATCTACATGGAAGCGGACAAGGACCAAGTCCATATCGAGATCGGCATGCAGTACAACGATGCTTACTCGGAGACGGTTTTCAGCTTTGCCAACAACATCAATACAGTCGACGGCGGTACGCATCTTTCGGGATTTCGCACGGCGCTGACGCGCACCATTAATTACGCCGGGCAACAGATGGGGCTGTTCAAAGACGTAAAGGAAAACCTGACGGGCGACGACGTTCGCGAGGGACTGGTTGCCGTCATCAGCGTGAAGCTGCCGCAGCCCCAGTTCGAAGGGCAGACCAAGGGCAAGCTCAACTCAGATATCGCCGGCGTGGTGCAGGCGGTGGTCAACGAAAAGCTGGGCGCATTTTTTGAGCAGAACACCACGGTCGCCCGCAAGGTCATCAACAAGGCAATCGATGCTTCGCGGGCGCGTGAGGCTGCCCGCAAGGCTCGCGACCTGACGCGGCGCAAAGGGGCGCTGGATGGCGGAGGCTTGCCGGGCAAATTGGCTGACTGTTCGGAGCGCGATCCGAATCGCTGCGAGCTTTTCCTGGTTGAGGGCGAGTCCGCAGGCGGGACGGCGAAGCAGGGGCGGGACCGGCGGTTCCAGGCGATCCTGCCGCTGAAGGGCAAAATTCTTAACGTCGAGAAGGCGCGCTACGACAAGATGCTGGCGCACGAAGAAATCCGGGCCATGATCACCGCGCTCGGCACCGGTATCTCGAAGGAAGATTTCGATCCGACCAAGGTGCGCTACGGCAAGATCATTCTGATGACCGACGCTGACGTTGACGGCTCGCATATCCGCACGCTTTTGCTGACTTTTTTCTTCCGGCACATGCAGGAGTTGATCAAGCGCAACAACGTCTACATTGCGCAGCCGCCGCTCTTTGGCATCCGCAAGGGGAAATCGCACCAGTACATCAAGAACGAGCATGAGTTTGTGAAGGTCATGGTGAAGCGCGCATCCGAGGGCTTGGTGGTCCGCTACGGAGAAGGCGCGGCCAAGCTCGAAGGCGCGGCGCTCACCAAGTTCATGACCGTGCTGAATGAGTATCTCGGCTTTTTTGACAAGCTCAATCAGCGCCTGCGTGAAGAAAAGATCACGGAACTCTTGCCGCGGCTCGATCTGGCCAAGCGTGCCGATTTTGAAGGCGACAAGAAGGCGGCACCGAAAAAGATCGAGAAGCTGGAAAAAGAACTTAAGCGCCTGCAAAAAGACTTGAAGCTGAAGAGCGTCGAGATGCGCTTCGACGAAGAACACAATTTGTGGGAAGTGATGTTTGTGAATGCGCAGGGCGCCGAGCACGTGATCAACTGGGAGCTGGCATCGACGCCGCAGGGCCGGCAGATGATTTCCAAGTTCAAGCAGATCGCGGAGTATCTGGAGCCGCCGTTTGTGGTGGAGAGCATGCCGAAGGCTGCTGCAAAGGCGAGCGACGACGCTACTGGCGGCGATGAGGCCGCCGAGGGCGAGGTTGCGGAAGGCGAGGCGGCCGACGGGGTCAAGGGCGAGAAGAAATCGGCGAAGGCGCCGGCCCGTCGAGCCAAGGAGCCGGAGATCGTCGAGAAGGCGACCCCGCGCGAGCTGTTCGATTACGTTCTGAATGAGGGGCGCCGCGAATACACGATTCAGCGCTATAAGGGCCTGGGTGAAATGACCGCCGAGCAACTCTGGGAGACGACCATGGATCCGGAGCGGCGCACGCTGCTATCGGTGAAGCTGGAAGACCTCGCGGAGTGCGAGACTATCTTCACGACGCTGATGGGCGAAGACGTCGAGGGCCGGCGGAAGTTTATTGAAGAGAATGCGCTGGATGTGAAGAATCTGGATATCTAGTTGCCGCTGCCACTCGGGGCGATAACGCTCTCCTTCGAAAGCCGGGCCCGAAGAGTCCGTCGCCAAGCACGAGTTTCTCTGAAAGGTTTAAATGAAGCTGAGAGGTACCGCTCGACCTCTCAGCGATCTCACCTCTACAGCGTCTTAAGCGATTCCCTCGGCCGCAACCTTCTCGGTGACAAATGCCTCAATCACGTCGCCCACTTTGATGTCTCCATAATTCGCAATGGAGATACCGCACTCCATGCCGGAGCGTACTTCGGAAGCATCGTCTTTGAAGCGTCGCAGCGACGCGACTTTTCCCTTGAACACCACCACGTTATCGCGCAGCAGCCGGACTTCGGAATCGCGCTTGATGTGCCCATCGCTCACGCGGCAGCCGGCCACCATTCCGACCTTCGGAATGCGGAAGGTTTCGAGCACTTCGGCGCGGCCCATGTAAGTTTCCTTGATGGTCGGCTCAAGCAGACCGGTCATGGCGCGCTTAATCTCGTCCTGCAACTCGTAAATGATCGAGTGCAGACGGATATCGACTTTCTCCTGCTCAGCCAACTCTTGAGCTTTGCGCTCCGGACGAACATTGAATCCGATGATGATCGCATTCGACGCCGAGGCCAGGAGCACGTCGGTTTCGGTGATCGCTCCGATGCCAGACCGCAGCAGCTTGAGCCGAACCTTGTCGTTCGAGAGCCGGCCCAGCAGATCGCCCAGCACTTCGACCGAGCCCTGCACGTCGGCCTTCAGGATGACGTTCAGTTCCTTCATGCCGGCCGTCTTCAGTTGCTCGGCGAGGCCTTCGAGTGACACACGCGAGCTCTTGGCCAGCGCCGCTTCGCGGGCCTTCTGCTCGCGGTATTCCGAAATGTCGCGCGCCTTCTCGCGGTCGGTGACCACCACGAACTGATCGCCTGCCTGCGGCAAGCTCTCGAGGCCAAGAATTTCAACCGGCGTCGAGGGCGGAGCTACCTGCAATGCCTGCCCGCGGTCGTCAAACATGGCGCGCACCTTGCCGTAGGCGTTGCCGACCACAAAGTTGTCGCCGGCTTTTAAAGTCCCGTTCTGCACAAGGATGGTCGCAACCGGACCGCGCCCGCGATCGAGTTTCGCTTCGAGCACCAGGCCGCTCGCCGCGCGTCCCGGAGTCGCCTTCAGTTCCTGGAGGTCGGCTGTCAGGCAAATCATCTCGAGCAGCAGATTCAAATTCGTTTTCTTCTTGGCGGAGACGTCGACGAAGACGGTCTTTCCGCCCCACTCTTCGGGCACGAGTCCGCGATCGGCGAGTTGCTTTTTCACGCGCTCGGGCATTGCATCCGGCTTGTCGATCTTATTGACCGCAACAATGATGGGAACTTCCGCGGCGTGCGCGTGATCGATAGCTTCAACCGTCTGCGGCATCACGCCGTCATCCGCAGCCGTGACCAGCACGACGATGTCCGTCGCTTTCGCGCCACGCGAACGCATGCGGGTAAACGCTTCGTGGCCGGGCGTATCGAGGAACACGATCTCGCGCCCAAACGCAGGAGACGACGCGTCGGCGATGCGAACTTTGTAGGCTCCGATGTGCTGCGTGATTCCGCCCGCTTCGCCGCCGGCAACGTCGGTGGACCGGATCGAGTCGAGGAGCGTCGTCTTGCCGTGATCGACGTGGCCCATGATGGTGACGACGGGCGGACGCGTACCCGCTTCCGCGCCTTCTTCACTTGCTTCGGTCGCTTCGGCAGTATCTTTGGCGGCTTGCTCTTCGAAGGTAATGACTTCGGTATCGGCTCCGAAGAAGCGCGCCATCTCGCTCGCCAGTTCGGCGTCAAGCGTCTGGTTGATGGTGGCAAAAACGCCGCGCATCACTAGGCGTGCGATGAGATCTTTCGCGCGCAGGCCGAGCTTCTCGGCCAGGTCTTTTACGGAGATTCCTTCCGTGATGGTGATGTTCCGTGTAATCGGCTGCGGCTCATTGCTGATACTCACCCGCGGCGGCGGAGTGTAGCCCTTCATTGGGCCTTCTTTTATTCCGCGCGGAACGTATCTTTGCCCAGGCCGGCGCGACGGACCACCCGGCCTCGCTCCCGGCCGGCTCGGTCCCGGAGGCGCGCCCATCGGCGCTCCCGGAC
>JBAQJF010000037.1:0-107368 GCA_049300195.1 Terriglobales bacterium | reverse complement strand
GAACCCCAGCAGCATCTGCATTTGAGGGCCGCCGTGGAAGAACAGAATCGCCGGGTGCGGCTTGGAGGTGGTTTCACGTGGCAGGAACAGTTGCGCGTGCGTTTCCTGGCCATCCTTCGCCGTAAAGGTCACGGCCTGGGGCATGACGAGTTTGGAACTCGGGAAAAAGGACGGGATGGCTTCCGGAGCGAGCAGCCGCCATTGCCCCCCCGCACTCAACACGACCGGATGCAGCGGCTGGTTGCCGTCGCTCTGCAATCCGAAAAGAGCGCCGTCGGCGCCGATCTGCGGCATGTCTTCGATGGCGTGGCTCTGGTCGGTGCGCACCGCCGAACCATGCTCGACATCGACCGTCCAGATATGCAACCTGTCGGTGTCATCCTGAGTGGACGAATAGACCAGGCGCTTGCGGTCCTGGCTGAAGACGACGTGTGTGACCTCGAACTTTCCCGCCGTGAGTGCGCGGGCCGTCCCGCCCTGCGCGGGGACGGCATATAGATGCAGCCAGCCGCTTTTCTCCCAGGGGAACACGAGATCATCATGGTTGGTCCAGAACAGGTTCGTCGCCGAGGGCGTCGGATGGAATACACTTCCGGGTCCCACGTCGGCAATCCAGATACGTCGCCCCTGGCCGGTTTTCACGTCCGCCGTCCAGATCGACCACGGCCGTCCGCTGCGCCGGGATGAGAAATCGGGGGGAGCTTTCTCGGCCAGCACATGAACGAAGGCGATGCGCGAGCCGTCCGGTGAGAACGCGGGCGAGCTGTCGTAGTCGAGACTCGGACGCAACCAGACGATGGTTTGGTCAACGAAATCGTAGACACCGATCAGCGAGTGGTTGCCTCGATGGCTCACGAACGCCAGGCGCTTGCCGTCCGGCGCCCAGCTCAGCGAGTCCACCGTTCCCTGATCGATGAGCAATGGCTGCGCGTCGCCATCGCCGCTCGCGGCCACCGTCAGAATTCTTTTCTTGTCGATAAACAGCAGCCGGCTGCCATCGGGCGAGAAGCTAGGGGAGTCTCCCGCGCCGACCTTATGCGGCACGCCGCCGGACGTGGCAACCACCCATACTTCCTTGGGCACTGGTCCTTCCGGGGAGCTATTAACGTTGGCCGGAGTCTCGTCGTCAAGACTCTCGCCCCGTGTAAAGGCGATCGACTTCGTATCCGTCGACCACGCGAGTTCGCCGATATCGAAACCGTCGTCCTCTGTGTACGGTGTGATCTGGCGCGCTTTCGCGCCATGGGAGGGGTCTGCTACCCAGATATTACGGCAGCCCTTCGCGTCGAATACCCACGCCACGGCTGCGCCCGTGGGAGCGGCCACCATGTCGTACGGAAATGGCGCCTGCATCACATCGTTGAGTGTAAAGGCCGCTGGATGGGCTCCCGCAGCCTGCGTCATGAATAGGGCTGCGCAGGCTGCTGCCGCGCTCCAGAGCCGCAACTTTCCCAAACCGAAGTCAATCATGTGTCTTCCCTTGTGGCTATTCAGAATTTGGGTATCCAATGCAAAAACAATGCGGTCAATTTTTTGGCCGAACCCCGCGTTGTCGACACATCCAGTCGCGAAAGTGCGGGACTCTCGTAAACGCTCTCCTCATAACCCGGTGTTTTTCAGGTATTTCGCGGGCAGCGCGGGTGCCTCATGACTCGTGATTTTCGAGACATGGGTACTCCGGCCGTCAGCACCGTGAGCTCTACGACACTGGCATTCTAATCTCAGCTCCAGAACTTCCCAACTGCAGGCGTCCCCTATCGTGGTTCGAAGCGTGGGTGGCGACAGTTCAGAGAAATCGTCACAAGCTAAGGGTGGTCTCCAACACAGCATTTGCGGCTCAATGACTGGGGAGTTCTGAAGGTGAAGATAGAATGCCAGCGGCGTAGAGCTCATGGTGCTGACGGTCGGGTACCCATGTCTCCCGCCCCAGCACGCGAACGGCGCGCGTGCGGGGGACCCCGAAAATCACGAGACATGGGGCGCCCGCAGTTGGGCGGTGTCAGCACAGAAAAACGGTGGCGTACGAGACCTGGGCCGCCTGGCGAATCTCAGTTAGTGCAGAGCCTGATTCTGCGGGCGGCGCGGATGGGCCACTTCTCGAAAAGCGCGAGAAATGGCGCACCCCCAGTTCCTTAGCGTCAGCGTTCAAAGGCAAGACCCGTACTGTACTTTCCCCGGCTGATGTGGCCCACCCGCCGGGAGAGAAGGACCGAGCAGTAAACTCTGATCATGTGGGGCGGGGGCAAACTGCGGATTCCTCGCTCGCTCTCGCCGCTTGGCGCGGCTGCGGACGGCTCGGAATGACAAGGGTAAAAAGAAGATCTCAGCGGCTCGGCTGAAGCCGAGCCCTTTCAAGGCTGGGTTACTAGTGATCTTCAATGGCTGGGATTTTAGGACGCGACCCTGGGAATCCAAAGTCTCAAAGGCGCGACCCTTCGACAAGCTCAGGGCAGGCTCTGGGGCACAGGCTCGAAATGCCCCACTCAAGTCAAGAGATGGCTTGAATGGGGCATCTTTGCCTTGGTTGCGAGGATGTATTAAATGCTCAGCAGCTTACTTGCTGTCTTCTCTTGCTTCCGCGATGTGAGACTGGTGTCCAGCTTCGGATACGGCTCTCACGAACGCTTCTCCGCTGGCGGGAGTTGAGGCTCTGCCGGAAAGAATGTTGCGGAATCGCATGTGCTTGCCGTAAATGGCGCGGGTTGAGTCGTTGTCCTGCTCGACTACCGCACCTTCCAACGTCAGACCGGCGAATACGCCTTTTGAACGCGAGTAGGTTAGAACTTCAGTGTTCATCAATACGTCGGTGCCGGCGGAGGTGTGACGGCCGATCGGGCCTGCGGCTACCGATCCTTCACCGCTCAGTTCGAACTTGGTGGACAGCAGATGCTGCAAGCCACGATCGTTCATGACCAGCATGACCAGGTCGATGCCTTCAACCCCGATTTGCAATCCCCAGCTGCCACCGCCGACCGATACGAATGCGGGAGCGCTCCAGCCAGATGAAGTGCGGCAGGTAGCGACTCCGCGGCCGTGCTTGGCGCCGAAGATGAAGCCAGCTTTGAGCATGTCCGGCACGATGACGACGCACTTGGCGCCGTTCAGCACTTCTTCCGGGATACCTTTGTCGGGCGTCGACATGATCGATTGCAGGACGTCAACGGATTTTTGCAGGCGGTCGACGGTTTGTTCACGGTCCGAGCTTGCCCAGGCTGAGGTTCCGGCGAGGCAGACGACACTCATCAACAGGCCTGACATTAGTAGCGTGGTTATCTTTTTCATGAATTGTCCTTTGGGTATGCGCAGCTGATTTTGAATCTGCGGAACTAAGAGGAGAAGACTTCAGATGGCTGACTTAGCTCAGGAATCTGAAAGAGAGAGGAAGTGCTCGTCTCAATGGTGATGATCGCACAGCGGCCGGGAGATAGCTGGTCAGGATTGCTCACTTTTGCGGAACCGGCTTTTTGGGGGGAATGGCCGCGGTTTGTGCTGATTTTGGCTGGGGTGAGCAATCTTGCTCAGAAGCGTGGTCGCGGACCTGCCATCTTGGTTGGGTGAGTGAAGGCAATCGAGAGAAGGCTGGGTCGCAAATGGAAGGAACTTTTCGTGAACTCCGAGACGGAGTTCGTCGGCGGCTGGTGAGAATGCGCGCTTTCCTGTCGACGCGATTTGAGTCGCGGACGGGACTGCAACGTGCCTGGGCGTCGCCGAGGATGTGCCCGTCTTGCGGGCTGCTTACGCCGAAAGCGAAATCGTCTTGCTTGGAGTGCGGGAAGTCATTCGCTCCCGCAAAGTAGACGGATTTACGAGACCGCGCATCTTATTACGGCTGGCTATCGAGAGCTGATTTGAACGAAGGAGATCAAGCATGCTTTGGACAATTTTTGTAATACTTCTGGTTCTGTGGCTTCTTGGGTTCAGCTTGCACATCGCGGGCGGACTGATTCACCTGCTGCTGGTGGTTGCGGTGGTGGTACTGATCATTAACCTGGTGAGCGGACGGCGGGTTGCATGAGATTGGCTGCCGCATTGGCGGGTTGCATGAGGCTGGAACCTCTTAGTTCTTTGTGCGCGCCCCGGCGACGCTCAGCGCAATTCCGCCCGCGATCAGCAGGACGCTGATGATGGGCGAGACGCGCTCGCTGTGGCTGGTCTGAACGCCCAAGCTCGTGTTCCCAACTTTGATGCCCTCGGTCTCGGAGTGCGGGATGGGTACGATGAACGATGCGATGCCGAGCACGATTAACAGCAGGCCTGCGAACAACAGGATTTTCATAGCATCGCCTTTAGAGGCTGCGGGAAAAGTCGCTCCGGGGAGATCGTGTCTACCTCGGCGGCTAAAGCCGGGCCTGTAACAAAGAAGTTATCGCAGCGGTCAACCGCTGCGCCACCCAAATGCAAATGCAACCGCGGTGAAGCGCTGCTGCAACCAAATGCAAGACCGGTGAACCGCGCCTGCGCCAACCAAATGCATTCTAATCGTTCTAGAACGGCGCTGAGCGGAGACGCACAAACATTCTAGTCGTGTAGAACTACGCTCAGCAGGGAGCTGTGGACTTGCAATCCGCCCTCCGGGCCGCCGGAGTAGTTTACGAAGCCGAGTTTGCGGAAGCGATTCATAAAGAAGCTGACCCGTGAGCGAGTGGTGCCGACCATCTCGGCCAAGCTTTCCTGGCTGATTTTGGGGACTACTGTTTCGGGCACGCCTTCCTTGCCGAAGCGAGCCAGCAGAAGAAGGACGCGGGCGAGACGCTTTTCGCTGGAGTTGAATAACTGATCGACCAGATCCTCTTCGTAGCGGATATTTCGCGAGAGCAAATAGGCGACGAACAACTCAGAAAACGCCGGTTCGCGTTGCAGAGTATCGATCATGGCTTTCTTGTCGATGCGCTGAATTTCGCAATCGGTCATGGCGGCGGCTGATCCCATGCGCAGGGACTGGCCTGCTAGCGCTCCCTCACCAAAGAAGTTTCCGGCACTCAGTACGCCCAGGGTGGCTTCGCGGCCGGTGGCGGAGACTACGGAGAGCTTCACTCTACCTTTTTGAATATAAAAGACGGCGTCCGCGGGATCTCCCTGCGCGAAGACCGCCTGGTTCCGGGCGAGAGTCAGATTCTTCCTGCCCTCGCCTATGTTGGCGAGGAACGCGTCGGGACTGAACCGGCTGCTCTTCTTCTTTTCTCGGGGCGGCGGTGCCATGGGCTGTAATCTTAAGGTATTGGCTGTAATCTTAACTCCAAACTGGCCGTTTGGCGCGGGAAACTTCAACTCCCGCCGCCGAACGGCGCGTTGCCGAGCGCGGCACTTAGCCGATCAAGACGATGGTGTGGAGGGCCGCCTTTTTCCGCAGCGGCGCTACGAGCTTCATGGGAATTCGTCCGCGAAAGTCCGTTATTGAGTTCGCACCTTTCGCGCGGTTTTGCGCCGCAGGCGGGACAACGGACACCCAAAGCTTTTTCCGCTTCGGTCTTCATGATTGCATAGTGCAAGATTGCGCCCAGCAAAGCTGGTCAATTGTGATCGGTTTTACGCTGGGCATGGGTCTTCGCCAGGTTGCCGCCGTTTAAGAATCAGGATGTGAGCTATCTTGCTCAGACGCGACCGCGCCGAGCTGTCATTGTTGTTGTACTGAGTGTGTCGATGGAGCTACGGACGCTGATTCGCAGCTTCGATTCCCAGGTCGCGTGAGGCGACCACACCAGCCAATCGGCGCTTCGTCCGCGTGTCCGCCGCGCAACCTCGGGGCGCGACACGGTTCGACCCTAAAAAGTCTCGTACAACCGAAAGCTGGAATGCCTCCAAGCGGACGAGAGGCATGAACCGGCGCAACCGAAGCTCGAAAGAGCTCGAATCAAGGAAGGTCAAGATTATGCCTTTAATTCAACTCCTGGAAGTTCTGATCGTGGTGGGCGTGCTGCTGTGGCTGGTAAATCGGTTCATTCCCATGCAAGGATCCATCAAATCAATTTTGAACGGCGTGGTGGTGATCGCCGTGGTGCTTTGGCTACTGAATGTTTTTGGACTGTTTAACTCGCTTTCTCGAATCCACGTTGGAACGTAAGAGGGCGAAGGCGATGGCAAGAAGCTTGCGCGAATCGCAAGCTTGCAGCTGAAACGAAATCGACAATGGAGGCAACCCTATGAATCTAGTTGGATTGATCAGCACAGCAGTACTGTCTTTGGCGCTCGTCGCGGCGGTTCCGGTGTATGCGCAGGACCAGCACGAGAAGCAGGACGAGAAAGCCAAGCCTACCCAGGAAGAGAAGAAGGCCGAGCCGGAACAGAAGAAAGCGGAACAGAAGAAACCCGCGAAGCAACAAGCGAAGGGTGCGCAGCGGCAGGAGAAGAACAACAAACAGGGAGAGAAAAGCGCGCAGCAGGCGAAGTCTGAACAGCATCAAGCGAAGCCTGAAGGGCATGTGGAGCACGCGGCGGCCGGCCGAATTCCAGCGGAGCGTTACAAGGCGAATTTTGGACGGGAGCACACATTTCATGTCAGCCAGGCGGAATATAGCGGTGGACGCCGGTTCCAGTATGGCGGCTACTGGTTTGGATTCGTAGATCCGTGGCCCAGCAACTGGCTCTATAGCCAAGATGTTTTTGTGGTCGAGATTAATGGCATGTATTACCTGTGCAACCCGGCATATCCGGGCGTTAACATTGCGCTCAATGTCACTATGTAATGGGCGCATGGTTGCGGCGGGTGGCCTGGTTCTCGTACCCGGGGTGCGCCTTCTTCGGCTGGCAACACAGTGGAATCCCAGGTCTCAAAGGCGAGACCTGGGGCGCGCCTCCAACTAGATAAACGGGCGCTGGGGCCGTTTAGTGACACTTCTCTGCGACTAAAGCCGGGGTTAAAACAAGGTAGTTATCGCAGCGGTGAACCGCTGCGCCCCAAAGCTGGTTCTGCTGAGTGATCGTCCCAACCTTGGCCGGGCTACGGTTATCCCGCAATGGGAAACCTTCAGCCATTTCACCCCACTGTCACATTTTCTAGCTGCCATCGCGCCTTAAATATTGGATGGTCTTATGACCCATTACCAAGGTCATCGTGACAAAACATACAAACAACGTGTATACAAGTAACAAGAACTCCGATGACTCATCAGGGGGCAACGATGAGAAAGCCCTCGCGCCTCTCGTTTTTCAGGCTGATTCGATACGGGAGTTGCGGGGCTTCCCAGCCGCCGTCAGACATGACCTCGGATATGCGCTATACCGCCTACAGCTCGGACAAATTCCACCGGATCGAAAGCCGGTTCGCAACGTAGGGCCCGGAGTCTATGAGCTGCGGGAACGCGACGCCGAGAAGTGGTACAGAATTTTATACGTGCGCGAAGGCGGCAGAATACACGTCCTTCACTGTTTCGAGAAGCGTTCCAATGCGATCGAGCAGAAGGACATCGAAACCTCCAGAGCACGCCTGAAGCGCGTGCTGAAAGCTGAACGCGAGGACAGAAGAATTGCCAAACAAGCGCGCCGCCGAAAATGAATACCGGGTCACGGGAAGCGTCCTGGACGAACTTGGCCTCACCCGTCAGGGAGTATTGGAACTCAAACTGAAAGTGGCTTTGCACCAGAATATCCTGCAACTAGTCAAGCGCCGCCGATACAGCGCACGCGACCTGGAACGAATCTTGCGCATACAGCAACCGCGGGTAAGCGAACTCACGCGCGGCAAGCTTTCCACGTTGAGCGTGGCACGTTTGCTGCTGTACGCCGATCTTCTGGGAGCCAAAACGGAAATAAAACTAAAGCAGATTCGTGCCGCCGCTGCCTAGCGTCGCAGCTTAGAATCTTCGGGGAACCGGCGCGGTTCTCCTCCTACTCCGCCTGCTTGGTGATATTCAGCAGCACTCCCACACACGCCAGAGTCACGAATAACGAACTGCCTCCATAAGAAACAAAGGGGAGCGGGATGCCTTTCGTCGGCATCAGGCCGAGGACTACGCTGATGTTGATGAAGGCTTGCAGGACGATCATGCTGGTGATGCCTACGGCCAGGTAACGGCCGAAGTTGTCCTGGGTGCGGAGGGCGGCGCGCGTGCCGCGCCAGAGGAAGATGGCGAACAGGATGATTACGGCTAACGATCCGACTAACCCTAACTCTTCGGCGGTTACGGCGAAGATGAAGTCGGTGTGGGGCTCGGGGAGATAGAAGAGTTTTTGTTTGCCTTCCATCAGGCCGAGGCCGGTGATGCCTCCGGTGGAGACCGCGATCAGAGATTGAATGATGTGGAAGCCGAAGCCTTTTGGGTCGGCGTAGGGATTGAGGAAGGCAAGGATGCGGTCTCGGCGATAGGCGACGTGGAAGATCAGAAAGTAGAGCGGAAGGATTGAGGCGGCGAAGGCGTATCCGAAGTAGCGCAGGCGGATGCCAGCTACGAAGAGGATGCAGGCGGTAATTCCGGCGCAGGCGATGGCGGTGCCGAGGTCGGGCTGGAAGACGATCAGGCAGAGGAAGACGAAGGTTGGGACGATGGCGGGGATCAGGGTGTTGCGCAGGTTGTTGATGGTTGTCGTTTGATTCTCGAGTGTCTTCTCTTTCAAAAACCAGGCTAGAAACAATATGAGCGCAGGCTTGGCTAGTTCCGACGGCTGGAACGAGACTGGCCCCAGATGAAACCAGCGGTGCGTGCCGTGCGCGCGGTCGAGGAAGAAGACGGAGATCAGGAAGAGCGTGGTGAAGCCCAGGATCGAGAAAACCAGCGCCGGGTGCTGGAGGCGCCTGTAGTCGATCTTCATGGCGATGACCATGACGGCGAGTCCGGCTACTGCCCAGATTAATTGCTTGATGAGGAATTCGTAGGCGGAGCCGAAGCGCTCTTTAGCCATGACTGCCGAGGCGGAGAAGATCATGACCAGGCCGATGAAGACCAGAAGCGTGGTGACGGTGAACATCCAGCGGTCGACACTTACACGCTTGGCCATTGAGAGTTATTTCAACACGGAGGGGGCAGGGCGAGGAGTAGTTTAGGGTGCGGAATCGCGGGCGGGGATAACTTTCGTGGTACGCGAGGTCAATCTTAGAACCGGCCTTGCGACCGGACCCTGTTTTTCCAGTGGCTCCAGCTTCACTCTGGACGGGATTGCTCACCGGCGATTTTCACGCTGCCGGCACGCGGACAGGAGTGTCCGCGCCACGCGGGCTTTTTCGGGTTTCGGCGGGTTCTGGCACGTTTTGGCTGGTACCTCAGTCACTTTCGTACCGTTGGCGGAACGTCTAACATCGTAGGAATGAATCTGGAATCCCTCCTTATCAGCCGGGATACCGCGCTTCTTGCCGTGTTGCAGCCGACACTGGAGAAGATCTCGGTGCGGATGGAGGTGTGTCCGGAGAGCCGTGAAGGTCTCGCCTTGTTGCGCAAGTGCAAATTTGACGCGGTCATTATTGATTGCGACGATCTGCCGGGCGGGGTGCAACTGCTGGGCGATCTGCGGAAGGCTTCGAGCAATTCGAAGTCGGTGGCGTTTGCTGTGCTGAACGGCAAGACTACTACGCAGGAGGCGTTTCAGCTGGGCGCGAATTTTGTGCTTCAGAAGCCGCTGAGCGCGGTGCATGCTGCGCGATGCTTCAATGCGGCGCTCAATTTCATGGTGCGCGAGCGACGGCGCTACTTCCGGTATGAGGTGGAGATTCCGGTGCACGTGAAGATTCCGCAGATGACGGAGCTCAAGGCCTCGTCGACTAACCTGAGCGAAGGCGGCATTGCGATTCGAATTACGGCCAAGCTGCTGAAGGATACGCCGGTATCGGTGCGCTTTACGCTGCCCGCCACCAATACTTCGCTCGAGTTGAAGGGACAGGTCGCGTGGATTGATGGATCGCGGCAGGCGGGGATTCGATTTGTTGAAGTGCCGCAGAGTTCGCAGTATCAGCTCGACAAGTGGCTGACGGATCGGCTACAGGGTGAGTTGCCGCATCATTTGCTGGCGCACTCGAAATAACTTAGCCTCGAGTTGCGAGTTGCCAGCCGCGAAAAACAAAAACAAAATTAATCGGCGGGTTGCGGAGTGCTCCACTCCATTGCCGGGATGCGCTCGGCCTGGAGGCGGGCTAGTTCGGCTTCGGCTTCGGCGCGCATCCGGTCGTGGAAGGCGTGCGCGCTTTGGCGATGCTCGGGGCCCAGCGCGGACAGGCGAGCGCGGAGATAAGGCTGGTCTTCTTCGAGGCGGCGCAAGAGGCGTTCGGTGCGGGCTATACGTTCATCGATGGTGATCATGGCTGGTTGGTTCAGGATGACATATTAGGAAGCTGAGATTGGTTATAAGTTGGCTACCGGTAGCGGCCCTCCGGTTTGGATACACTGCAGTGGAAAACGTCGTTCCGCGACGAGAGTCGCCACCCAGCGGCTAAAGCCGGGGGTGAAACAATGCGCTTATCGCAGCGGTGAACCGCTGCGCCACTCAAAATCGATTGTGTTAAACGGTGAAGCGCTGCGCCACCCAAAAGCCTAGACGCTCAGGCGGGCGGCGGATACCAGGGGTGGGACAGGTCTTTTTTCTTCTTTTTCTTCTTCCAACGTGGTCTCTTCCCAGTAGGAGCGGTCGCGGAGGATGCGCGATACCAGAGCTGTGTGCATGGCGTGGCCGGCGCGGTCGGCTACTACTGCGCCCAAGATTCTTTTGCCGATTAAGGCCAAGTCGCCGATCAGGTCGAGGACTTTGTGGCGGACAAACTCGTCGGCGAAACGCAGCGGGGGATTCTCGATTCCCTTCTCGGTTAGCACAATACAGTTCTCGCTGGAGGCGCCGCGAATCAATCCCATGTTGCGCATGGCTTGCTCGTCTTGCCTTGAGCCGAAGGTGCGAGCGGCTGCGACCTGGTGGAGATAGCTGCCGTTGGTCAGGCGCACGCAGAAACTTTGTTTGCCGATCAGGGGATGCGGGAAGTTGATGGAATAGGAGACGGAGTAGATGTCGTCGGGATAGACGGCTATGAATTTGTCGCCTTCGCGGAGTTCGATCTCGCGGACTATGCGTAGGTAGGTGCGGGACTTGCGTTGCTGGCGGATGCCGGCCTTCTGAATCATTTCTACGAAGGGGCGGGCGCTGCCATCGAGGATGGGGAGTTCTAAATTGTCCAGCTCGACGATGGCGTTGTCGATGCCTACGCCGATGAAGGCGGAGAGCAGGTGCTCGGTGGTCGAGATGAGGACGCCTTTTTTCATCAGGCTGGTGGCGTAGCTTACGCGGGCTACGTTGCGGCCGCTGGCTTCGATGGCGAAGGCATCGAGATCGGTTCGATGGAAAACGATGCCGGTGCCGGCGGGAGCGGGGAGGATGCGGAGGTTGACGGGAGCGCCGCTGTGGAGACCAACTCCGGTGCAGGCGACGGCGGAACGAATTGTTTGTTCGCGTGTCAAATCGTACGAGACGACGTGGTGAAACGGATGACTTGTAAGTCTTTGGCTGCGCTGTAGATTACAGGGAAGGGCGGGATGTTGTATGTGGCAAATTTGCCACAGTTCGTGGTTGGGGATGCCACGATTGGGCTAAAGTGTTCTGTCTATTGCAGATGTTTGCGGGTTACGAAAGGTGAACTGGGCTGTTTCTCGGGTATTTCTTTGGGATTTCTCGGTGCTTCGGGAAATTCACTGCTCCGCGGATTTTCGCGGATTCTCGCGGATCTTTTTTTAGAAAAAACCTAATCGGTGAATTTGGCGGCGCTTGGGCTGACTCTTATTTGCTTCTTGCGTTTTCGCGGCCGCGAGTCGACGCGACGCTTAGTGCTTCTTGATTGGCGCCCTTGGGTCGTAGGTTACGCTGGCTTCGAATAACGTTTCGGGCAGGTTCAGGTTGTATTTGGCTTTGGTGATGAAACGCTGTTGCGACATTTCTCCGTTGAAGTAGCGCGTGAAGGAGTGTGGAGTCATGATGCCGTCTTCGGGCTTGTAGTTGTCGAAGATTTCTTCTTCGGTATTCATCTGCTTGTCTTTCGGGTCGCGCCAGGAATAGCTGATTCTTACGGGATAGTGCGTGCTTTGGTCGATTGAAACGGTGACGGAATCGTCGTGGCTGTTGAGGAGCGTGACGCCTTCGACAGGCTTGCTGTCGACTACGTCGAGTCCGTTGTAGAAGAGGGCTACGGTGGGATCGTTCATCCACTTGCGGAAGACCCATTCGGGGGAGTGGTCGCGGCGGCGCAGGTAATTTTGGAGGTCTTGCTTATCTTGCGCGGCGGTGCCTTTGTAGCTGACTTCATATCCGTGGTCGCCGTTGTGAATGAGGATCAGATCCTTGTGGCCGGATTTAACTCCGCCCACGTCGATCGTGCCGGGGATTATGTGAATCTCTTTCAGGGCCAGGACTTCAAAACGGTCCTTGTCAGGATATTCGACGTAGTAGTTGTAGGGGAGGCCGGTGCTCTCGGTGCGTCCGTGATAGAGGGGGTAGTAGCGTCCGGTCTCGCTGCGGTTCTGGAAGGTGAGATAGGGCTGGCCGCCCAGGGCCTGAATGCTTTGCTCTAGGAGGGCTCGGGCCTTGCGGGCGCTCTCGGAGTCGTTGAGGTTGATGGACGTCTTGGGCTCCGGGGGTAATGCCGCGCGCGGGGGCGGTTCGGTGCCGGTCTGGGCAAAGGACAAGCTGGAGAGGAACAGTATGGACAAAATCGAGGGGAGACGAGTCATGGGCCTGCTCTGTTCTCAGTTGTCGGTTGTCAGTTTCTGGATTCCCTATGTTAGAAGCTTATGGGATCATTTTAGCTGTCTGTTGGGGGAAGCGGGGTGCTTTTCGGCTAAAATGCGGGGTTTTGGAGGCGCATCATGAAATCGCTTTTTGAGCAGGACGGCGCACAGGACGCGATCGCGCGCATCGATTCGCTGCAGCCTGCGTCTGCGCGGAAGTGGGGAAAGATGGACGTAGCGCAGATGATGGCGCATTGCTCGGCGACGCTCGATATGGCGTCAGGGCGGCTGAATCCTCCGCGGATCTTCATTGGGAGGGTGCTGGGGCCGATCTTCAAATCCAACTTCACGAATGACAGGCCGTTCTCAAAAAATGGGCCTACCGACAAGCAACTAAAAGTGGCCGACGCGCGCGATTTTGCCCGCGAACAGGAAAGACTGAAGGCGAACGTCCGCGAATTTCATGAGGGTGGCGAGGCGAAGTGCACGCGGCAACCGCATCCATTTTTTGGCCCGCTCACGGCGCAGGACTGGAGCCGCGGGATGTACAAACATCTGGATCATCACCTGCGGCAGTTTGGGGCGTGAGGACTCAGTCAATTGCGCACATCAAAACTCCGACAAGGTAAAGTTCACAGTGACTTGCGTCTCCACCGGCATTGGTACGCCGTTAAGAAGGTAGGGCTTGTACTTCCATTGTTTGACCGCCCTAATCGCGGCAGGCGCAAGCATCGGATGCCCTGAAACTAAACTAAGGTCCGCTACGTTTCCGTCCTTGTCGATAACGGCCTGAAGAATAACTGTCCCTTGAATGCGCGCCTGACGTGCGTCGGCGGGATATTCAGGTGTCACTTTTTTGACGAGCAAGCCGGTCGCAACCCCAGGCGAAATGCGGACGCGCTGCGGTTGGGCATTCTTGGAGGCCGACTCGTCGGGGGCCATGACGCATTTCGGATTGACCTCGTCCTGCTGGAATGAGATTGGCTGAAGAGAGTTGGCGGCGGCGTCCAATCCCTGGGGCGAGCCGGATACTACCGTCTCACCGATGACATATCCGCGAAATTTCGTATAGACATAGGCAAAGTACAAGGGCTCCTTGCCTCCCAATAATCCCTTGTAATCTGCGCGATAGAAGTGCTGGCCGCCGTAGTCGACGGGAGCAGTGTCTCGAACCAACTCCCGATCAGGAGATGCCTTGATCTGCTCGTGAACTGCGCTTGAAACGAAATCCTGCGCGGTTGAAGTTTCATCATCGGGGACCGACGCGCTGAGGATGATTCTTCCGATCGGATTTCCCTCCTGACGGAGAAAAAGCAGAACGAGGCTCTTTTCGGAACGATGGCGGGCTTTACCGCCCGCGATGATGGACTCGTCAATCTTCCATCCGGCAGGGATTGGGAGCGAGAAGCCGAGGCACTCATTGGAATACGTGCCGTTTGCGATGACGCCGTTTTCGAAGTGCAGAGTGCCTGCGGGTTCGTTGGCCGCTGGCTGCGCGGTCGCGAGTAGCGGCAGAGCGAAGGCGAACAATAACAAGAGTTTCATAAAAATCCTTTCCTAACCCACCAGCACAGCACCACCGTTCACGTTGAAAATTTCGCCGGTGATGAAGCCGGCATGGGGCGTGCATAGAAACAGGATTGGGCCGGCGATCTCTTCGGGCGTGGCTACGCGACCTAGCGGGATGGTCGCGAAGACTTTAGCGCGGGTTGGTGGGTCGTTCAGGGCGGCGGCGGACATGTCGGTGGCGACCCATCCGGGAGCTACGCAGTTGACGCGGATGTGGTCGCGGGCCAGTTCGGTGGAAAGGCCTTTGACCATGCTGATGATGGCACCTTTGCTGGCGGCGTAGTCGCAGTGGAAAGCTTCTCCGCGCTGGCCGGCGGTGGAGCTGACCAGGACGATGTGGCCGGCGGGCGGGGCGGGCCGATCTCCGGGCCGGGCGGGCTGATCTGCTGACGTGGCCGGCGGATGCTGGCTGCGCTGCTTTTTCATTTGCGCTACCGCGTGCTTGACCAGGCCGAAGACGCTGTCGACATTGATGGCGATGGTGCGATGCCATTGGTTGTCGGTTAAGCGATCAACGGGGGCGTCTTCGGGCGGCCAGATTCCGTGATTGGCTACCAGGATGTCGAGGCGTCCGAAGGCTTGGACGGCGGAGGCTACCAGGTGCTCGGCTGCCGTGGTGGTTGAGAGATCGGATTGCACGGCGCGGCAATTGGCGGAGCCGCATTTTTCGACTAGCGCGTCCGCTTGGGCCTTGGCGGATTGATAGTTGAAGACTACTTTTGCGCCGGATTCGACGAAGAGGCGGACGGCGGCGGCTCCGATGCCGCGCGAGCCGCCGGTGATTAGGGCTACTTTGGAGTTGAGGGAGAGGTTCACAGGACTAGTAGTATCGCGCAAGCTCTAGGAAAGTGCGAGTGAGTCGATCCGATATCAGGCCAAAAAGAATGGGCGGCCTGAAGGCCGCCCTGTTTCGAACTAATTGTCAAGAGTCGATAAGATGCTTGCGCGGACAGGAGTGTCCGCGCCACACTCTATGCCGTGGCTGGACGTTCGCCGGTTTTTGCTGGGGTGCGTTCTGGCTTCAGTACTTGCTGCACGCTTTCGTCGGCGGCTTTGGGCGGTAGCGGCTTGAGCGGCGGCAGGTTTTGACCGTCGACCAGCAGCTTGATTTCGGCCGCGTCGATAACTTCGCGCTCGATTAACGCCTTTGCTATTCTCTCCAGCGTTTCGCGATTGCCCGACAAAATATCCTTCGCCGTGCTGTAGCCGATGCTCACCATCTTTTTGACTTCTTCGTCGATCTGTCTGGCGGTGGCTTCGGAGTAGTCGCGGTGCTGGGCGATTTCGCGGCCGAGGAATATCTGTTCTTCCTTCTTACCAAAGGTAAGAGGGCCCAAATCGCTCATGCCCCATTCGCAGACCATTTTGCGGGCCAGTTCGGTGGCGCGTTCGATGTCGTTGCCGGCGCCCGTGGACATCTGATTCAGGAACAGTTCTTCGGCAATTCGGCCGCCCATCAGGATGGCGATTTGCGTGTCGAGATAATTCTTGTAGTAGTTGTGGCGATCGTCGACCGGCAACTGCATGGTCAGGCCGAGCGCCATGCCGCGCGGAATGATCGTTACTTTGTGGACCGGATCGGCGTGAGGAAGCATGGCTGCAACCAGCGCGTGCCCGGCTTCGTGATAGGCGGTGTTGCGCTTCTCTTCGTCGGTTAGCAGGAGAGATTTACGTTCGACACCCATCAGGACTTTGTCTTTGGCTACCTCGAAGTCGTATTGCAGAACCGCTTTGCGATTCTGGCGGGCTGCGGCTAGCGCGGCTTCGTTCACCATGTTCGCTAGATCGGCGCCTGAGAAGCCTGGTGTGCCGCGCGCGAGGACCGAGAGATCGACATCGTCGGCTAGCGGAATCTTTCGCGTGTGGACGCGGAGAATTTCTTCGCGGCCGCGGACATCAGGGCGATTGACTACTACACGGCGATCGAAACGGCCGGGACGGAGGAGAGCAGGATCCAGAACGTCGGGACGATTCGTGGCGGCCATCAGGATTACGCCGTCGTTCGATTCGAAACCGTCCATCTCGACCAGCAACTGATTGAGCGTTTGCTCACGTTCGTCGTGTCCGCCGCCCAGACCAGCGCCGCGATGGCGGCCTACTGCGTCGATTTCGTCAATGAAGATGATGCAGGGGGCGTTCTTTTTGCCTTGCTCGAACAGGTCGCGTACGCGGCTGGCGCCTACGCCTACGAACATTTCTACGAAGTCGGAACCGGAGATGGAGAAGAACGGGACGTTGGCTTCGCCGGCTACTGCACGGGCGAGCAAGGTTTTGCCGGTGCCGGGAGGTCCGACCAGCAGCACGCCTTTCGGGATGCGTCCGCCCAGCTTTTGGAATTTTTGCGCTTCGCGCAGGAATTCTATGATCTCGCGCAGCTCTTCTTTCGCTTCGTCAACGCCCGCTACATCTTTGAACGTAATTTTTTTCTGCTGCATGGAGAGCAGGCGGGCACGGCTCTTGCCGAACGATAACGCTTTATTACCACCGGTCTGCATCTGGCGGATCATGAAGAACCAGAGCGCTCCGAGGAGAACCAGCGGAGCCAGATTGAGGAGCCAGCTTGGCCAGGAGCCGCCGCTGATGTCTTTGAAGCTGTAGGGCACGCCCTTGTCGGTCAGCTTCTTGTACATGTCGGGGTAGTTGGCCGGGACGATGGTGCGGTATTGCGAGTCGTCTTTGAGCTTGCCTTTTACTTCCTGGCCGGCAAACACCGCGTCGTGGACATTGCCGGCGTCCACTTGCGTTAGAAACTCGGAGAAGCCGAGTTCTTTTTCTTTCTGGCCGGTCGTGCCGGTGCGAACCACCTGCCACAGTAGGACAGCCGACACCACAATTACCGCCCAGAAAAGTACCGTCTTAATCGTCGAATTCACTGGAACTCCTCAAAAGTGCAGCCCTTGCGATCGAGGAAGAAAACGCCCGCAGGACAACAATTATTTGATGCGGGCGGCGGAAATTCGATTGCAATGACGCGTCACCATTCTAGACCTTTTCGGGGAAAACGGGGAAACCGGTTGGGTGACAGAAGTCATGGTTAGTGAGCCGCGAGTTGCGAATCGCGAGCCACGGAATCATTCATGGCTCCCTCAGGCGAAGGCGGCCAGGTGCGGCAGGTTGCGCTCCGTTTGTTCGGGACTGCCCAGGCCATAACCGCATAAGAACGCGTCATCGACCAGGAAGCCGAAGTAGTCGGGTTGCAGGGGGACGCGGCGTGAGGACTGGCGGTCGAGCAACGTTACTAACTTCACCGAGGCTGCGCCACGGGCGCGGAGGTTGCTCATCAGGAAGTCGGTGGTGACGCCGGAATGCACCAGGCCTTCGACCAGCAGCACGTGTTTGCCGGCGATCTCCAGTTCGTGGCTGAAATAGATTTCGAGCATGGGCGCTTCGGTCTGGTTGAGCTGCTTGTAACGCGGCTTGATGAAGCTACAAAGCATGGGCACATCGACGGCGCGGACGAGGTCCGCCATGAACATGAAACTGTTTTCGAGGATGCCAAGCGCGACGACCGATTGGCCGCGATAGTCGTCGGAAATCTGGCGGCCGAGTTCGCGGACCCGCTTTTGGATTTGATCGGAGGAAATGACCTGGCGCAGGGTGGTGGGCGGCGAAGTGGGCATGGCGGATAAAGGATAGCACTTGGAGGCTGGGGAAGTGCTCGGCAGTTGGCGACTAAGAGTGCGCGGCGATCACGCGAATCCAAATGGCTTTGGTGGTTCGCGGTTGGAAGGATGCGGGCGCGGCGAATCCTCGCATCCAGACGAGGCGGCCATCTTTATTAATGGCGACTGGCCACAGCTTTTTCTTTGCGCCGGTGGCGTGGCGATCGGTTAGCAGCTCTTTTATTTTTTTTTCTGCGGCCGTCTGAGCGGGCCAATAGCGGTCGCCGGCGCGCCAGTTGCGGATGGTGAGCGTGTTTCCAACGCGATCGGGATCGAGCAGCGCCTGCCGCTCTGGCTCGGGGACGCTTTCCGCATTTACTGCTTGTGCCTCGATTCGCACGTTGAGTTCCGCGA
Organism: Terriglobales bacterium; assembly: GCA_049300195.1. Taxonomy (GTDB): domain Bacteria; phylum Acidobacteriota; class Terriglobia; order Terriglobales; family Acidobacteriaceae; genus Acidiflorens. The sequence continues at coordinate 89,157 of JBAQJF010000037.1, read as the reverse complement.
TTGTTACAGCTCCCGGGATGCGCAGCACGTATTCGTAGCCGGCGGCGTTGGGGCTGGCTTGGCATTCGAGTGCGAGTTCGCTGCGAGTACGACGGACGCTGCGGCGGTTGGCTTCGCCCGGCAAATCGAGTTTCTTTCCGGCTGGCCCGATCGCCAATTCCAGAATTTCTTCGATCAGCGCGAATGAGATGCTCACTGTGGGGGCGTTCGATTCGAGCCAGGCGCGCACCTGCCTGCGCTGCGCTGCCAGCGGACGTGGCAGAAAATCATTCAGTTCGAGAGCTGCGGGCGGTGGTGTGCTGGCTGTGCTGCCGGGCTTCGGGTCACTGCATTCTGCGGACCAATACTCTTCTTCGGCACGCGCAATCTCGGCTAGCTCTGCCATGTGCTGGAGTGCGGCGTCGCCGAATTCTTCGATGATTAGGGGGAGAAGGCGGTGGCGGACGCGGTTGCGCAGAAAGGTTGGATCATTGTTCGATGAGTCTTCACGCCACGGTTCATTGCGGGCGAGCAGATAGCCGCGCAGGTCGCGGCGGCGGAAGGTTAGAAGCGGACGGACGACTTCGGCGTTCGCGCCGGCGCGCGCGAGGACGCCTGTGTCACCATTTTTCGCGCGACTTACTTGCAGACTGGGGTGAATTCCTGCCAGCCCGCGAATGCCGGTGCCTCGAAAGATGCGGAGCAGAACCGTTTCGGCTTGATCGTCGAGCGTGTGGGCGGTTGCGATCTTGTTGACTCGGCTGCGCTCGGCTAATTCGCGAAAGAAATCGTAGCGCAGTTCGCGGGCCGCGGCCTCAATACCGGACTTTGCGGGAGCATCGCCGGCTCCAGGGGCGTGGCTGAGAATCGGAGCAGCCACGGTATCCAGTTCAAGCCCCAGCCTTGCCGCTAGTTTCGTGACGAAGCGCTCGTCCTCGTCCGACTCCTCGCGGCGGAGTTTGTGGTTTACATGCGCTACCGAGAGAATGATGCCTAACTCGGGGCGCAATTCTTCGAGCAGGAAGAGGAGCGCGACGGAGTCCGCTCCGCCGGAAACGGCAGCGGCTACGCGGTCTCCGGGGCGCAGTAATTCCTGCTTCCGAATTGTTTTGAGCAGCTGCCGGGCTAGTTCGTGCATCGAGAGAATGGTACAGGAAGAACAGTTACGGGTTGCCAGTTGCCGGTTCTCGGTCTTGACGGGGCTGGGGCTGAAAACCAAGGCCTACCACAGAGCCACAGAGGACACAGAGGACACAGAGAAATTCTTTCTTTGCCTCTGGCGGTGTTTTGTTACATCTTGCCGCAAGCTAAACTCCTTGGTGCCTCAATTCAGCAGTCTCGCAATACACTTTGCATTTCCGATGTCATAGATTGGGGGAAAATTATGGAAGAACGCATTCACTACACAAAAGTTGCTCCGATGGCCTATCACGCCATGCTGGGGCTGGAGAAATATCTGCGCGAGTGTGGAATCGAAGGGCGGCTGCTACACCTAATGAAGTTGCGGGCATCGCAGATCAATGGGTGCGCTTATTGTCTCGATATGCATTGGAAGGACTTGCGTGCGATGGGCGAGACTGAGCAGAGGATGTATTCGCTGGACGCGTGGCGGGAGTGTCCTTATTACAGCGATCGTGAACGGGCGGCGCTGGCCTGGACAGAGGGGGTGACGCGGGTCGCCGAAACGCATGTGCCAGACGAGGTGTATGACGAAGCGAAAAAACAGTTCAGCGAAAAAGAACTGGCGGATTTGACGGTGGCGGTTGCGACCATCAATGCCTGGAATCGGCTGGCGATTGCGGCGCGCACCACGCCGGGGACTTATCAGCCGCAGGTGGAGATGAAGAAGGGAGCTTGATTCTCAGTTGTCAGTTGTCAGTTCTCGGTTGTCGGTTGTCAGTCTTCGATCTTCTGCATTCGGCGTTCGCTATGAACTATGTAGGAATGCTATGATTCCCGGCATCCGGATGTGGGAATCGCTCGTACTTTGTCCGGGCTGAGAACACGTAATCGGGTAGCACGGTCGCAAACATGTTTCGCTGGACAGCCCGAGTCGCGCTGCTGGTCATGCTGGTCCCGAGTTTGGGGCCGCTGGTGCAGGCGGCTATCGCTCCAGAGAGAATGCAGTGCTGCGTGCGGCGGCCGCTCACGGGAACGCGCGCCGCGGCCGGGCCCGCGATGCAGTGTCACCATGGTGCATCGCTGGGCGTGCCGGAAGCTGGCGGGGCGCGCACAGAATCGCCGCAAGCTACTTTCCAGCCGCTGGATTGCTGCGGCCAACGCTGCGATTGCTGCCGGAACTCGAAAATCTCGGAGTGGGCCAGCATCGCTTCGAGACACCTCTCGTTTGTCAATCTTCTCATCGAGCCAGCGGCCGGGGCCTCTTCCGCGGCTCGCGTCTCTGCTCCTTTGATCGATGCGGATTCCGCGCGCGCTCCTCCTCGCAGCTAGTTTCCTTCTGACTTGTTTCCATTAAACCTTGCGTATACAGACGGCGCGACCCCAGGCCGGCTCGTTTCGTCCGCGCACAAGGGTTCATGGATGGCCCGAGGCGGGCAGGCCCCGTCTCTACACGGCAATTTTTTCGCGGGCCGTTGGTTGAAGAACGCGGGCCGTTGACTGAAGCCGCTAACTAAAGAAGAAGAGGAAACTATGATGCGCTCCAGAGTCATCTTTATTTCTATCTCTATCTCTGCCGTTCTGATGGTTTCAGCTCTCGCCTTCGCGGGCGATTATGGGGCGATTCGCGGAGTTGTGCATGATCCGCAGCATCGTCCGATTCAAGACGCCATGGTCATGCTCAAGGCGAAATCGTCGGAGTGGACGAAGAGCGTTACCACCGACGCTAATGGGGAATTTCAATTCAATGGTGTCGAACTTGGCGACTATTCGGTCAGCGTTGCCGGTAAGGGGTTCGCGCAGACTACGGAGGATGTGATCGTCACTTCGGGGTCGGAGCCGGTAGTGCATTTTCAGTTGCAGGTGGCAACCGCGAACGAAAAGGTGGTCGTCTCCGGGGCTCCCGCGGTTGCTCCCACCGATTCTTTTACTCCTACCACTCTGGTCAGCCGGCTGGATATCGACCGCACACCTGGAGCCGACCGGACGAACAGTATGGCGATGATTACGGATTACGTGCCTGGATCGTATGTCACCCATGACCAGTTGCACATTCGCGGCGGGCACCAGACGACCTGGCTGGTGGATGGCATTCCAGTTCCGAACACCAACATCGCGAGCAACATCGGCCCGCAGTTCGATCCCAAGGACATCGACTACCTCGAGGCCGATCGGGGCAGCTACAGCGCTCAGTTCGGCGATCGGACTTATGGTGTATTCAACATCGTGCCGCGCACGGGATTTGAGCGCAACAACGAGGCTGAAGCTGTGCTGAGCGCCGGGAATTTTTATCAGACTAACGATGCTCTTAGCTTTGGCAGCCATACCGAGCGCTTCGCTTATTACGCCAGCGTCAATGGGAATCGCAGCGATCTCGGGCTTCAGCCGCCGATTCCGCAGGTCATACACGACGCGGCCAATGGGTACGGAGGATTTGGGTCGCTGATTTTCAATGTCGATCCCTCCAATCAACTGCGCTTCGTGACCGCGCTGCGCAAGGATTATTATCAGGTTCCCTACGATCCGAACTTTAACGATTTGGAGAGTTCGCAGTTTGACAGCGCGGGCACGCGCGACGGCGACCATGAATCCGATGTGCTGATCAATTCTTCGTGGGTTCATACCTTCAATCCGAAACTTCTGCTTACGCTCTCACCTTTGTTTCATCGCAACAGCGCGGACTATGAGAGCAATCCGAACGACTATCCGACCGCCACCACCGATCGGCACACTTCGACTTACGCGGGCGGACAGGCGAGCTTGGGCGCGAATTACAATAAGAACGATTTGCAGGCGGGGTTCTATGGATTTCATCAGAACGACAGTCAAGACCTGGGCATTCTTTTCAATTGCGCTACAAATGGCGACCCGCAATACTCGCCGCCGAACTGCATCACGAGCGAATTGCCGCCGGCCTTTGCCGATTCGGAGCCTGCTTCGGGAGGACTGGCCGCGTTTTTTCTCGACGACAAGTTCAAGCCGTTTTCGTGGCTGATGCTCTCTGCCGGTTTCCGGCCTACGCACTTTTCAGGAGCCGGGGTCAGCGAGAATTCGATCAGCCCCCGCTTCGGCGCGACGGTTACGATTCCGACTCTGCGTTGGACCTTACGCGGATTCTATGGGCACTACTACCAGGCGCCGCCTTTGCTGACCGCCTCCGGACCGCTCCTTCAGTTGTGCACGGAGAACGGATGCACCTTCATCCCGTTGCATGGCGAGCGCGACGAGGAATTTCAGTTTGGGGTCACCATGCCATTTCGCGGATGGGTGCTTGATGCCGACACGTTTCGCACCCGGGTCAACAATTTTTTCGATCATGATGTCATCGGAGAGTCGAACCTTTTCTTTCCATTAACAATTCAAGAGGCGCTTATTCGCGGGTGGGAGCTCACGCTGCGCTCGCCGCGAATTGCGCATCGCGGGCAGATTCATCTCGCGTATTCCAATCAGGTTGCCTACGGTGGCGGCGCTATCACTGGGGGATTGACGGACGGCACCACTAATCTTTGCGATCCCAACCCGGGGCTCTGCCCGCTCGACCACGATCAGCGCAATACTCTGAATGTTGGGGCCGATGTTTCTTTGCCGTGGCGGTCGTATACCTCGACTAATGTTTACTATGGTTCGGGCTTCAGCAATGCATTCCCGGGCATGCCCTATCCCGGAGACTATCTGCCCGGGCACACTAGTTTTGATCTGTCGCTGGGCAAGGACTTCGGCGAACGGTACTCCGCATCGGTCAATGGGGTAAATGTCGCCAACCGGCGGGTGGAACTCGACAACAGCACTACCTTCGGAGGCTTCCACTGGAATAATCCGCGGGAAATTTTTGTCGAAATGCGATTTCGGTTCCATTATTAAGAAGAGGATAAGGAGAGAGGCATTAGAAATGAGGAGGTATCGTGAAATTACGATTTGAGCTGCCACTGGTATTGCTATTGCTGGCCGTACTCGGCGCCTGCAACCGGACGCGGAGATATCCGATGCAAGGCGAGGTGATCGACAAGAACGTGGCGGACGGCGAGATTACTGTGAATCACGGGAACATTCCTGGATTCATGCCGGCCATGGCGATGCCCTACCGCGTGAAAGATCCGGCGGTTATTGAGCAAGTCCAGACTGGCGACGAGATCGCGGCTGATGTCGTGGTTGGAAATAACCGAAGCGACTACTGGCTGGAAAATGTTCGTATCACCGACGAATCCGGGCGCGGCAAGATCAGGAAAGCACCGGGATCGAAGATGCTGATGCCGGGAGAGCGTGTCCCGGATATTGCTCTCACCGATCAGGACGGCCGCAAGATACACCTTTCGGATTTCGCCGGGAAGGCGGTGCTGGTCACCTTTATTTATACGCGCTGCCCGATGCCGAATTTCTGCCCAAGGCTGAGCAGTCAATTCGCGCGGATCCAGAGTGAACTCAAGAAAAATCCGGCGGATTACGCCAAAACGCAACTTTTGACCATCAGCTTCGATCCTAAATATGACACGCCGGCCGTGCTTCGCAAGTACGGGCTGGCTTATCTGGAGGGCGATCCGAGCGGCTTCGGGCACTGGGAATTCGCGTCCACGGATCCCGCGGATTTGCGGCGTCTGGCGCAGGCCTTCGGCCTGGAGTATGAGGAAGAAGAGAACCAGATTGTGCACACCATGAGCATTGTGTTGATTGCACCGAACGGAACGGTGGCGAAATACTGGTCCACGGATTGGACCTGGCCAGAGTTGATGGGCAGCCTCCAACAGGCCGCTGGCGCTACTGCTCACGCTGGAGGAGTGTAATGGGGCGCGGGCTTTTCCTGGCCGCGGGTTTGGTGGCTACGCTATTGGTGGTGGCCTGCGACAACAAACAGCCGCAAATGACCGCCGCCGCGCTTGAAGGGGAGTCGATCTACGACAACAACTGCGCCGAGTGCCACGAACAGTCGCATCCGGATCTGCTCAAGCAACCTCCAAATTTGCACGGACTGTTTCTTCGAAAGTCGCTGCCCAGTGGAGCCCCGGCAACCAATGCGCAAGTGCGCACAACAATTCTTGATGGCAAAGGGATTATGCCCTCCTTCGATCAGCGGCTGCGGGAAGAAGACATCAACCATCTTCTGGACTACCTGCACTGGCTGCGGTGAGGAGACGTTCATGGTTGGTAAAATTTGCGGATTCTGGAGTCCGGGCAAATTTCCCGGAATCCAGACTGCGGGGGACCGCGCAATCTGGCCAACGAATGCGGGGGCGCCAGCATCGAAGCCAAGAGGGGACTGCGTTTGACGCTGTTCCCCCGGCGTCCGTATAATTCCAGCGTTCACACCCAATCTAGGAAATGTGGGTGGTTACCACGCTTGAGTTCAAGCGTGAAGAGCCGGGCGCGGTGCGCGCCTGCGCGCTCGGGTGCACGTCTGATCGGCTCGCAAGCGATCAGTAGATAGGGCCTTGGCGAGTTGGAAGCATCAACGTTCCCGAAAAAATTCCGAAGGAGTCCAAAGATCCAATGATAAGCAAGTTTGTGCGCTTCCCGGCCGTTGTGCTCGGCCTCTCCCTAATTGTTCTGGCCCAAACTGAACCTGCCGCCGGTCAGGCGGCCACTACTCCCCCGAATGCACCGTCGGCCGCGGCGGCCAATGCCAACAAGCCGATGGGCACGAAGGTCGGCACCATCAATATTGAGCAGGCGATTTTCACCTCCAACGAAGGACAACGCGAATTTCAGGCGCTCACCAAGAAGTTTGAGCCGAAGCAGACTGAACTGAAGACAAAGGCTGACGAGATCGACAGCCTGAAGAAACAGCTCAACGCGCAGCAGGACAAGCTAAACGAAGAGGCGCGCGAAACCCTCGTGAAACAGATCGAGACCAAGCAGAAAAGTTTTGAGCGGTCGACGCAGGATGCGCAGGAAGATTTTCAGAACCAGCAGGGCGAGATTGGCAACAAGATTCTGACTAAGATGGCACCGCTCATCGTGAAGTACGCCGGCGACAACGGCTATGGCATGATCCTGGACACGTCGCAGCAATGGCCGCGGGGGCCGGTGATCTGGTATGGGCCGGCGGTCGATATCACGCAGACGGTGGTCGAGGCTTACAACATCCAGTCGGGCGTGGCGCCGCCGCCAGCGGGCAGCACTCCGGCGAGACCGGTGAAGCCGTCGGGCGCCGGGAGCAAACCGGCCGCTAAGCCGGGGGCGTCACAGAAGCACTAGCGACACCGCGGTGGGTGAGTTAGTTCCCGGCTGGCATGGCGGGGACGTTACTTCGAAAGAAGTTAGTTCGAAAAGACGAGGTAAGTAGTTTCAGTTAAAGGACCGCGTGCGCGGTCCTTTTTCTTTTTGCGTTTCTTTTCGCTTATGGATCAATTTCCTCCGACTAGGTGTCTTTAGCTGCAAGGGGCCCGCTCCGGGAGGAAAACATGTTTCAGACATTGGATACTACCTGGGCCCGATCTGGCCACCGCCGTTGGAGCACGCTGGCGTCGTTCACTATGCAGGCGCTGGCGTTGAGCTTGTTGCTGGCAGTTCCGCTGGTGTGGGTGCAGGGTCCGCCGCGGTTGCGGTGGATCGACGCGAGCATCTTTTCTCCACCGCCTGCGCCGGCGGCGCCGGCGCCGCCGAATGTGCAGCGGGCGATGGATGCGGGCGAGATGATAGGAGCGCAGGTGTTTGCGCCACCGGCGATTCCAGCCGGCATCGCGGCGATTAACGACCTCGGTGCGCCACCGCCTCCCGCCATTACCGATACCGGTGGTTCCGGAGGGAGGAGAACTGGAGTTGGCGTCGTGCCGGGATCGATCGGGAATCCGATCGCGGCTATTCCGCCTCCGCCACCAAAGCCTGCACACGTGTTACGCGTATCAGAAATGGCGGAGGGCAGCCTTGCCTATCGGGTGCAGCCTGCTTACCCCTCGCTGGCGCGGGCGGCGCGGATTCAGGGCGAGGTGCGGCTGCGCGCCATCATCGGCAAGACCGGGGCGATTGAGAACCTTGCGGTGATTAGTGGACACGCCATGTTGGTGCCGGCGGCGGTCGAGGCCGTCCGGCAATGGCGCTATCGCCCTTATGTGCTGAATGGCGAGCCGATCGAGGTGGAGACTGAGATCACGGTGAATTTCACGCTTGGGGGTGGGTAGGTATTTTCCCCGCGAGCGATTTTCCCGAATACCCTCAGATGGCGACGGCAAGAGACGCGGCGGGCCGCGTCTCTACTCTAATGTTGGCATACGAAGTCTTTGTGCCTGGGCTGAACGACTGGCTCCGTTACGGGAGTACTGGTTGTCGCTACTTGATCAGCATTGCGCGCGCGGGCCGTCGCTATAATCGAGGTGGTGAATGCTCCTCGCCTTGAACGTTTGACCCTGCCTGATTCCCGCTCGCTGGCCCTTGATGGGCGCACATGGGCGGAGGTTTCGCTTAATACATTGCGCGAAAATTTTCGGGTTGTGCAGGCGCACGTCGGCGGGAACGTCGCAATCTGCGCGGTCGTGAAAGCCGATGGTTATGGTCACGGCGCGACCGAGTGCGCGCTCGCGCTTGAAGCCGAGGGCGCGCCCTGGCTCGGCGTAACCGATGCCGCCGAAGGACGCGCGCTGCGAGCCGCGGGCATCTGGACTCGGATTTTGCTCATGACCGGAATCTGGCGGGGCGAGGAAGACAGCATCGTCGCGCACAATTTGACGCCCACGGTTTGGGAGAGCTGGCACATCGAGCGTCTGGAGAATGCGGCGCGGAAGCAGCAGATCGTGCTGCCGGTTCATTTGAAAATCGATACGGGGCTGAATCGTCTGGGGGCCACGGCGGCGGCTCTGCCCGAACTGTGCGTGAAGTTGGCGGCGAGCGAACACCTGAGGCTGGAAGGAGTGAGCACGCATTTTGCGTCGGCGGAGGTTCTGGATGCGGAAGACGCGCCGCGCCAGATGAAGCGCTTCGAGGAGGCGCTGGCCATTCTGGCCGCACGGGGTTTGCATCCGCCGCTGGTGCATATGAGTAATTCGGCCGCGGTGAGCGCGCGGCACGAGACGTGGAAGACCATGGTGCGTCCGGGAATTTTGCTGTATGGGTATTCGCTGCCTACGATGCGCGGAGGGCAGACGACGAATGAACCGGGTTTGCCGCTGCGTCCCGTGCTCGTGTGGAAGACGCGCGTTCTCACGGTCAAAGACATTGCGGCGGGAGAAGCCGTCGGCTATATGGGGACTTATGTCACGAAAGAGCGCAGCCGGGTTGCGGTGCTGCCGGTTGGGTATGCGGATGGGTATCCGCGGCTGCTCTCGAACCGGGCGCGCGTAATCGTGCGCGGCGAGTATGCTCCGGTGGTCGGACGGGTTTCGATGGACTTGACGACGGTCGACGTGGGACGGATTCCGGGCGTTGCGGTGGGGGATGAAGTCATCTTGATTGGCTCGAGCGTCGGTAAATCCGTAGACGCCGTCGAACTGGCACGGCTCTGCGAGACGGTGCCGTATGAGATTCTGTGCGGGATTTCGCAGAGGGTGCCGAGGGTGTATAGCTAGTGGAGTTGTCAGTTCTCAGTTCTTGGGCCGCTAGACGATAGGCTGCTGGCCATTCGATGCAAGGTTTCTCCACTCGCTGCCACAAACAATCTCACCCTTCCACCCTTTTGTTATAGTCGAAAAACAAGCATGCACTCGCGTTACGGCCAATGGATGCACGACTGGGAAACCCGCCTGACGTCGGTGGATAACAACCGCGTTGTCCGTCCCATGGAATGGGGCGTAGAGTGGACGGCGAATTGGCCGGGCCGGAATGGCGCGCCGCGCGGGGAAAGTTCGCGCGACCTGGCTGACTATTTTGCGCGCTTCAACGATCGCATCGTTCAGAACAGCGACGAATTTTATTCGTATCAGACGCCGGCCGACTTCCGCTTGGAGCGGCGCGAGGTACAGGTTTTCAGCACGCGCGAAGCTCCCGACCCCAGGCTGGAAGAAAAAGTTCGTGGAACACACGCCGAGTTTCTGCGTTTTACTTCGCCAGTTGCAACTCCCTTTCCGGAAAATAATCTGGTCAATGCGCGCTGGTTTCCGGCGCGCGGGCGGCGCGCGGTGGTGGTGCTGCCGCACTGGAATGCGGACGCGCTTGCCTATAACAGCTTGTGCCGGGTTTTGAATTGGCTGGGCATCGCGGTGTTGCGCCTCAGCATGCCGTATCACGATATTCGGCGGCCGGTGGGCGTTTACCGGGCGGATTATGCGGTCTCGGCGAACATCGGCCGCACGCTCGACTCGGTTCGGCAAGGTGTGATCGATTCACGCGCCTGCCTGGACTGGCTGGAAATGCAGGGTTACAAGCGCCTGGGAATCGTCGGCACGAGTCTGGGTTCATGTTATGCGTTTATTGCTACGGCGCACGATCCGCGCATTCGCATCGCCGCGTTCAATCACGCTTCCACTTACTTCGCCGACGTGGTCTGGCATGGACAATCGACGCGGCATATTCGTGAGGCACTCGAGCCGGCGATCGATGTCGAAGACTTACGGCATGCGTGGCGGGCCGTGAGCCCGATGGTCTACTTCGACAAATTTTCCCGGTGGCCGCGGAAATCGCTGGTCATTTATGCGAAGTACGATCTGACGTTTCTGCCGGAGTTTTCGCGGCGCGTGGTGGACGAATTCGCGCAACACCAACTTGACTATAAGGTCGTCGAGTTGCCCTGTGGCCACTACTCGATGGGCGAGTTCCCATACAACTACCTGGATGGCTGGCACCTGGCTAGTTTTCTGCGAACGGCGTTCGAGAGCGCGGTGTAGCGGGCCTATGCGGAATGGCCGAGGGCGCGCAGCCGTTCGGAATCGGCTTCATACAGACCACTGATCGTATTCAGCGCCGCCAGCAGCAGGCGGCGGTCGGTGGATGACGCCGTTTCGAATGAGCCCTCGATTTCACTGACAATCGCATCGCGAGCATTTTGCAGCCGAAGCGCGAACAACGCAGGATTGTCTTCCAACAGAGCCGCCTCGAAAAGCACTTTCCAATCTTGCGTGGCGCGGGCAGTGCCGTCTGGAATTATGGCTTTCTTCATGAACCTACCTTGCGAATGAGTACATACCAACTCCTGGCCTCGGTTCGAATGCTTCGAGAGCCTCAAACGTCCCTCGCAAGTCCGGATTTGAGGCCAGAGGGGAAGGGCTGGTGCATAGGGTTATACCTTAGAAGTGTATTGTGGATGCAATCGGGTCTTCGCTGTATTACCACATTGGTAATCGCCTATCGGCTGAAACTGCCTGTGGAAAGCGGGATCTGGACGGGTGTAGTCGCGGGCTCGCCCTTTGATCTTCAACAGCAGTCATTCCCAATCGAGACTAAGGGCCCGGAGCGAGCGCGAAAGCTCGTCAAGAACGTCCGTAGCGCTCGCGACATTGGGTCTCACAGTGGCGAAGCAAGGCATTTTGTATGCCGCAACCGAGGCTTACGATAATGACGACAGGCCTGGCATTTTTCGCCTATGCCTCGTGCGTGAGCGCGGTCAAGCGCGCTTAGAACGGCGCCTTGCCAGATTTGCGGCCGGGATCAGGCAGCCGCGCGGCGGGATTCGACGGTCGGCCGAGGGCACTGAAATGTATTCCGAAGAGCATGCAGGGCGTACATAGCGTCGTCGAGCGCTTCTTCCTCCTCGATATTGTCGCCCGGGGCGTGGAATAACTCGCGCGCCCGCACGATCAATGCCGCTTCGGCTTCGGCGATCCGTTCTGGCACCTTTGCGCTGTCAGGCTCAAAAAGAGCGGTAGTGTAAAGGCGCTTCCAGGCGCGCACATCGGGTAAGTGGGGAGTGGCTTTCATACATTTTCTCTCTAATAAGTACAGGTTATAACCGATCTTCCTACGGTACCGTCAATCGGGTGTTCTCTGTATTGATTCTCGGAGGGCGGGGCGGGATGCGGGCGTTGGCGCCCAATTCTGGACGCGGACGCTGAACAGACAATCCCATTCAGCCAGCCGGAGGGTGCCGGATCTGCTCGCGTTGCGCCGGCTTTGGTTCAACATTTACAATGATGGACGAATTATCTCCACGCGCGTGGCAGCCACTTCATTTCTAATCCGCGCGATTGTCGTGCTCAAATTCTGGCGGTGTAGCTCAGGTGGTTAGAGCGACGGTCTCATAATCCGTAGGTCGTAGGTTCGAGTCCTACCGCCGCCACCAATTCCTTCAACAAGTTGACGAAGATGCAGCGGGGGCCGCTTCGCATCGAGCAATCGGGGACGCGCTATTTCTGCATCAAGGACCTCCACGAAAACAAGCCGCCCGGCTCGATTCGGTCGCGTCGAAACTATCGATTATTTCCTACAGCGTTATCGGGAGGAAGTGATTCGCAAGCGGCAGGCGGCGCAGGATATGGAAGCTCAGGTGGCCGCGCTCGAAGCGCGGTTGCGGCGGGAGACGAGCGAAATGGAGATGCCGCCGATCGGGCAAGAGTGCTGGCAGGGCGCTTAGGAGATGGCTGCCGGGGATTAGCTGTGATGCGAGATTTCAGTCTGGCGCAAAACTGAGCTTTCCTGGGTTCGTCATTCGCCTGCCCCGGCTGGCTTTAGCACGGCCGTGTTCCGCTCGTCACTGGCCACCATTCGATAGAACTTTTTCAGCTGGTCCAGTTTGTCGACCGGCACGCTCAGTTCCTTAATTTCGATCTTGCGTTCGTAGTGCAGGATGTTTCCCTTCGTTTCGATCTTGCTGTGATAGCTGGCGAAGCTGTAGTCCACATCCATGGGCGGGGGCAGTTCATCCACAACATAGCCTGACGGTAGCGTAATGTCGAAGCTATCGGTGTCGCGCGAGGGGCCGTCGAACTCGACCGGGAATTTCCGCGGCTCCCTCGTCTCCAAAATTCCCCATGCCTTGACTCCCAGCACGCGCGGTCGCACCAGAAGGAGATTGCCTGCCTGCTTCGCGTAGGCACTGGACTGAAAAGAATAGGTAAAACCAAAGGGCTGACTCGTCTGATCGAGGTTTACGAGGCTCGCTTTCAGGATTTGGAAATTGGCCAGCGATCCACCGAGTAGATCCTCAATCGGCTTAATCCGATCCTTGTTGTTCGTTACTGTCCGCAGCCGCGCCCGCTCTTGCCATGCGCGGTCTCCAAGTCGCATTTCCGTGACGTCGCCGCTCAGCGTTCCCCTGGAATCGAGCGTGAGCTTGCCCACTCTTTGAATGCTGTTCATGGAAGACGGCTGCTGCGGCAGTTCGATCAGTTCGCCGCCTTCGGGCGCTACCAGCAGGCCGTAGTTGGCTTGGAGGTATCCGCCAATCTCTCCGAAAGGCATTACTTCGTTGGTCGGATCGAAGAAAAGAATCTTTCCGAGTTTCGAATCGTTGGTTACTGCAATCAGCGACGGACTGTCCACGTCATCCGGCAGCTTGATCGCCAGGATGGCGTGATTAAACGCCTGGTGAGCGGGCGTGTTTGGTCCAACCGAGCCGCGCTCCACGTTGATTGCCACAATGTAGGAGTCCACGCCGATCTCGTGCAGCATGGTATGCATCAGGGTCGCTTTGTCTTTACAGTCTCCATAGCGGTGTACGAAGACGTCCGGAGCAGCGTGGGGTTGCCAGCCGCCAATGCCGAGCGAAATCTCGACATAGCGAATGTCATGCTGCATGAATGAGGCGATGGCCTGCATCTTTTGTAAGCGGCTGGCTTTACCGGCCGTGAGCGTAGCGACCTCCTGCTTGATCGCTTCGGACGAATCCATCTGGGCGCTCAGCAAACCGGCGTACCACTGGCCCATATCTTCCCAGTTCGCGAACTCATGCTTGCGTGCCGATCCTCCGGATGGAAAAAATGAGACGATCATCTGGCCGGCCAGCCCCTGCCAGGGCGGCATATCGTACTCCGGCCTGATGCCGGCGACGTCCTTCACTGTCCACTCCAATTGGCCGCCGTTTTCATCCGGCTTCACCTCCGCGTGAGAAATCCAGGAAGTCTTGAAGACCCAGCCGACGGGAAGCTGGAGCGAATAGTGGCTCTCGCGCACCGGATCCAGTCCCTGTACGTCCCACTCGTCCTGGAGCCAGAAGGGTTGTTCCTCAACTTCGTATTCATAGCCGACGATGTTGCCGGGATCGGACGCCGGAATACTCAGGACTTTTCGCTTAACGTCGGTGAAGACCTCGTATCCCTCGGATGCCGATGTTTCGATGGCGTCCTTGTCCTTCACCTCGTAGTCCTTGCCTTGAGAAGGAATGCACCAGCCGTGTAGACCCGAGATTTTTGTGGTTCGACCAAAAGGAATTTGGACCGTTCCCCGGCCACGGCCTTCGGGCCGCAGGATCTTATAGGCTTCGCGCACGTGAGTCCGTATCTTGTCCTCGGAAAGGACCGTCACATTCGTGTCGGCGTAGAGTAAGACCGCCTCGGTCTTTTCGTCATACGACGGCAGCGGTACGCCCACCAGCGAGTGCATCCACTGGGGCGCATCGCTACTCGCCTCGGCCCGCGGCACGATCGCTATCGCAAAGACGCCGGCCCAAAGAAATAGCCGCCAGTACGCGGACGCTCGTTTAGTTGCTGGCATGGATTTCCCCTGGCTGGAGCACAATCTGCTCTCCATCGCCGGTCCGTATCGCCTGGTAGAAATTGCGAAGAGCCGGGTAGTACTTTTTGTCGAGCATCATGACGTCGACCATAAGTTTGCGGGTGAGGCGAAGCGTCTCGCCGTTCCTCTCCACTTTCAGGGTGTATCGAATGAGGTGTCCATCCTGATCCTGGCCGTTGGGCAGGCTGCTGACTTGCCAGCCCGGCGGGAGGTCGATGACAATGTCATCCGACTTGGTATATGGATAGTCAAAATAAATCGGATGGGTCCGGCTGGTGTGGTCGAACACGCCTTTTTCCGCAGCCGTAAAAACCGCCGCTGGAATGAACGCTCTGCGTCCCGCACCTGACACCCAACCCGGAATCTTAATGTCAAATTCCGCGACCAGGGGCGCCTCCGAACTGATCCAGTCCGGCTTGTTGGTCAGGTTGGCCTCGCCGGCGACGCCAATTTGCGACGTGACGCGCTCCTCCAGATATTTCTTGCGCTCCACGTCATCCGCGTGCCGCTCTGCCAACCTGTGATACATGGCTTCGAGGCCCGTATAGGTGATGGTGAGCTTGCCTTCCAAATCACCGGAATCTGAGAGCTTCAACTTTCCCACGCGTGAGATCTGCGACTCGGAAGCCTGCGGCAGAGTGGTCTGAATCCATGTGCCGTTTTCCTTGTCCAGTCTCAACCCAGGCACGCCGGTCTCCGGCCACGCCAGCAGGCCAAAAGGCGTGAAAGCACCGCCGGGATCGAAATAAAGATCTTTGCCGTTCAGTTTGACGAGAACCACATTGGAATTCAATTTATGAGCTTGCATGGAGGCGGGACTGAAGAAATATTCGTCGCGGCTGGCCACCCAGCAGCCATAGGCCTCAAAACCCGCGGCCCGCGCCATACCGAGAAATAGCCAGGTCAACTGGATTCCGTTGGCATAGCCTCGTTTCCAGATCTGCTCCACATTCGCGTTGTCGACCGCTTTTTCCTTCGCGCGCTTGTGCTCCTGTTCGGTCTTCTCTTCTTCATACGAAGTATTCCGCAAGGTCTGCACGCGGTCATAAATCTTGCGCAACTTCACCTCCGGGGGATCGCCGGGTGAGACGATTTGCGCGACCGCCTGTTCCATCGCGCCGCGCTTGTTGACCATGCCTTCCAATTGGCCGTTCCACGATTTCTCGATGCGCTTCCAGTAACTTTCCGCGTCTCTATCGAGAATTCCTTCTTGATAGCTGAAGTCCACGCGATACTTCAATTCGTCGGCGGGAGGCATATAGTCTTCGGTCTCAAACGCTGGAACATTGCTCACCTCCATGCGGACCGTACGGTCGGATCCCTTTTGCGGTGGTTCGGTACCGGGAGGGAGAAGATTCCAGGTCCACCGCAGCCCATATTCGTCGAAGCCATCGCCCAGAAACGGTTTCAACGTGAAACGAGCTTTCTTTGTGAATAGCTCATCGCTCAGGATCCAGCGGGAATCGTAGAGCATGTACTCATGAAAATCCCTGGTGTAGGAATACTCGATGATGCTCCCCACCTGCACGTCGGTCAGGGTAAAAGATTTAACAAGCACTTTGATCTGAGTGCCGGAAAATTTTCCCTTCAGGATGTACTTCTCGAAAACCTTGCCTCCGAAGTCCACGGTCGAACCGTCCGGGCGGATGGTGCGCGCGTGAATGTTTCCGATGTCCTCCTGTTGCTTGAGGAATGGAATCTCGACGTCCGCATACTTCCGGCCATCTTCGGTCAGAATCTTAATGCGCAGGTAGTTATCTTCATGGGGGACGTGGATATCGTCGTAGCGATCCACCTGACGATAAAGAATGATCGCGGCGGCTCCCGGCGCCAGCGGTTCACTGGTCATTTTGACTTCATCTTGCGAAACGGGCTGGAATCCGATGCCTGCTTTTGCTTCCTGCGCCACCAGGACCAGTGCGGCCAGTAACAATGCTGCCCAAGTGCTGAACCGGACCATAGTTGTATCCCCCGAGGATTCTTCAGTGTTTTTTCCGAACGCTTTTTCAGAAGTGCTTTTTTAGAACGCCTTCTTCAGAACGTTTTTTCGGAACATTGTTTTTTAGAACCACGTCGTGCAGGCGGGGATTTAACGACTCCGGGGGGACGAAGATGATTCTCCGCGGCGCGCAATTCCGCCTTTCCGGATTCCGCGCCCCTCAACGCAGATGTGCCGGAAACTGAGTAATCGCATGAAGTATTCACCGGAAGTAAGCGCACGTCAAGAAAAGAAGTTACCTTGTTTTGAATTACATCCGTGCAGGTGCGGTCCGGCCGAGTCTGGAGTAACCCGCCCAAGTTGACAAAATACGAATTTCGAGGCGATTCGGCTTACTCCGGCGGGCGCAGGAACCCGTGTCACTTAGAGTGAGTCAGGTGTTTGTCGATGTCGCTGAGCAGAGCTTCGAGCCGGCGCTTCGGGTACACTTCCGCGTCAGGACGCGAGAAAGCCGGGATGGCGGTTTGAATCACTTTGCGAGCCTCCGCGTAGTCGCCGCGGCGATAGGCGATCTCGGCGCGGGCGAGCGCTATCGTCGGCGCAAAGTCGGCGATGCCTTCGAGTTGTGCGACCTTTTTCGGATCAATTCCGTCGAGCAGCTTGCCGGCTTCGTCGAGCTTGTTTTGGTCGATCAGGCACTC
Source organism: Terriglobales bacterium (assembly GCA_049300195.1). GTDB lineage: Bacteria > Acidobacteriota > Terriglobia > Terriglobales > Acidobacteriaceae > Acidiflorens. The sequence goes on along the minus strand of JBAQJF010000037.1, from coordinate 71,892 downwards.
CGCCAGCGTGTCGGCGGTTCCGCCGGTTATTCCGGCTCGCTCGCCAAAGGCTTTGCGCGCGCCTTCATAGGCCTTTCGCGCATTGACCGCGCCTTCGGTAAGATGCCCTCCGCGACATTCGGCTAGCGAGGCGTCGGAGAGCGATGCAATGGCGAAAAACGATGCGGGGCCTTGCTTCAACGCGGCGGTGCGGTGCAGTACGAGGTCGTCTCGAGTCGCGTCATCATAGCGCTCGATTGCGCCCTCACATTGTGCGCGTGTGGCCAGCACCTGCAACGTGAGTTCGTGATCGGCACCGAGTTTGGCGACGAATGCCGGATAAATCCTGGTCGTCTCGTCGACCGCCTCGGCGTTCTTCCCCTCGTCCATAAATGCCTGCGCCAGATTCAGACGGACTCTCAGCACTTCTGCGCTGTCGGGGCCATCTACGCGCGAGTAGGCATCGATCAGCTCGCGAAACACGCGCTCCGCCTCCGGACCGTTGCCCAGCCGAATGTCTGCGAACCCAAGCCGTTGCTTGAGCGCCAGCCGGGTATTTTCGTCGATCTCCGGCAGGGTGGCGGCCTTGTCGTACGCGGCTTGAAAATTGTCTTTCGCAGACCGCGCGTCATTGGCGATCAATGCCACCATACCGCGTGCCGAGTAGAGCCAGACCAGAAGCTCGGGACGGGGTGCGGGAAGCCTTGCAATTTTTCCTTCCTGTTCCAGGAGAGTTTTCCTGGCCGATTCCAGCGTCCCTGCCTCATAACTGCGGGCTTCCATGGCGGCGCGCTGGAGTTCGACGATCATGGCGTCTTCGGACAAAGGTCCTTCCGATTTCACAAACAAAGCGGCGGCTTGTTCATATTCTCCGCGCGCGTCAGCGTAGTCGGTGCGCATATCGAGGGCGTGGGCGATGGCGCGGTGCAGCTCGGCTCCAACCTGGGGCTCGTTGGCGAACTGGCGATCGATACCCGGCGAGGCTCGCTTTACGGCATCGAGCAAACTTTCTTCCGCCTTGCCGCTCTGAAATGGATTGCTGCGGCCGAGGAGGTCATTGGCCATGAACCGGTTCACAGCTTTCGTAATTTCAGTCTGCCGGTTGGCGTTGTCGCGCTCGCGCGCCGCGCGCCGGTAGAGAACGAGGCTCGCGCCCAAGCCGATCAGCAGCACGAGCGCAGCGACCATGATCCACGGACGCCGCGCTCTTGAGTCCGCAAGGTTGCGCTCCGCGACCTGGGCGCGACGCTCGGCGAGTTCGACCCTGCTGCGCTCCGCGCGCCGGGATTCCAGCGTTTCAAGGCGTTCGACCAGTTCCGCGGCGCTCTTCAGGCGCAGGGCCGGGTCACCGCACGCGGCATCGGCAATATCTTCGCGCAGCAGAGGATCATCGATGCCGGCTTCCCATCCCGGTGAGAGCGGCTTGCGGAAATCGGCGACCATAAGCTGATACAGAATTACGCCCAGCGCATACACATCCGATGAGATGGTCGGAGAATGTCCTGCCAGGACTTCGGGCGCTAGATAGACGAGCGTGCCGGTCAAGATCGAATCGGGGGTTACGGTCTCGGTAAATCCAAGGTTGGTGATGCCGAGTGCGCCGAGCCGCGCGGGGTCGGCCAGAGCGCCGCTGCCGAAGTCGGCGACTTTGACCTGCCAGCGCAGGGCTTGGGCATAGCCATTGCCACGTTTACTGTCGTCTTCCATTCCCGCCGTGACGAGAACATTGGCAGGCTTGAGATCTTTGTGGAGCACGCCGACGTCATGCGCCGCGGCGATCGCTTTTGCAATCTCGACCAGCACGAGCAAGCGCAGCTCGCGCGGAACGTCCGCCAGCCCACCCTGGTTTTCCGCCCATTCGGCAAGGTTCGGGCCGCCGTACTCGCTTTCCACGAAAAATGGCTGGGTGTCGAAATTCCATTCCAGCACACGCACAAAATCCGCCCGCTCGCCGAGCGACTCGCGCAGAAACCGCGCCAGCGTCACCTCGCGTTTCAGCCCCTTGAGTTCAACGCCATCGGTGGCAAACTTGAAAACGCGCGACTCATGCGTTTTTGGATTCTCGGCCAGCCAAACTTCGCTCGACCCAGAGGGACCCATTTTCTTTGTGAGCCGCCAATGCTCGCGCCCTGGAACGGTATCACCGGGCTTTAAGCCTTGGTCGTCCCAAACTCCACCGGCGACTGCTTTGCTCTGCACTGGAACGGCCAGCCGATAGCCGACGCGCGGAACGGTAAGAATTGTGAGCTGCTCCTCATCGCCCATCGCGCGCCTCAGTTTTGAGACGGCCGTCGCGAGCGACCCGTCAACTACCTCCGTGCCGGGCCAGACCGATTCCAGAAGCTCATCTTTGGTGACGACCTCGCCGGCATGGTGCAGAAGCTGGATCAGGACTTCGAGCGGCTTCGACTCCAGGTCCACGGCAATCCCGCGCACCCGGAGTTCGCGGCGAAATTCATCGAGTTCACAGTCGGCAAATTTCCACAAACGCGCGGGGACATCGCGGGCTGGGCGACCCGAATCGTTGCTGCTCATGCAGTTAGCGCTTCTTTAGAGTTCTTTAGAACTGCGTCAGGACACAACACGGGAGATTATGCAAAATGTGATCCAACGGCTCAAGTCTTTGAGCTGACATTGTCCCATGAATCGCGGGCGCCGGGATAAGAGAAATCGGGCGTTTGGGGAATTCCTCCTGCCCGGCGCCCCAGGGACAATGTTCGATGAACAACATCCCATTCTTCTGTGGCTGCGCGCGAGCCATCCCTCACTTCAACGAGTCACTGCGATATAGCTGCCCAACCTGCGTCTTGTAGGTGAAGACGATCCACCGGCCATCGGGCGTAATCGAGGATGGAACCGCCATCGGCCTCAGGCCAATCTGATCCTTCGGCTTGATGACCTGCCAAAGTTCGCGCGCGCCTGAATCCAGATCCATTTTGTAGATCGTAATGCCGGTTGCGTTCGGCGTCTGAATAAAGACGTGCCTTCCGTCGGCTGCCCACCCAATCGGAAACTCCACATTCGGAGCCTGAATGCCGGCAATCTTCTTCGTGCTGTTTCCCTGAATCGATCGCACGATCCAGCCACCGTTCTCGAACATCAGAATCGACTGCCCGTCCGGCGCGATCAGGTTAAGGTCAGTCCCGGGGAATAGGAGTTTCGGCGACGATCCGCTCATATCTGTCAGGTAGAGACCCTGCGGCTGTCCCGCCTGGTCCGCTGCCAGAAGAATATGATTGGAATCCGGAAACCAGTGCGCCCAGCGCGGCTGAATCCCGTCCCAGTGCAGCACGCGACTCTGTCCAGTTCCCACCGGGATGACCTGCAAACGCGCCGCCGCGTCTCCGGGGAGCACGGCCAGCACCCACTTCCCATCGTCGCTGAGATCACTGACAAAGCCGCCTCCGCCGATGTGCACCGCGGGAGAACCGTCGGTTTTCCGCGCGTACACCTCGTACTGATTTCCCGCCTGTCCCGATTGATCGGTAAATGCGATTATGCTCCCATCGCGCGACAAAACCGGACCGTAGGGATTGTCGAGCCAGCTCAAGTCGCGCTCCACAGTCGATCGATGCTCCACCATCCCTATGTCTACCCGGCTCGTCCCGGCGGAGATCAGCGTCCGCCCCGAGGGCGTGATGTCATGAATGATCGTGGGAGAGGTTCCGCAATAGACCGTGCGCTGCTTACCCGCCAGGGTGACGGCGCGAATGCAGTACTGCTCGCCCGATTCCGCACCCGAGAACCATATCTCTTTTCCCGACGGCGACCACACCAATCCCTCCAGAGATTCCCATCCCGGCGAAATCGTGGTGACATGGCCAGAGCGATCGACGAGGATCACATCGCCCCGGTCGTCCTGGTTGGGCGGGTGCCGAAAGAGCGCAACCTGTTTTCCATCGGGCGAAATCCGCAAATCGCTGAGCCAATTGTCGCCCGCTATCAGCACCTTGCCGAGCGGATATTGCAGCCTGAATTTGCCGTTAACGAAATCAATGATGGCCATCTCGCTGCCATCGGGAGACCAGTCGGCGGCGGCAACGTTGTCCACGATCTCGCGCGGGGCGTTGCCGCCCATCGGAGACGTCGCTAGCGTTCCAATCCATTGCCGGTGCGCAAAGTATTGCGGCCGCATCAGCACAGCCATCTCGCCCTGCCGCGATATCGACAGCAGAGCCGCTCCATGCAGTCCCGCGGATACCGCTTCCGGATATTCCTCGCGGACAATGTAAGTATCGAGTGGCTCGCCGTTGATGCGCGCGCTGTATACCAGCGTTTTCCCATCCGGGGCATAACGAGCCTCAAGCACCTCGCCACGATGGAATGAGACTTGTTTGAAGGTGGGCGGGGCTGGCGCGGCGGGTCGCATGTACCACGCAACCGCCAAGCCCAGAACAACGCCCAGAGCAACTGCTCCCGCTCCCACGAGCCAGGGCGATTGTTTCTTCTCTTCGCTTGCGGTCTGGATGGCGGCGTGTGACCCTGTCCGAAACGTAGTTCCGCTTAACGCCTCAAGGGCGAACGCCAGATCCTTGGCCGACTGGAAACGCTGCTCCGGATTTTTCTCCAGGCAGCGGCGCACAATGCGCTCCAAGCCCGGCGACACCGGATGCGCCAGTTCCATTTCGCTGAACTCAAGCGGATCTTCTTTCAGAATCGCGGTCATGGTCTCCGCGGCAGTCTCGCGGCGAAAGGCGCGCTTCCCGGAGACCATCTCGTAGAGCACCGCGCCGAACGCAAAAATGTCGGTGCGCGAATCAACATTCGCGCCGCGCACCTGCTCGGGAGCCATGTAACCCGCCGTGCCCATCACCATGCCGGCTTCGGTCGGCGAACTGGTCAGAGTCAATCCCGCGGACGCTTGTTCGGGCGCGGCGGTTGAAGCGAGCTTGGCAAGGCCGAAGTCGAGAATCTTCACGCGACCATCGCGCGTGATGAAAATATTCTCGGGCTTCAAATCGCGATGAATGATTCCCTTGTCGTGCGCGGCGGCGAGGCCATGCGCAATCTGCACCGCATAATCGGCCGCTTTGCGCGACGAAAGCGCGCCGGCTTCCAGTTCACTGCGCAGACTGCCGCCTTCGAGAAGCTCGGAGACAATAAACGGCGAACCAGCTTCGTCGCCGATATCGTGAATCGCCAGAATGTTCGGGTGGTTGAGCGCCGCAACCGCGCGGGCTTCTTGCTCGAAACGCCGCAGGCGATCGGCATCGCTGGCAAACGAATGCGGCAAAATTTTCAGGGCAACCTCGCGCCCCAGGCGCGTGTCACGAGCGCGATACACCTCGCCCATTCCTCCGGCGCCGAGCGGAGTCAGAATTTCGTAAGGTCCAAGTTTTGTGCCGGAGGTCAGAGGCATGAATGCGCCAATTATAGCCGGATCGAATGGAGATTCATCGATCGAGTGGATCAGGGAATGATTACGGCCGCGCCATCGATCGCATCATGCTTAACCGCGGAGAGCGCCTCATTGGCCTGATCGAGGGTAAACGCCGTAACTCGCGGCCGAAGGTGAATCTCTGCCGCGAGCTTGAGAAAATCACGTGCGTCATCGCGTGTCATATTGGCCACGCTGCGAATCTGGCGTTCTCCCCAGAGCAGGCTGTCGTAATCGAACTCGGGCATGCGATCGAGATGAATTGCATTGATTGCCACCACTCCGCCCTTGCGCAGACTCGACAGGGCCGAGATAACAACGTCGCCGGCGGGAGCAAATGTGATCGCGCGATCGAGTTCGACCGGTGGCTTATCGGTCTCGGCGCCAACCCACTTCGCGCCCAGCGATTCCGCCAGCTTGCGATGCGAAGCCCCGCGCGTCGAAACATAAACCTCGCAGCGCCACGCATGGAGTACCTCAATGGCAAGATGCGCCGACGCGCCAAAGCCGAAGAGGCCAACTTTTTCTCCCTGTTGCACACCCGCCACGCGCAAGCTGCGAAAGCCGATGATTCCGGCGCAGAGCAGGGGCGCAGCATAAAGAGGATCGAGCGCCGCGGGCAACGGAAAAACAAAATCGGAGCGCGCTACGGCGAACTCCGCATAGCCGCCATTCACGCTATAGCCCGTGAACGTCGGCGAGTTGCACAGATTCTCGCAATTGTTGCGGCAATACCAGCACGTGCCGTCGGTGCCGCCGATCCAGGACACGCCAACGTGAGTCCCAAGCGGTAGCTCGGACGTAGCTCCGCCAATAACCTCGCCCACGATCTGGTGCCCTGGAATGAGCGGCGTATGCAGCGTGGGCAACTCGCCTTCAACGATGTGCAGATCGGTGCGACAAACCCCGCAGGCCAAAACGCGCAAAAGAACCTGGCCCGAGGCAGGCTCCGGTTGCACAACGTCCTCAATTCGCAAAGGACCATCGGCAATCTTGGCCGGAGAATGAAGCACTGCGGCTTTCATATCTCTTAGGATAAACCTCCGCGATCTGACCTCTGACCTCTGCAATGTCTTCTCGTGCTACTCTCAAATTCCCGTGCCCATTCCCAATTCCTATCTCCCGGCAATGCTCAGCCTGACCGCGGTTGGGGCGTGGGGAACGAGCGACTTCCTGGGCGGTATTGGCGCGCGCCGCGGCAACGTATTTTTGTTCACGTCTCTTGTGCACCTCAGCGGAATGCTCCTGGCCGGAGGGCTTGCGCTTACCATCGGTCTGCCATTTCCTGACGCGAACAGCGTTTACTGGTCGCTGGCGGCCGGTGCCATCGGAGGCATCGGTCTCGCCTTGTTTTACCGCGGGCTGGCAGTCGGCAAAATGGGGATCGTCGCGCCCGTCTCTGCCGTCTTAGGTGCCGCCATCGCGACGGCGGTTGCCGCCTTCACCGAAGGCGTTCCGAGCAATCGGCATCTGGTCGGCTTCGTGCTTGCCGGAATCGGCGTCTGGCTGATCTCGCGCACCGAAGAAAATGCCGAAGGAGGTTCCGAAGGAGAAGGCGGAACGAATGGTGGCCGGCCGAAAGGACTCGGGCTCGCTATCTTGTCGGGATGCGGATTCGCCGGTTTCTTCTTCTGTATTCATCGAGCGGGACAAGGCTCCGCGCTGTGGATCGCGGTCTGTTCGCGCTTTGCCTCTTTCATTGTGACGGTCGCGATCGTGGTTGCCAGCCGCCAATTTCGCGCGCTGGCGCGGCCCGTTTTAGCGATTGCTGTGGCTGCCGGAATTCTCGAAATCACGGGCAGCGTAGTCTTCGTCCGCGCCTCGCAGATCGGACGACTGGATGCCACCGTTGTGCTGAGTTCGCTCTATCCAGCCGTCACTGTCATCCTCGCGCGCATTTTTCTCCGCGAACATTTCAGTCGCGCGCGCACCATTGGTATGCTGGCGGCGCTGGCTGCCGTGCCTATGATTGCGGGATAGTCTCTCCATTCCATATTCCAGAATATGGAATGCGTTGATGAATAGAGAGTTCCCTGCGATTCTGAAGGTCGGAACTTGCAAATAGTGGAACAAAATCCCCACCATGGACGTATCCTGATCTAAGGAGCAGGATCCATGCGAACGCTCAAGATTTCGTTGATTGCATCGGTAATTGCGACCGTCGCCAGCTTCTGGGTTGCCGAACTCGGCGTGACGCACAGGATTTGGCCAGAGCATCCGCAAATGGCGGGCTTCCTCTTCACGCTCGTGGCCGCCATCGTGGTGCAGATTGCCTGGCCGCGCCTGTTGCCGCCCCCGCAGCGCGACAAAAACTGACCAGAATCAGAAAGTGCCCCAAGGAAAACGCCTGACGTGGAACGCCCCTGACTGTTACTCTCTCCTCCGTGAGCCTCGTCGAAATTCGCAACCTGACCAAAATTTTCGATCTCTCCGAATCGGCCTTCGGCACTCAGCGCGGCGGGAACAAAGGTGGAGAAGTCCGTGCCGTCGACGACGTCTCGCTCGATATAGAGCAAGGTGAAACGCTCGGACTGGTGGGCGAATCCGGGTCCGGCAAGAGCACCCTTGGACGCCTCGTCCTCCGCCTGATCGAGCCAAGTTCAGGCGGCGTCATTTTCAACGGCACCGACGTTCTAAAAGCGAGTGGCGCGGACCTGCGCCGCCTGCGGCGCGATATGCAGATTATCTTTCAGGATCCCTTTGGATCGCTGGACCCGCGCTTCCGGGTCGAAGACGTGCTCGCCGAGCCGCTCATCATTCACGAAAAGCTGAGTCGAGACGCGCGCCGGCAGCGCGTGGCGGAACTTCTGCGCGCGGTCGGCATGGACGAGTCTGCGATGTCGCGCTACCCGCACGAATTTTCCGGAGGCCAGCGCCAGCGTATCGGGATCGCGCGCGCGCTGGCGCTGCGCCCAAAATTCATCGTCGCCGACGAGCCAGTTTCGGCGCTGGACGTCAGCGTAGGCGCCCAGATCGTCAATCTGCTGCAATCGCTACAGCGCGAATTCGGGCTGACATACCTGTTTATCTCGCACTCGATGCCGGTCGTGCGTTATCTTTCGACGCGCATCGCGGTCATGTATCGCGGAAAGATTATCGAGGTGGGAACCACTGAGAAGATCACCGAGCGTCCGCAGAGCGATTACACAAAAAGCCTGCTCGACGCTACGCCGGAGATCGCGGCCTCGTAATACAAGAGCCCGTCCGCGCGTCGCGCCTTCCCAACATCGCCTGTTGCAGTAAGCTATACAAGCTCCGAAGATATCATCGTTCGATATGGCGAGGTGCTCATGTTCCTCCGCGTCAAGTCATGGCGGCTCGCGGTGGTCATTATTACTGTTGTCATTACCGGTGCCCAACTCACCGCCGCGCAAACACTTCCTTCTGAGACCGCAAAGCACATCGATGAGATCGTCGCGAAGGCGATCTCCGACCAACAAATTCCGGCTATTTCTGTCGCAGTCGCAGTCGATGGGCAGATTCAGTACCAGAAAGCTTTCGGCGAAGCCGATCTCGAAAACAATGTCGCCGCGACACCGGAAACCTTGTTCCGCACGGCCTCGATCGCCAAGTCGATGACCGCCGTCGCGGTGATGCGGCTGGTCGACGACGGCAAACTCGACCTCGATGCCCCGGTACAAAAATACTGTCCTGCATTTCCGCAGAAGCAGTGGACGATCACGACGCGCGAAGTGCTCGGCCATCTTTCTGGGATCCGCCATTACAAGGAAGGGGAGATGGACAACACTCGTCATTACGCGAAGCTGTCGGACGGGTTCGCTATCTTCGCGAGTGACCCCTTGCTCTTCGAGCCCGGAACGAAGTTCGAATATTCCACCTATGGTTTTTCCGTGATCGGGTGCGAAATGGAAGGCGCGGCAAGCAAATCGTATCCCGAGATCATGCGGCAAGAAGTTTTCGCGCCGGCGCACATGACGCATACCTTTGTAGATGATGTTTTCGAAATCATCCCGCACCGCGCCCGCGGATATTCCAAGGGTGATGGCAAAGTCATCAACGCCGGACTTATGGACAGCAGCTATAAGATCCCCGGTGGCGGCTACGTTTCGACACCCGGCGACCTTGTCACCCTGGCCGATGACCTGCTCGCCGAAACAATGATGAAACCGGGCACCCTCAAGCTCATGTGGACCTCACAGAAACTGCGCGATGGGACGGCGACGGGATACGGAATGGGCTGGGGAATAAGGAAGTTTGAAAACGAGGATGTCGTGGCCCATAGTGGAGGCCAACAGGGAACCAGTACCTGCCTCATGGTCTTTCCGGAGCGCAAACTCGCGATCGCGGTCATGATGAATACGGATGCAGCCGATGCGGGAGAAATCGATCGTGCAATCAGCTCGGTGCTGCTGAAGGACCTCTTCGGTGTTAAGCCGGATTCCGGGGCTATGCCGCAGCAACATCAATGACGCAAAAATCTTGGCACTCAACTTCTCGTTGTGTCGTTTGCCTGACGACATTACAATGCCACTGTTCAAGGAGCAGCCATGGCCGCCGCCGCAATCGTCCCGCCGCAGGATCCACAACAGCCAGCACCGCTTTCCGAGCCGCAGCGCATCATCGACACCTTCATTGCGCCCAGCAAAACCTTCGCCGATCTGCGACGCAATGCCAGTTGGTGGGCACCGTTCGTACTCATCGTGATCATCGGGTACATCTTCATTTACGCTGTCGATCAGAAGGTCACCTTTCAAACGGTCGTCGACAATGCGATAAAGATGCAACCCAAAGCGCAAGAGCGACTCGAGGGCCTGTCCCCGGAAAAACGCCAGGACGCGATTCGGAAAAACGTAACCATCACTAAATTTATTAGCTATGCGATCCCAGTGTTTGCGCTGATCATCTACTTGGTCTTCGCCGGCGTGATCTTCGCCTCGATCAAGTTCGGCGCCAACGCCGAGGTGCAATTCGGCGCGGTATTTGCGCTTATCGTATATACGCGCCTGCCGGAATTGCTGCGTGCCCTGTTGTCCAGCGCGTCGTTATTCGCAGGCGCCAGTACCGACTCCTTCGATATAAACAATCCGCTCGCCACTAATGGCGCATATTTTATGGACCCCTCGGCATCGCCTATCCTGCGCGCCTTCGTCGGCTCATTCGACATTATTACGATTTGGACGTTGGTGTTGGTTGCTATCGGAATTCCCTGCATCGCCAAGGTCAAACGAAGCACAGCATTTGGCATCGTTGCGGGATGGTTCATCTTCACCATTCTTGTCAAGGTCGGTTTGGCGTCGCTATCGGCTTAGCTCTGGCGGGCATTGTATGCCGCTAACCTCTAAGCGTGGGCCTGCGGCTTGCGCAACGTCAGTCGCCAGGCGACGATTTACAATTGCTCCGCACATGTACACGGCAGACGTGGTTCTAATCGGCGGAGGCATCGTCGGTTCCAGCATCGCCTATCACCTGGTATCCGCCGGCTGCAAGAACGTGCTCGTCCTCGAGCGCGAAACCGCGCAGGGCAAGGGTTCTACCGGCAAGAGCATGGGCGGAGTGCGCGCCCAGTTCTCCACTCCTGTCAACATTCAGATGTCGCTGTATTCGATTCCCTTCTATGCAAGTTTCGAGGAACGCCTCGGTTATCCCTGCGACTATCGCCCGCAGGGCTATCTTTTCTGCGCGACTAGCGACAAGCACATGGCCTACTTGCGCGCGAACTACGAAAAGCAAGTCGCCATGGGATTGAAGAATGTGCGGCTCATAGCTGGAGACGAAATTCGTGGCATGTTTCCGCAGATGCGCGGCGACGATATTGTGGGCGGGAGCTTCTGTTCGACCGACGGATTCGTCGATCCTTACAGCGCCATGATCGGCTTCATGACGTGGGCCAGCGATCATGGCGCCACGCTGTGGAAGAACGCTACGGTGCTGTCGATCGCGAGGCAACGGGGACATTCCGATGGCGGCGGGCCCGCAAATGCCAACTTTGAAATCGGAACCACGCGCGGCACGATTTCAACGCCCACGGTCGTGAACTGCGCGGGGGCCTGGTCGGCTGAAGTCGCAAACATGGTTGGCATCAAGTTGCCCGTCGAACCGCTGCGCCGAATGCTCGTGCCAACCGAGCCCTTCGATCAGTTCCCGCATACCGCACCCATGATCATCGACATGTCAAACGGCTTCCACTTTCGTCCTGAAAGCCGCGGATTTCTGCTGGCGTGGAACGATCCCGACGAGACGCCGGGCTATAAAACCGATTTCGAGCCGAGCTTCATCGAAAAAATTCTGACCCGTGCCGCCGATCGCGTGCCGGTGTTTGAAAATGTCGCCGTCAATCCGAAGCGAGCTTGGGCCGGACTCTACGAAATGACGCCTGACCATCACCCAATTTTGGGAGAGTCGTCTGACGTGCCCGGATTTTTCTTCGCCAACGGCTTCAGCGGGCACGGTGTGATGCACGCGCCCGCCACCGGGAAAATTCTGAGCGATTTGATTCTGTCCGGAAAAACAGATCTGATCGACGCGTCGCTGCTCAACTTTTCGCGCTTTGCCGAAGGACGAACGATTCACGAGACGGCGGTACTATAAAAAGGAGTTCATCATGTCCCTCTTCGGTCTCATCGAATACGACAACGCCAGTCCAGAAGTGCGCACCGTCTACGACGACATCATGGCGACGCGCAAAACGGACTGGATCAACAATTTCTGGAAGGCGCTCGCGCACGATCCCGCTACTCTCAAGCGTACATGGGAGAGCATCAAGCAGATCATGGCGCCCGCTGCGCTCGATCCCCTGACCAAGGAAATGATTTATGTCGCCGTCTCGGTAACAAATCAGTGCGACTATTGCATCGCTTCGCACACGGCCTCGGCGAAAAACAAAGGCATGACGGACGCGCAATTCAAGGAACTGATGGCGGTCGTTGGCATGGCGAACGAAACGAACCGGCTGGCCGCGGGATACCAGGTCGAGATCGATGATCGTTTTAAACCGCCGCTCGCTTGAATTGGAGCCCAACGAACATGGCGTTCGAAAACATGGCGTAATATGGCGCGGACACAATCCGGTCGCACGCTTGCACGAAGTCCTATAATCGCTTCAGCGATCGTTCGTTGACCGAACTGGGGGTGAAGCATGGCACAGATGACGATGATTCCAGTTGCAACCCATGGCTTTTATGTGGATGGCAAGTGGCTGGATGAAGGGGACATCGTCGAAATTCACGCGCCTTACGATGGCGCGGTCATCGCCAGCGTTCACCAGGGTCGGCGCGAGCACGCTGAAGCCGCCATCGCCGCGTCCGTCAAGGCTTTTGGAACCACGCGCCGCCTGCCCGCTTTCGAGCGGCAGCGGGTTCTGCGCCGGATTGCCGACGGCATTCACGATCGCAAAGACGAATTTTCGCGCACGCTCTCGCAAGAAGCGGGCAAGCCGATCAAAAGCGCGCGTATGGAGGTCGATCGCGCCGTCTTCACATTCAACGTCGCCGCCGAAGAAACCGTGCGCGGCTACGGCGAATATCTGCCGCTCGACTGGATGCAATCGACTGCCGGACGCTGGGGCATCGTCAAACGCTTTCCGCTCGGCCCGGTGGCCGGCATCACACCGTTTAATTTTCCGCTGAATCTGGTGGCGCACAAAGTTGCGCCGGCCATCGCCGCGGGCTGTTCGATGGTCTTAAAGCCCGCGCCGCAAACGCCGCTCTCGTCGTTGCTTTTGGCGGAAGTGATTCAGCAGGCGGGATGGCCCGACGGCGGCTTCAATGTTTTGCCCCTCTCAAACGAAGACGCCGGATTGCTCGTCACCGATGAGCGCATCAAGCTCATCAGCTTCACGGGTAGCGCGGCCGTGGGCTGGGCTATCAAAAATAATGCAGGGAAGAAAAAAGTCGTGCTCGAACTTGGGGGAAATGCCGGCGTCATCGTGCATAGCGATGCCGACCTTGCTTATGCCGCGGGCCGCTGCGTTACTGGAGGCTTTTCGTACGCGGGCCAGACTTGCATTTCCGTGCAGCGCATTCTGGTCGAGCAATCGGTCTGCGGGAAATTTATCGAACTCCTGCTCGATGGCGTCGGCAAGCTAAAGTCCGGCGACCCGCTCGACGAGTCGACCGACGTGGGCCCGCTCATCCGTGAGAGCGATGCGATCCGCGCCGAGGACTGGGTGCAGGAGGCGGTGCGCGGCGGCGCGCGCCTCCTGTGCGGAGGGCATCACAAGGGCTCCATGTTCGAGCCGACGGTGCTCACCAATACCAAGCCGAACATGAAGGTCAACTGCCAGGAAATCTTCGCGCCGGTCGTCACGGTCGAGCCCTACACCGATTTCGCCAGCGCGCTCAAGCAGGTCAACAATTCCCCCTACGGGCTACAGGCAGGATTGTTCACGCGCGATGCCAAGTTGATTTTCGATGCCTACGAGGAGCTGGAAGTAGGAGGACTGATAGCCGGCGACGTCCCCACCTTCCGCATCGATCACATGCCCTACGGGGGCGTCAAGGACTCCGGTCTCGGGCGCGAGGGGCTGCGCGATGCGATTCAGGACATGACCGAACCGAAGCTGCTGGTCATGAATTTACGCTGACTTGTTCGCCTAAACTTTTGCTTGCCAATAATGTGACGGGCGTCACATCGGGTGAATCTTCAGTGAATCTTGCACGGCCGCGAACTGGAATGAGAATTTCCGCAAAGAAAACGCATCCTAACCTGTTTTCAAATGCCGACTAGCTGTTATACTCACATGTTTTAAGTGCAGGTCACATAACCAAGTGACGCAGATCACATCACAAAACCGGTTCGCGAGAATCCCTTTGCCTTAGTTGGTTTTCATTCGTTGGTAAACCGGGTAGCCGTGCAACCGCTCCCGCATATTCAACCGGCATTCAATGCAGATCTTCCAGCGCAGCACGAATGCAATGTCGAGGGCCTCACTGTTTGGTGCGGTCTTCGTGGTGGCTGCGCTCTTCCTGCTCCTGAATGAACTGCAACGCTCGCCTTACATCACCTATGCCGGCGTGCGCAAATCGCAGCCTGTGCCTTTCAGTCATCAGCACCACGTTACCGGCCTCGGCATCGACTGCCGCTACTGCCACACCTCGGTTGAGACTTCCAGCTTCGCCGGCATTCCGCCGACCAAGACCTGCATGAACTGCCATTCGCAGATCTGGACCAACGCCGCCATGCTCGAACCGGTGCGCGCCAGCTATCGCAGCGGCGAGTCGATCCAGTGGTCGCGCGTGAATCAACTTCCCGATTTCGTTTATTTCAATCACAGCATTCACATCACCAAAGGAATCGGGTGCAACGATTGCCACGGGCCGGTCGACAAGATGCCGCTGATGTATCAGGAGGCGTCGCTGCAAATGGAGTGGTGCCTCGAATGCCATCGCGCGCCGGAAAAGCATCTGCGCCCGCGCGACCAGGTTTTTAATATGCGCTATCAGCAGCCGACGTCATCGCTGCCGGTGCAGGTTGATGGCACGAGCTTTATCGATCAGGATTCGCTGGGCGATGTGCTAGCGAGGAAATATCAGCTGCGCACGGTGCAGGACATTACCAGTTGCAATACGTGTCACCGGTAGACGTTAGGCGGACGTAGAAGAGAGCGGCCGGAAGAAATAAATGATGGAAGAAGCCAACAAATCGAAACGCGAAGACGTTTGCCCCAGCAAAAAGCTTGACCGGGCAACGGTTGAGAAGCAACTCGCCGAGACCAAGGGCCCCGAGTACTGGCGCAGCCTCGAAGAGCTGGCCGGCTCGCCCGAATTCCGCGAGATGATGCACCGCGAATTTCCCAAGGGCGCATCGGAGTGGGTGGATAGCGTCTCGCGCCGCGGCTTTCTGCAATTGATGGGCGCATCGCTCGCCATGGCGGGTATGACGGGCTGCACCAAAATGCCGATCGAGGAGATCGTTCCCTACGTTCGGCAGCCCGAGCAGGTGATTCCAGGCCGCCCGCAGTTTTACGCCACGGCCTTTACGCTCAGCGGATACGCGAACCCGCTGCTGGTCGAGAGCCACCTCGGCCGTCCCACAAAAATTGAAGGCAACGCCCTGCATCCCGCTAGCCTCGGCGGCACCGACGTTTTCGCGCAGGCCTCGATTCTCGGCATGTACGATCCCGACCGCGCGCAATCGGTCACTCATCTCGGAGATGTCGATTCGTGGGCATCGTTCGGCAAAGCCATCGAGGGACCGCTCATCATCCAAAAATCGCTGGGCGGAGCGGGCATTCGCATCCTGACGCCGACCATCTCTTCACCCACGTTCAAAGATCAGATGCAGTCGTTCCTCGCGATGTATCCGCAGGCGAAGTGGCATGTCTACGAACCGATCAATCGCGACAACGTTCTCGAAGGCGCAAAGCTCGCCTTCGGCCAGCCCGTCGAGACGCGCTACGACTTTTCTAAAGCTGACGTCATCGTCTCGCTCGACGCCGACTTCTTGTACGCCGGCTTCCCCGGAAACACGCGCTACATCCGCGATTTCGCCAGCAGGCGCAATCCCGACGCAGAAACGAAGATGAGCCGGCTGTACGTGATTGAGAGCACCCCGAGTTCTACGGGAGTGAAGGCGGATCATCGCATTCCAACAAAAGCTTCGAACTTCGATCAAGTTGTCAGGTTCTTGGCCTCATGCTTAGGAATTAATGGACTGAACGCCGGAACGTGGACGGGAAGCGATCTCGGTCACGTCGCGGCTGATTTAGCTGCCCACAAGGGTTCGAGTATTGTGATCGTCGGTGATCATCAGCCACCCGCGATTCACGCTATCGGGCATCTGGTCAATGCCGCGCTTGGCAACGTGGGCAAAACTGTTTTCTACACCGATCCAGTCAGCGCGAATCCAATCAATCAAACCGAATCGATCAAAGAGCTGGTCGCCGACATGAGCGCCGGGAAAGTCGACCTGCTCATCATCATGGGCGGCAATCCGGTGTACGACGCGCCCGCCGATCTCAACTTCGCCGACGCGCTCAAGAGCTCGAAAGTCGCGATGCGCGTTTGCCTCGGCCTCTACCAGAATGAGACCGCGCAACTCTGTCACTGGAATATCAACGAAGCGCACTATCTCGAATCCTGGGGCGACGGCCGCGCCTACGACGGCACGGTCAGCATCGTTCAGCCCCTCATCGCTCCTTTATATGGTGGCAAGAGCGCGCACGAACTGATGTCGGCGCTGCTGGGCGCGCCGGACGCGACCGGCTACGACATCGTTCGCGCCTATTGGCAGAAGCAGCACACAGGCGCGGACTTCGAGGCATGGTGGCGCAAATCGCTGAACGACGGATTCATCGAAGGCTCAGCCTTCGCGCAAAAGACAGTCGCGCTAAAGACGTCGATCCCTGGACCCGCTGCGTCAAATTCCGATCCCAACGCTCTCGAAATAAACATCCGCCGCGATCCCTCCGTCTACGACGGCCAATTCTCCAACAACGGCTGGCTGCAAGAACTGCCCAAGCCGCTCTCGAAGTTGACGTGGGACAACGCCATCCAGATCGGCCCGAAGATGGCCGAGCGCGAAGGCGTCAAGTCGATGGACGTGGTCACGCTCGAACTCAATGGCACCAAGGTCACCGGCCCAGTCTGGATTCAAGCCGGCCATCCCGATCATTCCGTCACGGTGAATCTCGGCTACGGGCGCCGCGCCGCGGGCCGTGCCGGAACCGGCGCCGGATTCGACGCCTATCCGCTGCGCACAACGAACGCACTCTGGGTCGCAACTGGAGCGAAGCTGACCAAGACCGGAGACTTCTACCAGCTTGCCTCAACCCAGGGCTACCAGACCATGGACACGGGCGACGGCGCAACTCGTCCCGTGGTCCGCGAAACCACCCTCGCCGAATACCGCAAAGACCCAAAGTTCGCCAAGGCAGACGAGCCGCCCGCTGAGCTTACCCTCTACCCGCCCTACGACTACAAAAAATCACCCGACGCCTGGGGAATGACCATCGATCTCAACGCCTGCGTCGGGTGCAACAACTGCATCATCGCCTGCCAGTCGGAAAATAATATCGCCGTCGTCGGGAAAGAACAGACAACGCTCGGCCGGCACATGCACTGGATTCGCGTCGATGCTTACTATGAGGGCGACCGCGACGATCCCACCGCGTATTTCCAGCCGGTGCCTTGCCAGCAGTGCGAGAACGCTCCCTGCGAACTGGTCTGCCCGGTACAGGCAACCGTGCATAGCAGCGAAGGCCTGAACGACATGATCTACAACCGCTGCATCGGCACACGCTATTGCTCAAACAACTGCCCGTACAAGGTGCGCCGATTTAACTTCCTGCTCTTTCAGGATTGGGAAACGCCGCAATATAAAATCATGCGCAATCCCGACGTCACCGTGCGCAGCCGCGGCGTGATGGAAAAATGCACTTATTGCATCCAGCGCATCAGCGAGCACCGCATCGACGCTGAAACCGCCGCGGTGCGCGAGAATCGCCCGTTCCATATCGAAGACGGGACGTTGCAGACCGCGTGCCAGCAGTCGTGCCCGGCCAACGCGATCGTATTCGGCAACATTAATGACCCAACTAGCCGGGTTGCAAAGCTTAAAGCGCTCGACCGCAATTACGGGCTGCTGGCCGACCTCAACACCCGGCCCCGAACCACGTATCTGGCGGAAATTCGCAATCCGAATCCGGAACTTGAAACATAGAACTATTTAAGACATGGCAGATCTCGACGAATCGACACTGGCGAGCAAGACGGCTCCCGTAATCGAGCCCGGACATACCTTCGCCACGGTGACTGACAAGATCAGTTCCATCGTGCTGACCCGGCCGACTACGAATGGCTGGATTGTCGGCTTCGCCGCAATGTTCATGCTCACCATGATGTTGCTCTATGCGCTCGGCTACCTGTTTCTGCGCGGCGTCGGGATCTGGGGCATCAATATTCCCATCGGCTGGGGATTTGCCATCATCAATTTCGTCTGGTGGATCGGTATCGGCCACGCCGGCACGCTTATCTCTGCCATCCTTTTGTTATTGCGACAGTCCTGGCGCAACTCGATCAACCGCTTCGCCGAAGCCATGACGCTCTTTGCCGTCGCCTGCGCCGGAGTTTTCCCCGGCGTCCACACTGGCCGCCCGTGGCTCGATTACTGGATGTTCCCCTACCCGAATACGATGCGGTACTGGCCGCAATTCCGCAGCCCGCTCATCTGGGACGTGTTCGCGGTCTCGACCTACTTCACCGTGTCTCTGATGTTCTGGTTCGTCGGACTGATTCCCGATCTCGCCACCTTGCGCGACCGCTCCGACAATAAATACCTGCGGATGATTTACGGCCTGTTTGCCATGGGATGGCGCGGCTCCGCTCGCCACTGGGCGCGCTATGAGATGGCGTACCTGCTGCTCGCCGGTCTGGCCACGCCGCTGGTGCTCTCCGTACATACCGTGGTCAGCTTCGATTTCGCGGTCGGCATCGTTCCCGGCTGGCACACGACGATCTTTCCGCCCTACTTCGTCGCCGGCGCCATTTACTCCGGCTTCGCCATGGTGCTGATGCTGGCCATCCCGATCCGCAAAATTTACGGCCTGGAAGATTTCATTACCGACCGCCACTTGCAGAACTCTGCGAAAGTTATGCTGGCGACCGGATGGATCGTCGCCTACGGCTACGGGATCGAAGCCTTCATGGGCTGGTACGGCGGCAATCGCTACGATCAGACTCTGCTCTGGAATCGCCTCCACGGACCCTACGCGTTCTGGTATTACTCGCTGCTCATCTGCAATCTGGCCGCGCCGCAATTGCTGTGGATTCGCAAGATGCGCACCAAGCCTGTATATCTCTTCTTCATTTCACTCATCATCCTGGTCGGCATGTGGCTCGAGCGTTTCGTCATCATTGTCATCAGCCTGACGCGCGACTTCCTGCCGTCCTCGTGGGGCATGTACTACCCGACGCGCTGGGACTGGATGACCTTCGCCGGAACCATCGGAATGTTCCTGGCGGCCATGTTCCTGTTCGTGCGCATTCTCCCGATGATTTCTATCTTTGAATTGCGTACGCTGCTGCCGGAAGCCGAGGTGAAGCCCGAATGAAGATGCTTCCCATCTACGGCACGATGGCAGAGTTCGACTCGGCACAAGCCCTGGTCGACGCGGCTCGCCGCACGCATGAAGCCGGCTATCGCAAGATCGACGCCTATAGCCCGTTCCCGGTCGAAGAGCTAGCCGAAGCAATCGGCTTCCACAAAAATTACGTTCCGCTGGTTACGCTGATCGGCGCCATTACCGGCGGCCTCACCGGCTACCTGATGCAGTACTACATCGCCGTGATCAGCTATCCGACCAATGTTGGCGGACGCCCCTATCATTCGTGGCCAGCGTTCATCATCGTGACCTTTGAAATGACGATTTTGTTTGGCGCGATTTTTGCGGTCTTCGGCATGCTGGCGCTCAACGGCCTTCCCATGCCCTACCATCCGGTCTTCAATGTTCCGCGCTTCGCCTTCGCAACCAAAGACCGTTTCTTTCTGATCGTGTTTTCCACCGATCCCAAATACGACGCGCAAGGAACGCGAAAATTCCTCGAGAGCCTGGAGCCGCAATCGATTTCGGAGGTGCCGAGCTGACATGAAGCTGTCGCCCCGAAAATGCGTCCCCCTTGTTTTATTGGCGGTGATGAGCACCGTCGGCTGCCGTCTCGATATGCACATCCAGCCGCGCTACAACCCGCTCGCCAAGAGCGACTTCTTTGTAGACCAGCGAGCCGCCCGTCCGCTGGTCGACGGCACCGTGGCCCGCGGCGACGAGCGCGCCGACACCTATTTCTATACCGGCAAAATTGGCAGCACCCCAGGCGAGTACATGCCGTTCCCGGTCACAAAAGAAGTCATGAACCGCGGCCAAGAGCGCTTCAACATTTACTGCTCGCCCTGCCATTCGCGCCTTGGAGACGGCAACGGCATTGTCCCATCGCGCGGTTTCCCGAAGAAGCCTCCTTCCTACCACATCGACCGCCTGATGAAAGCGCCGATCGGTTATTTCTTCGATGTGATGACGAACGGCTACGGCATCATGCAAGATTATTCCGCGCAGGTCTCACCGCGCGACCGCTGGTGCATCGCAGCCTATATTCGCGCTTTGCAGTTGAGCCAGAACGCCACTATGGCCGACGTTCCGCAAGGGCAAAGCATCCCGTCGAAGTCTCCAGAATTTGTCGAGCCCGGAACCGGCGCGACCCTGCCAGAAATAATGCCCACGAAATCCGGGAAGGGGGAATCGGAATGAGCGCGGCACCCCGAGTCCCGAATCCGCCGAATCTCGATCTTTCGACCCCGCCCATCATCAAGACCATCGGCCAGCGGTCGCTCATGATTGGCGGCATCGCAACGCTGATCGCGCTCTACATCGCGTTTACGAATCCTACCGAGTTCTTCCGCGGCTACCTCGTCTCCTACATGGACTGGCTCGGCGTGGCGCTCGGCTCCATGGCGATCGTGATGGTCCGCCACATGACGGGCGGCGGATGGGGTACCGTGATCCGCCGTGTGCTGGGCGCGTCCATGCGCACCATCCCGCTGATGATTCTGCTGTTTATTCCCTACGCAATATTCGCAGTGCCGAGGCTCTATCCGTGGGCGATGCCGACGGACTCGATTGCGAATCCCGCTATCCGAGAGCATTTAGAAAAACATCCCTTCATCCTGCACGACTACCTGAACTACCGCGGCTTCATCATTCGCGCCATCGTTTATTTTGCCATCTGGTTCCTGCTGCAATATCTGCTCAGCAAATTTTCCTTCGAGCACAACAAGCCGCCGTTCGCCGATACCAGCAGTCGCTTCAAAATGGTCAGCGCTCCCGGCATCATTCTTTATGCGTTCACTATCTCGTTCGCGACGATCGACTGGGTCATGTCACTTGACCCGAGCTGGATTTCAACCATCTACGGCCTCATCTTTCTGGCCGGGCAACTGATCTCAGCCCTCGCGTTGGCCATTGTCATCGAGCGCATCCTGTTCAACTACGAGCCGATGAAGACCCTGCTCAAACCCAACTACGTCCATGATCACGGCAATTTCATGCTGGCGTTCATCATGGTGTGGGCATACTTCTCGTTCTCACAATGGCTGATCATCTGGGCTGGAAACCTGCCTGACGAAATCACGTGGTTCTTCCGCCGTCTGCACGGCGGCTGGGGATTTGTCGGCCTGTTCCTCGTCATCTTCCATTTCTTCGTGCCGTTTTTCTTTCTGCTCTTCCGCCCCATCAAACGCGACGTAACGCGCCTCGTCTGGATTGCCACCTGGATGCTGGTCGCCCACTACATCGACCTGTTCTGGCACATCGAGCCAAGCTTCTCCAAGACTTTCACGGTCACGCTCGCCGACCTCGTCATTCCATTCGCGATGGGCGGAATCTGGATGTGGTATTTCTGCCGCAACCTGAGTTCTGTGCCTCTGGTCCCCGCATACGATGCGACTGCGCAAGACGTGCTGGAGGCCGCTCATGAGTAACGAGCCCATCCGCAATCACGACGTGGGCGCTCATGGCTCCTTTGAACACGAGGACCTCAGCCCCCGCGCGATCATTTATTTCTTGTTAGCTCTGATCGTGTCCCTGGGCGTTCTTTATGTCATCGTTTTCGAAATGTATCGCGTCCTTGACTCGTACAATCATGCGAACCAGGCCACGATGAGTCCCATGGTGGCGCCCGAAGCCGATACCCGCACCGTTACCGATGCGGACACGAAAGCGTTTCCGGAGCCGCGTCTCGAGAAAAGCGAGCGCACGGAGCTGCGCGATTTCATCGAAAACCAAGACCGCACGCTCGCAACCTACAACTGGGTGGACAAAGACAAAGGAATCGTGCAAATTCCGATCGACCGCGCCATGGATTTAATCGTGCAGCGCGGCCTGCCGGTCCGCTCGCAAGAAAAAGGGCAGGAACAGCCGCGAAAGGAAGGCAGCAGTGCGCAGTAAGGAAGTCGTAAATTCTATTTCGATGAAGCTCTTGACCACATTCTTCGGCCTGGCTCTGCTCGCTGGCGTCGCGTGGAGTCAGCCCATGTCCCAAGGCATTATTTCGCCGCCGACCAACGTGCGCCCGCCGGGCCTCCAACACGTCGGCATCGAGCAAAATCTGAACGAGCAGATTCCCGCCGACCTCACCTTCACCGACGCCTCAGGCCGCCAGGTCCGTCTTGGCGACTACTTCGGCAAGAAGCCGATGATCCTGAATCTGGTCTACTTTACCTGCCCGATGCTTTGCGGTGAAGAACTCAACGGTCTTGAGAGCGCACTCCGCGTCCTGAAGTTCGACGTAGGCAAGGAATTCGACGTCATCACCGTCAGCTTCGATCCCAAAGATACTCCCGCCGCCGCCGCGCAAAAGAAAGCTGAAATCCTGAAGCGATATAACCGCGCCGGCGCCGACCAAGGCTGGCACTTCCTGGTCGGCAAGCAGGACGCCATCGACAAAATTGCCAAAGCCTCCGGGTTCGAATATCAATACGACACTAGGACGCAGCAATTCGCGCACTCCACCGCCATCATGGTGTTGACGCCGCAAGGCAAGATCGCGCAGTACTACTACGGGATCGATTATCCGCCGAAAGATCTCCGGCTCGCGCTGGTCGACGCCTCGCAGGAAAAAATCGGAAACGTAGTGGACGAGGTTCTACTTTACTGCTATCACTACGATCCTTCAAAAGGTAAGTACAGCGCGACCATCGTCCGCATTCTGCGCCTGGCGGGCATCGCCACTCTGCTGTGTCTGGGAACGCTGTTCATCGTCCTGTTTCGCCGCGGGCCGAACCATCGCCATGGAGCATTAAGAGTAAGTTAACTATGTTTTCACGCCTACCATTTTGGCCGGTCGCCGCCTCCACCAATGCCTCGCATGTGGACGCGCTCTACATTTTCCTCGTCATGGTCTCTGTCATCATGACGGTGCTGATCTTCGTGACGCTGGTCTTTTTCGCCGTCCGGTACCGCAAGCGCCCAGGTGTGAAACCCGAGCAGATTGAAGGTTCGAAGATTCTCGAAATCACCTGGTCCACGATCCCCTTCGGAATCTTCCTGGCATTTTTCGTCTGGGGCGCAGTTATATTTTTCCAGGAACGCACGCCGCCGCAGGACGCGACCGAGGTCTACACCGTCGCCAAACAGTGGATGTGGAAGTTCGAGCACGCCGGAGGCCAGCGCGAAATCAACGAGCTCCACGTGCCAGTCGGCCGCGATGTCAAAATGATCATGACCTCGCAAGATGTCATCCACAGCTTCTACATCCCAGCCTTCCGCATCAAGCAGGACGTGCTCCCCGGCCGCTACACGACCGAGTGGTTTCGCGCCACCAAGCCCGGCAGATACCACTTATTCTGCGCGGAATATTGTGGAACCGAGCACTCGGGCATGATTGGCTGGGTGGTAGTCATGGACCCGCGTGACTATCAGGCCTGGCTGACCACCGGCGGCGGCAATCAACCGATGACCGACACGGGCGCAAAATTGTTCAGCGATCTGGGCTGCGTAATGTGCCATCGCGCCGACACGCCGGGTCGCGGCCCCAGCCTCGCGGGCATTTACAACCGGCCGGTCGAACTCGAGGACGGCCGCACCGTAATCGCCGACGACAATTACATTCGCGAGTCGATCATGGAGCCGAATGCAAAGGTCGTGAGGGGCTTCCGCCCGATCATGCCCACGCTGCAAGGTCAAATCAGCGACGACCAGCTGAACGAGCTGGTGGCCTACGTGAAGTCGCTGGGCCAGCAGGAAATGCCCCAGACTCAAGCCCAGACAACCAACGCCGCCGGCATGGCGGCGTCAGCTAAGTAACTTAGTCTTGGTATAGGTGACGAACATGGCAACCGCAGCACCAGTCGAATTGGGAGAACGCGAAAGCTACCTGAACGCCGGCTACGGATTCAAGTCGTGGCTCCTCACCCGGGACCACAAGCGCATCGCGATGCTGTATTTGCTCAGCGTTACGTTCTTCTTTTTCATCGGCGGCATCTTCGCGATGCTCATCCGCCTTGAACTCCTCACCCCGGCGGGCGATCTCGTTCAATCCGACACCTACAACAAACTCTTCACTATGCACGGCCAGGTGATGGTTTTCTTCTTTCTCATCCCCGCCGTGCCCGCCGTGCTCGGCAACTTCCTGATCCCGATCATGATCGGCGCGAAAGATCTCGCCTTCCCGCGCATCAACCTGCTGAGCTGGTATTTCTACATTGGCGGCGGCTTGCTGATGGTCTACACCATCCTGGCCGGCGGCGTCGACACGGGCTGGACATTCTACACACCTCTCAGCACCGAGTTCGCGAACACTCACGTGATCACGGCCATTTTCGGCATCTTCCTGGCGGGCTTTTCTTCCATTCTCACCGGGCTGAATTTCATCGTCACCATCCACCGCATGCGAGCACCAGGCATGACGTGGAACCGCCTGCCACTCTTCGTCTGGTCGCACTATGCCACCAGCATCATCCAGGTGCTGGGCACGCCGGTCGTCGCCATCACGCTCGTGCTGGTCGCGCTCGAGCGGCTCTTTCATCTAGGCATTTTCAATCCGCAGCTCGGAGGCGACCCGCTTCTCTTCCAGCATCTTTTCTGGTTCTATTCGCACCCGGCCGTCTACATCATGATCCTGCCCGGCATGGGCATCGTGAGCGAAATCGTCTGCTGCTTCAGCCGAAAGCGCATCTTCGGATACCAGGCCATGGCCATGGCCGTCCTCGCCATCGCTGTCCTCGGCTTCCTGGTCTGGGCGCATCACATGTTCGTCGCCGGAATCTCCGTCTATTCGGCGTTGATCTTTTCACTGCTGAGCTACTTCGTCGCCGTGCCCTCGGCGGTCAAAGTCTTTAACTGGACCGCAACCATGTATAAGGGCTCGATCACCTATCAGACGCCGATGCTCTACGCCTTTGGCTTTATTGGCTTGTTCACCATTGGCGGACTCACCGGCCTGTTCCTTGCCTGCCTGGGCATCGACGTACACGTCACCGACACCTACTTCGTAGTCGCCCACTTCCACTATGTAATGGTGGGAGGCATGGTGGTTGCCTATCTCGGCGGAATGCACTTCTGGTGGCCAAAAATTTCCGGCCGCATGTATCCCGAATTCTGGGGCAAGTTAGCCGCGCTCATCGTTTTCATCGGTTTCAACCTGACCTTCTTCCCGCAGTTCCTCCTCGGCTACATGGGAATGCCGCGCCGCTATCACGCCTATCCGCCCGAATTCCAGATACTCAACGTTCTCTCGACCGCTGGGGCAACCGTGCTGGCCGTCGGCTATCTCTTGCCCATGGTCTACTTCGTCTGGTCGATGCGCTACGGTCCGATCGCGCCCGCCAATCCGTGGAACGCCGCCGGACTTGAGTGGAAGATTCCGTCGCCGCCTCCGACCTCCAACTTTGAAGAAGAGCCGGTCGTGACATGGGAAGCCTACAACTATGACGAGCTGGGCCCGATTCCCGAGAAGCAGGAGGTTTCCGTTGGCCACTAATCAAGCGGCGGTAATCGACCAGGAGGACGAGCACAACCCCGCTCTGCAGCATCACTTCGCCACCAAGGAGCAGCAGAAGAATTCGGCCAGCCTGGGCATGTGGGTATTTCTGGCGCAGGAGGTAATGTTCTTCGGCGGAATGTTCTGCACCTATCTGGTGTACCGCTACAAATATTTCGGTGACTTCGGCTCCGCCAGCCAGACCCTCAACATTTGGGACGGCACGATTAACACAGCCGTCCTGATCTGCTCTAGCCTCACGGTAGTGCTCGCGGTGCGGGCGGCGCAACTCGGCAAACGCAAAGCTCTGACCGGATGGCTCCTCCTGACCATCGTGTTGGGCTTGGTATTCCTGGGCATCAAAGGAATGGAATACACCCAGAAGTTCGAGGATCACCACGTCCCCGGCCCGTCTTTCGCCTACCATGGCACGATTCCGAGCCATCCCGACCAGCAGGTAGACCCGCGTCACGCCGAAATTTATTTTTCGCTCTACTTCGTGATGACCGGAATGCACGCCCTGCACATGATTGTCGGCATCGGCCTTTTCAGCACGCTGGCTTTCTGGTCCTGGCGCGGAAAATACTCGGCCAATTACTATACGCCTATCGAAAACGCAGGCCTGTACTGGCATTTCGTCGACGTTGTCTGGATTTATCTTTTTCCATTGTTCTATCTGATCGACCGCCACAGGTGAGTTGGTTTGGGGTGGCGCAGCCCCTTCAGGGCTGCGATAAACGCTGTATAGATCTGCGGCTTTAGCCGCTGACGTTTTCAGGTGCCAAATGACTGACTCCGCTATCCCACAAGTCGCCACGACGCAAGACGATTCGCCCCACGAGCACATTTCCAGCATCGGCTTGTCGGTCGCGATCTGGATCGCGCTCCTGATCTGCACCGGCCTGACGGCGGGCGTGGCCTTTATCGACATGGGCCCGTTCAACACCATCGTGGCGCTTTCGATTGCCACTTTGAAAGCGACGTTGGTCGTACTTTTCTTCATGCACGTAAAGTACACGCACGAAAAACTAACCGGTATGGTCATCGCGAGCGCAGTCTTCTTCCTGTTCCTCCTCCTGTCCCTAAGCATGGCCGACTACACCACCCGGCTCTGGCGGTAAATGGGGGCACGGGCGCCTGCCCGTGCGGAACCGATGCTGGAAGTCGAGCAGGTGATTTCTCGGCGTCCTCGGCGCTCTTTTCGGCGAACTACGCGGTTCGAGTTCTTGGCGGGCTCCGTGAAAATCGCGTCTGGAAGCAACGATAAATCCCGCTGCAAACGCCCAAATTCACGCTATAATCCCGTCAATGCCAACCGGATCGGATACAAAGCAAGTCGGGATGGTGCCGGACGAACTGAAGTTCGAACCGCGCTCAAAAGGTCTAACCACGGTCCGCAAAAAGAAACCTAAAGAACTAGCCGTAATCACCGAGTGCTGCACAGGCTGCGCCGGTTCACCCGCCTGCGTCGAATACTGCCCGGTAGAAGACTGCATGTTCTGGATTCCCGACGATGACCATCCGCCATTCGGGCGCATTGAAGTCGACCCCATCCTCTGCATCGGCTGCAAGAAGTGCGTAAGCAAAGGCCCCGAAGGCTCCTTCTTAGACGGCTGCCCCTGGGACGCCATCGTCATGGTGGACATTACCGAGGTAGAAAAAGCCGTCGGCCCGATGAGCTACTAGGTTTGGTACTCGGAAGTTATTTGCTGGCCCTGGCGTTAATCGCCCGCTCCGTGTCCGCCGCCTGCACTCGCACCCGATCTGACACTTCCGGCAACTCGCGCTCATAAGGACGAATGGCCGGCAAATCATCCAGCTGCCCAATCAGATACAAAGCGCGCAGCGCCTCCCAAACCTGCTCTTCCCCAGGATCAACCGTAGCAATCGAAGCGCCCGCCGCCAAATTCGATCCGGTCGCAGTAGCGAGCCGCACGCGCCCCGTTATTGGCGAACGCAGCTCATGAATCTGGCTGTCCTTGCCCTGGAGCTTAGCGATTAGTCCGCCCTCGTGAATTGCCGTACCGACGGTCGCGGTATCGATTACTCGACCAGCCGAAACCGTCGTAATCACGACCGGCTGCAAAAGAGAGACAATCTGCGCGTGTCCCGAACTATCGCCGAAGCGGACCAAGGATAACGCGGCGTTTCCGCGAACGACCGTCGAAGGATCGCCCAGCATCTTCAAGAGCGCTTCGTGAAAACCGGGCCCGGCGGTATCCTGACCCATCACCCATGCATCCGTGCTGCGAACTTCTTCCCGTGGATTCGTCGCGAGCCGAACCAGGTCGCCATACCACTGGGCGGCGCTCGCATCGTGCTGGCTCATACGCTGCCCGAGTTGCACGATGGCGTGTTGAATATGCCGCGGATGCGCGCTGTCGTTGAGATACTCGTTCAACTCCCTGGGCTTGAGCGGGCGTCCAAACCAGGTGCTCCACCAAAACAAAAATGGCATGAGAACGAGCAACCATGCTGTCAGGAAAAAGAGCAGACGGTTGCGAGTCGACATCCGCGGCCGGGGATTTTTTTGGGACGGATTCTCTCTAACGGTGACGTCAGCTGTTGTCGTCGAGACTGGTTGCGTAGCCATCAAAACTAGTCCACTTCCTTGAGACTACGCCTCTTTACTCTCAGAAGCGGCTGTGGGAATGGCTTTCGAAGCCGTTGCGGGAGCCGCCGCTTTTGCAGCCGCCGGAGCCGCTGTTTTGGCGGTCGCAGGTGCCGCATTTTTCTTTTTATGCAGGAATGCCAGCGCGCCCTTGTCGCGCAATTCCCAAAAGGCGTTTAGAAAAAATACGCCCGAAAGAGTGAGCAGAATCAGGCTCATGAACAAGCCATCCTGGGTCTTAACCGTGCCCGTCTCGACCGTCCACGCAATACCCAACCACGGCACGATTCCGAGGACAATGGAAATCAACAGCATCATCGTGACCAACCGCCCTCCTCAGCCCCGCTTGTATGAGATTGATGTGTGGCCCGGACATTCGTGTCCGCGCCAGCCCTCAACCAGCTTCTCACAGCAGGCATTCACGAAAAATTACTCAGCCTTAAAGCTGGCATCGACTGTCTTGCTGTCCTTTGGACCTAGCGTAACTTTCTGCTCCTGCGTGCCCAGCTTTTCCTGCACGAATGCAATCGTATAGTCTCCGGGAGGAAGTCCCTTAATCTCGAACTTGCCGTCCGGACCAGTGACCGCATAAAACGGATTCTTCACCACGTTGACATACATCTTCATCCACGGATGCTGATTACACTTCACCGGCAGCATGATCTCTTCGCGCGCGAACGATTTTTCGAGCGCCGGAGCCTGCGGAGGCTGCGACTCGTTCCACTCGCGATTGTCGGCCGGAGTCGGATGAATGTTGTGCGTGGTCGGATCGCTGTTGACGATCTTGATCGTCTGCCCAGCCATCACGCCGAGAACATGCGGATGATATTTGCAGCCGCTCTGATCGATCTCCACCGGCGTGGTGGGAACCTCAAACGTCCGCGTTCCCAAACCATCCTTGACATAGACGAATACATTGGCCAGTTTGCCGCCGTCATCGACCACGTTCTCGGCCATGTTCACGCCCTTGCAGGCAGGATCCTGGGTCATGTCGATCTTCGCCATCTTGGGCGCGGCGCCCGTGAAAGTGACGGTTCCGCTCACCGTGGCCACCGTCGCGGGGTCAATCGGCGTAGCCGCCGGCGCGGGCGCGGACATAGTTCCGCCGGCCGGCGCGGCATTCGATTCTTCGTTCGACTTCTTGCTGCAACCAGTCAGCAGCACGAGGCCCAGGCCGACGAGCGCGCACAGGCCAAGAAAAACCACCCACAGTTTCCGGTTCATGATTTCAATGCACCTTTCGTGAAATTTGATCTCGAAGTTAGCAACTTAAATGATTGAGACGATATCTCGTTCACATTCTACCGCTCACTGACCGCCGCGTATCGGCTGCCCGTAATTAAGCGGACCATTCCTCCGAAGGTTTGTCGACTGCTTGCCACGCGACGAAGCCTTGCTGCCGGCCTGATTGCGGCCCATTTCTCCCTGCACGCGCCGCTGCTCTTCGGGAGTAAGTTGCAGAATGTAATTCACCAGCAAGCGAGTCTGATCCTTATCGTAGCCCGCGAACGAGGGTGGAGTAGGACCCGCAAACACCCAGTGATCGTTCTCGCGCTTGAAGAGCCCTGAAGGCATCGACGTTCCCGGACTGATCGCTTGCGGATCGATGATCCAGCGCTCCATCCAGTCCGGCTTCAGACGCCCGCGGGCCAACAAGAAGTTGGGCGCGGTCGCGTGCTTGTCATGCGCCGGATCACCCGTGGCATGGCACTTCAGGCAAGGAGCAGCCGTGCTTGAGAACAAGCTGCGCGCCATATCCGTTTCCTTCGCCGTCAACGTCGTATTCGTTTCGGGAATATACGGGAACGGCTGCCGCGACAGCGCCTCAAAGAAGCGCACCAATTTGCCCAGTTCGTTGTCTGAGAAGCTGAAGGTTGGCATTCTTATTTGGAGATAGGAACGCACGCCATCGCGATTGGTGTCCGTCTCGCTGAGCGCTGGATTCGACAGGAAATGCAGCAGCCACTCAGGATCAACGCGCGCGCCTTCAGTCAAAAGTTTGGGCGGAAGCTGCTCGGGATACTCCTGATAATGCTTCATCCCCATCAGCGCCGTCTGCTGGCCGGAAATAAACTGGTGACATCCCATGCAGTTGTACTTCTTTACCACCCACCAGCCTTCCTGAATATCGCGGCGATAGTCCTCCGGACGATACTGATACGACGCCGGAAGAGCGCTCTCCTGGCTGCCCATGAGGAACGTGGTCAGCGCGCGGATTTGCTCCGGCTGCAAATGCGGATTGGGCATGCGGAGCTTGTCCGTTTCCGATTTGATCTTGCCCTGATCCCAAACATTCGGCTCGGCGAGTTTGTGCTCAAAAAAGCCGAGATGCGAATACCATGGAGCCCTTGCCGGTCCCTCCGGCAGCCGGGAGCGATCCTCTTCATTTTTGATCGGTTCGCCGGTCCCACGCTGCGCCATTTCCGTCAGAAGCGCGAAGTCCAGGCGCTCGATCGGCTTGCTGCCTTCAAAGGTGAGCTCGGTTCCAATTCGTCCTTCATCTTCAAGGCCCGCAATCTCGTGGCATCCTGCGCAACCGTAGTGCTGAATCCAGTGCTTCCCTTCCGCCTTCAGCTTCGGATCGTCCATAAAAGACGAGGCGTCGGGATAGGAACTGGGATCTTTTTTCTTCAGCGTAATGAGATAAGAAGCAACATCTCGCGCGTCGTCGTCCGACAGCCTCAAACTGGGCATAACCGTCATATTCTGGACCTGTAACTCGTGCCCATCGTTCGGGCACTTGCTGTGTTGCAGATCGAAAACAAACGGTAATCCCTTCTTCGCGTAATCCTCCGGTCCAATATCCTTCTTCTCGTACAAACAATACGGGCGGGTACGCTGTCGGGCGTTGTGCACCCAACGGACGAGGTAATCGTAGTTGGCCTTCTCGCCCTCGCGGGTCAGATTGGCGGCGAACGTGCCGCCGACCATCTGATCGCCTTCCTCAATCGAATGGCACCCGAGGCAACCGCGCGTCTCAAACAGTTCCTTGCCGTGTCCAGCATCTCCTGGCTTCTGTTTGACTGGCTCATCGGTTAAAGCAGACTGCCAGAGGTACGCCGAAATCGCCTTGATCTGATCGTCGCTCAATCGGAAATTCGGCATGCGGGTGGTGGGACGAAAATCCGTCGGCTTTTTCAACCAAACCGGAATCCAGTTCTTGTTGAGCTTTAACCGTATGTCCTTCAGGTTGGGCCCGACCTTCTTAACATCCTGGAGAAGGCTCTTGGTGGTTTCGTCGAGTTGAACGATGCGCAAATCCAGTTTGCTGTTCTCAACTCGGAGGGCCACAGCCTTATCGTTTAGCTGGTTCGCTTCCGCATTCGTCTGCGCGGCGTCGGCCTGCTTCATCAGATACGTTGCCTGCTTCAGGTTGTCTTTCTTCTCCGTCTCCATCTGCTTGATCTGCTGCGCGACGGAGTTGATATCTTCCGGCTCCTTGTCATACCCCTCATATCGGTGACAGCCCACGCAGCCGCGCTGCCGATACAAGTCCTTGCCCTGGGAGATCGTCCAGCCCACGTCGCCGCTGACCAGCACCATGTCGGCCGCATGGCAGGTCTGGCAACCGGCTTCGACATTCGGCTTCGGGAACATCGGCCAGAGCCAGTGCTCGTATGTTCCATGCGCCTTCTCGACGCTCGTGGTCGCACGGCCGTTGCCCTGATGACACGGCGTGCAACCGAACTTGTCCGGATCATGCGTCTTCAAGAGTTGTGGTTCGGGGTGACTCGTAAAGGAGCGCGCATATTTGTCCGGGAGTTGCCCCGGAGCTGCCATCGACGCCGCAGTCAGCTTCACCGGTTCGCGAATGCCCATGTGGCAAGACTCACAGCGATCGACGATGTTGGCATCGGCCACGTTGATTTGCATGATGATGGGATCCCACGCTTCGGTCTTGTCCTGCAAACCGCGAATCTGCGTAGGAGTGAGGTCGACCATGTGCTCGGTGATGTAGCCATCGAGCTTCGTCTTCCGTTCACTAACCGGCTTGATCACCTCGCCGAGTTCGGCGCTGAGGGCGGTGCGTTGCGCTTTCAGGTCGTTGTACGTCTCTTCGAGCTGCGGGAAGGTGTAGCTCGCCTTGCTGCCGTCGGGATATTCGACGACCGCTGTTTCCTTTTTATAGCTCGCCAGATCTGTGAGTTTGCTTTGCTTTGAGGACGCGCTCTGGGTGGTCTCGATGTTGTAGGTCAAGGCGTTGACGTAGGCGCGCCGGTCGGTGAATACATTCTGAACGGCAAGGATCTTTGCGCTCAGAACGTGCAACTGTTCATTGATCTCTTTTGTGCGAGGGGCAGCCGCCTCGAATGCCTGCTCGTAGTCTTTCTTGAGTTTCAGGTAATCGCTGTTGCTTTCAACTTCCTTTTCGGATGCCGCCGACGAAGAACGGGCGGTCTTGAGAAATGCGGAATAGCGTTGGACCCACTCATGCTGATAAGCCTTCCAAGGACGCTGCCCGAAAGCCTCATCCCATAAAGCCCAGAACAGCGATGCCATGAGGAGAACCATCGTCACGACGTACCAGGTCGCAAGCGATTTCTGAACTAGCGGATCATTTTCGGGGACGGGCTTTTCGGGCACCACTTCCTCCTGGAACTCGCGCATTTGCAAGTGTGGCGCGGACACACTGGTCCGCGCGACCGCTAATACTGCACACAGACACTACACGTTGAACCACGGCGTAATCCACACGTACTTGATGTGAAACAAATGCCGCAACGCCATCTTGATGGGCAGCGCAAACATCGTAAGCACAAAAAACATCATGATCGAGTACTGCAACAGGCTCATGCGTTTGTAGTCTTTCGGATTATGGCGGCGGAAGAACGCGTGCAGGATAAATCCACCGATCGCATAGAAACCGCCGACCACAATCGCGCCGAAAATTCCCTTGACCCAATTCGACGTGATTCCGAAAATGTCGGGTAAATCACGGTTCACCTCATAAATCAGGCGATTGTGATCCCAGGTTTGCCCCGGCCAGAACCATTGCCACCCAGGACCGCGAATGAAAGTCCCGATCAAGATCATCGACACCCAAAGAATGATGAAGCCGAACAGGAAAGTTCCGATCGCGAACTTCCGTTGCTTCCACGTGTAGTAGCCGCTGCCCAGCGGATTCGTGTCGATATAAGGAATCACCATCAGCCCGATAATGATCAGCGTCGGCATCACCACGCCCGCGATCCACGGATCGAAATAGACCAGCATTTCCTGGAGGCCCAGAAAATACCACGGCGCTTTCGCAGGATTCATCGTCAAGTTCGGATTGGCCGGCTCTTCCAGCGGCGCATTGAGGGTGATCGACCACACCATCAGAATCAGGGTGACGATAATCGCCGCCAGAAATTCGACGCGCAGCAAAAACGGCCACACGTGAATCTCTTTTTGCCACCCCGCTTGCCACGGCCAGGTCTTCCGATGATGCGTCTTGGCGAGTGCGGGATCGGCTTCCAGTTGTGCGATTAGTTGATCATTGGCGTGCGCCTGCTTCCAGGCGAGATATATGTAGAAAGCAAGCAGGGGAATTAGCGCGACGATGGGCACGTTGTCAGGCGCGGAGGCGATATCCCACAACTGTCTCCAGTCCATACTATTTCCGCGCCTCCTTCACTTCGGCCTCGAGGACAACCGGCGCTGGTCCGGAAATGCCGCCGTCCTTTCGCACACGCCAGAAGTGCACGATCATCAGCACCGCAGCCACAATCGGAATGCCGATGCAATGCCAGATGTAAGAGCGCAGCAGCGCATTCGCATCCACGATTGATCCGCCGAGCAAGCCGAAGCGCACATCGTTATAAGGAGTCATTCCGAGCTGCGGACCAAACGGCCCCTCGTGCCCCAAACCCGGCGTAGCGCGCGCCATGTTTGTACCCACGGTGACGGCCCAGAATCCAAGTTGATCGTCGGGCAGCAGATACCCGGTAAAAGAAAGCAGCAAGGTGAACACAAGCAGCAGGACGCCGATGTTCCAGTTGAACTCGCGGGGCTTTTTGTACGAACCGGTCAAGAACACTCGAAACATGTGCAGCCAGACGGCAATCACCATCAAGTGCGCGGCCCAGCGATGCATATTGCGCAGGAGTTTTCCGAACGGCACATCGTGCTCCAGATAGAGCACATCGCGAAATGCCTGCACCTTGGTTGGGTGGTAATAAAACATCAGCAGGACACCCGTGAAGGTCAGCACGATGAAGAGATAAAACGTGATGCCACCCATGCCCCAGGTGTAGTTGTAGCGCACCGCATCGCGATTGATCTTCGCCGGATGCAAGTGCAGAAAGACGTTGGAAAGCACGCCCAGAGCGCGATTGCGCGGCGTGTCATCGTGCTTGTGCCGGAAGATCGACGTGTAAACCTGCGTCTTCGTCGGGTCCTTGAGCAAGTCAATCTGCTCTTTCGCCTTGGCAGGCAGGTCGGTCTTGAGCGAGTTCACATCTTCTTTAACGCCAGTCGTTACTCGCTCGATCAGGCCGGTTGACTTCCCGTTCTTTCCGTTCGTCTCTTCAGGCATTTTTTTCTCTTTCTCTGCGGCCGCGTTCTGACAAACCTACCTGCGTCAAGCTGCGGCCAAATCTAAACTGCGCGTCACACCGGCAAGAACGACCCCGGATCATTGAAATGGCTCGGCTGACCCTTGGGCCACTGAAAGAGTCGCGAGGTGTCCACCTGCATCTGCCCGTCGGGAGACAGTTGCAGAAACGCCCGATCCATCGGCCTGGGCGCGGGACCTTCAAAGTTGATGCCCTCATCGTCATAGCCGCTGCCGTGGCACGGACACTTGAATTTATTTTCGCTCGCCTTCCAATCCGGCGTGCAGCCGAGGTGCGTGCAGCGCGCATAGATGATGAAGATGCGATCGGGCCGGCGGTCAACCCAGATACGATATTTCTGCTGCCATTTTGTGTCTACGCCTAAGCCGTAATCCGAGGGATAGCCAATCTTGAAAATGGTGGAAGGTTCAAAAAGAGTGCGCGGCAGGAAGAAGCGGAAAAAAGCCAGAAACCATGCTGCGAGAAACGCGGTAACCGATATCCACGCCAGCCGGCGGCGATGCTGATTGACCGCGTTGTCTTCCGGCCCCACCGCGGCCACGCCGGCAGACGCCGCGGCCTTCGAAGTGCCAACTGCACCCGAGCCAACATAAGGAGTGGCTGTGCTGGCCTTCGCCGCCTGGGCCGCTTTGTCGGGTGGCGGCGCGGTTGCGGTCGCCGTCGCTTTCTCCGGTGGCGCCTTGGCCACCTCCGGATTGTCTGCCATGATCCTCCTCCTGAAACCGCCCCTCCCAAGCTCGCTTGGGAGGGACTTCAAAATGTCTCTTTAATCAGTGGCCATCAATCAGCGGCCATCGAAAGCGCCGCCTCCCTCACCGTATCCTGGTTGTTAATTCCTGAATGCGGGGTCTTCTCAAGCGCGCCGTCGAGCGCTTGGAGCACGCAGCCTGTCAAGGCGGTAATAAATTTCGGCGAGTCATTCAGTCCTTGCGTCATCGCAAACCGCTCAATGCCGAGCTGGCGTGCCTCTTCCCGCGCGCAATGATCGATCTCAGCCAACGTCTCGACATGGTCGGAGACAAACGAAATCGGAACGACACAGATTTCGCGAACTTTTTCGGCCGCCAGAT
This sequence comes from Terriglobales bacterium, assembly GCA_049300195.1. Taxonomy (GTDB): domain Bacteria; phylum Acidobacteriota; class Terriglobia; order Terriglobales; family Acidobacteriaceae; genus Acidiflorens. The sequence continues at coordinate 35,872 of JBAQJF010000037.1, read as the reverse complement.
TTTTCAACGTAGTATGCAGTGAAGGCTGGAGCCATCGGCTCGCGCCAACTTTACTCTGATAGCAGAGCCGATGCGAATTCGGCCACCCACCCTGATTCATCACTAACTCCACGGTCTCTTCTATATGCCGTTGATAGGGATCGCCCTTTTCGATAACAGAAATCGGAACACTGTGCGCACTAAACACCAACTGCACAGTCGCAGGGTTAGGAAACTGCGCCAGAGCGTCATTGATTCTGTCGACGAAAGACTCGATGTAAATTGGATTGCGATAAAAATCCTCAACACATGAAGTTGGCACGGACGAGGTCCAACGCCGGCGCCATTCGTTCAAACTACTGCCCGTAGTTGTTCTCGAATATTGCGGATAAAGAGGAAGCAGCACGACGTGATCGACTCGCGCCTCTTCAAGCTGCGCAATAGCTTCCGAGGTAAACGGATGCCAGTAACGCATCGCCACCACGCAACGAGCATCCACGCCCTTCCGCACCAACTGCGCCTCCAGAGCAGCCGCTTGCCGCTCCGTAAATTTGCGGATCGGCGATCCGCCGCCAATCGACGCATAGTGCTGAGAGGCTTTCTTCGCGCGCGTGCTGGAGATGAGCTTGGCGAGCGGCCGCCGGCCGACGCGCGAAAAAGGAAAGTCAATAATGTCGGGATCGCAAAACAGGTTATAAAGGAAGGGCTCGACCGCGGTAAGCGAATCCGGTCCACCAAGTTGGAAAAGTACTACACCAACACGTTTCGAATTCCTCACCATTTCCCTAGGTCCACTGCTGATTGGACGCGATGTTACAAAAATCCAACGTCCGCGTCAATCAATCTCTTCGGCGAATTTCAGCCCGCGCCGGGAAAAAACGAGCCCGCCTCTCGTCAGCCAACAATTTCGCACCTCGCATTGCGCTAACTCTTGCGCAAACCGCATCGAGCTGTGATACACTTCGCCCGATTATCGCGGTCGCGCAGTTCGATTGCACACGCGCAGCGCGTCGCGACGAGCCGGGAAGTCGATTTCCTCAATCGGGGCGGGAGCAGGAGAACGATACATGGGGCTGGGTCTTCTCTGTGTCATCTGGCTGATTACCTTGGCCAGTACGTACTTTTTTGTCGCCAAAACCTGGTGGATGCTGCCGGGAGCCTCGGCGGCCGCGGCCAGCATCGATCACCAGTTTGCCGTGACCTTTGTAATCATGGGCGTCATCTTCGTGGCCGCGCAAATGGCGCTCGGATACCTCGTATTTAAGTATCGCGCTGACGCCCATGCGGGACGGGCCGGTTACTCGCACGGAAACACGAAGCTCGAGATCATCTGGACTACACTCACCCTTATTCTTTTCGTCGGCCTGAATCTGATCGGCGAGCCGATATGGGCGTCGGAACGCTGGCGGCCGGCGGTCGGTGACGCAACCAGGGTCGAAGTCACCGGCATGCAGTTTGCCTGGTACTTCCGCTATCCCGGGCCCGACGGAAAATTCGGCACGACCCGGCCCGAACTCGAAGATCCATCTTCGGGCGGGGAAGCGGCGCTGGGTATCGATCCCAAAGACCCCGCCTCGAAAGACGACATCGTCACCGGCATCATGGAAGTGCCCGTCAATCGGGAAGTCGAAGTCATTTTGCGCGCGCACGACGTCATCCACAGCTTCTTCGTTCCACAGATGCGCTTCAAGCAGGACACGGTTCCCGGCCTCGCCATACACATGCACTTCACGCCCACCGAGACCGGCAGTTACGAAATTGCCTGCGCGGAGTTGTGCGGACTCGGACACTACAAGATGCATGGCATTTTGAAAGTGGTCACCCAGAACGAGTTCGACCAGTGGATTGCAGCGCACGAGGCTGACAAACAATAAAGGGGAGAGATAGGGAATGGTTGCTCAGGAATCTCACGGACACGCGGCTCCTCAGGGTTTTATCCGCAAATACGTTTTCAGTCTCGATCACAAGGTCATCGGGCTCCAGTATTACTTTCTGGCACTGAGCGCGGTTTTTGTTGGAATGTTCCTCTCCTTGCTGATGCGCATCCACCTGGTGTGGCCGGGCGCGAACCTGTGGCTCCTCGGCGAGATCAAGCCAGAAACCTATCTCAGCCTGCTCACTATGCACGGCACGATCATGGTGTTCTTCGTGCTGACCACCGCGCCGCAGGGCGGCTTTGGGAATTATTTCCTGCCGATTCAGATCGGAGCGCCAGACATGGCGTTCCCCGTCCTGAATATGCTGTCGTTCTGGACGACCTTCCTCGCCTATATCGTGATGCTATCCGCGTTCTTCGTGGTGGGCGGAGCGCCACTGCACGGTTGGACCGGATATGCCCCTCTTAGTGCACTGCAATCCGCGGGACCAGGTGAAGGCCTGGGCGCGGACTTATGGATCACCAGCATCGGCATTTTCTGCATCGCCTCGCTGATGGGCGCGCTGAACTTTATTACTACGACGCTCGACATGCGAGCGAAGGGCATGACGCTGATGCGCATGCCGCTCACCTGCTGGTCGTGGTTCGTCACCGCGATTCTGGGCTTGCTGGCTTTCGGCGTGCTGCTCTCCGCCGGCATTCTGCTGCTCATGGATCGCAACATGGGCACGAGCTTCTTTCTGCCGCTCGGCACAATCAACGGCGTGCTTACCGGCCACAAAGGCGGGTCGCCACTGCTGTGGCAGCACCTATTCTGGTTTTTCGGACACCCCGAGGTCTACATCGCAATCCTCCCCGGCATGGGCGTTGCCTCGCAGGTCCTCTCGACCTTCTCCCGCAAACCGATCTTCGGCTACAAAGCCATGGTCTATGCCATGCTCGCCATCGGCCTGCTTGGCTTCATGGTCTGGGGCCACCACATGTTCATGAGCGGGATGAGCCCCTACACGGCCTTCGCATTCTCAGTCATGACGATGGCGATCGGTGTCCCGTCCGCGATCAAGACTTTTAACTGGCTCGGCACGCTCTGGGGTGCGCGCATTCGCTTCCAGGCGCCAATGCTCTTCGCCATTGGCTTCGTTTCACTGTTCGTCTCGGGCGGCCTGAGCGGTCCGTTCCTCGCGCAGCCCGTCCTCGACATTCAACTGCATGACACCTACTTCGTGCCCGCGCACTTCCACCTGATCATGGGAGTCGCGGCTATCTTCGGCATTTTCGCGGCAACCTATTATTGGTTCCCGAAAATGTTCGGCCGTATGATGAGCGAGAGCCTGGCGCGCTGGCATTTCTGGTTCTCCTTCATCGGGACCTACGCGATCTTCATGCCGATGCACTATCTCGGCATGGCGGGACATCCGCGCCGCTATTCGCAATTGACAGAAGTCGCGTACCTGCGGCCGCTCATACCACTGCAAAAATTCATCACCTATGCAGCCGTCATTACTATTGCTGCGCAGCTGATCTTCCTCTGGAACCTTTTCTCCAGTATGCGCAACGGCAAAAAAGCCTCGGATAATCCGTGGGAATCGACCACGCTGGAATGGACAACCGCGACTCCGCCTCCGCACGACAACTTTGGCGGACACACCCCGGTGGTGAACAACGGCCCCTATGAATACGCCGTGCCGGGTGCGCCGCGTGACTATGTAATGCAAACCGATCCCGCGACGGTGGCGGCGCACTAAGCATTGATCATTAGCATCTAGAAGTCATGGCAACCTTCACTCCATCCGTTCCCGCCCAGCGCCCCGCTCCTTCGCGGGGGGGGCGAAATAATCCGCCGCCGATTTCCGGTGGCGGCGACGATGGACGCCCCGATTTTGGGCGCCCCGATCATGCAGTCCGCCTGCGCCGCGCGCGTCTGGGACTCCTGATCGCGCTGACGCCGATCCTGATGCTGTTCGTCTCTTTCACCAGCGCTTACATTGTGCGCCAGGGCCTGCCCACATTCGATCCCAGCAGCAACTCGGTAGTGCACGACTGGCTGCCGGTACCGCTGCCCAATACACTTTTCCTGATCAACACCATCGTGCTGCTCGCCAGCAGCGTGACCATCGAGATAGCACGCCGCCGGATTGCGCGGCAGGTCGCCTTGGCACCAGTTGAATCCATACCGGGAGTATCGCTTGGCAGCGAAAAAGAATTCCCCTGGCTGGGCATCACCATCGTTCTCGGCCTCGGATTTCTCACCGGTCAATTCCTGGCATGGAGAGACCTGGCCGCGCGCGGCTTCTTCGTCTCGACCGGCCCCAGCAGTTCCTTTGTATATCTGTTGACCGGCGTGCACGCTATTCATCTTCTCGGTGGTGTGCTCGCACTGCTGGTGGCAGGATCGACAGTCATTTTGCACCGCCGTCTGGAATCGCGCCATGTCGTGGTCGACGTCACGGCATGGTACTGGCATTTCATGGCGCTGCTTTGGATTTACATTCTTACTTTGATGGAGTTGGCACACTAGCGGCTTCGACTAGGACCCGATTTGTTAGAACCGACTTGTTGGAACTAAGGAGACTGAACGCATGGCGGATGCTGCCGTGACGCATGACGTGGCGGTTTACGAACCGTCACTTTTTGGCACGTACTCAAAGAAAATCGGGATGTGGCTCTTCCTGCTCTCCGACTCGCTGACCTTCGGCGCGCTGCTCTACGCCTACAGCTACGGACGCATCTCGATCACAAACTGGCCGACTCCGTTCCACTCCGGCAGCATCGTCAACGCCACGATCATGACGGCGTTCCTGCTGACGAGTTCATTGACCATGGTCCTCGCTGTCAGCGCCGCGGCGCGCGGGAAAGAGAGCGCAAGGGTAGGGTGGCTGCTGGCCACGATGGCATGCGGCATCGGGTTCATCATCCTTCACGGTCGCGAGTGGACTCACCTCATCTCCGAAGGCTTGACGCTGCCGATTTTTCCGGCAGTCCCGGGACAAGATGTAGCCTCCGAATATGCCAGTGTGTCCAAGGCCGTCCCGCAGTTTGGCTCGACTTTCTTCACCTTAACCGGTATGCACATGCTGCACGTAACGCTCGGGGTGGTTTACCTCGGCGTCATCGCGCTGCGAAAGAAGTTTATCCCGATTCTTTTGGGATGCTGGCTGGTCGCGTGGCTCGCCACGCCCTCATACAGTCCGTTTCACTACGCTGCCCACGTGCTGCTAATCGCGGCTATCGTGTGCTCGATGATTTTGTGGCTGAAACCCAAAGTTTATGACGCGGCTGACACCGAAGTCGCCGGCCTGTACTGGCACTTTGTCGACTTGGTCTGGATGTTCATCTTCCCGCTGGTGTACTTGATGTCGACGAAGATCATTTAGCAGCATGTCGAAGCAGCATGACAAATAGGAGCACGCAAAAATATGGAAGACGCTTCCCAATTAGCGATTGAAGCACGCGTAGCCGAGCAGCACCGCCACCACTCGCACACACCATTCTTTGTGGTCTGGGGAGTGCTGCTGGTGCTGACAGCGATCGAGGTCTATCTGGGCTATCAGAACATGGAACCGAAGCGCATGCTGTCGATCCTGATGTGCCTTTCGATCGTCAAGGCCGCGCTCATCATCGGCTATTTCATGCACATGAAGTACGAGGCATCGCGCATGAAATATCTCACCATGTGCTCGCTCGTGTTTTGCCTGGCAATGATGATGGTCTTCTTTCCCGATGCGTTCCGCATTCTATACTTGGGCGTACATTGAAATCTGAGGAATCGAAGGTTGGTACTTTGAAGCGTAAACTCACCACCGTCGCGCTAGCCGGGCTGCTGATGCTCTCGGCCGCGCCCGCCCTCGCGCAAGGCTGTGCGATGTGCTACAGCACCGCGAAAGCGACGTCAAAGGAAGGACAGCGCGCCATCACCCGTGGCGTGGTAATTCTTGCAATTCCTCCATTAAGCATCATGACCTTTGGCGTGGGCCTGGCCTTCCGCTACGGCAAAAAGCGTGACCAGGATCAAGAGCGCGACAGCGTCTCTTCTATCTGAGAGTTGTCGCCTCGGCGGCTAAAGCCGCATGCAAAGCATCCTTATCGCAATGCTGAAGCATTGCGCCACCCAAAATCAAATCGAGTTGTAGCCGCGGAGCGGCGTAAGAACGCAGCCCGCGGCGTGAGCCGTGGGTAAGCAATAGAAATCAGGAGAGCCGCGGAGCGGCGAAAGAAACGCTGCGCCGGTTACGAGGGATACACCCCAACCAGCCGCGTCGGCCAGCGCCTATCGCCGACGTTTAGACAATCAGGCAGGAACATTGCGTCCCCGCCGCAGACTAATCCCAATTACTTGGCGAGGTACAACGAAGTGTAATAAGCCAGTATCCCGAAGAACACGATCCCACAAATTGCGTAGACCGTAAAAATCCAGGTATTACGATCTTCGTGTCGAACTGTACCCCGATTCGTAGACTTCCCATCGGCCGTTCTGTCTTCCATTCAAGCCTCCAGAATCCACTCCGGAATTTAGCCTGACGTGTCCGCGAAAATCCATTTCTGGCCCGTTACTGCAAACAACAGGCACGCCGCCGGGAATTGTACTCCGGAAACGGTCCAAAAACCGACAAAAATATGTAAGAAGAGGGTGCGAACGGCCTAGCCCGGGTATCGCCCGGAGATGTACCCTTCAAGCTCCTGAATCGCCTGAGCCTGCCCCGTGATCGTCCAGCGCACAAGATCGCCAATCGAAACGATCCCCACCGGCACATCGTTTTCGACCACAGGTAGATGCCGGAACCGGCGGTGGGTCATGATGGACATGCACTCATCCACCGTGTTTTTCGGGGTCACAAAGACGACCGGCGTCGTCATAATGGCGCTCACTGGCGTGTCTTTCGAGGAGTGACCCTTGAGGATGACCTTCCGCGCGTAATCGCGCTCGGACATGATGCCGACCAATTTATTGTCCGAGATCACGAGCACCGCGCCGATGCCCTCCAGCGCCATCTTTTCAATGGCCTCGTAAACCGATTGCTCGGGCCTAACGGAAAAGATCCGGCTGTGTCCCTTGGTTCGCAACAGCGCTTCGATAGTGTCAGTGATTTTCATAATCCCCAGTGACTGCGTTCAAAAGTTGAACTCAAATCCCGGAAAAGACGATTGCGCCTGCATTCCTCCGCAGAAGAAGCATGGTACTCCCATCTGTGGCGGCGATCCAATCGGTTTTTGCGGGTACGGCTCGATCCCAACGTGGCGGGCGAGGAAACTTCACCGTTTAGAAAATTTTCCATGGACGGCATCTACGAGGCGCGACATGAGGCGAGCTAGCCCCCAAAGCAAGAATGCAACAACGAGTGCAAAGCACATTGATGCATCGTTCGCGAACTCGTCCGGCTGATGACGATTAGAGGCAAAGGTCACGACAATGACGAGAACCACCCCGGTTGCGATGCCGATTCGCTTTTGCCGCCTGGATAACTCTCTCCAACGCGGAGCCGACTGATTCCGAATCCAGATTAGCCCCAAGCCAGCAAGCGAACCTACGACGAAGCACAGGATTAGGAAACCCCACCCCGCCATTCGCTCCATGTGCATGCTCAGCGCGCCGAGAAACACCACGACTAAGGCAGCAACGATCACCCACGGGTGCTCTCGCAACTGGTTCATCCCCGTCATTGTACTCGGTCGCTGGCGCAAGAACGCCCTTACACCACCAGGCCGTAGGGGCTGTGTCAGGCCATCTTTCTCGCTACGCTCTGACTTCTTCGCGTCGCAATGTTCTTGCGCTAATTCCCGCCACCTCGAATAATGCTCTTTACCCATGCTCGATACGCAAACCCCGCCCGCCCACGTCGACGCCCCGGCCCTCGAAGCCGCCCTCCACCGCCATCTCCGCGGAGAGGTCCGCTTTGACTCCGGCACCCGCGCTCTCTATGCGACCGACGGCTCCAACTACCGCCAGGTTCCGATCGGTGTAGTCATCCCGCGCGACAAGGAAGACGTGCTCGCCACCGTCGCCCTTTGCCGCGACCATCACGCGCCGCTCCTCGCCCGCGGAGGCGGAACTTCCCTGGCCGGCCAGTGCTGCAACGTGGCCGTCGTCCTCGATTTCTCTAAGTACATGGCGAATATCCTCGAGATCGATCCCGAGCGCCGCATCGCTCGCGTTCAGCCGGGAGTCATCCTCGACCACCTCCGCACCGCCGCCGAGAAGCATCACCTCACCTTCGCCCCCGATCCTTCCACCCACAGCCGCTGCACTCTCGGAGGCATGATTGGCAACAACTCCTGTGGCGTGCACTCGATCATGGCGGGCAAAACGGACGACAACATCGAGGTGCTCGAAGTCCTGACCTACGACGGCCAGCGCCTGCACGTCGGCGCAACCAGCGAACAAGAATTCGCCCGCATTGTGAATGAAGGCGGCCGGCGCGCACAAATTTATTCCGGCCTGAAGCAGCTCGCCGACCGCTATGGCGATCAAGTCCGGAGCCAGTTTCCAAATATTCCGCGCCGCGTCTCCGGCTACAACCTTAACCACCTGCTCCCCGAAAACGGATTCCACATCGCGCGTTCGCTGGTCGGCTCCGAAGGCACCTGTGCCACCATTCTCGAAGCAACCTGCCGCCTCGTGCAGAGCCCGCCCGCTCGCGCGCTGGTCGTGATCGGATGGCCCGACGTTTATGTTTGCGCCGACCACGTCCCGCAAATCATGGAGCACGGCCCCATCGGCCTCGAAGGTTTCGACGACATCATCGTCAACGCCAATCGCCGAAAAGGCCTCAACCTCGACGGCCTGGCACTGCTCCCCGAAGGCTGCGGCTGGCTGATGGTCGAATTCGGCGCGGACACAATCGCTGAAGCCGAATCCAAAGCGCGCCATCTGATGGAGACGTTAGACCGCGACCCGGCCCCGCCCGAAATGCGCCTGATCACCGACCCCCGCCAGGCCCTACACCTCTGGAATGTGCGCGAATCGAGCCTCGGCGTCAGTTCGCATGGGCCCGGCGAACCCATGCGCTGGGAGGGTTTCGAAGATTCCGCTGTCGCTCCAGAAAAGCTGGGCGCTTACCTGCGCGAGCTGCGCACGCTGATGCAGGCCTTCCACTACGAAGGCGCGTTCTACGGCCACTTCGGCCACGCCTGCGTGCACACGCGCATGGACTACGACCTCGAATCTGCTGAAGGCATCCGCAAGTTCCGCCAGTTCATGGAAGAAGCTGCCGACCTGGTCGTGCGCTACGGCGGCTCGCTCTCCGGCGAGCACGGAGACGGCCAGTCTCGCGGCGAACTTCTCCCCAAAATGTTCAGCCCAGAACTGATGCAAGCCTTCCGCGATTTCAAATCGCTCTGGGACCCCGACTGGAAGATGAACCCCGGCAAGCTGATCAATGCGAATCGCATGGACGAGGACCTGCGCCTCGGCCCCAGCTACGACCCATGGCAACCGGCAACGCATTTCAAATTTTCCGAAGATCACGGCAGCCTGGCCAGCGCCACGCTGCGCTGCGTAGGAGTAGGCAAATGCCGCCAATACGAGGGCGGCGTAATGTGCCCCAGCTTCCGTGTGACGCGCGAAGAAGAGCACTCCACCCGAGGCCGCGCCCATCTGCTCTGGGAGATGACGCAAGGCGAAGTGATCAAAGATGGCTGGAATAATGAAGCGGTCAAAGAGTCGCTCGATCTATGCCTGGCGTGCAAAGGCTGCAAGAGCGATTGCCCGGTAGGCGTGGACGTAGCCACTTACAAAGCCGAATTCCTCTCGCACTATTACGAAACCAATCGCCGCCCGCTGAACGCGCTGGCTATCGCAAATTTCGACCTCGGAGTGCGCGCAGCATCTCGCGTCCCAGGCCTGGCAAATCTGACAACGCAACTTCCCGGTCTGCGCGATCTAACCAAGCTAGCCGCAGGAATAGCCCCGCGCCGCAGAATTCCGCCCTTCGCCCCAGAGACGTTTCAGCAATGGTGGGAGAAGCAACGTGCCGCGTCGCAACGTAGCGCCGGCGTCCCGCCGGCTGTCGAGCGGGCGTCCCGCCCGGTCAGCGAACGCCAAACAGAAGGCCAAGTGCTCCTGTGGGCCGACACCTTCAACAACCACTTCGTCCCGACGACTGCCATTGCCGCCGCCGAAGTCCTCGAAGCCGCCGGTTTCGAAGTCCGAGTTCCAACCGCCCACCTTTGCTGCGGACGCCCCCTCTACGACGTAGGCGAACTTGACCGCGCCAAGAGCCTGCTCATCCGCATCATGGACGAGCTCTGCGTAGAAATCGAAAACCGCACGCCCATAGTCGTCCTCGAACCAAGCTGCGCCGCCGTCTTCCGCGACGAATTAATCAACCTCTTCCCGAACGACGCCCGCGCCCGCGCTCTTTCAAAACAAGTTTTCCTGCTAAGCGAATTCCTGGAGCAACACGCAAAAGATTTTCCCATTCCGAAGCTGGCGCGCAAAGCCCTGATCCACGGCCATTGCCACCACAAAGCCCTCATGAAGATGACCGCCGAGGAATCAGTCCTGCGCCGCATGGGCATCGACTTCACCGCGCCCGCTCCCGGATGCTGCGGCATGGCCGGCGCCTTCGGCTTCGAAAAAGAAAAGTACGAAATCTCGAGGGCGATCGGCGAGCTAGAACTTCTCCCGGCCGTGCGCCAGGCGCCCACCGACTGGCTGATCGTCGCCGACGGCTTCAGTTGCCGCGAGCAGATCGCGCAGGAAACCGACCGCCACGCGCTGCACCTCGCCGAAGTCCTGCAAATGGCCCTGCGCGAATCGACAGAAACGCCCGACGGCCTTCCGCTCTTCGACGCCGCCCCGCGGCACTATCCGGAAGACGCGTGGGTTGGCCCGCATGAAGCCGCGATTCAAAAATCAATGAAGCGCACCGGGCTGGCGGTAGCGGGAATCGCGGTGGGGGTGGCGCTGCTGTTGGCGGTAGCGAGGAAGCGCTAGGATTCGCGCGAGGACGTCCCGCCACCCGCCGAAAGGGCGATGCCTATCCGGTCCTAGACTAATTCAACTTCTCGCCGATAACCTATGGCATGAGCGCCGTTGTGGGCGAATTCCGGAAGCAGGTGACGACGGAGTTCCGGAAACCGGTGCTGACGTTGGTGGAAGCTTCGTGGCAGGGCTCCGACGGAAGTTTGCAAACCGTGCCCGCGCGCATGGAAGACAAATCCGCCGGCGGGGCATGTATACGAGTTAAGGCACCCATTGTCGTGGGAGCAAAGCTGAAAATTAAGTCGCGCCACGAAAACTTCTCCGGCACGGCCCGCTACTGCCGCACTGAGAGCGGAGAATTTCTGGTCGGCATTCAGCGAGATTCTGCGAACAGTCCGCTCCCCGACCGCGCTAAGCCCAAGGATGTTCCCGTGCGGAAAAGCATGAGCAACGATGCCCCAATTTCGAGCGCAGAAGCTTCGACCGTCAAAGCTACGGCAGCACCCGTCCCAACCGTAGAAATCAAAAGCCCGCCGCCTGAGCCACAACAGAGCAAGCCGAGCGAAGTTCCCGCCGTCGGGCAGCAAGCGGAAAGCGATGCCACCCTGCATCCCGAAAAGACGATCACTGGACACGCGAGCGCACACAGTCACGAAATCGAAAAAGAGTACAGTCCGGATTCTCGGCCTCCAGACTTGGCATCTCTCATGCTTCGCGAACTGCCGCCCAACCCCCGGGCCGAACCGGGAACCGAACTTCAAACCAAACAACTTCCAAAGGAAGCTGGCGAGGGAAGGAAACGTATGCGAGACAAATGGCTCGAATTACCATGGCACAGAAAGCAGGAGGGCGTCAGCGGAAGCGGTCCGGGAGACGGCGAAGCCGGCAGCAACGGTAATAACGCGAAGGAGAATTCCATGCACGACCTGACTCAACCCATCCAAAAAGTTTCCGTGCGTGCTGCGCGCGAAGTCCCAACCTTCCAGATCGATCTGTCGCCCATGGAGGATATTTACCGCGCGGCCGGGATCATGGATCCGCGCAAGGGATACAGCATTACCAAAGTGGTCGACATGCTGCACAGCGCACATATCCGCGATCTCTCGAAGGAGATGAAGCGCGCGGCAGTATTGATGGCTCTCGAGACAGCCGGCATTCCAATCGACCAGGTCCAAAGAGACGCCAAAGGGCGTCAGGACGCACTGGATGCTCACGAGGCGCTTCAGAGAAAGCACGTCGAGGCGGAGTGGGCAAGGAAGGCGGAAGAAGTTATTCAGATTCAGGCAGAACTGGAGAGCATCAAGGCCCACTACATGGCGCGCATCAGCCAGAACATGGAGGGAGTAGCGCGAGAGAAAGAAACCTTTGCCAGTTGGCTCACCTTGAAGCAGCGGGAATGCCAAAGCATGGCCGACGCTGTGGAGCTATGTTTGAAATCTCTTGCCTCCGAGACAGCCGGCGCTCCGCCCTCGGACCTCACCACCGTGAAGGTCAGCGCCAAGATGGTGTGATTCCGTTCTGACCTGTACCGCCGGGAACCTTCTGACTAAGAGTCTGCGATGCAACGGCTTTGTCCCATTTCGTAATTGATTTCCGTTCAACTTCATAGCATCGCCCTATTTGAACTTACACGTGACAAGTCCGAGTGAACCCGCTTTTGTCGCGGTTGCAAGGCAATGGCCGGTCGCGCTCCGCCGATCTGTACAGGACTTCTTCCATGTGCTCATGCATCGTCATACCATGAATTAGCCTAACCGTGAGTTAACATAACAGTGGGTGGGCCTTGACGGCCCATGGTTGATTTTCGTGGAAACGGAAAAAAATACGCTTCTGGCACCATCGGTTGGGCCGCCTTCGCAGATCTCTCCGCAGTCGTCCCCAGTGCCCTTACTGACGCATTCGCCAGACAAAACACTCCAGGGCTCAGTCCTCGTGCTAATCCAGTTTGACGTTTCGGAAGAGATCCGCTTGGATCTTCTGCGCACGATCTTCGGCGCCCGCCGCCAGGAAGCAAGCTTCAAGCATCCTGCGCCCGGATACGTTCGCTATCAGAGACCGCCTGTCGTGGAACGGGTTGAGCCGCTAGTGCTGGAAAGCGGCGAGCGTCTCGACGCGCAAATCAAGTATTACGATTACGGCGTGCTGAGCGTGGTCTTCGAGCTTCCGTTCGCCGGCGATTGGGACACGCTAGTCCGCCTGGCCGGACGTTGGGTTTGGGATACCGACTTTACCAGCTTCGCTAAAACAATTGTCGAGCAGAAACTCGACCGCGCCTATCCCGCGCTGGTCAAACCATACGAAGCCAAGTCTGGCAAGGCCCGCGAATCCAAGAATAATAATAATAATAATGATAAATATGACGATGATCAGAGTCCCAGCGTTTCTCAGGTTTACGCCGACTGGCTGACCGAAGACTATTTCATCTTCCACGTGCGCGAATGCGCGGGCAATCCGTCAGGCTCGGACCTGCTCGCCGCGCAAGGTGGACGCATAGCGCAAATTGTGCGTGGCGAAACGCAGCCGCTCTCCGATGGCGAGCGCCAAGAGATTCTGCAATCGCGAATTTCGTATTACCCGAATGATCTCGCTGTAATCGGCTGGAACGGCGCCTTCCTCTATGACAGTGCCGCCGGCGCTGAGCCCGCCATTCAGCTGCTGGAATACGCCAACTCGCAGCTCCTCGAATTCCGCCACTACGACGAGCTGCTGACGCGCGAACTGCAAAGCGTCTACGACTTCATGGACCACGGCTCAACCGGCATCTGGGCGCGCTGGCGCACAGCCCGGCGCGCCACGCGTTTGCACACCATGCTGCTCGACGTGGACGAACTAACCGAGCGCGCCGACAATGCCATCAAATTCCTGAGCGACATGTTCTCTGCCCGCTTCTACAAAGTAGCCGCATCAAAGATCGGCGTCACCGATTACAAAGACCTGGTCAACCAGAAAGTCCACACCGCCGAAGAGCTCTACCGCTTCATGGTCGACCAATTCCATCAGAGCCGCGCATTCGTATTGGAATTTCTCGTCGTCATCATCCTGATTATCGAGTTGTTCTGGCTGTTCAAGGGATCGCTCCGGATTTAGATCCTGGGTTTCAACTGTCGGTGCTCCGGTGTGGATTGGCATATCCGAGCACGCGTTTGCGTTCCGCCGCCGATAACTTCTCACAGGCCGTCCGCAGCACCAGCCGTGGCGCCCGGTCGCGAATCTTCATCAGATAAGCCACGGTGCGCTTCGCATCATACTTCGCCGCTTCACGCAGCAGCCAGCCAAGCCCCTTCTGTACCATGTCATCCTGATCGTCGAGCAGCATGTCTGACGTCCGCACGATTTCGGCAAACAGTTGCTTCTTCCGCGCTCCTCGAATCAGCGCGACGCAGGCTGCGCGCCGACGCCACCGGTTCCGCGATTTGGCCCACCGCAAGACCTCCGCACAATAGCGCGGCTCCGCAGCCACCATCGGGGACAGCAAATAATGTACCAGCCCGTCGTGATCGGCCCAGTTCGTTACGCGATCCAGCCAAGAAGCAAACAGCCGAAACTCGCGGTCGCGCAACTCTCCGGTCTTACCCTCCAGCAGAAAAACTGCGAACGCTTTTTCCTCCAGAAACTCTCCCGAGAAAAGCTCGTCGGCCACCTGCACAACAAACTCAATCCCGTGCTCATTCGCGAACTTGCGCCGGGACTGCACCGCAACTTTCCGAAGGTTGGCGGTGCGCCAGCCGTGGGAGCGGACTTCGTCTTTAAAAAAGTGCTGCACTCCCGCCGAGTCCGAAGCGGATCCGCCGTCTCTCAGCGCGCGCCGAATATCATCAGCTACATAACGATGAGTAATTTTTCGTTCAGGCATGTTGTCAGTCAATGTGGCGCGGGCGCCCCGGCCTACGGACTTCGCAAAACCAAACTACCTCGCAGCTTTCGCGCCCGCCCGCACCACGCGGTCATAAATCCACAGCAGCAGCGCGGTCGCCACGCCGACCGCGGTCACGCTCCACCAAATCAACGCCGGCTGATGCAGAACTTCCCCAAAGTGATGAAGCAGCGTGCCGCCAAACCAGCCGCCAATCAGCGACCCGATGCCAATCGGCAAAAACGCAAATCCCATGTACGTCCCCTGCTGCCCCGGAGGCGCCAACCGCGAAATATATTCGTAGTAGCGCGGCGACTGAATAATCTCTCCGAGCGCCAGCACGCATAGAGACACAACCGCCGTCCACACCCGTGGATGCAATCCAACGATGAGCCATCCCACAGACGTAATCAGCGTGCCAAGGGTGATCGCCCGGAATGAAGGTATCCGGCGCGTTAAGGCATTGACCGCGACCGTGAGAGTGATCACAATCAGCGGGTCGGCGATCAGAATCAGCTCGGTGTTGGCCCTTGGGTCGATGTAATCATGAACGTAGATCGGCAAGATTAAATATTGCTGCCAGAAAACAATCCAGTACCCGGAAAAAATCAGCAGGAACAAAACGAATCGCCCATTGCCGAGCACGGTGAGAAGATTGCGCCCGACCTGCGCGACGGACGCGGTTGGTTGGTCTCCCGAGCGCGTTGGCTCTCTGAAAAAGATGAGAACGACGATGAACATCAGGAATACGCTCAAGGCGGCGAGACGAAAAACGTTTTCCACTCGCATGCGCGAGTGAATCCAGCCGGCGAGAAACGGTCCGAGGAAACTGCCGATATTCACCAGCGTGTAGTAAATCGAATAACCGATGGAGCGGACATTTTCCTTCGAAGCGCGCGCTGTCGTGCCCACCACACTGGGTTTCACCAAAGCCACGCCCAGCGCCGGCAGAAAAAGAATGACGCCGACCATCAGCCCCAGGGGCACGTGGTCGCGAATGGGTGCCAACCAAGGCGCGGCGATCGAGCCCACCAGAAAATACGAGCAACTTAAAATGAAGTAAGCCACTGAGAGCGCGCGCCGAAACCCGATGCGGTCGGCCATCGCGCCCCCGAAGATCGCCATCAGCCAAACGCACGCCCCAAAGATGCCGCCAAGACTGGCAGCCTCACCGCTCGGGAAGTGAAGAGCCTCGTGCAGGTAGCGCGCGAGCACCGCAAAAACCGCATAGTAGGAAAGACGCTCAAAGATCTCCGATAGATTGGCGATCCAAAAGGGCCGCTCAAAGCCGGTGCGAATTTCCTGCAAGCGCTCAGCAAAAGTCAAAAGTTTCTCCCGGCCACGGCGTCGGCGTCCCGACGTTGCGCTGGCAGCTAGAGTCGCAATCGCACGCGAAGCTGTTCGCTGGTGAGCCCTGCGACGCGCACGACTTTATTTCCAGTCGCCTCGCCGGACGCAATACTAACCGAAGCTCGCGGCACCTTCAAAAATTTCGCAAAGAATTGAGTGCAAGCTGCATTCGCTTTGCCATCCACCGGCGGAGCGGTCACCGACACCTTGAGCGCGTCGCCGAGTTCTCCGGTGATGGCATTCTTTTTGGCTCGCGGGTGAACTCTGATCGCAAAAGTAGCTCCTGCCGCGGAATCCGCAATCCTAACCATGGCATAACCTTAATCATATTTTCGTCGAGACGCGTCACGCCGTCTCTTGCTCCAATTCGCAATGCCGTCGCACGAAGAATCGCGCTGCCGAGACGAGGCAGGCCCCGTCTCTACCCAGGGATTCACCGTCGCCCAAAAATTGCGCTCCCCACCCGCACGCAAGTCGATCCCTCTTCGATCGCGACTTCAAAGTCGTGCGACATTCCCATAGACAGCACATCCATCGCAATCCCCGGCACCTGCCGCGCGGCAATCTTGTTGCGAATCTCGCACAGCCGTCGAAAATACGGACGCGCCTCCTCCGGATCCTCGGTATAAGGAGGCACAGTCATCAGACCGCGCACCGCCAGATTCTTCCACGTCTCCGCGTTGATCAGAATCCTACCCAGTTCCCCCGAACCCAATTCGATGCCGCTTTTAGCCTCTTCAGCGCCCACGTTAATCTCAATCAGTACCTGCACAGTCTTCCCCATTTTTTCCGCTGCCGCATTTAGCTTTTCCGCTAGCTTCACCGAATCCACCGAATCGACTGCGTCAAACAACTCCACCGCCCGAGCCACCTTGTTCGATTGCAAATGTCCAATGCAATGCCATTCCACCCCAGTCACATCACGCAACGATTCGACCTTCCCCGCAAACTCCTGCACACGATTTTCACCGAAGACGCGCAGCCCTGCGGCGTGCGCCTCGCGAATGCTTTCTACGGCAAACGTTTTGCTCACGGCCATCAATTTGACCTCGTCTGGATTGCGGCCGGCCCGACGCGCAGCGGCCGCAATGCGCTCAAGCACCCGCGCAATATTTTCCACAATTGACATAAGAGCGAAAACTACGAAGGACACAAAATATCACGAAGAAATTCGCACCACTGCGGCGTCATCGCTTCGGCAGCAAACTGCGCTCGCGGGACAGTCGTGGGGCAGATGTCCCTACGCTTGCGTGATGCTCGCCGCGCGGAGACTGCTACATCATGCCAACAGGCGGCGCGGGTTCATTCGGATCACCTGCCCCTGAGAGCGGAATCCGGATCATGATGAACGCCAATCCCACCATGATCATCAACCCCAGGAGATACGAGGGATGAGCAAAGATCTGGGGTATCGCCCAATTCCGGCTCTTGCTCACCGCCACAATTCCGGCCCATACGAGTCCGAGCAGAGATTCTCCGACGATCAGGCCGGAAGCGGAGAGCACTCCGGCATTTTCGACGCGCGCCATCTGCGCGGAATTGAAGCCGCGACGCTTGGCCAGCGAGTCGCCTATCGCGCGAAAAACTCCGCCCACAAAGATGGCGAATGTCGTCTCGAACGGCAGATACATGCCGACCGCCACCAGCATGGGGCTGCGTACCTGCATCAGGATCATGCCAATGCCCATGAAGACGCCGACCACCACCAGCGGCCACGCCATGTCTCCGCCGACGACTCCGGTGGCCAGCGTGGCCATGAGGCCGGCCTGGGGCGCCGAGAGTTCACGGCTGCCAAAACCGAATGACTTATTCAAGAGCGCGACCGGAAAGTACATGACCAGACTCGCAACCACGACGGCGATCAATTCAGCCATCTGAATCTTGCGTGGAGTGCCGCCGAGAATGTAACCAACCTTAAAGTCCTGAAGCAGTTCGCCGGCCACGGCCGAGGAAACGCAAACCACCGTCGCCACGCTCAATACGGCTAATACGCCCGATGGCCCGGAGACTCCGAGCGAAACCATGAGCAGCGCGGCGATGAGCAGCGTGGAAAGAGTCAATCCGGAGATCGGATTATTGGAAGAACCGATCATGCCGACCAGGCTGCCCGAAATAGTGGCAAAGAAAAAGCCGACGATGAGAAGCACCACCGCCGCCAAAATCGCCGGCCAGAGCAGACCGGTCAGGTGTACGTACAGTACGCACATCAAGATGAACATGAGCGCGATCAGGCCAAAGACGGCCTTCGAACTCATGTATTGCTCGGTACGCGAGAGCTGAGCGCGCTGGGCGGCGGTCTGACGCAGGTCGCTGAGCGCCTTGCCGAGGCCGGCCGTCAGGCTCTTGCCCATTTTGAAGAGCGTGTAGGCGGCTCCGACCAGCATTCCGCCCACCGCAATGGGACGCACGATGAACTTCCAGACCGCAATCGACATGGCGATCCAGTTGTCCGGAGTATCCGACGGGAGGTAGTGCCGAACTTGCGGGCCAAGGAAGTAAATTATCATCGGGACCATCAATCCCCACGCCAGCACGCCGCCCGCAAACTGGAGGGATGCCAGCCGCAGTCCGATGATGTAGCCGACGCCGAGATACGCAGGGCTCACGCTGGGCGCAGCAAAGGTGCTCGTGCCGCCGGTGACCACGACGTTTGGGCTTCCAGCAAGCCCGAGACGCACCTGGCTGCGCCCGAGGTTGCCGACCGCAAAGTGAAAATCCTTGCCGGGAGCGAACAGTCCAAAACTTCCGAGAATGTACACTAACCCGCCGACGCCGATGTTCCAGAAAAGATATTTCGCGGCCTGCGCTCCACGCTGTCCGGCCTTGTGAATTTCAGACGCGGCCACGGACTCGGGAAAAGGCAGTTCGGGGTCTTCGACCATCACCCGCCGCACCAACGAAATAAAAAGGACGCCCAGAATGCTTCCCACCATGATGAGGGCGGTCGATTTCCAGTAGGAATCGAAGCCCCAGAAGTTGGGCCAAGCTCCAGCCAGCACAAATGCCGGGAGAGTAAAGATCGCGCCCGCCGCGACTGATTCTCCGATGGAGCCGGCGGTTCGAGCGATGTTTTCTTCGAGCAGCGATCCCTTCCACGCCCGGAGTACCGCCATAGAGATCACTGCCGCCGGATAGGTCGCCGCGATGGTCACTCCGGCCCGCAGGCCTAGGTAAGCGTTGGCTGCGCCTAGAATCACCGTCAGGATCAGACCCAGGAACATGGCCCGGAACGTAAACTCCTTCATTTCCATGTTTTCCGGAACGTAGGGGCGATGCTTGCGTGGGGCTTCCGAATTCGCGACCGGAACGCTCATGAGAACCTGCCTGGGAGAGATTTGATGGCCGTATGAATTTTCATTGCCGACTAGAGTAGCAGAGACGGCGCACCTTACCACGCGGAAAGGCACGTTTACAAGTGTTGGTGCGCGTTCCGTTGGCGGCAGGAGGAATGCTAAATGTAAAAAGACGCGTCGGAACAAGGAAAGGGACCGACTCCAGGAGTCGTGGAAGGAGCCCCTATATTCTTTGTTCGAGTGGCGCAGCGGTTAGGCGCTGCGATAGAGACTGCATTGGATTCGGCTTTTAGCCGCCGAGGCCACTCACGTTTTCAAGTGCAAACGGCACCGCGTTCTCGACGGCACCCCCACATCGTGCCGCGCTGTTCGCGAGATCATTAGCCTCGCGATTCCGTTCTCGTGGGATCCGCAAGATCGCAAACTCCAGCGTCCGTGAGAGCTTCCGGCATACCCAATGCAGCGAATACAGCCTCGGACTCCGGCAGGCATACTCCCCGCTCATCTGACGCACTACCACATCGGAATCCGAATATACGCACAGCGACCGCGCCTTCCGAGCCAACGCGCATTGGAGCGCCTCGAGCAGCGCGACATATTCGGCCACATTGTTGTCTTGCCAACCGATCCACTTGGAGATTTGCGTGCGGTGCCCGGTCGAATCCTCAACAATCACGCCAATACCGGCGGGCCCAGGGCTGCCATGCGAACTGCCGTCAACATAGGCTACCAACTGCGGAGTATCACTGATCATTCGCTGCTGCTCTCGACACTGGGCTGGCCTTCAGGCCTGCAAATTCTTCTTCGTGCATACCGCTTCTTGCACGATGCGTGAACGAAACGTAGCCGTCAAGAGCTTTTTGTGTTCGTCCGGTAAAAAAATTTCCACAGAGGGCGGGAATTTTTTCCACCGCGCTTGATCGCAGCCGCCCAAATGCCCTGTCCAGCAAAGGCTTTGCCCGGTTTGTTACAGCACTACTTCTGCACAGGTTGCACCATTTTCGGGCGTTGACGTTTTCCTAGAATCCGCTAATCTAAGTGACGTCGACGGCTGAAAGGGTTGGCAACAAAAAGCGTAGCCAGTCCGAAGTAGGCTGAGTGATTCGAAAGGCGGGGCAACCTGCTGGACGGCCAGACCCGAAAAAACCGACGAACTCTGCGAGGAGCCGCCGGGGTAAGGCACTGCGAAAGCAGTAATCGCATCAAGGACCGCGATGGTGCACGCATCCACGTTGTTGACTCCCTCGCAGGAGTCGGCGGCTAGAGCGTAACCAATATCGCGGTCTTTTCTATTTTCCGCTGATCGCCACCCGTCGTTCCCTTTTCACCAGACTGATTCGTCCCCCAACTTCTTCCCGCTGGACGTCGATGCCTTGCCCCACCGTGCCATGGAAATCAACTCCTAGACCCGGTCGCGCTGTCAAGCACGTCAAAAACAAACTGCTTAGTGAGTTTCCCCGAAATGGCAGCCGCTGAACAGCAATAAGCGAACGACGAACAGCTACGTTACTTAGCTACCTTAAACACCACCCCGCACCCCAGCGGACACGAATTACCAAAATTGCCACCCAGTTCCGTGGTTCCGAATAAGTTCCCCGCCCCATCGATCACCAGGCCGTCGAACGGATACGCACCATCTGCGCCGCCCGTGAAACTGTAAAGCACACTTTCCTTGCCCGCCGCGCTCAACTCAAACACCGTGCCGGAATCGAATCTCCCGCCATACGATGTGGAACCAAACAGGTTTCCCTTTGAATCCATCAGCAAACGTCCCACAGGATTGCCCGCATCCGGTATTCCGCTAAAACTGTAAAGCACGGTTTCCTGTCCCCCCGGCGTCAACTTGAAAATCGTGCCAAAGCCATACGTCCCGCCCGCGTAAGTCGTCCCGTAAAGATTGCCGTGTTTATCCAGAATCAGGCTGGCGAACGGCGCCGCCCCATCACCGGACTGTGCTCCCTTGAACGCGTACAGGATCTTCTCCTGCCCAGCTGCTGTGATCTCATAGACGACACCGCACTGACTGGTGCAGTTGAGTCCGGGGCCATATTGGCCGTTCGCTCCCCCTTCGCTGGTCGTGCCGTACAGGTTCCCCTTATTATCGATCGCCAGTCCCGAAGTCGGCCTTTTTCCATCGGCCTTGCCAGTACCGAACTGATGCAGCACCGTCTCGCTGCCATCGGGACTCACCTTGAACACGATTCCAGACCCCGAACTCCCCACGGACCGGTAAGTCGTCCCGTAGATGTTCCCACTTGCGTCGAGGACGGGCCCTCCATTGGGTTCCAGTCCGTCCGCAGATCCCTTGAATGCATAGAGCACTTGTTCCACGCCGCCGCTCAACCTGTAGACCACGCCGCACCCGTAGTATTTCTTGCACTTGCCTTTGTCGTACCCTCCGCCAGCGGTCGTACCATAAAAATTTCCGCTTGCGTCCTGCGCTAATGCGCCGTTCGGCGCCACCCCTTGATTGACCGCCGTGAAGTCATATACCAGCGACTCCCCTCCGTTCGAGTTCACTTTGAAAACCACGCCCGCGTAAGACTGACTATTTCCACCGGCCGCCGCTCCATACAGATTTCCCTGGCCGTCGAGCGACAGGGTTGCGGCCGGGGTCGTTCCATCGGCACAGTATCGTAACGAACAGAACCGATACAGCACGGTTTCGGTTTGCGCCAGCATTTGCGAAGTCACGGCAAACAAGACCGCCGCCACCCCCAGCGCCGCGCAAAAAACGCCGCGGATCTTCGCCATGGGGAAGCACTTACGCGCAGTCATCGTCAGAGGCACCGCTACCACTTCATTCGAATTCACAGGTCTATTCCTCATCATTAGGGATCGTTAGCCCAAGGGCCAAGCCATGGAGCGCCTTACCCGCTCAACCGATCACGGCAGCGCAACAGGTCAACCGGGGAGATTTACGGCCAGATACCATCCGCAGGTTTGCCGACCATTGTGTTCGAAGGGCAACGGCAACGTCAAGCCGAACACCGGCAAAAAACCAACTCACTAGGGCAAAAACCAAAGAATCGGCGGGAAAGGACGGGGCAAACGAGGTAGCATCGAGATGGCAGCCGGTGCCCGGCCATCAGTTTCCAGCCGCTATGAATCTGTATCGTAGGCAAGAGTCGAGAAATTCAGATCTGCAATCTGCTCTCTAAAATCCGTAATCGCTAATGACTCTCCCCATCCCCAGGCGCCACATCCGGCGTGTCGACTCTATGTGCTACGGGTAAGGCTGGCGTCGCCGGTGGGGGCTGAAATTCTCCCGCATCCTTACCGGCGAGGGCCACATTCATAAACTGCATCCAGATGGGCAGCGCGGCGCGTGCCCCAGTCTCTTTATCTCCCAAAGTTTTCTTCTCGTCATACCCCACCCAAACTCCGCAAGTCATATTGGGAGAAAATCCCACAAACCATGCATCGGTAAAGTCGTTGGTAGTCCCTGTCTTCCCCGCCAGCGGATAAGGCATCTTGGAGGCCGCCACGGCCGTCCCATGCAGCACGACATCGTGCAGCATCGACGTCATAGTCCGCGCGGTCCGTGACGAGATCGCATCCCGCGCATCCGAGTATTCCTCCTCCAGAACGCGGCCCTCATAATCCGTCACCTTGGTGATGTAGCGCGGCGCGACCCGCAGCCCATCATTCGGGAACACGCTGAACGCCGCCGTCTGCTCGATCGGCGTCACCTCGGCCGAGCCCAGCGCCACCGGCAAGTAGGGCGGGATATTCTCCGTGATGCCCATCCGGTGCGCATACTCGATCACCGTCTTGATCCCTACTTTATCCGCCAGCTTCAAAGCTGGGATATTCCGCGATTGTGCCAGCGCCCGACGCAAAGTAATCGTCCCTTCAAATTTGCCATCATAGTTACGCGGAGTGTACGGCCCCGACGCCGTCTCAAAAGTAATGGGCGCATCCACGATGGTGTCGTCCGGCGTCGCCCCCTCATCGATCGCCGCCGTATAGACATATGGCTTGAACGATGACCCGACCTGCCGCAAAGCCTGCGTGGCCCGATTAAATTTCGAAAGATTAAAGTCGCGCCCGCCCACCATAGCCTTGATCTCCCCGGTCGCGTTGTCGATTGCCACCAGCGCACCTTCCACACCCGAATCCTGCTCCAAACTGACGTGCGCCTTCCCGTCCGCCTCCATCGCCAGAACTTTCACATAAACAATGTCACCCGGCCGCAAGAGCGATTCAAATTTCGCCCTGCCTTTAAACGCCGTCCATCCCACGACGTCCGCCGCGCCCAGCGACGCCACATGCGACCCAAACTTAATCTCCGCTCCCGAGGCGGAAACCTGCGTCACCAGCGCATGAACATATCCGCCAACGTCTACGTCTTCGTCCCAATCCGCGTCCACATACTTGTCCAGTGGAGTCCCATCCGCCACCACATTCGCCAATTTCCCGCGCCACCCGTGCCGGCGCTCATAAGCCGCAAGTCCGTCGAGCAGCGCCTCGCGCGCCGCCTTCTGCAAGTCCATGTCGAGCGACGTATAGACCCGCAACCCGCCCTCATGCACTTGATCGCTGCCATACTTCCCTTCCAGATAGCGCCGAATCTCCTCCACATAGTGAGGGGCCAGTGAATTCGGATCCTTCTGCAAATTGAGCGCAATCGGCTTGTCTCGGGCCATCGCCGCCTGGGCGGCCGTAATCTTTCCGTCCTCGAGCATCGCATTGAGAACCAGGTTCCGCCGCTTCGCCGCCCGCTCCGGATGATTGATGGGAGAATAATATTGCGGAGCCTTGGGCAATCCCGCCAGCAGCGCCGCCTCTTCAAGCTTCAGTTGCTTCGCAGGCTTGCTGAAGTAATACTCTGAAGCAGCTTCAAACCCATAAGCCCCATGCCCCAGGAAAATCTGATTGGCATAGAGCGTGAAAATCTGCGGCTTGGTAAATCGCCGCTCGATCTGAATCGCCAGCAGCGACTCCTGCATCTTGCGATAGAACGACCGATCCGGAGAAAGAAAGAGATTTCGAGCCAGCTGCATCGTCAAAGTCGATGCCCCCTGCACCTTCCCACCCGACTCGATATCGCGATAAGCCGCGCCCGCAATGCGCCAGAAATTGATCCCCGAATGTGTGTAAAAATCCTTGTCCTCGATCGAGACGAGAGCGTCGCGCAAAACCTGCGGATAATCGTCATACGAAGCGACCACGCGCCGCTGCAAAGCGAACGTTCCAATCACGCGTCCGGAGTCGTCATAGAGTTCAGTAACCGAGCTGGGCCGATAGTGCTCCAGCTCTTCAACCTGAGGAAGGTCGGTGGAGTAAACGAGAATAAGACCAGAAGCCGCGCCCACAAAGGCCGCTAGAAGCACCAGCAACCCAAAAAACGCATACCAGACAATCTTGCGCCCGCCTATCTCAACCGGCGGCGGATGTTGAATGACAACTTTCATGAAGGGATAGCTTGAGGATAGCTCAAAAAGCTACAGAGGTGCGATCAGGAGAAGGCTAATGTGAAGCAGTGAGATGGCGACCAAACGGCGCATGCTTGTGAGAACACCTGATAATGGCACCCATCGAGAAATTGTGCTCACCTTATGGGCTGGGAGGCGCTGCTTCTTCTTTGAGGAGGGTCATCCGTGTGCTTGTCTGATCAAACGCGATGTCAAGGCTCTCAAATTTCCAAAGACCAGCGCTCTTTTTGGCGACGGCATAAATTGTGGCTTTGCCTCTCGGGCCGCTCACGGGAATTGATAGGTCCGCATGACCCGATGGGCCTGAAATTTCAATGTTTCCAGAGGTGAAAAAACCACGTTTGACCGGTTCTCCGAGTTTCTCTCTAACGACGGGATTGGATTCTGCAGCTGCAATCGCCATTCGGGTGACATCGGAATCGCCAAGGATTACAAAAAGAACTACCATCAACAACGCAGCAAATCCTCCAGCGACTGCTAGGTTCCTCTTCCAGTGTTTACCCAACAGAGGCTGGTTCTTAGGTTGATCGTCTTTGGTAGCAGCAACCGGAAACTCACCATTCTGCGGCACCTTTGGACGCAAAAACCAGGCAGCTACTGCCGCCGCAGGAAATGCCAATAGTGACATTCCCGGTGCGCTTCGTATAAGACCTAAGGCAACCGCTAGCGAAGCAAATGCTCCGACAAAAATGAGAAAAGTCGCGTAAATCCTCGAAAGCTCTTGCACTCGGGGATTTTCGGGGTTCAACAGTCCCCAGCCGGGGAACAGTTTGCCGGGGTTCTTGTACAGCCATCGCCCCAACAACACGAAGCAAATGCCAAAGATGATCGGCAGCAGGAATATTGGCTCCATAGATAATCAGGACTTCAGATCATACGTCTTGTTCTAATAGTTGGGGATAAATCGCTGTTACGCTCATTGACTTTGTCCAAATCATCGACCCAAAAAAAACGCCCGCATTTCGCGGGCGATCAATACCAAAATTTCGAACTTCGCTATCCCTTCGCTTCCCGATTCTTTAAAACCTCGAGCGCCTTATTCAACTGATCGTCCGTCTGATTCTTGGGCTTGGTATTTTTGTCATCCGGGTTCGCCGCCGGAGCGACGTCATCATCCGGCAACCCACCATCATCGTCGCTGTTGTCGGCAACCAGCACATTGGGAGTCACCGCCGCATCCTGAATCGCCTTGCCGTCCGGCGCATAATACTTCGCCACGGAGAGGATCAGCGCGCCGTCGTCGTGCATCTCGATCACCTTCTGCACCGATCCATCGCCAAACGTCTTGTCGCCGACCACATCGCCGCGCGCGTTGTCCAGAATCGCCGCCGCTACGATCTCCGCCGGCCCCGCTGTTCCACGATTCACCAGCACCGCCACCGGCAGCTTGGTAATGTCCTTGGACGGGTCCGCATTAAATGCCTGCCGCGGATACTTCTGCCCCTGCAAATAAGTGATCGTTCCGTGGTCGAGGAATAAATTCGCCGTCGCGATCCCCTCAGATTCCTCGCCGCCGGCCGAGTTCCGCAGATCCAGCACCAGCTTCTTCGCGCCCTCTTTTTGCAACTCGCGAATCTTATCGGCAATCTCTTCGGACTTGCCTGCGGGGAACGAATCGACTTTCAAATAGCCGACATTGTCGGCCATCAACTTGTCCGACACCGGCGGAATCGTAACCATGTCGCGCGTGATCACGATCTTCGTCGGTTCAGCCTTGCGCGGCCGGACCACCGAAACCGTGACGGTCGTGCCAACTTCGCCGATCATCATCGTCCGAATCTCGGCCAACGACATGTCGTGCGTGCTCTTCCCTTCAATCGACTCCAGAATGTCCGAATTCTCGATCCCAGCCTTTTCCGCCGGACCGCCCGGAATAACGGCCACCACATCGGCATAACCAAAGCGCTTCGAAATCACCGCGCCAATGTTCGCCTTACCCTCCGGCTTCATGGCTTTGTAGCGCTTGTATTCCGCAGGCGAGAGATAACTTGAGTTGGCGTCCAGCGACTCTAGCAACCCATGCAGCGCGCCCTCGGTGACGCTGGGAATATTCGGTTCCTCGACATAATCCCCGCGAATGCGCGACAGCACCTCGCTATAAACCGAAAGCTGCCGATAGGCGCCGTCATTCGAAGACGCCCGCACATGAACAAACCCACCCACAAACGTGAATACAAGAATAGCCAGCGAAGTGGCGAGAATCGTAGCTTTAAACTTAGTCGACATAATGTGGTTTTTCAGCTTTCAGAATGGCCGCCGAACAGACCGGGCTGTTGGGGGCTGTTTCAATCATTATAGATGTTTTGATGCGAAAATCGGGAACACCGTCTCCAAGCAAAAGTAACCTGAAAATGGGGGCATCGGCGTTCCGTCCGAGGCGGCACAACGCCGAAAGTGCCGTGAGCCGTGACAGATTCTCAGCAATCTGACCTCTAATCTCGAGCTTGCGTTCCCTCAAGCAGCTCCGCCAGTTCCTCATGCCCCTTCTCGCGCGCTACCGCCGCGGCGTTCTTCCCCGCATTATTTACGAGCGTCGCATCCGCGCCATGCCGCAGCAGCAACTCCACCATCGCCCGATCGCCATTCTGCGCCGCGGCATGAATCGGAGCCCATCCGCCCTGCTGCCGTGCGTTCACCGGCGCCCCGTGCTCGAGCAGATGCCGGGCGGCTTCTAGATTGCGCGCCGAAGCCGCCGAATGCAGAGGCATCACCTTCATCGGATTCGAGGCTACGGCGTCCACCTGTGCTCCAGCCTCGATCAAAACGCGAGCCGACTCTCCCTGCCCAAAGAAGCCCGCAAAATGCAGCGCAGTAAAACCGTCCCCGGAACAGGCATTAAGCGCGGAAGGGTCGGAGGCCAAGTCGTTCAATCGCTCCAGCCGTCCGAGCGAAGCAGCCTCAAAAATGTCGAGCGCCTTTTTCCTCGAGGCGATTGTCTCCGCCAAATCCCGCCGTCCGTGGTAAAGACATTGCATAACCAGGCTGACGCCATTCGCGTCGCGGGCCTCCGCGGATTTGGGCTCTTCGTCAATCTGCCGCCGAAGTCCGTCAAAATCGCCCGCCTGCAACAGTTCGAAACAACGCTGAGCATCCCCCATAAACGAATCCCCTTTCCGTCGTATCAGGGCATCACTTTAAGTGACGCCGTAACCGCCACGACGGCCCCCCCCCGCTATTGATTAGCATAGCTAACTATATCTGGCTCGACTATAGCGCGCTGATTTCTCTTGTCAAGATAATTGTTAGCAGTGCTAAACTTTATGGGATGTCCGGCGAAAGACACCGCCTCGAAGTAGCCGACCGCATCCACTCCGCGGCCATTCATCTTCTACGCAACGCCGCAAAAACCGACACGCAGTCCGGACAGGGACCGGCCCGTCTGTCGGCCCTCTCAGTCCTGGTCTTCGGAGGCGCCAAAACATTAGGCCAATTGGCTGCAGCCGAGCGCGTCAAGCCGCCCACCATGAGCCGGATCGTGGCCGGTCTGAAACAATCCGGCCTCGCCAAAATTCAAAATGATGGGAATGACGCGAGAAAAATCAAAATCACGGTAACGGCAAAAGGAGAACGCCTCCTGCAAGACGCACGAAGAAGAAGGATCGAAGTTCTTGCCGAAAACCTAAAGAGTCTCGCAAGCGCCGACCTGGAGACCCTGCACAAAGCGGCCGAACTGATCGAGCAGGCGGTACGCCCGGGCCGCCTCTAGCCCTCGTCAGCCACGGGATTCCGTAGAGTTCCAATCCCAGGAATAGAAATCTCAACCACATCTCCAGCGAGCACCGGCCCGACGCCCGAGGGAGTTCCGGTCGCAATCAAATCGCCTGGGTACAAAGTCATCACCTGCGAGATGAACCGGAGCACTACATCCAGCGCGAAAATAAAATCCCGAGTATTTCCCGACTGACGAACCTCGCCGTTCACCCGTGTTTCGACCTGGATGCCCGTCCAGGGGTCGAGGTTCGACTTGCTTGGGCTGTCGTCGCCAGCCTTGTCGCCAGAGTCCATGCCATCACTTACCAGCGGCCCGACCGGGCAGAAAGTATCGAAGCTCTTGGCGCGAGTCCACTGGCCATCCTTGGTCTGCAAGTCGCGGGCCGTGAAGTCGTCGACACATGTGTAACCGAGGATATAAGGCCGCACATCTTCGTCCTCGCGCAGATGCCGGCAACGGCGTGCGATGACAATACCGAGTTCCCCTTCGTAATCCGTGCGTTGAGAGATCTTCGGTCGCAGAATCGTTCCTCCCGGAGCAAGCAGCGTGGTGGGAGCCTTCAGAAAAATCAGCGGTTCAGTCGGGACGTCGTGCCCAAGTTCGGCGGCGTGTTCACGGTAGTTCCGGCCAACGCAAACAATCTTCGAAGGCTCGACGGGTGCCAGCAGCGAAGCCTCGGCGAACGGGATCCGATCCATGCGGCGGCTGGGCAGCCCTTCAACATCTCCATCGCTCGAAGCAGGAGATTGAAGCAGCAAGCGCGTGATTTCGTCGCGGCCGGCGACCGATTCGACCAGGCCATAATGGCTTAAACCATTGAGAGCAAAGCGGCAATATCTCATAGGCGTAGAAATCCGAGGGTACGCTGACCCTGAGGGCAAGGTAAAGAGAAAAATCGATATCCCGTTCGCTTCCACCTTGATCTTCTTTGGCCAGCGCACGGGAAAAGGTGCAAACCAAAATTGAGCACTAACTCCTTTGCCCTCCACGCTTTAGATCGGAATGTAATTACATTTACATATCTACATAAACGTCAACTGTTCCACGTGGAACATTCAGCCAGAGGGCATCGCCATGCAGCTATGGCACGGATTCGGATGCTGCCTCGGATCTCTGGCTCTCGTTGTTCCGGGCGTCCACAGCGGAGACGAAGTAGGTATAGGTTTTACCCAGGCTGACCGCCGTGTCGCGATAGGACGGGGCTTTTACCAGTTCCGAATTCAGTTTAACGGGCGCCGCGGCGCCTTCACTGCGATAGATATTGTAGCCGGCCAGATCGGCGCTTGGGACGGGAGCCCAGATTAGATCGATAAACAGTTTTTGACCTTCGCCGGAATAGACCGCCTGGAGGCCGGAAGGAACGGACGGCGGAAAGATGTCGTGGGCGACTACGCGGAGTTGAGGACTGTCATCGCCTTCGACCTGCACATGGCTGTCCGGCTTGGTAATTATTGTAACGGACGTGATTCGGTAGTCGTAGGTGCGTTCCCATTCGATGGCGTCCAGGAAATGCGCCGGCCCGGCCGGACCCACCGCGACCTCGGCGGCGATTACTTCTCCGTGCTTCTCTTTTATATTTCCGCCGCCAGCCGGTTCATTGCCCGCGCTTTCGATCTTTCGATAGATGCGATATCGATATTGGACTTCTGGCTTGGTTGGCGGCTTGGCAGCACTTGTCCAGGTGAGAGCGACACCGTCGTCGGTGAGCGCTGCGGCCAGATCATTAGGGGCGGGGAGGGTTGTGATCGCGGAGACGTGAACACGATTGGATAGGCCGGCGCCGCGCGCGTTGCGGTTCAGGACTTCGACGGCGTAAGTAAGCTCGGCGTCAGGGTTGTCGCTTTCGAGGCGTGGGGACAGAGTGTCGGTGTAAGTTTGGAACTCGGGTGCGCGCTGCTGTTGCGATTTTTTTGCAGGCTTCGGCGCGGCAGTAATCGGAGGAGGAACCGTTGCCAGGGATCTGCCGCAGGTCGCCATCTCGGATTCGGAGCTTCGGCAGATCAGTGTTGGACCGAGATAGCGGACCGATTGTCGGTCTGTAGTTAGGGTTGGGTCGCTCCAGGTCAGCGTGACTGCGTTTCCCTTGCGGGTGGCGCGGAGATCGGTCGGCGGCTTGGGGAGTTCGAGCGAAGGCGGCAGCGGAGGTCCGGTTTGGGCGCAGCCGGAGAGCAGCAGGCAGAGCGCGGTTAACGCGAGAAACCATCCAAGATTCACTTTCATGCGGAAAGAAAAAGGGTATCAGAGGTCACGCGGGCGAGTCGCCCATACTTTTGGTTTCCCCCGCAATAGGAGGTCGTCAAGAGCTAGAAATGGTGGTTCAAAGACGCGAATTGGTCGACTAAGCCTCCCAGCACAAAGAGCCAGTGAGAATCGTAATGTGATCCCGGGACCGTGTAACGGACGGGCCGGGCATGTCGTTGTAGACCCTTCGCCAATATCCGCAACTCCACAGGTAAAGGCACTTGACCGAACGCGAACGCTTGAGACTACAGTTTGAGTCGCTGTTGAAACCAAATGTATATGTCAGAGTGTAGAAAGTTATTTCCTGAGTGCAACCCCGGCATTCAAATGTGGATTTTTGAGCGCTCTCTAAAGCAGCAGGCTTCAACATCGCATGGCCACTAACGGCTTCCGCAGAGGCGATGGTTCCATCCCGCCGAATTCCGAGCCGCACCTGCACGTCGCCTGCAATGCGTGCCTGCCTTGAGAGTGGGGGATAAATCGGACCGTACAGCTTCGTTAATACGACACCGACGTCCGGCGATTCTCCGCTAGGAGATTGAGCCTTTACTTCTTCGCCTGAGAGGGCAAGCGATATCACCGCCAGCAAAAGAATTAGACGTGACATGCGGCGGCACATAGAACAATTTTAGACGATGTGCCTGCGTCTTCCGACACGCTAGTTACAGGATGTAGCGCGACAGATCTTGATCCTTCACTATTTCACTTAACATTTTCTGGACATAGGCCGCGTCGATGTTGAATTGCTGGCCCTTTTTTTCGGGGGCATCGAAGCTGATTTCGTCCAGCACTCGCTCCATGATGGTGTGGAGACGGCGGGCTCCTATGTTTTCCGTGCCTTCGTTCACCCGGAATGCGAAGCGCGCAATCTCTTCGAGGGAGTCTTTTGTAAATTCCAGTTTTACGCCTTCGGTTTCGAGTAGCGCTGTGTACTGTTTGGTTAACGAGGACTTTGGCTCGGTCAGGATGCGGATGAAGTCTTCCATGGTCAGGGACTGAAGTTCGACCCGGATAGGAAAGCGGCCTTGAAGCTCGGGAATCAGGTCGCTCGGCTTCGAAACATGGAACGCGCCGGCGGCTACGAAGAGGATGTGGTCGGTGCGGACCATGCCGTATCTTGTGTTGACCGTGGTGCCTTCGACGATGGGCAGGATATCGCGCTGTACACCTTCGCGTGAAACATCAGGCCCGTGGCCGCTTTCGCGGCCGGCGATCTTGTCGATTTCGTCGAGGAAAATTATTCCTGAGTTTTCTACGCGATCGATGGCGGTGCGCGTGACCTGCTCCATGTCGATCAGACGCTGTTCTTCTTCTTGAATCAGATATTCGAAGGCTTCGTTGACCTTCATCTTCCGCTTTTTTGTGCGCTGGCCGAAGATGTTGGGGAGCATGTCTTTCAGGTTGACGTCCATCTCTTCGACACCCTGGTTGGAGATGATTTCGAAGGACGGAAAATTACGCTCGCGAGTTTCGATTTCGACGGTGCGGTCGTCGAGCTTGCCTTCGCGGAGTTGCTGGCGAAGTTTTTCTCGGGTACGGCTCGAGGACTCCGTGAGGCTGGTGCTGGCATCGATGACTACTCCGGCGGATGAAGTCGAACTTGAAGAAGATGGCGGCGGGCTGGGCGGGAGCAGGATATCCAGCAGGCGCTCTTCGGCGTTGAGTTCGGCTTTGTCGGAGACGTCTTCGAGGCGCTCCTCGCGAATCATTTCGATGGCGATCTCGACCAGGTCGCGGATCATGGATTCTACGTCGCGGCCTACGTAGCCGACTTCGGTGAACTTTGAGGCTTCTACTTTTAGGAATGGCGAGTTGGCCAGCTTCGCTAGACGGCGCGCGATTTCGGTTTTGCCCACGCCGGTCGGACCGATCATGATTATGTTTTTGGGAATGACTTCTTCGGAGAGCTCGGGGGAGAGCTTCTGACGGCGCATGCGATTGCGCAGCGCGATGGCGACGGCGCGCTTGGCGGCGTTTTGTCCGATAACGTACTTGTCGAGCTCGGCTACGATTTCTCGGGGCGTGAGCTCGTCGAGAGTTACTTGCTCTTCTTCGGCGGTTCCGGGTAGATAAATGGCCATAATTCGTCGTTCGCTGTTCGTCGTTCGCTATTCGCCAAAACCAAAATCGCTCTTCATCGTTCGCCAAAAGCGTCGCATCAGTCGTGCGAACAGTGAACGACGAACAGAGTTCCTTATAACTCCTCGATCGTTATCTTGTCATTTGTATAGATGCACATTTTGCCGGCAATCTTCATTGATTCTTCGGCGATCTCTCTGGGTGACAGTTTCGTGTGATCGGCTAGTGCTTGTGCAGCGGCTTGGGCGAATGGGCCTCCGCTGCCGATAGCGGCTATGCCGGTGTCGGGCTCGATTACGTCGCCTTGGCCGCTTAGCAGGAACGTTTGATCTTTGTCGCTCACCAGCAGCAGGGCTTCGAGATGGCGCAGAAATTTGTCGGTGCGCCAGTCTTTGGCTAGCTCTACGGCGGAGCGGCCCAGATTGCCATGATACTGCTCTAGTTTTGCTTCGAAGCGGCTGAAGAGGGTGAATGCGTCGGCAGTGCTGCCAGCGAATCCGGCCAGGATTTTGTCCTGGTAGAGGCGGCGGATTTTTTTCGCTCCGTGCTTGATGACGGATTCTCCGAGGGTGACCTGGCCGTCTCCGGCCATGACTACTTTGCTGTCGCGGCGGACGCAGAGGACGGTGGTGGAACGGATGAGACGGGGCGCGGGACTGCGTGGTGCAGATGGCGTTTTTTTCATGAGTGCAATTTTTTATTATAGCAGCGGGGCTTGGACTTCTTTGCCGGACGTGCGGGGCGCTCGTTGCACATTGCAGATTCTAGTGCAATGTACATAGCTATTTGGTTTATGTACATCTGGTGATATAGTGGTTTTCTAGAAGGAGCAGTTATGGCTACGAGCAATCGTCGCGTGCACAAGCACTTTCAGTTGGACGCAATAAAAATCAAGCGCGCTCAAAAGGCTCTGCGCACAAAGACCGAGACCGAAACAATCGAACGTGCGCTCGATTTCGCGATCAGCGAGCATGAGAGCAATCGGTTGGCTTTCGAAGCGAACGAACGTTTTTTCAAAAGCGGCGGCGAGATTAAGGATGTCTACGGCAAGCTGGACGGCTAGATGCGGTTCGCGTTGTTCGATTCTTCCATCTACATTTCCGGGATGCGGCGGGGCGAAGACGCTGTACTGGCGCAACGCCGCTTGTCGCCGGATACCTTGCTTTGGCTCAGTTCAGTGGTGTTGGAAGAACTCTATGCCGGGGCGTTGGGACACGTGCGCCAATCAGTAGAACGGTTGGAGCACGACTTCGAACGGGCAGGGCGAATTCTGGTTCCGAATCTGGGGGACTGGACCCAAACTGGCCGAGTACTTTCAAGCGTGGCATCAAAGTACGGATATGAGAAGATCGGCCGAGGCAGGTTGACGAACGACGCCCTGATCGCGATGAGCGCGGCGCGGATTGGAGCGCGAGTCGTCACGGTAAACGAAAGAGACTTCCGCAAGCTGGCCGAGTTTCGGACGTTCAAGTGGGAAGTGAGTGTGTTCTAGTTACGAATGGGCCGCCCTAAAACGACATGGTTGTTGTTTCGAGGCACTCCGCGATCTGGTTGACCCCCCATCAAAAGTTCGGTCTCGGCGCGATCGGGACTCCTACCTAACAGCCATGCAACTCCCGCAGAGCTTCGCTTGCGGCGTCCTCAGGGGTTTGCCGCAGGTTTTGCATGGCGGGCCATAAAGCGAGAGTTGATGGTGCCAAACCGCATTGGCATTGGTCTCCCGAAATGCCGTGATGCGTTCGTAGCTTTTGGAGTGTGCTCATTGAAATTCTGCTTGGAAATGACCTGTGCGAATTCTTCGTCATTAAGCATCGGCGCTTCGGCCTTGCATCGCCAGCACCATAGCAGTTTCATGGACTTCCTATTCTAAAGCGCTGCGAGAATCGCATCTTTGAATTCCTGTAAAATTCGGTTATTGCAATCGGAGCTTTCTTTTTTGTCTTTTCTGGACGAGTTAAATCCTCAACAACGCGAAGCGGTTGAGACCACCGAGGGGCCGGTGCTGATTCTGGCGGGCGCCGGTAGCGGGAAGACTCGCGTCATTACCTATCGGATTGCTTATCTGATCGAGAAGATGGGCGTGATGCCGGAGGCGATTCTGGCGGTCACTTTTACCAACAAGGCTGCTGCCGAGATGGCGGAGCGCGTCGAGAAACTGGTTGGCGGGTTGAGTATTGCTAAACCGGTTATTTCTACATTTCATTCGTTTTGCGTGCGCGTACTGCGGCGAGATATAGAGGCTTTGCGGATTCCCTCTTCGGTGCCAGGGCAGCCTCCGATTGGGCTGACCAAGAATTTTGTAATTTATGACGAGAGCGATCAGCAGTCGGTAGTGAAGAGTGTGATGCGACGGCTGGGACTTGATGACAAAGAGCTGACGCCACGGACGGTACTCTCGCGAATTTCTTGGGCTAAGAATCACATGCTGGATCCGCAGGAAGTTTATTTGCAGTCGGCGGATCCTAAGACGGAGAAGATTTCGCACATTTTTGCGGAGTATCGCAAGGAATTGCTTAAGGCTAACGCGATGGACTTCGACGATTTGCTGCTGGAGGCGGCGCGGCTTTTGAAGTCGGTGGCGGCGGTTCGGGAGTATTACAACCGGCGGTTTCAGTATCTGCTGGTGGATGAGTATCAGGATACGAATCGTCCGCAGTATGAGTTGATGCGGTTGCTGGCGGGCGAACGGCACAATGTTTGCGCTGTCGGCGACGAGGATCAGTCGATTTATTCCTGGCGCGGGGCGGATATCCGGAACATTCTCGAGTTTGAGCGCGACTTCCCGGAAGCGAAGATCGTCCGACTGGAGCAGAACTACCGGTCTACGCAGAATATTTTGGGAGCCGCGTCGGCGGTGGTCGCGAATAATGTGCGGCGTAAGGGAAAGAATCTTTGGACTTCGCGGCAGGGCGGGCCAAAGATCGGATATTACGAGGCTCCGGATGGGGAGAACGAGGCTTTGTTTGCGGCGGACTCGATCAGCAAATATATGAAGACGGCGATCGAGAACGGCGGGACTGGGCGCGCGGCGGTACTTTATCGGACTAATTCGCAGTCGCGACTGTTTGAAGAGGCGATGCGGCGGTATCAGATGAAATATCACGTGGTGGGCGGGTTTTCGTTTTATGAGC
>JBAQJF010000036.1:0-2190 GCA_049300195.1 Terriglobales bacterium | reverse complement strand
ACATCCTGGTGGCGGCGCGGCGAGCCCGGCAACTGCAAAGTGGCGCTCCACCCGTCATCGAAACCATTTCACGCAAACCCTGCCGCATCGCGCAAGACGAAATCAAAGCCGGCAAAGTGAAATGGGTAATTCCCGAGCTGCCAAAAATCGCCTCCGAGATGGCGAGCGAGACTCTCGGCAAAACTTTCACCGAAGACGCTTAGAAGAAGACGCTTAGAAAAGGACGGGTAGAAAGCCCGCCTCGACCAGGTGCATTCGTGCGGGATGGCTTCGTATCGGGGTATCGCTTTAAGCGATACCTAAAAACGCTGAACTCGACTCGCCCCTTTAGGGGCCGCCTCGTTCGCGCAACGAACTGGCCATTGGCGGCATCAACATTCAAGGGGCCTGCTGACCGCCGCCGCCCTTACGTCCTATGAAAATTGCCCTCGGTGTCTCCGGAGGAATCGCAGCCTATAAGTCGGCGGAACTCGTGCGCCTCCTGCAAGGCCGCGGCATTCAAGTCCAGGTGGTGATGACGCGCGCCGCTCAGGAGTTCATCCGCCCCCTGACCTTCGCTGCACTCTCTGGTGAAAAGGTCATCACAGAGATGTTTGACTCCGGAGACTCGCAGCCCAACCTCGAGTCCGCCATCGAGCACATTGCCGTAGCCCAGGCGATTGACGCTTTCGTTGTAGCTCCCGCAACCGCCGACGTTCTGGCTAAGTTCGCGCAAGGCATCGCCAACGATTTTCTTACCACCCTTTATCTGGCCACGACCGCGCCCGTGGTTCTAGCGCCCGCCATGAACGTGAACATGTGGAATCACCCCGCGACGCAGGCGAACATGGAAATCCTGCGCAAGCGCGGCGTTCGCATCGTGGATCCCGGCAGTGGCTATCTGGCATGCGGCATGACTGGTGCCGGACGCCTCGCCGAAAACGAATCAATCGTGGCCGCGGCCCTTGAGGCTCTGGGCGTGTCGCAAGATCTGTCAGGAGAAACCGTTCTAGTCACCGCAGGTCCAACCCGCGAAAAGATCGATCCCGTTCGCTATCTCACAAATCGCTCCAGCGGACGCATGGGCTATGCCATAGCGGAGGCCGCAGCCCGACGCGGAGCGCGCGTCCTTCTGGTCAGTGGCCCAACTTCCATCGAGCCGCCTGGCTCCGCGGAACTGATGCGCGTAGAGACCGCAGCGGACATGCACGCAGCGGTGCTGAGCCTGCTACCCCAGTCGACCATCATCATCAAGACCGCAGCCGTTGCCGATTTTCGCCCCAAAATCGCATCCGACCAAAAAATCAAGCGCAAAGGCGAGACAACGCTCGAGCTCGAACCGACTGACGATATCCTCGCGGAGCTGGCTCGTCACAAACAGTCGCGCGCCGGCAAGTCTCAAATCATCGTCGGCTTCGCCGCCGAAACCGAAAACGTCTTGGAAAATGCCCGCAAAAAACTCGCCGCTAAATCGCTCGACGCCATCGTAGCCAACGACGTCTCCCGCGAAGGCGTCGGCTTCGACTCCGACCGCAACGCCGTCACCATCATCACAAACGACGAAGTCGTCGAGGTCCCCGAAACCTCGAAGTGGGAAGTCGCGCAGCGCGTGCTCGACCAGGTAGTAAAGTTGCGCAAACGCAGCAGCGTCTCCAGCCGGTGATTGCCACCGAGTTTGTTATTCTTATCCCCAATGCCCCGCACGTTGGATCCTGAGCTTCGCCGCGCTCTCGCCGCGCGTATCCGCTATTACCACGAAATGGGAATTTACGACTTCTACCGGCAGCCGGTGAGCGCGCCCGCCGCCGTCGCACTAGCAATTGCAGAATTTCAAACAGAAGTCGAAACCGGCTCTGGATCAGGAGAAGAGATGACCCCACGCAAGGCCGCTGCTGTTCGCGCGCCGGCCGCCGTCGAAGAAAGCGTATTCGAGGCGATCGCCACCAAGCCCGAGCAGTCCGTTAGCGATCCGGTAAAAGCGTTAAAAATCATCCGCGAAGATCTCGGCGACTGTACGCGCTGTCCTCTGCACAAGCAGGGACGCAAGCAGATCGTCTTCGGTGTAGGCGATCCGAAGGCAGAGCTGATGTTCGTAGGCGAAGGCCCCGGCGCCGATGAAGACGAACAAGGCGAGCCCTTCGTGGGCCGCGCCGGCCAGTTGCTCAACAACATGATCAAGGCCATGGGCATCACACGAGAGCAGGTCTACAT
>JBAQJF010000035.1:0-7477 GCA_049300195.1 Terriglobales bacterium | reverse complement strand
GAAGAAGCCCTTGCATCCCGCGCCAAAGGCCGCTACCAGCAGCACGGTGAAAGCAATGGTCAGCGGCAGTTTCTTCGCAAACTTGCGCTCAGTCGCCATAAATGTATCGCCTCGGATAAGGGTGATTTTAGCAGAACGCCCGGCCTGGGCCCGATCACCGGTAGTGCATGACTGGAGTCGGGTGGCGCCAGCTAAAGATACGCGCCGGGCTCGTTCAGGATAGGAACGCGGCGGGGGGTGGAACTTGCGGAGACAAATTCCGGTAGAATCGGGTCATGGCCGACCGCACGTTTTCCCTCGACGAAGCGCAGAATCTGCTGCCTATTCTGGAGTCGCTGCTGAAGCAATCGATCAACGGCAAGAAATTCGTGGAAGAGGTGGACGCGGAATTCCAGGAGACGGCGCACCGCGTCTTCCTGAATGGCGGCACGCGGCTGGACGTGGTGCACCTGGCGCGGCGCAAGGCCGAGCGCGAGAAGACGATTCGCCGGGTGAAGGATGCGCTGGCCGAGATTGATGCGATCGGCGTGCAGGTGAAGGATCTGGACATCGGGCTGCTCGACTTTCCCTGCAAGGTGGAAGGCGAAATCGTGTTGCTGTGCTGGAAGCTGGGCGAGAGCGGAATCACGCACTGGCATACCACCAGCGAAGGATTTTCCAGCCGCAAGCCGATCGACGACCGGATTTCGAGGGCGGGGAAAAAGCGGGCGCAGTAAAGCGCAGGCTAAGCGCTTGGCGGCGGAGGCAGAGTTGTTTGTGAGGTATCGCACCTCAGCGGCTAAAGCCGAGTCTTCAGTAAGGCGCTTATCGAAGCGGTGAACCGCTGCGCCATCCAAAAACCATTGATTTTCCGCCGCCGCGCAGGGCGCTTTTCAATCTCACATCATGCCTACGTCAGCTTCCGCTGAACCTACTTTACGATCTGATCGGTCCACTCCGCGAAATGTTTACGTCTTCGGCGCCACTTCGTTTTTGAACGATACGGCCACCGAGATGGCCTACTGGATTCTGCCGGCGTTCATTTCGGCGCTCGGCGCGGGGCCAGCGAAGCTCGGGATTATCGAGGGCATCGCCGAGAGCGTGGCGTCGTTCGCCAAGCTTTTCTCGGGATACCTTGCCGATCACGTTGCGCGGCGGAAACCAATCGTGGTGGGAGGATATTTTGTCGCCAACGCCGTGAAGCCGCTGCTGGCGCTGGTTTCGTCGTGGTGGCAGATTCTGGGCATTCGCTTCGCCGACCGCTTCGCCAAAGGCGTGCGCGGGACGGCGCGCGATGTGATGGTCGCCGACTCGGTGGATAAGGCGAACATCGGCTCGGCCTATGGTTTGATTCAGGCGATGGATTCGGCGGGGGCCATCGCCGGGCCGCTACTGGCGCTCGCCCTCATCGGGCGATTCGGAATGCGCGGTGTGTTTGCATGGGCGGCGGTTCCGGGCGCGCTCTGCATTCTGGTGGCGTGGCTGGGAATCCGCGAGGTGCGGAAAGGCAGTTCTCAGTTCCCTGTTCTAAGTTCTCAGACTTCAGCTGCAAGTTCTCAATCGTCGGTCGGCGATTCTCAGGCCGTCAGCGAGGGGGCTGGACAACTGCCTGCAGTTGGGCGTTCCCGCATACACCTGCCATCCGGTTATTACTACGTGCTGGCGGTGGTCACTCTATTTTCATTGGGTAACTCGAGCGACATGTTTCTTGTTCTGCGGGCCGGTGATGTTGGAATTCCGGCTTCGCACTCGCCGCTGCTCGGATTGGTGTTCAACGTGACATTTACTTTTGCTTCGTGGCCGGCGGGAAAATTCAGCGATCGCTTTTCGCGTTCCACGATCGCGGCGGCGGGATATGGCGTGTTTGCGGTCGTGTATTTTGTGTTTGCGCTGGCGCCTTCGCGTGGCGCGATCTGGGCAACCATGTCCTTTTACGGGCTGTTTTACGCGCTTACTAATCCCGTGCTTAAGGCGCTGGTGGTTGAGAGCGTGGGAAGCGATGTGCGCGGGCGGGCTTTGGGAATTTATTTCTTCGTGAGCAGCATTATGACGCTGCTGGCCAGCGTGCTCACGGGAGCGCTGTGGAAGATGTATGGAGCGGCGGTGCCGTTCTATCTGTCGGCGGGGATTGCGGCGGTGTCGGCGGTGGGGTTGCTGGCGCATCGTTCGGCAGCGAAAACATAACTCGCGTGGGCCGGTGCCGGCGCCGAGACGGGGCAGACTTCGTCTCTACGATATCGTATTTACTAATTGGTATTTACAAATTAGCAACCGCTCCGTACACGCGGCAAGTTGTTTTTACGCGGAGCTTAGCGGGCGTTCACGAACGCGCACCCAGAAATACGCGATCAGCAGAAACACCAAGCCTGCCGTGCTGTCGAGCACCACATCGTGAAACGCGCCGGTGCGCGAGGGGATGTAGCTTTGGTGCCACTCGTCCATCGAGGCAACAAAAACTGTGCCCAGCCAGGCTAAGATCGCCGTGCGCCCGTAAGTGACGAGGCCGACCGTGGAGCGGCCGAAGGTGGCGCGGACGCGCGCGAGGGTGCGGCGCCAACCACGCAGCAGAAGAAGGGTCAGAATGCCGTAACCGATCACGTGCCCGCTCTTGCGCATAATAAAGTTCAAGATCAGAACATCGTGCAAATTGATGTTGGGGAAGAGGCGCGACAGCACCTTGTACAAGAGGTCGCCAGTGTTGTTGGAGGAAAAC
The DNA here is from genome assembly GCA_049300195.1 of Terriglobales bacterium. GTDB lineage: Bacteria > Acidobacteriota > Terriglobia > Terriglobales > Acidobacteriaceae > Acidiflorens. The sequence goes on along the minus strand of JBAQJF010000035.1, from coordinate 4,785 downwards.
GCGTCCGAGGATTCGACGCAGATGATGCCGATCCAGACGAACGCCGGCCACCATGCGCGGAGGAAGCTGGAGAAAGGCGAATCGGGCTTTGCCATTAGTGGGCCATTACTCGACCGCGTAGTTCGGGGCTTCACGCGTGATCATCACGTCATGGACGTGGCTTTCGCGCAGGCCGGCGGCGCTGATGCGAACGAAGCGTGCGCGCTGCTGGAGGTCGGCAATCGTCTCGCAGCCGCAGTAGCCCATGCCCGATTTGAGGCCGCCGACCATCTGGTAGACGATCAGCGAAACGGAGCCGCGATAGGGGACGCGGCCTTCGATGCCTTCCGGCACGAGCTTGCCGAGGCGGTTCGATTCTTCTCCGAGGACCGGCGCGGCGGCGGACGAGTCGCCATCGGAATTCTGGAAGTAGCGCTCGCTTGAGCCCTGCGCCATCGCGCCGAGCGATCCCATGCCGCGGTAGGACTTGAAGGTGCGGCCTTGGTAGAGGATCAACTCGCCCGGACTTTCGTCGGTGCCGGCGAACATCGATCCGATCATGACGGCGGACGCGCCGGCTGCGATTCCCTTCACGATGTCGCCGGAATACTTAATGCCGCCGTCGGCGATGATGGGCACGCCTGCGTCACGAGCGGCGCGGGAAGACTCGGCGATGGCGGTGATTTGTGGCACGCCCACGCCGGTGACGATGCGCGTGGTGCAGATGGAGCCGGGACCGATGCCGACCTTGATGCCGTCGACGCCGGCTTTGATGAGATCGCAGGCGCCGTCGAAGGTGGCGACGTTGCCGGCGATGAGATCGACTTCGGGGAGCGTGGCTTTGACTTTGCGGACGGCTTCGAGCACCAGCGTCGAGTGGCCGTGGGCGCTGTCGATGGCGAGCACGTCGACTTTATTTTTCGCCATTTCCTGGGCGCGCTCGAGGAAATCGCCGGTCGCGCCGATGGCTGCGCCTACTCGCAGGCGGCCCTTGTCATCCTTTGCCGCGCCCGGATACTTCAACTTTTTCTGGATGTCCTTGACCGTGATCAGGCCCTTGAGGTTGTACTTGTTGTCGACAACGAGAAGCTTTTCGACGCGATGTTCATGCAGGATCTCTTCCGCCTGCTCCAGCGTTGTGCCCACAGGCACGGTGATGAGATTGTCCTTCGTCATCACTTTGCTGATGGGAATGTCGAAGCGGGTCTCAAAACGCAGGTCGCGGTTGGTGAGGATGCCGACCAGCTTGCCGTCTTTGAGCGTGATCGGCACGCCGGAAATTTTGTACTTCTTCATCACTTCGAGGGCGTCGGAAACCTTGGCGTCGGGCGACATGGTGACGGGATCGACGATCATTCCACTTTCCGAGCGCTTTACCTTGTCGACCTCATTGGCCTGCTGCTCAATCGTCAAATTGCGATGGATGATGCCGAGGCCACCCTGCTGCGCGAGTGCGATCGCCATATGCGACTCGGTAACCGTGTCCATGGCAGCGCTGATGATGGGGATGTTGAGATGAATATTGCGCGAGATCTGCGTTTGCGTGTTGGTGCCGTTGGGCACAACTTCAGAGCGGGAGGGAACGAGGAGAACATCGTCGAAAGTGAGGGCTTCGGGAACCGGGAAATGAATCATAGCTTTTCGGTGAAACTTCTATTGTAGGGAGGACGGGAAGGTGACGCAAATGAGTGTTCGCCCGGAGTTCAGCGTAAATTTCGTCGTAGGAAGAGCAGCACAGCCCCTGCCAGCGCGAACAAGACAATTCCGCAGCCAAGGAACATGCTCGAATTGACCCAGAACCAGCTCAATCGATAAAAATGAAACGTATTCACTAAAAAAGCGGCGAGCCAGATCAGCAAAATCCCCGCTCCAGATGCCACTGAGATCCACGCAGCTCTTCTTTATACCTGTCATTTCGCCTGCCAGAGGAATGACCTCCTAAAACCTGGATCACCCATTCTCCTGGCCTTCCACATCCTGAAACTGCGAAATCTCGATCGCTCCGTTCGGAAATACTGCGGTAATTCTTAGCTCTCCTCCCATGGCACGAATGTAATTGCGCAAGGTGGAAACATACATGTCGGCGCGGCGCTCGAGGCGGGAAACGCCTCCCTGTGGAATGCCTAGCAGTTCGGCCAAACTTGTTTGCGTTAAGCTGCGGGCTTCGCGAAGCTGGTTGAGCGACAGGTGACCGATCTCTTCGCGCAGGCGAGCCTTGACACGCGCCTCGCGTTCGGGCCCGAGGTTCTTACGAATTTCTTTCCAATTCTTCGCCATGTTCCCCCTTAATCTCGCGCAAGTGTTTCTCGTAGATTTGGTCGGCCCTCTTGATCTTCACCTTGTACCAATCCTCGTCGCCCGTCTTGTCGCCGCCCAAGATCAGGTAGGCGGCGCGACGAGGGTCGAAAGCAAAGAGTATCCGATAAGGGCTGCCCCGATGCTGAACCCGCAGTTCCTTCATGTTCGCGTGGCGGGACTCCCGCACCGTGTCCACGTGTGGGCGTCCGAGGGAGGGCCCTAGTTCTTCGAGAAGGTCCACGGAGAAGTTGACGCTCTCGCATTCATCGTCCGCAAGGGTACCGTACCAGACCGCGAATTCGTCGCTGACCTCGACCGTCCACGCCACTCCAATTATACCTCACAGGTGATATACCGTAAACGGCATATTCTTCGCCCGGTCCAAATGCAAATGGGCGCCCCGGGGGCGCCCATTTGTTTGAAAAATCCCGCTGCTTCGGAATTACTCTTTCTTGTCGCCGCCCTCGGTCTTGCCCTCCGCCTCATTGGCGGCCATATCCTTCTGCATCTGCGCTTCCTGGTCGGCGTGTTCCATGGCCTTGCGGTTTTCTTCGGCGCGCTTGGCGCGGATTTCGGCGCGCTTCTGGCGCTTCTCGTCGAGTACCTGCTCGCTGCCGAGCAGTTCGATGAAGGCCTTTTCTGCGCCATCACCCTTGCGCCATACTGTGCGCACGATGCGCAGGTAGCCGCCGTTGCGGTCGCCAAAGCGCGGAGCCACCGTGTCAAAAAGCTTGTGCACGGCTTCGTCGGTCATCAGATAAGCGGCGGCCTGACGGCGCGCGGCGAGGTCTCCCTTTTTGCCGAGGGTGATCATCTTTTCGACCAGCGGGCGCACGGCTTTCGCCTTGATGGCCGTGGTTTCAATACGCTCTTCCATGATGATCGAGGTCACCATATTGCGAAAAAGCGAGCGGCGATGGCTGGTGGTGCGGCCTAGCTTGTATCCTGCGACTTTGTGACGCATGTCTTAACCCCAGTTCTCAGTTGTCCGTTCTCAGTTCTCAGTTGAGAACCGGGAACTAGCTTCTAGCCTCTAGCCACTAGCTTCTAGCAAGCATTTTGCGTTTGAGCGCTTGCCAGTGGCTAGTAGCTAGAAGCTACCAGCTGCATTTCTACAGATCGTTATCGCCGTACATCGACGCCGGTAGGATCTGGTTTGAAGTTGGTCCGGGAACGGCGTTGCCGTGCTCGTCGATCTTCATACCCAGGCTCAGGCCCATCGATGACAGGATCTCTTTAATTTCGTTCAGCGACTTGCGGCCGAAGTTTTTCGTCTTCAGCATTTCGGCTTCGGTCTTTTGCACCAGTTCGCCGATGGTCTGAATGTTCGCGTTCTTCAGGCAGTTGTAGCTGCGCACCGAGAGTTCGAGTTCCTCAACCGAACGGTTGAGGTTCTCGTTCTTGATCTCGGGGCGGCGCTCTTCGCTCGACGCCGCGGTTTCGATCTCTTCCTCGAAGTTGATGAAGATATTCATGTGATCCTTCACCAGCTTCGCGGCGAGGCCAAGCGCGTCGCCCGGCGTGATCGAACCGTTCGTCCAAACTTCAAGCGTCAGCTTGTCGTAATCGGTGATCTGGCCGAGACGGGCCGCCTCAACGGTGTAGTTGCACTTGCGCACCGGCGAGTGTACCGAGTCAATCGGAATGAATCCGATGCCGAGATCGTCTTCGAAATTCTTGTCGGCGGAGACGTAGCCGCGTCCGCGCTTGAGGCGCATTTCCATGTCGAGCTTGCCGCCTTCGCTGACGGTCGCGATATAGATTTCCTTGTCAAGGATTTCGACGTCCCCGTCGGCTTCGATCATCCCGCTCGTAACAACTCCGGGCTGATCGGCGCGCAGGTAAATCGCCTTCGGGCCATCGCCCGCCAGCTTGAACGGAACCTGCTTCATGTTCAGGATGACGTCGGTCGCGTCTTCAACTACACCGGGAATGGACTGGAACTCGTGCAGCACGCCTTCGATCTTGACGGCGGTGACGGCCGCGCCTTCGATCGAGCTGAGCATCACCCGGCGAAGAGCGTTGCCGATGGTGGTGCCGAAGCCGCGCTCAAAGGGCTGAGCCCAGAACATTCCGTACTTGTCGGTAAGTGACTGGGCATCGCTCGCCAGCCGTTTCGGTTTTTGAAAACCTCTCCAAAGCATTTGTTTCTCCTCTCGGCCATGTGGCTCAATCGCTAACTGAGTGGTCCAACTCAGGTCAATGCCGCGAAAGGCTGAACTGGCACGAAATAGACCAGAACTGCATTGAGTAATTGGGAAATCGGGTAATTTGGTAATTTAAAACCAAACCCCTACTTCCATATTGCTTTTCAATTACTCAATTACAAAATTTCCCAATTACTAAATCTCTCGCATTCTATTTGCTGTAAAGCTCGACAATCAGCTGCTCGTTGACTGGCAACTGAATATCTTCGCGCTTCGGCAGCGCTTGCACGCGGCCTTTGTAGTTGTCGCGATCAACTTCGAGCCACACCGGCGCGGGCTGATGGCTGGCGAAGTCTTTCGC
>JBAQJF010000034.1:0-214366 GCA_049300195.1 Terriglobales bacterium | reverse complement strand
CATCCGCGGTGGATGTCGGCAACCTGCTATCTCGGAGGTTCATCTAACGGCCCGCCGCCGAGGTGAATCATGTTGCGAGCCGCTTTGGTTTGCCTGATCGTCTACGTTTCTTCGGTTGTACTCGCCCCGAGCCACCACCCGCGGATTGAATCTGGCCCTGGGTCTCCAGTGCAAGTGGTTTATGTGATCGATGGGTCGACTCTCACCACGTATGATGTCGATCCTCAGACCCTTGATGCCAACCAAGTGAGCAGCCTTACTCTGGAGCAATCCAATTACCCGTGGCTCGTCTCGTCTCCGAACGGTCGCTTCCTCTATTCCATCACCTACACCGGGCAGATTTTTGTTTACACGACGGATGCGACCGGAGCGCCTCAATCCCCCCCGGTTCAAAAGATCAACGACAACCGGTTTTTTTTCTCTCTCCAGGTCGATCCAAGACATAACTTCCTGTACATGGTTGACGCCGCGGATCACCCGCCGGACAAGAGAACTTACACGATCCGGCGATACCTGGTGGATCCGGGCTCGGGAAAGATTAGTCAGCCCGAGGTTGAGGCCAAGTACATCCTTCCGAACGACACTGAAGAATGCGACGTATCCCTTCATGGCTTCAATGGCAAAGGCGCAAAACTGTATGACGTTGTCAATTGCCTCAGCATAGAAGGTCTGTCAGCCACCTATTACGAACGCACCCTCAACCCACAAACTGGCGCACTCGGCCCCGACGTCCAGATCTACAGTTGGTCGAATGACTCCGGAGGCAGCGAAGGCGTGCAATTCGTGAAGAACCTCATGTTCGACTTCGTCCCTCCTGACGACGGGGACCAGGACGGAAGTATCGTCTACATTTATCCTCTGGTCCCGAATACGCACACGCCGATCGTGCAATGCACCGCCTCCATGCTGGCGGCCTGCGGAAATGGGGGCGGTGTCGCGCATCCTTCCGGCAAGTACCTATTTGCGGATATTTCGTACGGCACGAACCAGCCGGACGGCGTGCAGATCGAGAAGGTCGAACTCGGCGCCGGGAAAATTGTCGAGACTGCAAATTACATCCCCTATCGTTTTGGCCAGTTCAATCCCGATGGAACAATCGTCTACGCCATCGGCAATGGAAGCCCCGGGATTGAAATCTACGGATTCGACGTGTCCACGGGAGAGGTTAGAGCTGGGGGAGTAATCGATGTCCCCAATCAATTCGATTCCTGGTTCACCGCGGAGCGGCGGTAGCGCGCAGGCTGACTGAAATTGACATACGCAAAACATGAACGTACGTTTGTGACATGTCAAAGATGATTCAGCTTCGGAACGTGCCTGACGCCCTGCATCGCGCGCTGAAGGCGCGTGCCGCGATGGCCGGCAGGTCGCTGTCGGACTATCTGCTTGCCGAACTCAAGGAAGCCGCTTGCCGGCCGACTTTCGCAGAGTTACAAACCCGTCATAAACGCACGCCGGTATGCACCCCGCTCGATACTGCCCGGCCTGGTGCGGGAAGAACGCGACTCCCGGTGATCGCCTGGTAGGCATGAACCCCTCCTTAAGCCCTTCTTATGGCATTTCCGTCTCACCCCTGCTACCCTCAATTCATGCAGGTGACCGTCGAAATCCCCGACCAATTCGTCACGCATCTTGTGCCGGCAGGACGTGATGCGGCTCGCTCGCTATTGGAAGAGTCTGTGGCGGCAGCATACCGGGATGGCAGGCTCACGATGGAACAAGTCCGCCAGCTCCTGGGTTTCAACACGCGCATGCAGGTGGATGCATTCCTTCAGCAGCATCAGATCTACGACTACACGGTCAGTGATCTCGACAAGGATATGGCCACTTTGGATCGCGTGGTCGGAACAAAATCCAGGTAACTACGGGCATGATCGTCGTTGCCGACACCAGCCCTCTCAACTATCTCATCCGCCTTGGCCGTCCTGATGTTCTTCAAGAAATCTATGGCCGTGTTGTGGTTCCGCGCGTCGTGCTGATCGAGATGCAGCATCCCGAAGCCCTCCCCAAGTGAGTGCTTGGGCGTCCGCGCCTCCGCCATGGCTTGAAGCGATGCAAGTCCGGCAACTGGATGCGAGCTTGGCGGTCGAGCTTGGAAATGGCGAACGAGAAGCAATTAGTCTCGCCCTTGAAATCCATGCTGACATTCTTCTCATCGATGAGCTAGCCGGCCGGCGCGCAGCCGAAGCGCGGGATATCGAAGTCGCGGGTACGCTGGCTGTTGTGTTGCAAGCGTCCCTGCGGGGATACTTTGATCTTCCACGAACGATCACGCAACTTCGCCAACATGGTTTCCGCGCTTCTCGTGCCGTAGAGGAACTGATGATGGCTCGCTATGAACAGATGAAAAAGGGGAAGCCGTAGTCTGCCAAGCAGAAACTCTCGATTACTTCGTCGTTGCCCGCCCGTCAAACTCACAGAGCTAACGTGCCAGGCCGGCGTATCCATCATCACCCTGCCACTTCGCGTTACTATATACAGTTTCCCAAAAGGAGCATTCCGAATGATCCGCCGCTTCCTGCCTATGCTCTTGTACATCGCAGGCATCTATCTCGCACCCCTGGCCGTGGCCCAGCAATGGCAATCACCCACGCAGATCAAAAAGCTCTCCAACGGACTCACCGTCATCGTCTCCGAAGATCATTCCGCGCCCACCATCGGCATTTGCGTGACCTATGGCATCGGGTTTCGCCTCGAACCCGAAGGCCGCACCGGCTTCGCCCACCTGTTTGAGCACATGATGTTTGAAGGCACTCCTGTTTCCCCGAAAGGCGTCTTCGACCAGGTCGCCGAATCTGGTGGCGGCTTCATCAACGGCGACACGCGCTGGGATTACACCGAATACATCGAGAGCGCCTCCACCGCCGCGCTCGACCCGCTGCTCTGGCTCGAAGCCGATCGCATGAAGACGCTCGACTTCTCCCAGAAAAATCTCGACAACCAGCGCAACGTGGTCGAAGAAGAAGTGCGCGTGAACGTGCTCAATCAGCCCTACGGCCTTTTCTTCGCCATCGACCTGCCGGGCAAGGCCTATGACACCTATCCCAATTCGCACAATTTTTACGGCGAATTCAAGGATCTCGACGCCGCCAAAATCGATGACGTGCGCTCTTTCTACGAGCACTACTACGCGCCCAACAATGCGGTGCTTGCCGTAGCGGGCGACGTTAATACTGACAAGATCTTCGAGACGGTCGAAAAATATTTTGGCGGAATTCCGCAGCGCAAGGTGCCGCCCAAACCCGATCTCATCGAAAAGCCGCAGACCGCCGAACGGCGCTTCACCGAAGAAGACAAGCTCGCGACCCTGCCCGCGCTCGCCATCGGATACCGCATGCCCCCGAAAACTCCGCACGAAGCCGTCGTCGCAGCAGTCACGGGAGAAATCCTGCACAACGGCCAGGCATCGCGGCTCTACCAGTACTTAGTAAAGGAAAAGCAGGTGGCCACCGAAGTCCAGGGCGGAGTGAACTGGCCGCTCGGCAATCCCCTCGAATACTCCGGTCCCACGCTCATGACCTCGTTCATCATCTATCCCGCGAATCTCAAGGGCGACGACGTTATCGCCGCCTACGACACGGTGATCGAATCCCTCGCCCGTAACGGTCCCAAGTCCGACGAACTTGAGCGCGTCCGCTCCAAGATGCGTTCCGACTGGTACGACCAGCTAGAAACCCCACTCGGCCGCGCCAGCACTCTGGCCCACGCTGCCATGCTCGATGGCGATCCCATGCGCGTTTATTCCGTTCCCGACGAATTCAACAAAGTTACCGCCAACGAGGTCCGCGACTTCGCCGCCAAATACCTGATCAAAACCAATCGCACCATCATCGATCGCGTCCCCGTCGCCAAGCCCAAGTCATCCGCCGCCAAGGGAGGCAAGTAATGAAAAGCCGCATCCTGATCTCATTTTTATTTCTGATGACTTTATTTCTGATGACCGCCTTCGCGCAGGCGCAGAAGGAGCACGCTCTGCCCAAGGAACTGCCTCCCTACGGCCCGGTAAAGCCTTTTTCAGCTCCTTCTGTAAAGACGATTCAACTCGATAACGGCCTCACCGTCTGGATGGTTTCGCGCGGCAGCTTTCCCAAAGTCGCGGTCGTTCTTGCGGTTCGCGGAGGTCTGGCCGCCGATCCTCAAAATCGTCCCGGCTTGGCCGAGGTTCTCGCCAACGCGCTCAGCCAGGGAACGAAAACCCGCAGCGCCCGTCAGATCGCCGAAGAACTTCAGGCGGCCGGCGGCGACCTCGACGTCCGCGCCACACAAGACAGCATCATCGTCAGCACCAGTGTCCTCGCCGACAAATTTGATCAGGCGCTTCCCATCCTCGCCGATGTCGCCGCCAACGCATCGTTCCCGGATGCCGAAGTGGCCATCGCCAAGCGTAACGTTGCCGATTCCCTGCGCCAGCGTGAGGCTGATCCCAGCTTCCTGGCCGGCCACGCTCTCGCGAAGGTGATGTTCGGCGATCATCCTTATAGTGTGGTCGCGCCCACACAGTCGGCGATCGACCAAACCACCCCCGCCGAGCTGCGCCAGGAATTTGCGCGCCGCTTCCGACCTGAGCAGGCGTTCCTGGTCGTGGTCGGCCCGTTCGAGGGAACCGACGCCGAGAGCGCGCTTCGCAAAGCATTTGCATCCTGGAAGCCGGCGCAAACAGCCGGTGTCCAGCCAACTCCCAAACCGGAAATGAAGTTTCCCCGCGCCATCTTCCTCGTTCCCCGTCCGGGCTCGGTGCAGACCACGCTCCGCCTCGCTTACCCGGGGCCGTTGCGCCAGGAGCCCGATTACGAAGCCGCCCAGGTTGCCAACGCCGTTTACGGCGGCATGTTCGGCTCCCGCCTGACGCTCAACATTCGCGAGGACAAGGGCTACACCTATAGTCCGTTCGCTACCCTCCGCACCTATCGTGAAGCTGGTTTCCTCTTTACCCAAGCCGATGTCCGCAATGCGGTCACGGGCGCTTCGCTGAACGAAATCGATTACGAACTCAACCGCATGGCGACTGTCCCTCCAACCGAACCCGAGCTGGCCCAGGCCCGGCGCTATCTGGTCGGGCTTCAAGCCATCAACCTGCAATCGGGCGGCGGCCTGGCCCGCGACCTTTCGAACCTGTGGATCGACGGCCTTCCGCCCGAAGAGATCGCCCGTCACAGCGAAAAACTGGAAAAAGCGACCGAAGCCGAAGTTAGCGCCGCCGCGAAAAAGTATTTCGCCGCCGCTCATTCCACCGTCATCGCGGTAGGAGAAGAAAAGGTGGTTCGGCGGGAACTGCAACCGTTCGCGCTCGAAATCAAGCCCGCTCCATAAAAGTCATTGGCGCGTCCCGTAAGTCGCCCCGTCCAGGCTTCGCTTGGGCGGGGATTGCCGCGTTCCGGTTCGCGCCGTTGAGCGATTCAGACATCCCAACCTCCCGCCGCCACCCCATTAGGTCGTGCCCCATCGCCGAGCCGGCGCGTAACTAACCCTAATGTTCGTCGCTAATCGACCGAAGTTATGTTGGAGCGATCACTCCGGCCCGTGCTTCGCCATGGGCCCCTGAGGGTAGACATGAAAACAGCGTCGATAGCGTCGGCTCTTACATTATCGCGGGTCATCGGCTTGGCCATTTGCATGACGTTCCCGCTTCCCGCCCGAGCCCAGCAGGCAACCACTGCCGCTGCCGGTCCTGGCGATGCGAACCAGCAATTGCTGCGCCGCATCGATGAACTCGAGGCCAAGGTCAAACAACTCGAGGAGAAACAAGCCGCCTCCGCGCCTGCCGCGGTCGCGCCCGCGCCCGTTCCTGCACCTCCGCCGCCCCCCGAAGTCGATATGCCCACCGTGAACGAAGTCGCGCCGCGCCTGAAGATGATCGTTTTCGGCGACGTCGGCGCGCAGGGCTACACCCACATCCCCGATACTTTTGAATTTGGGTCGCTGGACTTATTCATGCACGCCAAGCTTTCGGATAGGGTCTCGGTGCTGGGAGAGGTTCTGTTCATCGCAGCGTCCGACAACAGCATCGACCTGGACGTCGAAAGGCTTTTCCTGCAATACCGCCAAAGCGACTACCTCACGGCATCGATCGGCCGCTACCACACCTGGGTTGGCTACTACAACACCGCCTACAACAAGGGCGAGTTCCTGGAAACCACTACCGATCGTCCTTTTATGTACTCGTTCGACGATCAGGGCGGCGTTCTGCCCATGCAGGAAGTCGGCGTCAATGTGACGGGAAAGATTCCATCTGGCAAACTCGGGCTGAACTACGTCGCCGAAGTAGGCAACGGCCGTGGTTGGGGACCGGATGCCGAGCCGGCGCAGAACAACCAGGATGCCAACAACAGCAAGTCGATCAACGGGGGCCTGTTCATGCGCCCCGACAAGTTATCCGGTCTACAGCTGGGATTCTCCGTGCGCTATGACCAGCTCTCGGTGCCGGGTCCGCCCACAGTCCACGAAACCATCGCCACCGCTCACGCCGTCTTCGTGAATGGCACTTACGAGATTCTCAACGAAGCTGCGCTCGTAAGGCACGTCGAGCCGAGCGGACCGGTTTTTCAGACCAGCGCCTTTTACACTCAGTTCTCGCGCGCTTTCAAGGCCTTTCGACCGTATTTCCGCTACCAGTACTTCAACGCTCCGAGCGACGATCCGGTCTACATCTATGCCAGTCCGAATGCCTACGCACCGCTCAATGTCACCACCTTCGTCGGCAGACTCAACGGTCCCTCGCTCGGACTGCGCTGGGACTTCACCGATCACTCCGCCTTCAAGGTGCAGTATGACCGCTTCTCGCTGCGCGGCCTGGATTCCGAAAATGGCCTGACCACTCAGGTCGCATTCACTTTCTAACGGAGATCACGATGACAAAAAACAACCGCCTTGTATCTCTGTTCCCAGCTTTCGCCTTCTTGGGCATCGCCGTCCTCAGCGCTCTCTGGATGGCACTCGGCACGTCTCCAGCGGAGGCCGCCGGCGAGCCGATCGTGGTCATCGTCAACAAGTCGAATCCGGTCGACAACCTGAGCATGGAAGAACTCAAAAAGCTTTTTCTCTCCGATCGCAGCCGCTGGGACACGGGAAAAGCGGTGGCGCCCGTGATCTTGCCTCCGGGCACGCCCGAGAGAACCTCCTTCCTGAAGAAGGTCTGCGGAATGAGCGACGCCGACATGAACAAGTATTTCATGCAGGCGGCTTTCACCGGTAAGTCCGCGACCCCGCCCAAGCCACTGAGCAGCGCGGCCGCCGTCAAGGCCTTCGTGGCCGAGTCGCCGGGTGCAATTGGGTTCGTCAAGGGCATGGACTTTCACGGCGACGGCAGCGATGGAGGGGTTAAAGCCGTAAAGATCGACGGCGCCGCGGCGGGCGATGCTGGTTACAAGCTCAGAATGTAGCGTTCGAGAGCGATTTGATATAGGAAGGCATGCCCGATGCAATTGACCATCAAAGCCAAGCTGCACAGTTTGACCGTCACCGGATTGATATTCGTCGCCGCCGTAAGTGCGACCGGCTACTGGGGCATCACCGCCGTCGAACGCACAACCGTCCAGGTTGCGACCACCGGTTCGTCGATTCGAAGCCACATGGAAGCCGGCGTCTACAACGACCTGACCCGCACTGACACTTCCGCGGTTTTTACCGGCAAAGGGGATGACCAGCAAAATGCGGCCGACGAATTTGCGCAGCACGCCAAGCTGCTCCAGGAGCGCATCGCCACCGCCCGCACCCTCGCTTCCGATCCAGCCAGCCGTTCCATGCTGGATTACGAAATACAGTTAAGCGACCGCTACGTCAAGGCAGGCGACGCGCTGATCGGCGCGATCATACATAACCCGAGCACGGCGCCCACCCTGCTCGACCCATATTTGCAGCTCTACAAAGAACTTCAGGGAAAGATCGAAGAGACCAGCGACCAACTGAGCAAGAGTGCGAAAACCGCCGAACTGGGCGCGGCCAAGAAGGCCACCGACGCCACCCACGTTATGTTTGCGATCTGCGGGCTCTCGCTGTTGATGCTGTTCCTCGGCAGCTTCGCCCTGGTGCGGGGAATTTCCGGATCGCTCGGGCATTTGACCCGCATGATCCAGGATATCGCCGAGGGCGAGGGCGATGTCACCACCCGCCTCGAAGCCGCCGGCGGCTTCGGCAACGACGAACTCGGAGAAGTCAGCCGCCTCTTCAATCTCTTTATGGACAAACTCCAGGAGATCCTGCGCGGCGTTGCCTCGCACACCCATAAACTCTCCGCCGCCAGCCAGCAGTTGCTCGAGGCGAGCGAGCAGATCGCGACCAATTCCAAAGAGACTGCGGCGCAGTCGAACTCCGCGTCCCGCGCCACCCAGCAGGTCACCGAAAACCTGCAAAGCCTTTCAACCGGCGCCGGCGAGATGACGTCCACCATTCAGAACATTGCCGCCAACACCAACGAAGCCGCCAAAGTGGCCGCTTCCGCCGTCGGTGCGGCTCAGGCCGCCAACGTTACCGTTGCGCGCCTTGGTCAGTCCAGCCTGGAAATCGGAAAGGTCATCGAGGACATAACCTCGATCGCCCAGCAGACCAACCTGCTGGCCTTGAATGCCACCATCGAGGCCGCTCGCGCCGGCGAGGCCGGCAAAGGCTTTGCGGTAGTCGCCAACGAAGTGAAGGAACTGGCCAAGCAAACCGCCAAAGCCACCGAAGACATCAGCCGCAAAATCACCGCCATTCAGGTCGATACCAAAGATGCCGTGTCGGCGATCGGGACCGTCAGCGGCGTCATCAACCAGATCAACAACATTTCCGCTACCATCGCGGCCGCGGTCGAAGAGCAGAGCGCCACCACCAACGAGATGACGCGCAACACCAACGAAGCCGCCAGCGGAGCCGCCAATATCTCGGTCAACATCGGAGGTGTGGCCCAGGCCGCCGAGGGCACCTCGTCGCGCGCGGAAGAATCGCAAAAAGCGGCGCAGGAACTGGCCTCGGTGGCGGCCGAACTCAGCGGCCTCGTGCATCAGTTCAAGATCGAGCGCAGCGACCGCCGAATCGACGCATCGTTATCTGTCCGGCTTAGCGCGACGGACATCAACGGCCAGCCCATGGATCAGCAGGTCATGACCGCTAACGTCAGCCGCAAAGGCGCGCGTTTGACGGGTGTCCAAGGCAAGCTTCGACTTGGCAGCTGCATTTCACTCGCCCGCCAGAACAAGGTCGAGCAATTTCTGGTCGTGTCAGTGGTCGAAGGCAATACTCCGGGGACACAACATATCAGCGTCTCGGCCGTCGATGCCGCCACTTCCTTTTGGGATGATCTGATCGAAACAGAATCCCCAACCACGGCGGCCGGAGGTCCTTCGGAGAAGGCTCCCGCCAAACTAAAAGCAAAGGCGCAGCGAGCCTAGAAGGCCTCCACGCCCCAGGTGACCGATCTTATGCAATTGACAATCAAGACCAAGCTGCTCGGTTCGGCCGTCGCGGCATTAATCTTCCTGGCGGGCGTGAGTGCGACCGGATATTGGGGCATCACCTCCGTCGAGAGCACGACGGTCGAAGTGGCCGCCACCGGCGCAGCCATCCGCAATCATGTCGAAGCGGGCATGTTTTTCGATTTGACCCACGACGATTTTTCCGCGGTCTTTACGAAACAGGGCCAGGACCGGCAAGATAGTTTGAACAACCTCACCGTGCACGCCAAGGTTTTCGCCCAACGCATCGGCGCGGCCCATGATGTAGTGGTGAATCCCGCGCTTCGGACCACGCTGGACGCGGAGAACAACCTGGCGCAGCAGTATTCGAGCGCCGCCGATGCGCTGGCCGCGGCCTTCGCCCAGGATCCGAATTCGGTGGCGGCCGCCGCCGGTCGACTCAACCAGCTCTCCAATCAAATCGACGACAAAATCGGAGACACGGGCGACCAGTTGCAAAAAAGCGCGAAAGAGGATGAGGCTCGCGGAAAGAAAACGGCGGCTCGCGCCACCCGCGCCATGTTTATAATCTGCGGCATCTCGCTGCTGATGCTGCTTCTCGGCAGCTTTACCCTGGTGCGGACAATCACCGGATCGCTCGGGCACTTGACCCGGATGATCCAGAATATCGCCGAGGGTGAGGGCGACGTCACCACCCGCCTGGAAGTGGCCGGCGGTTTCGGCAACGACGAACTGGGTGAAGTCAGCCGCTTTTTCAATCTCTTCATGGACAAACTCCAGGCCATCCTGCGCGGGGTCGCGGCTCACACTCAAAAACTCAGCAACGCCAGCCAGCAGCTTCTTGAAGTCAGCGAGCAGATCGCGGTCAATTCCAAGGAGACCGCCGCGCAGTCGAACTCCGCTTCCCGCGCCACCCAGCAGGTCACCGAGAACCTGCAAGGTCTCTCAACCGGCGCGGGCGAGATGATGTCGACCATTCAGAACATTGCCACGAACACCAGCGAAGCCGCCC
Organism: Terriglobales bacterium; assembly: GCA_049300195.1. Taxonomy (GTDB): domain Bacteria; phylum Acidobacteriota; class Terriglobia; order Terriglobales; family Acidobacteriaceae; genus Acidiflorens. Next base: position 203,965 of record JBAQJF010000034.1, on the reverse strand, counting down.
AGGTAGCCGCCTCCGCCGTAAGCGCCGCCCAGGCCGCCCATGCCACCATTGCCGAACTCGGCCAGGCCGGAGTGGAGATCGGAGTCGTCGTCAAGGACATCACCACCATCGCGCAGCAGACCAACCTGCTGGCCTTGAACGCCACCATCGAGGCGGCTCGCGCCGGAGAAGCCGGCAAGGGCTTTGCCGTTGTTGCCAATGAAGTGAAAGAACTGGCCAAGCAGACTGCCAAAGCCACCGAAGATATCAGCCGCAAAATCACCGCCATCCAGGTGGGAACCAAAAGCGCGGTGGAAGCGATCGGCACGGTCAGCGCGGTCATCACTCAGATCAACAATATTTCCGCCACCATTGCGACGGCGGTCGAAGAGCAAAGCGCGACTACGAATGAGATGACGCGCAATGCCCGCGAGGCGGCCAGCGGAGCGAGCGACATCTCGGTGAACATACAAGGCGCAGCCCAGGCGGCCGAGGGCACGTCGTCGCGCGCGGAAGAGTCGCAAAAGGCGGCGCAGGAATTGGCATCCATCGCGACCCAGCTCAGCGGCCTCATGCGCCAGTTCAAGATCGAACGCAGCGACCCGCGGACCGACGTTTCTCTGCCCGTACGGCTGAGCGCAGTCGATATCGACGGCCGGCTCTTGGACGAGCAAATCATGACCATCAACGTAAGTCCGAAGGGGGCGCGCTTGAGGGGCATCCGCGCCAAACTTCGAGTCGGCGCCCAGGTTTCTCTTTCCCGCAGAAACCAGACGGAACAGTTTCTGATCGCCGCGCTCGGAGAACAAAATACGCCGGAGGCGGGTCAGATCAGCGTCTCCGCAGTCGATCCGGATTCCTCCTTTTGGAGCGATGTAATCGCCACGGAATCCCAAACCAGGCCGTCGAGCGCAGACGGCAATCCTTCAAAGAAAGCCCCGGCCAAACTAAAAGCAAAAGCCCAGCGCGCGTAGAACACACGATTAAGAATGCGCTCGTCTCGCCTTGACTTGAGGCCTCGCCAGGAAACAGCAGCTAGAATCTATCTGCCTCATACCGAAAACACTCCACCGCATGGTCATTGACTATCCCTGTTGCCTGCATGAACGCATAGCAGATAGTCGATCCCACGAAGTTGAAGCCGCGTTTCTTCAGGTCCTTGCTCATCGCATCCGATTCCGCCGTGCTCGCCGGAATCTTTCCGCGTAGCCGCCGCGCATTCACGCGAGGCTTGCCGCCGACGAACTGCCAGATATAGCGGTCGAACGACCCGAATTCCTTCTGCACCGCAAGAAATGCCCGCGCATTCGAAATCGCCGACGCGATCTTCAACCGGTTGCGAACGATCCCCTCGTCACGGAGCAGCGCCTGCACCTTCCGCGAGTCATAGCGAGCGACCTTGGCAGGATCGAAGCCATCGAACGCCGCCCGATAATTTCCCCGCTTCCGAAGAATCGTGTCCCAACTAAGCCCGGCCTGCGCCCCCTCGAGAATGAGAAACTCAAACAACCCGCGGTCGTCATGCAGAGGCACGCCCCACTCGCAATCGTGATACTCAATCGATAGCGGATTCGAAGCCCACCGGCAGCGGACGACGTCAGTCGTGTTCCCGGCCGCGACCGCGGAAGGAGCGCGCTTGGCCTTGCCGGCAGCAACCCTCTTCATTTGTTCCATTTAAATCTCGTTGTACGTACAATAAAATATTGCGTAATTGTCAACCGTTCTAAGTGGAACATCCGATTGCTTCCCCCCTGCCCGGCCCCGCGTCCAGTATAGCGGCCGCTTCCTACCCGATATCCCCTCCAAATCTCCGGGCTTTGCCTGATTGGCCGCTGCCGCCTTTCCGTTGACAGTGCAGGCTGGCTTTGTTCGTCGCCCAACCTATGCAGACCAGGAAGCAGCCGAAACCCGAGCCTGTCCCCGAACTTATCACGACCCGCGCCGAAAAGAAGCAGGTGGAGGAGCGCGTCGCCATCGGCGCCAATGTTGTCTACGAGACCATTCGCCGGGAGGGCGAAGATGAATTGAGCCGCCCCGTCTCCGCCCTCGCCTGGTCGGCCTTTGCGGCGGGGCTCTCCATGGGGTTTTCGTTCATTGCCGAAGGCCTGCTCACCTCGCGCTTGCCGGACGCGCCCTGGCGTTTGCTCATCTCGCGAGCCGGATACTCGATGGGCTTTCTAATCGTAATTCTTGGCCGGCAGCAGCTCTTTACCGAAAATACTTTGACCGTCGTCTTGCCGCTGCTGGCACGGAAAGACCTCAAAACCCTGTGGTGCATGCTGCGGCTCTGGGTTGTCGTTCTGACTTCCAATCTGCTGGGAACTTTCCTGTTCGCGTTGTGCATTGGGAAGATCGGGATTTTCGACCCGCATACGCAGCAGTGTTTGATCGAGATTGGCAGGGCGCACCTCGGATCGAGTTTTGGCATCGTGATGGTAAAGGCGATCTTCGCCGGATGGCTGATCGCCCTGATGGTGTGGCTGCTGCCGGCGGCCGAGTCCGCCCGCGTCAGCATCATTATTCTAGTGACGTACCTGGTCGGGATCGGAGGATTTAATCACGTCATTGCCGGTTCCACGACGATGTTTTTCCTGGTCGTGACGGGTCTCGTCTCCTGGAAGGTTTACTTCGTCCAGTTCCTTTTCCCAACCCTGCTCGGCAATGTGATTGGTGGGGTCTCACTCGTGGCCGCGCTCGGACATGCTCAGGTGGCGGGCGGAAAGAATCAACTCTAGATATCGATTCCCCTCGTCGTGAAATTTACTATCTTACTTATTATCAAATAGATAGATCGTGGCCGATCTCCCGGCCGGGGCGTATAATCAGAAGTATCGTGAGCCTTATTGAACGTACTATTCCTGACCCATCAGTTTTAGAAGTCTGCGCGCGCGTCAAACATCTCGGATATACGACTTCCGGACAAGTGCGGCTCTATGGCGAGGAGTTTGAAGTCCTCTCGGAGCCCTTTGCCGAGGCCGACGGAATTGCGGTTCGCGTCAAAAGCCGGAAGAATCCCAACGTCAGGGTTTTGCGCCTTCCTTCAACGGTCGTACAGAGTGTCAAACGACGCAAGATAGCCTAAGTCAAAAGCGCTTGTTCCAACCCTTGACCTTCTAACCACGCTTATGCGAGGAACTGCACTTCTCAAAAACTCATCTTCAACATGAATTGGAGCTGACGCGGCGTACCCATTCCAACCGGTGTTGTATTCAAAGGCAGATATACCTGGCCAAAATCGGAAGCCCCGACTAGGCCATCTGGATTACCAAACATCGCCCGGTTGAAAATGTTGAACGCTTCGGCCCGGAACTGAACCTGGAACTGTTCAGTGACAGGGATGCGCTTGGAAAGCCCCAAATCCATTTGCCAAACGCCGGGACCTCGCAAGAAATTGCGGGGCACATCGCCGAACTCTCCGGGCGCCGGGGTAAAAGCCGCGGGATTGAAATCTCCGCCGGGCAAATACAGCGGCTGTCCGGGAACGAGGTTGGGACGCTGATCATTGGTATTTCCGTCCGGACCGGTAGTGCTCGCGGTGATGTTCACGGGGAAGCCGGTACGCGCCACGAAGATGGAGCTGAGCGACCACGATCCCAATATGGTGCGCGACACTCCAGGCTGATTCAGGAAGGCTTTGCCGGGGCCAAAGGGAAGTTCGTAAACGACATTCGCATTGAACACATGGCGGGCGTCGAAGGCGCCGCTGGCGCGCTCACCGCATTGCGGCGCTCCGTACGGCAGGCAGGAAACATTCTGCGGGGTAATGGAGTCGCCGTCGCCGCTTCCGTTGGAATCGTCATCGATCTCGTGGGACCAGGTGTAATTGGCCGATACCAGCAGACCGCGAGAGAAGGAATGCTTCAGCGAGGCGGACAGAGCGTCATATTGGCTGTCGAAGACCGTGCCTCGCCAGGCGATCTGCGAGAAATCAGGGTAAGGACGCTGCCCCGTGAGCGGGTCAATGACGTTAACATACGATTCGCCGAGAAGATGGGTGCCTTTGCTTCCCACATATGCGAGGGTTGCGAGGAAATTGCTGGGCAGTTCATGCTGAATCGAAAGGCCCCACTGGACTGAATAGGTATCTTTGCGGTCGCGCTGCTCGGCGCTGGGAGAATTCGTGCCGGTTACGCCGCAGGTGGGATAGCCGTCCGGGTCCAAGGCTAGGGGATAGCTAAGGCCCGGGCAATTCCCCGGGTTCAGGGAAAAGCTTAGAACTTCGTTTTTATCGGGGATGTTCTGATCATCCAACTGGCCGTCCTCGTGATAAATGCCAAAGCCGGCGCGGATGACGGTCTTGCCATTGAGCGCGTTTGGAGCCCAGGCGAAGGCAATCCGCGGATCGATGTCATGATTATTGGATGGGCCGAAGCTCGCTCCCACACCACAGTAGCCGGCGGGACCGCAAGTGGCAAAATCAAAAGGATTGCCCCGGCCAAGCACTTCACTAAAGATGCCGAAACGGATGTAGCGCAGGCCCAAATTCATGGTGAAATTCGGCCGCCACTTGAACTCGTCCTGGATATAGCCGAAAACGTCCGTCTTGCGCAGGCCGTTGTCGGGGTATTCGCCCGTGATGCTGGCCTTATAGGGTGCATTGTCGGCGAAGCCGGCAAGCAGCGAGTCATAGCTGACCGTGCCATAAGCGCTGCTTCCCTGGTTCATCTGCACCCGGCGGACCTCGACTCCGGCCTTGATTACATGTTTCCCCTTTACCCAGGTCAGATCGTCGATTCCGGCAAATGTATTGCCCGCGCCGGTGCTGATGCGGCCGTTGTTTAGAGTAGTGAGCCCGGTTACAGAGATCGCATAGAGCGTTCCGGTCTGATTGAGGTAGGTGGTGTTGGTCGTGCCGCGGTTGAAGCCAAATTTGGTTTCGTTAATCAGGGTTGGAGAGAAGACGTGCGTCAGCGCGATGACGCCATTGACCGGATGGGAGATAAGCTCCTCTTGTTCATCGAGATATTGCCCCGAACTCGGCGAATAGGGAATAAGGTAATCGGCTTCGTCGATATTGCCCCGCACAAAAAGATTCGTCGCTGGGGTGAAACGATGATCCACGCGGAACATCCCCGAGTCTTCCTGGCCGAATTGTTTGCCTTGTCCCACGAATTGATATACGCACGGGGTGGTGGTGCCGGGCACCACGCATGTATTTTGTGGATACGGCGTTTGGCCCTGCGGATACGCATTGAGGACTGGAGCGAGCGCCGGCGACTGCGCCAGCACATAAGCGCTAAAGTCGGGGCCGGGTACGAAACCGCTAAGAGTCTGGCCGAGCCGTTGGCGGTAGCCTTCGTAGGCGAGAAAGAAAAATGTCTTATCCCGCCGGATGGGTCCGCCCAAAGAGGCTCCGAACTGATTCAAGCGAAGGGGCGGCTCGTGCGTCCGATTCAAGACGTCAATCGGATCTGTGGCATCGAAAACGTCATTGCGCAGGAATTCGTAGGCGTTACCATGGAACCGGTTGGTACCGGTTGGCGAGGCTAGGATTAACTGCGCCCCTGCTGTCTCCCCGGTTTGCGCCGTGGCCAGCATCGGTTCGACGCTGGCCTCGTTGATGGTATCGAGCGGAATCGCGACGCGCACGAAATACAGCTGGGATTGATTGATGACGTAGGTGGCATCAATGCCGTCGTAGGTATAGTTGTTATCGTCGCGGCCTCTGCCCACATAGCGAATCGAACGCTGGTTGCCGGCGCCGGGTCCGCCGGCTCCGTCGACCGCGCCCGGAATCAAGGTGGACAAAGCGGCCCAATCGCGCCCATCCAAGGGAAGTTGCTCAACTTGTACGCGTTCAATATCGGTGCCGAGCGCGTCGGTCGTCTGATCCAGCGATTGCGGGCTAGCCACAACTTCCAACTGCTCCTTCGCTCCCGTTACTTTCAGCGTTGCATTCAGTGTTCGCGTTTTTCCCAGGCTTTGCACCACGCTCTTAAAACTTAGTGTTTCAAAGCCCCGCCGGCTAAAGCTTACGGTATAGACGCCGACCGGCAGCTGGGGAATATCGTAGGTTCCCTGGCTGGATGAAACGGTCTCGCGCCGAAGTCCTGTAGCGTCTTGTGCTGCCGACACTTGGACTTCCGGAATTACGCGCCCGCTGGAATCGATGACGGTACCGGTCAATCCGGTGCCGTCCAGTTGTGCCCAACTCGGCGAGATAAGGCAAAGGAAAATGCCGAATCCGATTAAAAGCCGGCCCGGATTCATAAGTACAAAAAATTCTTTCTGCAAGTTGCGCCGGCTTCTGTCCAGCCCGGTTTTGTCGAACTTGGGTTTGTCGATCCTGGTCTTAGTCGCTGAGATGATTTCGGTTTGAGAGAACTCGGAAAGCAGAATGTGGGGACATTCACGCAGATTCATAATTGTCATCCTGTGCTTGCGGAGCCACAGTGTTCACGCTACGCAGCAAAAAGCTCGGACAATACTGGCGCGCGATTGCTAATGGTACGTCACATGGATGTGAATCGTAGGTGAAAAGCCTCCTACTGGCGATAGGATGACAGACCAGGGATCGCCGTTCTCCGGGTTCGTTAACGCCGTGTTTGAGAGCCGTGTTGATGGCAATGTTAGGCGGAGATGAAATCTTCCCCCGCTCATTGACTCGCCGCCCGGAAGACCTTAAAGTTCTCTTTTCCGGTAGTCGGACCTTCTGACGTTTTATTTAAAAATGCGTTCGCTCGACTCCATCCTCGAGAACCTCGCTCCTCCCCTCGGACCACTGGAACGGCAGGTGCACCATGCGGTGTGGTCGCGAGGCAGCGCCACCGTGCGCGAGGTGATCCAGGATCGGACGATCTGGCAGAGGTACAGCACGATCCTGACGACGATGGAGCGTCTCTTTCGCAAGGGGCTGCTCAGCCGCGTGCTGGAAGGCAAGGCGTTTCGCTACTCGGCGAAGTACAGCCCGGAAGAACTGGAGCGGCTGGCGGCCGTGCGCGGGATCCGGCAGCTCATGAAGTCGGAGCACGCCGCGCTGCACCTTTCTTATTTCGTGGAGGCGGTCGGCGAGCACGACGAGAAAATGCTGGACGAGCTTCAAGCTCTGGTGGAACGTCAACGCGCCGATCTGCGATCGAAGAAGGGAGAGCAGAAGTGATTTTCGCGGCGCGTGGGCTTTTAGTTTCTCTAGCGTTCTTTGCTGTTGTCTACTGCGTTCTGTCCGCCTTGGTCGCGTTGGCATGGAGCATTGTGTCGCGGATGCGGAAAGGCCATCCGGCGGGCTCCGCCGATCTTCTTTTCGGGTTGCGACTGTTCTCGTTTGCGGTTTCCGCCGTCATCACGGTTTGTTTTACGTTCCCATCCTTTTGGCTGATGGAGCGGGCGGCGTTCGACGAGGAAGCTGGAACGTTTCTTCTTGCAGCTTGTGGTTTGGTGATTGTGGGCGCGGGCGCGTTTCGCGTTCTAAGAGATCAGTCCAGCACAACCCGCGCGTTGCGGGAATGGCTGCTGGGAACGTGGGGCATCGACGGTAGCCACACGAAGCCGGCGCTGGGCGCGGCGAACGGAGCGCCGGCGCTGATCCTGGTCGGAATTCGCCGGCCGCGCGTAATGATTTCCGACGCCGCAGCCAGCCTGCTCAGCGACGACGAGTTACAGGTTGCTGTCCGCCACGAGCTTGGGCACAGGCGCTCCTGCGATAATCTGAAAAAAGTCTTGATCAGCGCGACGCCATTTCCCTGGATGAACGGCCTCGAGAAGTCGTGGCGGGAAGCGGCCGAACTGGCGGCGGACGATGCTGCGGTCAAAAATCGTCAGGAAGCGCTCGATCTGGCAGCCGCGTTAATCAAACTTTCCCGGTCGCCGAAGATGAAGATAATGCCCGAACCGGCGCTGGCGAGCGGGCTGGTCTGTGGCGCATCTTCGATCGCGGTCCGCGTGGAACGCCTCCTGGACTGGCGCGACGCCGGACACCGTCTGCAACGGTCGTGGAAGTGGCCGTGGACTCTTCTTGTTCTCCTCACCCTGACGGTCGCGATTGCCAGCCACTATGATGCTACGCTGGTGCTGATGCATCGCTTGACTGAGCTGCTGGTGCCGTAGTCTCCTTCAATCACATTAATGGAAGTTCTCCGACAACTCTTCGAGCGGCATTTCCGCGTGCCTGCGGAGCGCGTGCAGCCACTCCAGGGGCAGCTGGGCGCGTCGGGGAGAAAAATTCTGCGCTTGTCCGCGGAGAGCGGCGGGCAGAGCCTGAGCGCGATTGGCATTCTGTACGATGTGCGCGAGGAGAACGTTGCCTTCCTTGAATTTTCGCGCCACTTTCGGCGGCACGGGCTGCCCGTCCCCGAAATCTATGGAGAAGAATTGGATGCCGGCGCTTACCTGGAACAAGATCTAGGCGACACTACGCTCTTCGAGTTTCTGTCCGGCCATCGCTCCGGCGCGGCGATTGCCCCGCCCGCGGTGGAGGCGTACCGCAAGGTCGTCAGTTTGCTGCCGCGCTTTCAGGTCGAGGCGGGACGCGAGCTGAATTACAAGGTCTGCTATCCGCGCGCGAGCTTCGACCGGCAATCGATCGCCTGGGACCTGAATTACTTCAAATATTACTTTCTTCGACTGGCCGGAATTCCCTTCAACGAGCAGGCTCTGGAGGACGACTTCACCAGCCTCACGGAATTTCTCCTAAGCGCGGATCGCGATTACTTTCTGTATCGCGATTTTCAGTCGCGCAACATCATGTTGTGTGACGGCGCGCCGTTTTTTCTCGACTACCAGGGCGGGCGCAAGGGCGCGTTGCAGTATGACATTGCGTCGCTACTCTACGACGCGAAGGCCGACCTGCCGCCCAGCCTGCGCCAGGAACTGCTGGATTTGTATTTAGACCGGCTGGGCGATCTACCGGCCTCCTCCGAGCGTGCCAAAGATAAAGACAAAGATAAAGATAAAGATAAAGATAAAGACAAAAGCGAAACGCGCGCGGCCTTCATGCGACATTACTATGCGTACGTTTATGTACGCATCATGCAGGCCCTGGGAGCGTATGGCTTCCGGGGATTTTATGAGCGCAAGACTCATTTCCTGCAAAGCGTGCCTTATGCGCTCAGAAATATCCGTTGGCTGCTGCACAATGTTGAGCTGCCCGTTGCGCTGCCGACTCTGACCGACGCGTTCAAGGCAATGGTCGCGTCGGAGAAATTGCAAGGAGTGACTGCGGCCGCAAGCCCGCTCACCGTGCGGGTTTCGAGCTTTTCATTTCACCGCGGCCTGCCGGTCGACGAAACCGGAAACGGCGGCGGCTTTATCTTCGATGGCCGCAGCCTGCCGAATCCCGGACGCGAAGAGCGCTTCAAGCCGTTGACCGGAAAAGATGCGCCCGTGATCGAATACCTCGACCAGCAGGAGAGCGTGCGCCAGTTCTTGGCCAACGTGATTGCGCTGATCGATTCGAGCGTGAGCAGCTATCAAAGCCGCGGCTTCAAACACCTGATGGTTTCGTTTGGCTGCACCGGAGGGCAGCATCGGTCGGTCTATCTCGCCGAGCAGTTGGCCAAGCACCTGCGCGCCTCCCGCGGAGTCGAAGTGATCGTGCACCACCGCGAATTGGAGCGCCCGACATGAAGGCCATGATTTTTGCCGCCGGCCTCGGCACCCGGCTGCGGCCGCTGACCGACGATCGTCCAAAGGCGCTGGTCGAGCTTGACGGTCGCACGCTACTGGAGATTGTGCTGGCGCGGTTGCGCGAGTTTCATATTCGCGAGGTGGTGATCAATGTCCATCACTTCGCGGATAAGTTGGTTGCGTATCTGGAAGCGCACGATAACTTTGGAATGCGCATCGAGCTGTCGCGCGAAGATGTGCTCCTCGACACCGGAGGCGGGCTGAAAAAGGCCGCGCACTTTTTCCTGGCGGATTCGCGCGCCGTCGAGGCCGATGAGCCGATCGTCGTACACAACGTCGACGTCCTCAGCACCATCGATCTCGCCCGCATGGCCAAGGCGCACGCGGCGAATAAAGCGCTGGCTACGCTCGCGGTGCAGGATCGTAAAACGTCGCGCTACCTGCTTTTTGATGACCGCATGTGCCTTTGCGGACGGCGCATGGGGGACGAGGCCACGGCTGAAGTCGTGCGCCCCTCGCGACAGGTGCAGCCGCTAGCATTCGCGGGAATTCACATCGTTTCGCCGCGACTGTTGACAAAGCTCACCGAAGACGGGGCGTTCTCCATCATCATGTCTTATCTCCGGCTGGCCAACGCGGGAGAAACGATCGCGGGCTTTCGCGCCGACGGCTATTACTGGCGCGATCTGGGCCGCCCTGAAGATCTGAAGCAAGCCGCGGAGGATTTGAAGGAAAATCGCGCAGGAAAACCTTGATCGTCCGCCGGGCTGCTAGGATCGCTTTCCGGACGGAAGCGACCGTCTGGTCGGGTCTTTGAGGTCGATTCCGCAAGCATGACGCCCCCGCCCGCCTCCCGCCTGCGCGAAAGCGATTGCCGTCTTGCCTGTGTTCCGGTAATCTCTAGCGATGCCTAATCGTCGAAATAGTTTGGAAAGAGGTTCTGCCGTGCGATCCGAGCTGTTTTTCTCTCGTCTGCGGGTGGTGATTACCGCGTTTCTCTTGAGTCTGGTTGCCTTCGCCGCGGTCGTGCCCGTGTGCGCTCAGGACACCTCGAAGCCGCCCGATCAGGCGAGCCAGGAAAATAAGAAGCCCTCACCCGCAATCGTAGTCCAAAAACCGGTCGAGGGAGTCAGCCTGCTGGATGAAAAGTCCATTATTTTCCCCGACATCGCTGCCAGCAACCGGCCCCTGACTGCGGGCGAAAAATTTGAATTGTTCGTCGACAACAGCATTTCGGTGCATACCGTCCTCTATTCCGCGCTGGCCGCCGGCGTCGGCCAAGCCGATAACTCGCCCACCGGCTGGGGACAAGGTTGGGATGCCTATGGCAAACGCTTCGGAGGTTCGATGGCGAGCAACGCCTCGGGAGAATTCTTCGGCACGTTCATACTGGCATCCGCCATGCATTACGATCCCCGCTTCTTTCCCGATAGGGATCCCAGCTTTGGCCAAGCAGTCGGACACTCGCTCAAGCGTATCTTCGTCACCAAAAGTGACTCGGGAAAGCAGGTCATGGATGTGCCGGGATTAGTGGGGCCGCTGCTCGGCGAGGGCCTGGCGAACGTCTACTGGCCGGATCGAAATCGGACGGTTGGAGACACCTTCTATCGCTACGGCATCGACATCGCTACCAGGGCGGGAGGGAACTTTCTGCGCGAGTACTGGCCGGTGGTTCGCGCAAAATTCTCACACTCCGGCTCAGCCCAGTCCGCCCGCTTCAGTGAAACCAGAACTGGTCAATGACGACGGCGGGAAAAGAATGCCACTGAATTTCCGGCTCCGCGCATCATAATAGAGAGAATTTACCTCGAAAAATTCGCCGCCCCAAAAACATAGGAGAACAAAGATTGCGGAATCGTTGGAATCGCACGCTGTTTTTTTTGACTGTTTTGGCGGTTTTGGCAGTGGTGGTTGCGACAGCAGCGGCCCAAACAACAGAATCGGCCCCAACAACGGCAGCGCCGCAAACGACAGCAGTGCCGCAAACGACAGTGGTGCCGCAAACGACGGCAGCGCCGCAAATCGAGGAGAAACGGAACTATCCGCGCTTCAACTTTAACGTGGGAGGCGGAGAGGGCATCGGCCGCGGCGATGCCGGCGCTTTCTCCGGCAACTCGTTTTTCGCCGTCGGAGGCGCAGGCTGGAATTTCAACAAAATCTTTGGCGCCAGCGCGGAATACATGTACTACGCTTTGCCGATCCGGCCGAGCGTCGCGATCGCTCAAAAGTTAGGCAGCGCGAACGCATCGCTGAATGCCATATCGCTGAATGGGATTGTCAGGGTTCCTTATAAGCTGGGCCGCTACGGTGCCTACGGAATTTTCGGCGTCGGTTTTTACGATCGTAATAGTTACTCCAATACAGGGTTATTGCAGCCCGGCACTCTCTGCCAGCCTTCCTGGCGCTGGTGGGATGTCTACTGTTTCAATGGATTCGTGCCCGCTTCGCCGCCGCAATCGCTCGGCTCCTACAGCAAGATTGCCGGGGGCTACAACTTCGGCGGAGGCCTCACCTTCGACCTCAACCGTTGGCACCGCGCCAAAGCGTACTTGGAATTTCGCATTCACAAAACATACTTCAGCGATTCCGACATGGGCGCCTGGCCCATCACCGTCGGATTGCGATGGTGACGCCCACCGATTTGGTAATTCTGTAATCGGGCAATTAAAAATTGCTCGCTCTCCGCGCAATCCGAGCGAAAAGAGGGATCTTGAGCCGGTTGCGGGCGTGAGCGAAGCGGGAGCCCGCAGGCGAAATCCCGAACGAAGAGAGGGATCTGGGATCGGCAGAGAATTTGTGGGAAAACTGGCGCGCCCGGAGAGATTCGAACTTGAGCCGTTTTGCGGGCGTGAGCGAAGCGGGAGCCCGCAGGCGAAATCCCGAACGAAGAGAGGGATCTGGGATCGCCACAGAATTTAGGGGGATATCTGGCGCGCCCGGAGAGATTCGAACTCCCGACCTACAGCTCCGGAGGCTGCCGCTCTATCCAGCTGAGCTACGGGCGCGCGCCGAACCTCTTGAGTTTACAACCTCGGCGCACAGGCATCAAACGGCCTGAGGGGGTTATACGCACGGAGGGGATTTTGCTACACCCACACCAAGGAACTTGAACCGAGGGGTTGGGCCCGCTCGCTAGAGGTGGGGCGGAAAGGTCGCTCTCAGCCGCGTCGTAACGTTGTGTCTTGCCTAGAGACCCCAGTGTGGTGTCGTTTCCAGAGATGGACAGACCACGAAACCAGCAAAAAGACGACCCCGAAAAATAGCGATGGATCTGGTACAAAGAGGCCTCTGTCTGCACGCCATCCCACCGAAAAAACGAACAAAGTCAACATAACCCGATCAAGGAATGTAATCGGCCTCCGGACAATGCTGACGAGTAATGGAATGGTCCCTAAAATGAACACAAGCAGGCGGGTGGGCCACATCTCTCGGTGGGTAAATATAACGCCGCCGGCTCAGTCTTGGCAGAGAAGAAAAAGTGGGTGCCCCACTTCTCGCGGTTTTCGAGAAGTGGGCTGCCGCGCCGCTGGCGCCATAGCGATTCTGTCTTCTGGGGACTCGTAAATCGGGGACAAATTGGAACTGACCCCAATTCGCCGGGCAGCAAAATTAGGTGAGCGTCTCGTCTGTCTCAGGACAACAAGTTCGATCACAAGTACCCCGAGGATGCTCTAATCGCCGACGCTGCAACCAATTCGGACGAACAAACCTGAGAAAATAAATTTGGGCAAATGAACTTCGACACATAAACCCTTGACAGACAAGAGGCTACCCGGTCTCCCAGCGGCCGACCGTCCGAGAATCCTGCGCCCCACCCTTCTGCGCATCCAAATTCGTGTCAGATGCATGCCCTGTCAACTTGACAAAATCCAGCCGCAGAAACCCCCTGTAACCCGCGAACCCAAGTGAACGAAAACGAGTAACTCCTTTACTCCCGCCTACTTCGCCGTAACTGCTTAATTTTAAAACCACTAACCGCCAATCCGCGCTAACTCCAGCATTCTCATGGGTCCATTGAAGCTAAAGTTGGCAGACTTATAACTAGCTAGTAAACATCCCGCGTAACAAACATCCCCGGTTCGCCCCATTTCACGGCGGCCCGCAAACCAATTTTATTTTGTTCGCATGTTCTTCGCCAAAGCGGCCGCTATATTGTACGTACAATAAAGTCAACGATTGCTCCACATAAAACGCTTCGTCCCGATCGTCGTCGGCCCTCGGCAAAGTTTTCATCGCTTACCCAGCGGCTTGCGTATCCAGTGGTCGGTAAAGGTCGAGTGCTGGAGGGAAGACTCGACTTTAGGCATGTGGCAAGTCGTGCAGTTCTCTCTACTTACAGGGCAAGCCGCCCCTGGGTAATCGGCGCTAGTTTTTGCCCCCACCTGATTGACGTGGCATTGCAGACACCGTGAATCGTAAGCTGCGGGATCGTGCTCCAGAGGCTGATGGGGATCGTGGCAGGCAACGCAAGTAAGTCGAGCGTCGGGCTTGCTCCAACACTTGCTGTTTTCGAGCCGGTAAGGCGCAAAGCGAACGTTCAGTGCGCCAACTTCAATGTAAGCGCTCGTCGCCACATCTTCCCACGTTCGATGGCACGCGCCGCAGAAGTCCACCGACTCGACCGGATCCAGGCGAGCGGGATTCATAATCAGGTGCGCGCCCTCCTCCATCTTTCCCGCTTTCATGGCGGCTACATGACTGGCGCCCGGTCCGTGGCAGGCTTCGCAGGTGACTCCCGCCACCGCGCCATTCAGATCCAATTGATTGTTGATCACGGCAGCGGTTGTGTGACAGGCAAAACATGCGCGGCTCTCTGCCGGCGGCATTCGGCGTCCCGCGGCACCCTCCACGCTGGCGGGCGTGGCCACAGATTGCCCCGGAGTGATATTCAGACCTTGGGACGACGTAAAAAAACTCAGATGGCTTTCGTAGTAGCTGCCGTCTTTTTCGTAGACATAAGTTTGGCCCATGTGACCGACGCCGAATGCCCACAGCAAGTCGACGGAGAGGGGCGCCGCGCCACCGCGACCAGTGACCGTTAAAACGCTTTTCCCGCCTTTGGTTACGATCTCTTCACGGTAGGGACCAAGGCGAAAGGAGAGATGGTCATGCTGGCGAAGTATCTCCGAGTCGGTGGCGTGAACGGCGGCGCGGGCCATGGCGTGTTTTTGCTGGCTCGCCACTTTGGAAGCATGACATCTCGCACACGTCGCCGTGCCCACGAAACTATCTCGGGTGGCGTCCCCTTTGGTGGGCCACCAACCGGGCGATTGAACCCGCGATTCGGTAGGCATGGACATGCCGACGGTCGCAGAAGTTTGAGCGAAGGACGCAGAACCTACAACCCAGATGGCGAGCGCGGACACAAGGCGGACCGCGATACCGGCCCACGGGACTGATGCCTCTCGGGTTAGCGCGACCCTGGTTGAGGCTGAAAAACGTGCTGCGGAGAACAGGTGGCTCTGAGGATTCTTAGCCGCATCAGTTCGCGCAGTCATACTCAAGATTTAGGCCGGATTTTTGGGGCGGTCAAGACGGCTATTGTCTCGTCAATCCATGTTCGCGTCAATGTGTGGAACGGATTTTGTCCCCAGCGCGCGAGTGTTGCGGTCGTGGTTGTTGTCGCGGCATCCCTGGTCGCCAGCAAAGGCATAGGCGCGTAGGATTTTGGACTCAGAGTGAAGCGGATAACGTTTGGAAGAGATCGTAGAGGAATGCGAAAGTTGCACGAATTAGCTGGATTGCTTTACGAAGGGTAGCGAGTTCATCCAGTAATGGCTCGAGACACTCTCGCTTCTTTTAGAGCCGACCTGAACTTCGCGAGTCGGCATTACATTGAGCAGATTGACTGTGATATACAGAACACCTTCCCGCTCCCGGGCACTCGCTGTTTCGGCAGTCGCCATTTCGGCTCTCCCAAGTACCTCTCCGTGGTATTCCGTCTTCGCAGTCATCGGTCCTGCCTCCACCATTCGTTCTACACGAGTGTGCAAGCGCCGGAAAAGTTACGGTGGTGCGCGAAGTAGGGCGGAGCCGTTTTTCCTTACCCGTCTAATGCGGCCGATTTACGGAGCGTGGACTCAGCATTCAGCTACGGAAGAGTCATGAGGCCCGCAGATGTGTAATCGTCTCGACTCAATCGCAGAACAAGCGCGACCCACGACGCTCCAAGAAATTCCGTGGCCCCGAAGTTCTCATAGATTACAAAAAGCCGCATTGGAAAGATCCGTCAATTCATCGAGAGGACACGCCTCTCCATCCAGTCTGCTAACCTATTAACGGCTTTTCCGTCCACAATAGTAGTGAGGTGTCCATGGCTGTAAATAGGCTCGGAGGTTGTCGTTTGACTGTTTTCTTTCATCTCGTCGTCGGAATCGGAATTCTCTTGATCGGAGCGACCGCGCTCGCCGTGGCCGCAGACGCGCCATCTCCCTCCGGCCCGCCCAAGGCGAAGGTTGCCCCCGTCGTGGATATGGTCCAGGGCCACAAGATCGTAGACCCGTACCGCTATCTCGAAAATGCGAACGACCCGGCTACCAAAACCTTCGTTGATGAAGAGCTCGCTTACACTCGCTCCATCCTCGACCCGCTCCCCGGCCGCGACAAGATCAATGAGCGCCTTGCGCAGCTCCTGGCCATCGGAACGGTCGGCGCTCCACAAGTGGGAGGCAAATACTATTTCCACACGCGCCGCGATGCCGGCCAGAATCAGCCCGCCCTCTATGTACGCGAAGGCTTGAACGGCGAAGACCACGTGCTGGTTGACCCCAACAAGCTATCGGCCGATGCCACCGTGGCGCTCGATTGGTGGTATGCCTCGCATGATGGCAAGTACGTTGCCTACGGAACCTCGCAAAGCGGCTCGGAAGAGAGCACGTTGCGCATCATCGAAACCGCCACCGGCCGCGTGCTGCCGGACGCCATTGACCGCACGCGCTTCGCGAGTCTCGTCTGGCTGAAAGACAACTCCGGCTTCTACTACACCCGCCATCCCCACAAAGGCGACGTACCCGCGGGCGAGGAGGTTTATCACGTCAAGGCTTTCTATCATCAACTCGGCACCGATCCTGCCCAAGATCCTCTCATCTTCGAAGACAAAAGGAATCCGCAGTACATCCCCGACCTCACCATCTCCGACGACGACCGCTGGCTGCTGATCAACGTCGAAGAGGGCTGGGCGAAAACCGAGCTGTTTCTATTCGATCTCCATGCCGATCTCACGCCGGATCACCATCCGAAGACCGCGCCCGTAGAACTGACCACCGGCAAAGACTTTCTCTACGGTGGAGATTTCTTCGAGGGCAAGCTCTACATCACCACCAATGAAGATGCTCCCCACTACCGCGTCTTTGTGGCTGATGTCGAAAATCCCAAACGCGCAAACTGGAAGGAATTAATTCCCGAGTCCGACGCCGTGCTGCAAAACGCCAGCGTCACCGGCGGCAAGCTCCTTCTGCAATACGAGCACAATGTGGCCTCCGAGCTGATGATCTACTCGCTCGAAGGCAAGAAGCTCGCCGACATTCCTCAGCCCGCCATCGGCAACGTTCCAAGCGCCGGAGGGCGCTACGATCTCAACGAAATTTTCTATTCCTTTACGTCCTTTACGGTGCCGCCCTGCGTCTACCGCTACGATCTGACGAGCGGCAAGAGCGAGCTGTGGGCCAAGGTTGATGCGCCTTCCATCGATCCCGCCCAGTACGACGTCCACCAGGAGTGGTATCACTCCAAGGATGGCACCAGAATCCCGATGTTCATCGTCAGCAAAAAAGGCTTGGTCAAGAACGGCCATAATCCCACCCTGCTTACCGGCTATGGCGGCTTCAACATCTCCATGAGTCCCGGCTTCAATCGCAGCATGTATCTCTGGATGGAGCACGGCGGCGTCTACGCCGTCGCCAACCTGCGCGGCGGCAGCGAGTTCGGGGAAGACTGGCACCGCGCCGGCATGCTGGAGAAAAAGCAGAACGTCTTCGACGATTTCATCGCCGCCGCGGAATATTTGATCTCCGAAAAATACACCGACAAGAATCACCTCGCCATCTACGGTGGATCAAACGGCGGCCTGCTCATGGGCGCCATGATCACGCAGCGTCCCGACCTGTTCCGCGCCGTGGTCTGCATGGTGCCGCTGCTCGACATGCTGCGCTATCAGAACTTCCAGATCGCAAAACTTTGGATCCCCGAATACGGCTCCGCCGACAACCCCAAGCAATTCGACTTTCTCTACGCCTACTCGCCTTATCACCACGTCAAGGCGGGCGAGGAGTATCCGGCCATCCTCTTCATGACGGCCGATACCGACACCCGCGTCGATCCCATGCACGCCAAAAAGATGACCGCCCTCATGCAAGCCGAGGCCAAGAACGGCGACAGCAAAAGTCGCCCAATCTTGCTTCGGATTGACAGCAAAGCCGGCCACGGCCAAGGCAAGCCTGTCGCCAAGCAGGTCGAGGACAGCACGGATATGTATTCGTTTTTGTTCTGGCAGTTGGGGATGAAGCCGTAGCACGCTTCCTGACCACCCCCCTTCCGTTCGCGGCCAATCCAGGGCCGCGCACCTGGGCTACACGAACCTGGGGCTACACGAACCTGGGCGACGCGACGCCAAATCCGGCGTACGTGACGCCAAATCCCCCACGTTACCCCCGATACCTGCCACCAGCGATCGTCTTTGAATCTCCCTCCCCCACGCCATTATTCTGGTAGCTCAGCCACGGTCTTTGAAAGCTGAAGGCTGACGGCTGAATTCTTTCCGCACCCTGATGAACGCTTCGCACACTCGCACCGATATCTGGATCGTCGCCATCAGCAACTATTGGCGCGCCAGCGCCTTGGGGGCTACCTACTTCGTGGTTGGATTCTGGGTCTGGGGCAGCAGCCCGGGCGCGATGCTCACCAGCAGCTTCTTCTTTGTGGCCACGCTGGTCGGCTTTGCCCTTCATCAGCGTCTCGGCTGGCAGCACCGCTCCCGGCAAGTCGCGCTCATCGTCGGACAATTGTTTCTCGGCCAGGCCCTTCTCATCTGGCAGAAATCGCATCTGCCTTTGACCGACTTCACATCCACCGGTAATCCGCTCACGCGCGACTTTCTCGTCTACCTCGTCTCTTCTCTCGCGGTGGTCGCCATGAGCATTTTTGGCGGGCTCATCGGAGCCCTCGCCTCGCTTTCCATGCACTACGCCTTCCTCTTCAACGTCCACGAGGAATTTTCTTTCAAGTGGTTTTTCCCCATCTTTATGGGACTGGCCGGGCTCGTCGTCAACAGCGCCTTTCGCCGCCTCGACAAAGCTTACGATCAGCTCGAAGCCCTCGCCAACCGTGACAACCTTACCGGACTGCTCAACCGCCATTCTCTGGTTTCCGAGTTCGAACGCCTCCAATCCGTCGCCCAGCAAACCGCACAACCCCTGCTGCTCATCGCCTGGGATCTTGACGGCCTCAAACAAGTCAACGACCAGCAGGGTCACGCCGCCGGCGATGCCTGCATCCGCAACTTTGCGGCCGCGCTGCAAGCCAATATTCGCGGCCCCAACGACGCTCGTCCGGGCGATGCCGCCTTCCGCATTGGCGGAGACGAGTTCATCAGCATCCACCTCGCCGCCGGCGACGGCCGGAAAATTGTCGAGCGCGTTCGGCAATCCGGCTCCTGGGTCTCAGCCGGCTGGATTCTCTGCAATACCATCACTCTCGATCAGGCCCTCACCCAAGCCGACCGGGCTCTCTACCAGAGCAAGCAAGCCCGCAAGTCGAGCATGGCCCTCGCCGCAAGTTGCGACTGAGATCTCAACGCCGGTCGCCTGCACCCTCCCTTGCAACCATCAACGGAAATCAATTGACTCAACCCCGCCCAATTCTCAGAATTGAGGTTAGCCCCAGCGAATGACGACCACTCATCGGGGTCGCAGTTTCACCAGACCGCGCAAGCGGTTATTCACGATATGATTAAATGAGGGGTGGTTGAAATCGCGTACCCATGCCTAAACCAGCAACGCCTAAACCAGAAACGTCCAAACCGGCAACGGCCGAGCCCGAGACGTCTAAGCTAACGGCCGATCAGAAAATCCGAGTCCTCGTAGCCAAGCCCGGCCTCGACGGCCACGACCGCGGCGCAAAAGTCATCGCGCGCGCCTTACGCGATGCCGGCATGGAAGTCATCTACACCGGTCTCCGCCAAACCCCAGAGATGGTCGTCAATGCCGCTCTCCAGGAAGACGTTCAGATCATCGGCCTCTCGATCCTTTCCGGCGCGCATAATGCCATCGTCCCGCGGGTGATGGACCTGCTCAAGCAAAATAAAATGGACGACGTGCTGGTGCTGGTCGGCGGCATCATCCCCGATCAGGATATCGACGCCCTGAAAAAGATCGGCGTAGCCGGCATCTTCCAACCCGGTACGCCCATGGATGACATCGTAAAATTCATCCGCAACCATGTGAAGCCTCAAGGTGTTCCCACCGCAGGTTGATGACAATCACATAACCCGTGCCCCATCTCGATCAATTTGACTTCACATTAGACCGCGACGGTGGAGTAATCCTTCTAACTCTAGGTTCTGACGATGGAATGAACTGTCTAACTCGTCGAAAAGTCGCGGTTCTTACCGCCCAGATCCTGGCCGCGTCTTCTGGTAACCCTGTTCTTCCGCTTGTAATTTCAGGCGAGCGCAACTTCTCCGCCGGAGCCGACCTCAACGAAATTAATGTCCTCACTGGGCCGGACGCCTACCTATTTTCTGCGCTGGGGCAGGAGTTGATGCAGGCGATCGCCAGCTATCCTGCTCCTGTAATCGCCGCCATCAAAGGCCACTGCATGGGCGGTGGGCTCGACCTCGCCCTGGCCTGTCATCGCCGTATCGCCGTGCCCATGGCGGTGTTCGGCCATCGTGGCGCCGCCTTGGGAATGATCACAGGCTGGGGAGGGACGCAACGTCTTCCGCGCCTGCTAGGGAAGGTAAGAGCTCTGGAGCTGTTTGTGACCGCCGAGAAAGTTAGCGCGCAGCGCGCGCTCGAAATCGGCTTGATAGACGCCATCGCCGATGATCCCGTCGCCGAAGCGATGGTCCGACTTGGTCTGGAAACGATTCGGCAGTCGTGTCGAGACGGGGCCTATCTCGTATAAAGGCGTCAATCTAAACTAACGAATAACTACAGAACTAGCGACCAACTAAGAAATGCCCACATCCACCCCAGATTGCACGCAAACAATGCGACGCACAAAAGCGCGAAGCGGCTGCGGCTCAACTTACTCGTCCAATTACCAGTCGTTAGATAAGCTGCATACGCCGGCAACAAATATCGAGGCGCGCCAAACAATGCCGGCGTACAAACACGCAACAACATGTGCACAATCACGGCCGCGGAAAACCACCGGTCTTCCGCTCGCCGTCGAGCCAACACGCCGGCAATGAAAAAGAAGATCAGAGCAATCAGACTGATAAGGACCAAAGGCTCGAAGCGCTGCGCCAGCGAGCGAATCGCGAGCCACAAGGTAGTCCACGGAGGGGCGACAGACGTTTTCCAATATGCACCATACGCCGCCGCCATGCCAAGCCGCCCGCTCTGCCGCAGCCAGAACCAATACCCGACGGTTCCGGAAGGCGCGAGCACAACCAGCCATCGCTTCCCACGTCCCGTGCGCCAGGCCATAATTACCAGCGGAACAATCAGCAGCGTCCCGGCCGAGCGCGTTAGGCCCGCCGCAATGGCACATGCCGTGGCTTCGAGCCAACGTTCATCGCGCGCCAACGCAATGCACCATACGATCAGTGCGACAGCCAGAGCCTCGGTGTATCCGGCAAAAAAGTAAAAACTCGCCGGCCAAACCGCGGCCAGCAAAACCACTCGCTCCGCCGAAGCACCCGCAAACTCGCCACGCGCCAAGCGCAGCAGCCCAAGAAAATAAAAAAAAGCCGCGACCGTAGAGATCAACAGAGCGGCAGCCAGCGGTTCCACGACCCAACTGAGCGCCCGAATCAGCGCGGGATAAAGAGGATAAAAAACTACCGCTCCCGGCAAGTCGTAGCCGCGCTCGGCAATATGCAAATACCAAAGCGTATCGAACCGCTCCCACACTCCGATCAGCGCATAGTGCCAGCCTCCCGTCGGGGGCAACATTTCGGTGAGCGCATTACTGCGAATCAGCCCTTCACTAGGATGGAGAAACGAAGCCCCGAGCGCCGCAACCGAGGAATAGAAAACGCGCAGCGCAACCGTGATCGCCAAAGCAACCCGCCAATCGTGCCGCCCTGCCGAACTCTCCCTGACACTCTGCTCCATGCCATGCGCTCCACGAACTCCGCAGCCGAGTCTACCGCGCGCGCTGATATATTAGAAAGTTCCACGCTCCCACATGCCCGACCGCACCGAATCCACGGCTCTCGCGATCAACAACGTCCTAGCCACCAAGGTCGATCCGGCCTCGCTTCGCTTCGAATCCAACATGCGGGCGCTCGCCGATCTGGTCGCTCAGATCCGCAATGAAGAGGAGAAAATCCGCGAAGGCGGCGGCCCGAAGGCCATTGATAATCAGCATTCCAAATCGCGCCTCACTGCGCGCGAACGCATCAATCTTCTCGCCGATGGGGGCACCTTCTTCGAACTCGGCCTGTACGCTGCGCACAAGATGTACGAAGAATGGGGAGGCGCGCCCGCCGCCGGCGTCGTAACCGGACTCGCCCGCGTGCACAGTCGCTTGGTGATGCTGATCGTCAATGATGCCACCGTCAAAGCCGGGGCGTTTTTCCCAATGACCGCGAAGAAAGTAATCCGCGCGCAAAACATGGCGCTCGAAAATCGCATTCCCACGATATATCTCGTCGATTCCGCCGGTGTTTTTCTCCCCCTCCAGGAAGATGTTTTCCCCGACACCGACGACTTTGGCCGCGTATTCCGCAACAATGCCGTCATGTCCGCGAAAGGCATTGCCCAGATCGCCGCCATCATGGGCATGTGCGTCGCCGGCGGAGGCTATTTGCCCGTCATGTGCGATCACGTCATGATGACCGACGGCAGCGGACTTTTCCTGGCCGGCCCCGCGCTCGTGCAGGCCGCCATCGGACAAAAAGTTTCCGCCGACGATTTAGGGGGAGCTGCCATGCACTCCGAAATCAGCGGCACCGTCGATTTCCGGGAACCAAACGACGAAGCCTGCATCGCGCGCATCCGCTCCCTGATTGAAAAATGGGGATATCGCCGCCAGTCCCTCTGGGATCGCAAAAAGCCCGCCGATCCCGCGCTTCCGGCCGAAGAAATCTATGGCATCTATGACGCCTCCCCCGCGCGCCCGTACGACATGAAAGAAATTATCGCGCGCGTGGTCGACGAGAGCCGCTTCGACGAATACAAGGCCGAATATGGCAAAACGCTCATCTGTGGCTATGCGCGCATCGGAGGCTTCGCAGTCGGCATCGTCGCGAACCAAAAGCTCAACGCCCAGCAAACCGATCACGAAGGCCACAAGCGCATGGAGTTCGGCGGCGTGATCTACACCGAGTCCGCAGAAAAAGCCGCCCGCTTCATCATGGACTGCAACCAGAATCTGGTTCCGCTCATCTTCTTTCACGATGTCAACGGCTTCATGGTCGGCCGCGACGCGGAGTGGAGCGGCATCATCAAAGCCGGCGCAAAAATGGTTAACGCGGTGTCGAATTCCGTGGTGCCAAAAATTACGATTATCGTTGGCGGCTCCTTCGGGGCCGGACATTACGCAATGTGCGGCAAAGCTTATGACCCGCGCTTCGTTTTCGCATGGCCAACCGCAAAATACGCGGTCATGAGCGGAGACGCCGCCGCGGGCACGCTGGTAGAAATCAAAGTGAAACAACTGGAGCGCAGCGGAAAAAAATTAAGCGAAGAAGAAAGAAAAGAACTTTTCGATTCGACGAAGAAGACCTATGAAGAACAAACCGACCCGCGCTATGGCGCGGCCAGGCTCTGGATCGACAAGATTATCGATCCGATGGAAACGCGGCAGGCGATCACGCAGGCCCTCGAAGCCGCGGCGCTGAACCCGGAAGTGCCGGAGTTTAAAGTTGGTGTGCTGCAAACGTAATCGAAAGATAAAAGTTGATCCGCGTCAGTCCGTGTAAATCCGCGGAAAAGAATTTGAATGTCGAAAGAAATTAAACTCATCGAGTGTCCCCGCGAC
Organism: Terriglobales bacterium; assembly: GCA_049300195.1. GTDB lineage: Bacteria > Acidobacteriota > Terriglobia > Terriglobales > Acidobacteriaceae > Acidiflorens. Next base: position 180,277 of record JBAQJF010000034.1, on the reverse strand, counting down.
GCCTGGCAAGGCCTCAAAGCCCAAATCCCGACTGACATCAAGGTGAGCTATCTCCAGGCCCTCATCAGCGCCGGCTTCAAGCACATCGACGCCGTCAGCTTCGTTTCGCCCAACGCCGTGCCCCAGATGGCCGACTCCGAGGACGTTCTCAAGGAACTCGACCCGCCCGACGACGTTGAAATCATCGGCATCGTTGTCAACGAAAAGGGCGCGCAGCGAGCCGTCAAGAGCGACGCTGTCCGCACGCTGGGTTTTCCGTATTCCATCTCTCCAACTTTCTTGCGGAACAACCAGCGCCAGACGCTCGAAGACGCGATCGAAGAATTGGAAAAGATAGAAAAAATCGCCGACGAAGCCGGACTCGATACGATCGTCTACATCTCGATGGCCTTCGGCAATCCCTACAATGACCCGTGGAACGTGGACGAAGTCGTCGATGCCATCGACCTGCTCGAAATCCAGAACATTCACACGATTTCGTTAGCCGATACGGTTGGCCTCGCATCCCCAGAGCAGATTCGCCATCTCGTGTCCGCCGTGATGGCGAAATTCGATTACCTTGAAATCGGCATTCACCTGCATAGCCGTCCGGATGAAGCGGCCGCAAAAATTCTTGCCGCCTACGAAGCCGGCTGCCGCCGCTTCGACTCCGCGATCGGCGGGCTAGGCGGCTGCCCGTTTGCACAGGATGCTCTAGTCGGCAATATTCCGACCGAGAAAATGATTGATGCCCTCGCGGGCAGCGGCGCACCGATGCCACAACTCAAACCGCTCGACACGCTGCTGAAAGCCACAGCGGAGATCGGGGCTAGATACAGCGCTTCCATCGAGCAGTGACGTTGGGTGGCGCGGGTGAAACCAGGTCCTTCGCTTCGCTCAAGATGACAAGCCGTTGCTTATGAGCGAGAGATGTAGAAACGATAATCGGTCAGTAGTCCCGGGTTTACGCATGAACTACAGCACTCTCCAAATTGCTTTCGACGCCGGCCTCGCCACCATAACCCTCAACCGCCCCGAGAAGCGCAACGCCATCAGCTACGAACTGATCGCGGATCTGTTGCGCGCGCTGGAAGAGGTGAAAAACTCGGCAGCGCGCGTGCTGATCCTCACGGGAGCAGGGAAGGCTTTCTGCTCTGGCATGGACCTCGAAAATTTGAAGTCCCTGATCGGCCGCACGTCCGAGCAGAACATCGAAGATTCGCGCACCATGGTCAGCTTGTTCCGGTCGATCTACGAATTTCCCGAGCCGACCATAGCCGCCGTCAATGGGGCCGCCATCGCAGGTGGTACCGGACTCGCACTTCTCTGCGACTTTACGCTCGCCGTGCCGGAAGCCAAGTTCGGCTACACCGAGGTTCGGATCGGATTCGTGCCCGCTATCGTTTCGACTTTTCTCCTCCGGCAGGTCGGCGAAAAAATCGCGCGCGATCTTCTTCTGACCGGCAGAATCTTCGAAGCCGAAGAAGCTCTGCGCATCGGCCTTCTCACGCAGATCGTTCCGCAAGAAAAACTAATGGAGCGAGCGCGCGAACTGGCAGCTCAGCTGATTGAAAACAGTCCGCTCTCGCTCCGCTATACGAAGCGTCTGCTCACCGATCACGGGCGCGCGGAGCTTGACGCGCAAATTGAAGCAGCTATCCGTGAGAACGCCGACATCCGTTCCACCCACGATTTTCGCGAGGGAATCTCATCATTCCTTGAAAAGCGCAAACCGAAGTGGACGGGCCAATGAGTACGTCTCGAATCGTAAACGAGACGCGAATCCGTGTCCGCTACGCTGAGACCGATCAGATGGGCGTCGTCTATCATGCCAATCATTTCATCTGGTTTGAAGTGGGACGCGTCGAACTCCTGCGCCAACTCGGTTTCAGCTACAAAGACATGGAGACGGAAGACGACTGCTTTATTGCCGTCGCCGACGCGCGCTGCCGCTACAAGGCGCCCGTGCATTATGATGACGAGGTTGTCGTTCACACTCACTTGAAGCATGTGCGCGAAAAAGTGATTCATTTTGGATATGAGCTGTTGACGGCGGACGGCAGCCGCGTGCTGGCGGAAGGTGAAACCACGCACATTGTGGCCAACTCGCAGATGAAGCCGCGCAGGCTGCCGGAAAAGTACATGAAAGTTTTTCGTAACGCCGCTGGGACGCGCCGCCCAGAACTAAGAGCTGAGAACTGAGAACTGCCCTTGCAAGCACTCCACATCAACGGAAACGATCTGACTCTCGAAGCGGTGCGCGAGGTGGCGTCCGAAAAGCGGCCGGTCCTCCTTGCTCCCGATGCGCGCGAAGAGGTCAACCGGGCGCGTGCGGTCGTCGATACGCTCGTCGCCAACGATAAAGTGTCCTACGCAATCACGACTGGTGTCGGCAAACTGAGCGACATACGCATCGCAGGCGATCAGATCCGCGAACTGCAGTTGAATCTCATCCGCTCTCACGCCGTCGGCGTCGGCGAACCGCTCGCCGTTGTCGACACGCGCGCCATGATGTTGCTGCGTGCCAATTCGCTCGCCAAGGGCCATTCGGGCGTGCGCGCCGCGACCATCGATACGATTTGCGAGATGCTGAACCGGGGAGTTACACCCTTTGTGCCGTCGCAGGGAAGCGTCGGCGCCAGCGGCGATCTCGCTCCGCTCGCGCATCTTGCGCTTGCATTGATTGGCGAAGGCGAATGCTTCGACGATCAAGGTGGACGGATTGCCAGCGCGGATGCGCTCAAGAAGGCGCAGATCAAGCCGGTTGTACTTGAAGCCAAGGAAGCCGTGTCCCTTATCAACGGTACGCAAGCCATGCTGGCAATTGGCACGATGATGCAGCTTGCCGCCGAAACACTCGTCGACTCGGCCGACGTAATCGGCGCCATGTCGTGCGATGCGCTCAAGGGAACGGACGTCGCTTACGACGAACGCATTCAAAAAGCCCGCCCACACCCAGGACAAATCAAAACAGCCTCGAACTTGCGCCGTCTGCTCGAAGCGAGCGCGATCCGCGAGTCGCACCGCGAATGCGGCCGCGTTCAGGATGCCTATTCACTGCGCTGCATCCCTCAGGTGCACGGCGCCGTGCGCGACACGCTCACTCATTGCCGCGCGGTGTTTGAGCGCGAGATCAACTCCGCCGTCGACAACCCGCTGGTCTTCGTCAAGAATCCAAAAGCGCTCGACGGCGAGGGCGATGTCGTCTCGGGTGGAAACTTTCACGGCGAGCCGGTCGCCTTTGCGCTCGATTTCCTCGCCATCGCGTTGAGCGGGCTTGCGGGCATCAGCGAGCGTCGTCTCGAACGCCTCGTGAATCCCGCGCTCAGCGAGGGTTTGCCGCCGTTTCTTGCGCCCGGCGCCGGCCTCAATTCCGGGTTCATGATGCCGCAGGTTACCGCCGCCGCGCTCGTCAGCGAAAATAAAGTACTGGCCCATCCCGCGTCGGTCGATTCCATCACCACCTCGGGAAACAAAGAAGACTACGTTTCGATGGGCATGACGGCGGCGAACAAGTTGAAGCGGGTCGTCGAAAATGTGCGCAACACTCTGGCGATCGAAGCGATGGCCGCCGCCCAGGCGATCGACTTCCTCGCGCCCCTCAAACCTTCCAAGCCGTTGCAACGCGCTCACGCCGCGATCCGGTCAGTCTGCGAGATCATGCAAAAAGATCGAGTCATGTACCCGGACTTCGAGCGCATCTCCGACCTAATCGCGAGCGGGAAACTGGCGGCCGTTCTGCAGTAGTGGCGGGCTCAACTTCTTCTCTGCGGATTACACGAACGCATGCGGACCAAAGCATCTCCTTTTCTTTTTTCTGTTTCCCGCCGTATCGAATCCACACCGCATTCAGGAAAGACCAGAAAAAAGAATCGGGAAATCCGCGCGTATCCGTAGTAATCCGTGGAGAAGAAGTTGACTCTGCGCCTCCAAATTCAGCGTCCAGCAAGGCTTTCCGTCCCCGACTGCATTTTTTTGCATCCTCGCCAAAATGAATTCGCTATTTACAGACGCTCTCCCGATGCTTTAAACTCAACCCGCTTTTGTGTCCTTCCCCCGAGGCGCACGGCTAGAGCTGCACCTGCCGTTCCCCAACGATTCGAAACAGCAAGCGGACTTCGAGTCCGCGCAGCAAAGCCCTGAGTCGAGTTGTCGGAAAACCAGTTGTCGGAAAACGAGGACGAAAAATGGCACGACGTAAAGCGTCATGGATCAAGCGCAATCGCCTCTTCAGCGGATCGGCCGCAATCGCCATCCTCACTTTCATCGCCGCGAGCGCATTACTCGCCGCCAGCCAGACCGCGGTTACGACTTATCACAACGACAACTACCGCACGGGATGGAACCCCAACGAAACAACCCTAACCCCCCTCAACGTTAAGAAAGGCATCTTTGGCCTCCAGAGCACGGTCCCGCTGGATGACCAGGTCGACGCGCAGCCTCTGGTCATGCCAGGAGTGATGATCACCGCCGGTCAATTTCAGGGCACGGTGCATGACGTCGCTTACGTAGCCACCGAATCGAACACCGTGTATGCGATCGACGTACACACCGGTACTGTTCTCCTGAACCCAAATTTTGGCGCGGCCGTTTCGTATCCCCTCGGATGCACCAACAACGGACCAAGAGTCGGAATTAATTCGACGCCCGTGATCGACCTGGGTAGCAGCACGCTGTACGTTATTACTTACACGCTGGAGAAAAGCGTCCAGACCTTTCGCCTGCATGCGCTCGACCTTGGGAGCTTGACTGACAAAGTCGCGTCTCAGGTTGTTACTGCATCGCATACGCTGACGAACGGAACCACCTTCAATTTTAACGCCAAATACCAGCGCCAGCGCCCCGGCTTGTTGCTCGCGAACGGCAGCATTTATGCGGGTTTCGGCAGCTACTGCGACTTCTCCGGCAATCTTTCCCGCGGCTGGCTCCTCGGCTGGACGGCCGGTACGCTTACGCCGTTCCCCTCCAATCAGTTGCTCGATCAGCAAGCCACCAATCCAGACAACTTCTTCCTTTCGTCGATCTGGATGTCCGGCTACGGTCTCGCCGCCGATGATGCCGGCAACATCCTATTTGTAACCGGCAACTCCGACCCCAACACTTACGACGGCATTACCAATATTCAGGAGAGCGTAGTCAAAGTCTCACCCACGCTGACCACCGTGCTCGACGTGTTCACTCCCTCCAACCAGGTGGGTCTGGATCAAGGAGACGTCGACTTCGGTTCCGGTGGCGCGCTCGTCCTTCCCGATCAACCTGGCTCCGTGCCACATATGGCGGTCGCGGCCGGCAAAGACGGCAACCTCTACTTCATGAACGAAGACAGCCTCGGTGGCTACTCGCCCAACAAGAACAATGTGCTCGGCACCTACAGCGTGGGCGGATGCTGGTGCGGTCAGTCCTATTTCTCGGATGCCAGCGGATCGGGCCGCGTGGTCTCAAGCGGTGGCAACAACGTCAGACTCTGGCAGGTGCAGACATCGCCCCAGCCCGCGCTCGTTTTGATGAAGACCTCCGCTTACATCAACGGTCTGCAGGATCCCGGTTTCTTTACGAGCATTTCATCCAATCAGACGAGCAATCCGATTATCTGGGCGGTTTCCCGTGTCCAAAGTTATGGCAAATATCCGCTCTTTCTGTACGCGTTCAACCCCAAAATAGGCAAGGCCGCCTTGAAAAAGGTCATCCGCATCAAGGCCGGCTTTTGGCCCAACACGGGTGGGAATTCCAACGTGGTTCCGGTAGTCGCCAATGGCCAGGTCTTCGTTGCCAGCAACAAGTCGCTTGAGATCTTCGGATTGCTCGGTGCGAATTCGAAGTCAAAGACACAGGCGAAGAAGAAGTAAACCGAACCAACAGAAGTGGCATCAACCTCCGCCGATCCGGGCGGAGGTTTTTGTTTTTGCATTAGCGTCGCCAAAAAAGTTGCTTTCGTCACGGCGTCGTTTCAAGATCGAAACTCGCACCGGCCCGCAAACTGATCGACATCATGCGGGTTTCGCCCCCGAGCCATCCAGTCCCAACTCCTTTGCGATGCCCTTCATCGCCTCGATGCAAAACGCAATGTGTTCCTCTAACTCCAGGCCAAGGTCTGCCGCGCCCGCCGTAATGTCATCGCGATTCACGCTTCGCGCGAACGCCTTATCCTTCATTTTCTTTCTCACCGACTTGGCCTCCACTTCCGCCAGCGATTTCCCGGGCTTCACGAGAGCGCAAGCCGTAATGAATCCCGCCAGCTCGTCGCACGCAAAGAGTGTTTCCTCCATCGGCGTGATGCGCGCGACGCCCGAGTACTCGGCGTGCGACATGATGGCGCGTCGCACCTCGTCTGAATATCCGCGCTCTTTTAAAATCTCGTTGCCGCGATACGGATGATCCTCGGCGCTCGGATATTTCTCGTAGTCGAAATCGTGAATCAGCCCCACCATCCCCCACAACTCCTCGTCGCCGCCTACTTTGCGGGCGTAGGCGCGCATGCAGGCCTCCACCGAAAGTGCATGTTTGCGAAGACTTTCCGACTGCGTGAACTCAGTCAGCAATTTCCATCCGCCATCCGTCCTGTTTATTTCCATAGTCTTATGTCTTCGAACGACCTATCTCTGCCGATTCCGTGCTCGCCGGCTGATCTTTGCCGGTGGTGATCGGTGCTATGTGCTCGGCCAGCAGGCTGCGTGCTTTGCTTGAACCGATGATCAGCAGGCGGTCATTCTGCTGTAGGACCGAGTCACGATTGGGGAGCACCACACCGCCATCGCGCAGAATGGCGATGATTTCCAGGCGATCTCCGCCCGCGGCTTCATAGCAGGCTTGGATGCTCTTTCCAATCAGCGTACTCTCCGGCCGTAGGACTCCAACGTTCAATTCCTTTCGTCCGGACAGTTGTATCGGTATTCCGGAATCGAGGAGAGCCACCAGGTCAAGGTGGCCAATCTTGGCAGCTCGTGGAATCTTGGCTGTCCCGAGAAGTTTAAGCGCCAGTTCAACATGCTCGACGTAACGAGAGGGAGACTGGGCTACCCCCTCGACCTGCGCCTCATACAGGCTGCTGTATTTCAGGTGGGCTGACAGCTGTCTCTGGATGAGATAGCTAAGCAACACCGCAAAGGCGGCCGGAGGGAGGAGTTGATATCCACCCGTCATCTCAGTGACCATGATCAGGGACGCAATGGGCACCCTGGCAGCCGCGCCGAATGTGGCCGCCATTCCCACTACCACAAACATCGCCGGGGGCAGGTGAAAGAGCGAGGCTAAGAATCCGCCCAGCATGGCTCCCACGAAAAGCGTGGGCGCAAAAACACCGCCTGATCCGCCCGACGAAACGGTTAAGGCGAAAGCGATGATCTTCAGGAAGATCAGAATGAACAAGAGTTTCAAGGCCAGCCTGCCATTGATAGCCTCCTGGATCCACCCGTATCCTCCACCAATGACTTGCGGGAATTTCAGCGCAATCAAACCGATCCCTAACCCGCCGATGGCAGGATTCAGAGCTGGTGGCCAAGGCAGGGATCGAAAGACATCGCGCAGCCGGTAAAACACAACAGGTAAGAGCGTTGCTATGATCCCTCCCCCAATTCCCAGCACACAGAACCAAATGTAATCGAGAGGGTGGAGATTCTTGCTGCTTGTCGGGAAATAGAAAAGTGGCTGCCAGCCGACAAACAGCCCATTGACTGCGTAGGCCACGATGGAGGCAAGCATGGTATGAATGAGCGCTCGCGACTCGAATTCCATGCTGCCATAAAGCACTTCGATAGCAAAAAACGCGGAGCCGATCGGGGAACGAAAGATTGCCGAGAGCCCGGCCGCCATGCCCGCCAGAACGAGGACTTGCCGCTGTTCGTCCGAACGATGCGCAAAATTGGCGTAGATCGATCCAATGCCAGCTCCAATCAGTGCGGTGGGGCCTTCACGACCCGCCGAACCTCCCGATCCGATCGTGATTGCTGAGGCTACCAATTTCAGTGGGGCGACTCTATCGCGAATGAAACCACCCGCGCGATGGAAGGCCTTAACAACCGTGTCGGTTCCGTGCCCTTCTGCTTCGGGCGCAAAATTGTAGACCAGGAGTCCGGAGAGCAAGCCGCCCAGGGTCGTCGATACCGGGATGAGCCAGAGGCCATGAGGGCCGACAACCTGCATGATGACGCCGCCGTGTTCAGGCAGCGCGGGAGGGTAATAGCCCGCCAGCTTTCCCAGAAAGAAGTGAGTGCAAATTCGTAGTGCCCAGGTGAAGACTTGGGCCGCGAGAGCGCCCACCACACCAAGAATTACGGCTTCCCCCAGCAGCCGCGGTTCGTTCTCCTTAATCACGCGGACCTCCGTATAACGCAGAGCCGGCGGTCGCGGCGCGGACTATAGCGGATGCTTTCTCTTCTATTTCGCCGGGGAGTAACATGAAAATGTACGGAGAACTTGTGACTCAAGCCCTCTTTAACAATATCCTTTTTGCGACCGATTTTTCATCCTCTTCGACGGCCGCGCTCCCTCATGCAGTTGCCATCGCTCGACATTTCGGCGCCAAGCTTTATCTTGCCTATGTGATTCCGACCGACGCTTACGACCTGATTCCGGCCGCTGAGCGCGATGCGGCTCTCGGAAATATGCGCCGGCACGTCGAACAACAGATGACTGGGTTGCGGGGAACGGCGCTTCTTCGGGGAATCCAGCACTCCGTGCTCGTCGATCATGGAAATGTTTGGCCGAGGGTCTCGATGATGGTGGAAAAGCAGAAGATCGATCTGATTGTCATCGGTACTCATGGCCGCAGTGGTGTGGAGAAACTGTTGATGGGATCGATTGCCGAGGAAATTCTGCGCTGTGCTCGGGCTCCGATCCTGATGGTGGGGCCAGACAATTTGGTGCCCCCGGAAAAAGAGGCCAATCCACGACGCATTCTGTATGCCACCGATTTCTCTTCGGAATCCAAAGCGGCGATGTACTACGCGTGCACGCTGGCCAGGGAATATAACGCCGAGGTGTTCTTCCTGCATGTCGCCGAGAACGTCTGGAAAGAACCGCTTTCAACCAGGATGCAGGCTGCGGATTTTTTTCGGATGCGCTTCATGGAAAAAAACTGGTCGCTGGAGGAAGGAATCAAACCTGAGTACTACGTTGAGTTTGGGCGTCCTGCCGAGTTGGTATTGGAAGTCACGAGAAGATTACACATTGAATTGATCGTGTTGGGCGTGCGCGGCGCCCGCTATCCCAAAGTAGCGGCTCACTTGCCTGGGCCGACAGCCTACGATGTCGTTTCTCATGCATCTTGCCCTGTTTTGGTCATCCGGGGAGGCCCAGCAAATTGATTGGCCGAGCTTCGGTATTTGTTCCCGCCGATCGCGGGGACGGTCCCTTCGTCGCTTGCAGTTGATTGACAATTCAACCGCCTGCACGCCCCCGCGTCACTGACGAACATAGATAGTAAACATCGCGCCACCCCCGCCGTCGTTCACGGTTTCATGCCTGTTTTCTCCTGGTTTTCGCCGGTTATTGTGGGTTTTATCGGACAAATACCCGGTTTCTTCGTCGTTTTTCCTTGACTTCCACAGCCCCTATCCCTCAGATTACCCATCAGTTCGGCTTTGAGAGTAGCCCCTGCTCTGGCACTCCCAAACCCTAAATGGCCACTACACTCGCTCCCGTCGACTCACGGGAGGTTGTTCGTTGCGATCACTGCCTGCTGGTGCAATTCCGCACAATCAATAGCCTCTGCCGCCGTTGTCATCTTTCGTTGGATGAGGACGAAGCGGAGCTTGCTGCCCTTTTGCCGGAGCCCCAGACGCTTCCGGTCAATATCAACTCCCATGGACGCGGACACCTGCACCTGGCGCAATCTATTCGCGCGCTTCGCCTGCGTAATGGTTTAAGCCAGCGTCAGTTGGCCTTGCGGATGTCGGTCCCGCGCACCTATGTCTCCAAGATCGAGAATGAGAAGGCGACGCCTACGCTCTCTTCGCTCGAACGCCTGGCGCGTGCGCTTGAGGTCAGCGTTCCCAGCCTGCTTTCGGGTGGAGAACGCAGCCGTCAGGAAGAAGTGCGCGATCTGATGGAAGATCAGTTCGTCGCCGACGTATTGCCTTTCCTCTCACAGCTGAATGGCCTCCAGATGTCAAGCATTCTGGCTCAGGTACGGGACCTGACAGTGAGACCGCGGCGCAGCGCATAGCTCTTTGGATTTTCATTGAAGGACGCTTCGGAGAGGCGGGCGCCGGGCCAGCCAACCCTAGGTCGACAAAAGTCTTGATTTTATCCGGGCGCATACCAACTGGACAGCCGGAGCCGAAAATGGCTCCGGCTTTTTTTGCACACTTAATCGTGCAATCTCGCCCGCCTCATAAAATCCACGCGAAAAGGGAGTGCAGAAACCTGCACAATATGCCAGTCCACTACGCAATATTTTGCACGCGCCTTCGAAATCTTTTGAAAATGCGACCATTTCCGCTTGACCGCGGCTAAGACGAAGAGCTAACCTCTGGCGCACTGACCGAAGCATGCGAAAAAGCGCACCCAGCAAGGCATCCGGTAGGAGATGAAGAAGATGAAGATTAAGATTTCGCAGGTCTGTGCGTTCGCCCTAATCATGATCGTTGCCTCCACGTTGGCTTTCGGCGACGGAATCCAAGATCCCAAGGTCATCGTCAAGGGCGCGGGTGGTGGCAACGTCGCTCAAGGACGGTGTCCGCAATGCGTCCCCGTCGGATTCAATTTCAGTTTCACCATTCCCGAGAGCGGATCGGGCAGTTTGTTTTTCACCAATGACAGCGGCAAGGCCTGGAACTCGCTCAAGCTGATCGAATCGGGCGTTCCGGCGGCTGACGTGAGCTGCCACTCCTCGCTGTTTGCCAGTTGCTCGGTTACGACACTCCAGAACGGTTCGGTTGAAATTCTGCTGACCAACGGCGGGGGCCGTCACAACAACAGAGGAAGCGGCATTGCTGAAGGCGGGAATTTCCAGGTTCAGTTCGCCTGCGTCAAGGGGAACTGCTGGCCGGGCGGCATTCAGATCACTGGAAAGGGATCGGTAGGAACAGTTCCAGAACCGGCAACCCTGGCCTTGATGATAACTGGGATCGGAGTGATCTTCTCGCGCCGCAAAGTCAAAGTCCGGCAGAATCGCTTTAACGCCTAGCGGCGTTTCTCCGCGAATCAGTCTGCGGGCCTCGGCTTTCTTTGTACACTATGCAAGAATGCGGCCTAGAGATGGGGTCTGCCCCGTCTCCGGGCCTTCGCTGAACTACCCTTGTGGCGTCCCGCGGGAAAGTTCTAATGGGCCTTCTTCGAATACTCTTTCACCAGTTGTAAGTACTGCGGCAGTGACTGGAGCTTCTGAAGCTCGGGATCGTTCCAGGCTTCCTGCGCCGAGTATCCGTTCTCCAACGCCAGCTTCAGCGCCTTCAAAGCTTCTTCCGGTTTCCCGATCAGCGTCTTTACCTGGGCTTCCGAATACATGATCTGCACGTCGTCGGGCTTGATGGCGCGCGCCTGATTTGTGTACTGGATCGCATTCGCCGCCTCGCCCTTCTTGGCATACAGCAGGCCGAGGTCGCTCATGCTGGAGGCCGAGCGCGGATTCACCTGAAGCTCCTGGAAGGTCAGCGAAATGGCTTTGGCATAGGCTGCTCCGGCCTGATCGGAATGCCCTGACCAGCGATAAGCGTCACCCAGGTTGCCCAGCAGCACTTCGTCGTTCGGTCTCATTTCGACCGCTTTTTCGTACATCTTCGTAGCCTGGTCGTAGTTCTTCAGCCAGAAATATGCGGTGCCAAGGTTGGAGAAGGTGTCGGCGTCCGGCGCCAGCGCGAGTGCTTTCTGAAATTCCGGGATCGACTCGCTCCATTTGCCATCCCGGATATACATCGACCCGATGTCCATAAAGCCAATCGGATTGTCGGGAGCAATCTCGGTCACCTTCTGAAACTCCGGCAGGGCCTTGGCGGAATCCCCAATATCGTAATAAGCCTTTCCGAGCGCGGCATGGTTCAGCCAGTTGTAGGGGTTCGCGGAAATCGCCTTCTGATAGGCCGCGATCGCATCGGCGGTCTGGCCGTTGCGGCTGTAGGCGTCGCCCAAATTGCGATACGCTTCATCCGAATTGGGCGCCAGCTCTAAAGCTTTCTTCAGTTCCGATATCGCCTGCGCGTTCTTTCCAGTGTTCGAATAAACCGCGCCCAGCGACAGGTGAACTTCCGGCAGATTGCTGGAGAGCCGTTCCGCCTGCTGAGCCGCGAGAGTTGCTTTTTGCGCCCAGATGCTCTCCTTGGTCTCGCCCCACATGCGCACGCTTGCGTCCGCGAGTCCCGTATAAGCGAGAGCGAAATTCGGATCCTTGTCGATCGCCTGGTCGAACTGCCCAATTGCTTGCTTATAAGCATCCGGCCCATGCCCGTTGCGCAGCGTGTTGCGCCCCTGGAGGTAAAGATCATAGGCTTTCGCGTTCTCGGTCGGGTGCGACCCGATACGCGCCTGCTCTTCATCCGTCGGCTTGAGCGAGAGCGCGGTGCTCACGCTACCGTAAATCTGATCTTCGAGAGTGAGCACATCGCCCGGCGCTCCCTCAAAGTCCTGGCTCCACTTGCGCTGCCCGGTGGCGGGATCGTCCAGGCTCAGGGTGACCCGGAAGCGATCGCTATTGCCCTGCACCATGCCTTGCAATACCAGATTGACTCCCAGTGCGCGCGCCAGTTTCGGCAGTGGCTGATCCTTTGCGGATTCTCTCTCCACCGCATCCGCCGATGCGACGTGCACCTCCTTCAACTGAAACAGCTTGGCAGCGAGCGCTTCCTGAATGCCCTCGGCCACATAGCCCAATGCCTTCTGGTCGCCCACTAACTTCAGCGGCAGAATCGCGACATACTCTCCTTGCTTGATCGACGGGATGCCCTGTGCCGCGCTCGATGCCGTGCCTCCGCGATTCACCAGTTCGCGCCCGGCAAATATCGCCAGCGCGATCACCACCACCACCCCCGCAATCCACATCCAGCTTCTTCCGGGCAGCTCCAGCAGAAAACGCGCCGGCCGGATGATCGGATGCGCGATCATCTTCGAAAGCGCTTCCGGCGTGATGGTAGGATTCGCCTCCCAAGTCGTCAATTGCTGGAGCAGTTCTACAACAGAGTGATACCGGTTCGCCGGCTCGCGCTCCAGGCAGCGGCTCACGATCGCGCTCAGCGAGCGCGGCACGGATGCATCCACATCGGTGGCCGAGCGCGCTTCCTCGCGCGTGCGCTTCATCAGGCTGGCAATCGCGGTATCGGCCTCATACGGAGCCTTGCCGGTAAGCAGTTCGTAAAAGATCAGGCCCACGCTGAAAATGTCAGACCGCTGATCGAGCTGCGACCCAAGCGCCTGCTCGGGCGACATGTATTCGATCGTACCGACAATCGCGCCCGTCTGCGTCATGCCCGATTCGCCGAGCGAGCGCGCCAGACCGAAGTCCATGACCACAATGCGCCCGTTCTTGTCGCGCATGATGTTCTGCGGCTTCAAATCGCGGTGAATCACGCCCTCGGCATGGGCCGAGTCCAGCGCGCGGCACACCTGCTCAATGACCGAGATCGTGTCCTTGGGCGAAAATTTTCCTTCGCGCCGCAGCAGAGTGCGCAGATCGTCGCCGTCCACATACTCCATGCTGATGAAGCGAATTCCCTCGGCCTCGCCCAGATCGAAAATCCGGACGACGTTCTTATGCGTGATGTTGCGGGCCAGGATCAGCTCTTGCTTAAAGCGCTGGAGGATTGCCGGGTCGGTCGCCAGTTCGGGACGGATCACTTTGAGCGCAATCAGCCGGTCCAGCTCGCGGTCACGCGCCTTGTAAACCGCGCCCATTCCGCCCTGGCCTAGAACTCCCAAAATCTCATAACGGTCCCCGAATACGACGCCCGGCTGCAAGGTCTGAAACGCCGAGATGCCTGAAACACTCGGGCTCGGGGTTACAGATGGCCTCTGCCGAATGTATGGCATCGCCTGCGTGGCGCCCGGAATCGGCGTTCCATGCGGCAAAGTAGGACGATTCGAATCTTCTTCTCCCGGCAGAGGAGGATCGAATTTAGGCCATTTCGAAGGTGGCGGAGGGGTTTGCGCGGCGGCTGCGGTCCAATCCCGGCTGGGCAGACTGGTATTGTGCAGCGTAGGGCTATCGGAATCGTCGCCCTTGTGATCGCGCTCATCCATTGGAGTTGCCCGGGACCGGAAGAGCCGACACGGGAGTGCGCATCGTTCCCATGCCGAAAGCGCAACTTGGCCTCAGGTTATCGAGGGGGAGTTCGAAAACCAGCACTCCAGGTAGCTGTGAGTATACCCCGGAATTTACCCGCAGCGACATAGATTTCCCGATGCTCGTACCTCCACGGACGGCCCCAAAACCGGTTGCAAACCCGTGACCGGCAAGCTTCTAAAGTAGTGACGAAAAATCCGATTTCGTATCTCAACATTCGTCGTAGAGACAGGGTCCGCACCGTCTCGTGCCATCCTTAACTACGTGCCGTCCCTGAGCTATGTTCCAATCCCGTGCAAATCTTCCGTTGCGCCTTATGTCCGTTTCACAATAAAAAATCCCCGCCCCGGGATCTAAGTGCAGACCCCGAGGCGAGGAATGTCCAGGCCGACGTGATGCCGGTTGTTCCTACGGCAGATAGTAACGGAACGAAGTCAGGAACAGGTTGTCGATACCGTGCGGCGCACTGGTGATCACCGTCGGTGATGTGGCAAACGTTCCTGCCCACGCGTTGCGAGCTACGTAAGAATACTGTGGGCCAAACTGCAGGCGTCCCTTGGGACCCTGATGCAGTTTGATCCAGAAGCCGAACGAGCCTTCGATAAGGCTCTGGGTATCGGCGCTGCAATTCGCCAGCCCGCCGAATCCAAATCCGGAACCCGAACCGGGAGCGGTCTCCGAGTAGCAACCAGCCGTAGTTTGGCTCGGAGCGCCATAGCCCACGACCTTTCCGGAGATGGGATCGACCGTCCAGCGGTTCTTCACGTATTCCTCGCCACCGTTCATGTAGATATCGAAGCGTGGGTAGTGGAACTCGAGGGTCGCTAAGCCCTGATAGCTCCGCAGCGGTGCCAGCGTGCCGTCCGGGTTCACCGTTGCATCCGGGAGACCGCCCGTGCCGTAGCGACCGACGCCCTTGCCTTCAAGGGCATGAAGTCCGAAATCAAAATGCTTGGCGATGGTGAAGCGAGCGTTGGCTCCGATGCCGCCTCCATTGACTGAGGCGTTGTAGGCGCCCGCCGCGGTGCCGGTAACTCCGCCACAAATCGGATCGGGGTTCGCCTCCACGCACGGATAGACGCGGTCGCGGAAGCGGCTGCCGATGCCGTAGATCTCATAGTGGCCGAAACCGGGTTCAAACGCGGCCTTGATGATGAAATCGGGCGTCGCGTTGAAAGAGTAGCTGGCCAGGTTGCTGCCCGTGGGACTTCCGCCGCCGTTGTACAGACCGCTGCCGTTGCCGGGTCCACCAAAGGCGAAATTCGAGGCATTCCCGCGAGCCGCGAAAGTGGTCTGCGGATTCTCGATCGAAGCGCCCAGCCAGAACCGATTGTTAAAGTTCCGCACCACGCGGACTCCCGCCTGACGCGCCCAACTGAAGCCGACCGTGTACTGTGGGTCGATCGTCATGGGCAGGGCTTCCGTACGGTTATCCATGCCCTTCTTCGTTTCGGTTACCAGGCTCCACATCTGGCCGCCCGTAAAGCTCCAATCGTGCGAAGCGACTTGTCCCCAGACTTGCCGCTGTCGCATCGTGTAGCTGTTGCTCTCGTTGTTGTTGGAGGTCACACCCGCGGACAGGAAGTCGGCCTCGACATATCCCGTCATCTTCAGACCATCCAGTTTGCCTTCAGCCAGCATCGAGACGCGCGACTGACGCCCGGAGTAGAAGAACTCGGAGACGGCATTCTGGCCGCTCCCCGGAAAATTCAGGCTGTTGAACGGAGTGTTGATGTCCGCTCCCAGCGCGCGATTGCGATACACCGATTCTGCCGCCAGAAAGCCGCCCGGCGTGATGGTGATGCCCTTGAAGTGCAGAGCAAGCGGACTCTCGAACTGGTCCTTCAGGGTCTTTTGTGTCTCCTGAAGAGTCATGGCGACGCCGGTCGCGTTGGTCTTCAGGTCCGTGACGTCGCTCTTAAGAGTGGTGACGGTTTGTGCTTCCTCGGCGGTCTGCGAGGCCGCCGCCTCCGCCCGGGCTTGCGCCTGCGCGGCCGCCGCCTGGCTCTGGTCGAGCCGCTGCTCCAGTTGCTGAATCTTCTGATCGCGGCTTTGGACATCCGAGCTCAATTGCTGGAGTTGTTTCTGTTGCGCCTCGATCGCTTCTTTCAGTTCATTGAGTTGAGTCGAAACCGCCGGAACAGCGGCCTTTCTTTTGCGGTGGCTCTTTGCCGCTCCGCCCGCGCCTTCCTGAGCGTTTGCGGCGTAGATGCTGCCCGCCAGCGCCATCGCCAGCGCTAACGCTAAAACACGCTTCATTTTCAATCTCCTGGGAACAAAAAGATTAGACAACTTGCATACTCGTAATTTCGGACACCCGTGGTCCAGCGGATTTTTTTCACACTACGACCCCGAAGCTCCACCTGGAAGATGCTGTTTTGGTACGAGATTGATCGTAAAACCCAGATTGTTAATAACAGATGAACGTTCGTTGAATATCGCGTTAATACGATGGCACGGGTTAGCGGTATTATGGTGCGACTCTAGCTGCAATAGAATCGATCGACGAGGTGTAGTCAGGCAAGAAACGTCCTCCCCACTTGGCGGGTGGGAGTCAAACCCTGTTCGCATCCTATGCGGTGACCGGAGGTCGAGAATACATGCATGTTCTGCTGGTTGAGGATTCGGCCGTCTACCGGCAACTGATTGGCGGCCACCTGAAGAGCTGGGACTTTGAGGTGACCATGGCGCAGACCGGCGCCGAGGCCTCGCGGATCCTGGAACAGCCGCAGGCCCCGAAACTGGTTCTGCTGGACGGCATGTTGCCCGACATTGAAGGCGTTGATCTCTGTGGACGCATCCGCGCGGCGGGTTCATCCGGTCATTACGTTTACATCATTCTGCTGACCGGCAAAGAAGGGCGGCAGGACATGCTGGACGCGCTCCAGGCCGGGGCCGATGACTACTTGCGCAAACCCTTTGACGAAGCGGAACTCAAGGCGCGCCTGCTGGTGGGCAAACGCATTCTCGATCTGCAAGAGGAACTGGTGGCGGCGCGGGAATCGATGCGCGAAGCCGCAACTCGCGATTCGCTTACTGGCTTGCTGAATCGGGCGGAGATTTTCAGCCTGTTGGAGCGCGAGTTGGAGCGGTCACGCAGGGAACGCAAGCCGTTGAGCATGATTCTCGCCGACATCGACCATTTTAAGAAAGTGAACGACACCGGCGGTCACCTTTTTGGCGATGAGGCGTTGCGCGAGATTGCGCGAAGATTGCAGTCGAAGCTTCGCCCCTACGACGGCGTCGGTCGTTATGGAGGAGAAGAGTTTCTGCTGGTGCTTCCATCCTGTGATTTGGAAGCGGCAATGGAGCGGGCGAACGAACTGCGCGAGACGATTGCGGGAGCGCCCGTGATTTCAGACGGCGTCAAGAAGGCAATCACGTTGAGTTTGGGAGTCGCGATCTCCGAGTGCCTGGGTGTTAAGGAAGTGGAAGCATTGGTCAGGCGGGCCGATACCGCTTTGTATTCGGCCAAAAAGAAGGGCCGGAACCGGGCCGAGTACACTGCAGTTCAGCCCTGAAAGAAGCCTCGGCCGCAGGAAGTCCCGCCCCAAGAAGCTTCGCCAAGGGAAGCCCCGCTAAAAGAAGCCCTGGCCCGGAGAGGCTCAGGTGTTAGCCTTTTCTCGATGGGCTCCTACCCGCATAGTCGAATCTTGGCAGTTCATGATCGAGCAGCGCATGATCAAGAGACGCGCGGCTCTGAGTCAAGCGCTGGGTTGTCCGACCGCATCAAGCGCTTCGCGCGCGAGGCCGGTTTCGAACTCTGCGGCGTCGCTCCCGTCCGTGACTTTGGCGAACTGGAGATTTTTCCCTCCTGGATTGCCGACGGCCGTCACGGCGAAATGAAGTACATGGAAGCGCGCGACGCCGCCGGCAATCTCAAGCGCGCGCAGCTTCGGAACGCCGCTCCATGGGCGCGCAGCGTGATTGTCTGCGCGATCAACTACAACACTGCCCAGCCCTATTCCACGCAAGTTGATCCGTCAGAGAGCGAAGGCGCGGGCTGGATCTCGCGTTACGCATGGTGCCGCGAAGACTACCACGACGCGGTGATGCGTCGGCTGCGCATGGTCGAGTCGCGACTGCTTGGCCATGCATGCGATCGGGCAGACGACCGACCGGCGACTGGCGATCCCCTCCAAACCCGCGCCTACGTCGATACCGGACCGCTAATCGAACGCGTCTACGCCAAATACGCTGGCATTGGATGGATTGGAAAAAATACCTGCGTCATCAATCAGAAGCTGGGCTCGTGGCTGTTTTTGGGCGTGATCCTGACCTCTCTGGAAATCGCCGCCGATCTGACGCCCGATCTCCCGGCGCCGGATCGCTGCGGGACGTGCACACGCTGCATCACCGCATGCCCCACGCAGGCCATTGTTGCGCCCGGCGAACTCGATGCGCGTTTGTGCATTTCCTATCTCACGATTGAGAAGCGCGGCGGGATTCCAGAAGAACTGCGCGCCGGCATGGGGCGGCACGTCTTCGGATGTGACATCTGCCAGGATGTTTGCCCATGGAATCGCCGGGCGCCCGCGACGACGGCGAATGAGTTCCAGCCCCGCGAAGATTTGGTGAATCCGAAGCTTGAATGGCTGGCCCAGATGCAGCCGGAAGAATTCCCCGCAACATTTCGTGGCTCGCCGGTGCGGCGTGCGAAGCTCTCCGGATTGCGGCGGAATGCGGTGATTGCGATGGGAAATAGCGGCGGTGAAGAATTCGTGCCGGCGCTGCAAGCGTTGGCGCAAGACGCCGATTCGCTTGTCGCTGAACATGCCAAATGGGCGCTGGACCGCAAGTTCGCGAATGGCGCACGCAAAGACGCGGCAGGCCGCGTCTCTACCACAGAGTCGGAACAACCGAACCCGAAGTGCGAATAGCGAAAGACGAACAGCGAATAGCGCGGCGCAGGATTTACAATCCCTGCCATGTTTAGTAGCGACCTCCTTCTCCACAAGCGCATCCTGATCACCGGCGGAGGTACCGGCCTCGGCAAAGCAGCAGCTCAGCGCTTTCTCGAACTCGGCGCCGAAGTCCACATCTGCGGACGCCGCGAAGAGGTTCTAGCCGCCACCGCGCGCGAACTGCACGAGCGCACCGGCGGACGCATTCATGCGCACCGCTGCGATGTGCGCGATGCGGCGGAGGTCGAAGAGATGATCGCCGCGATCTGGGCTGATGGCCCGCTCGATGTGCTGATGAATAACGCCGCGGGAAACTTTCTAGCGCGTACCGAAGACCTCTCTTTGGGCGCATTTCAATCGGTGATCGGCATCGTTCTGATGGGATCGCTTCACATGACGCTGGCCTGCGGCCGGCGCTGGCTGGCCGAAAAGCGCAAGGCAGTCGTGCTGAATATTACGACGACGTACACAATCACCGGGTCCGCATACGTTGTGCCGTCCGCAGTAGCCAAGGCTGGAGTGCAGGCGCTCACGCGCAGTCTGGCGGTCGAGTGGGGAAATCGCGGTATCCGCATGAACGCCATCGCGCCCGGCCCGATTCCAACGGAGGGAGCGTTTTCCCGTCTGTTGCCGCGCCCGGAATTGGAAGTCGAGGCCAAACAACGCAATCCACTCGGACGCTTCGGAACCGTCGAGGAGTTCGCCAACCTGGCAGCGTTTCTCGTGAGCGACGGCTCCGGCTACATCAATGGCGAGGTCGTGACCATGGACGGCGGAGAGTGGTTGCAAGGCGCAGGCGAATTCACCGCCCTAGGCCGCGCCCTAACCGAGCAGGAATGGCAGATGATGAAGCCGAAGAAAAAGGAATAAAGGCATCGCAGAAGTCAGAGGTCAGATTGCAGAGGTAACAGGTCAGATTGCAGACGTAGCTCTATTCCCGCCACGGTCGTGGGCGCCAGACGCTCTGCCTCCGCCTGTGCAATCAAAGCTCGAACCTCGAACCTCAAACCTCAAACCTCAAACCTCTGCAATCTAACCTAGAAGACCGTCAGCACAGTATTCCCGCTCACTCCGTTTGCGCTCGCAGTGATCGTCGCGGTCCCCGTCGCTACACTGTTTGCCAGTCCATTCACTCCGATGGTCGCGACGGTCACGTCGGACGATGTCCACATCGCCTGATTGGTTAGGTTCTCGGTCGTACCATCGCTAAAGTTGCCCGTCGCCGTAAAACGTTGTGAACTGCCCAGTGGAATGCTCGGATCGCCCGGCGTGATCGTGAGCGAAGTCAACGTGGCGTCGGTGACTGAAAGCGCCCCCGTGCCTACCTGCCCCGCGAAAAATGCCGTGATTGTCGCATTGCCCGCGATGAGTCCGGTCGCCAGCCCCTTGCTTCCGCCACTATCGCTCACCGTGGCGACCGATGCCGGAGACGACGTCCACGAAGCCGATTGCGTCAGGTCCTGCGTGCTCCCATCGCCAAACGTGCCGATGACCCTGAATTGGGCCTGGGTTTGCACCGCCACGCTGGCGGCGGTCGGCGTGATCTGAAGCGAAACGAGAGCCGACGACTCGACTACCACCGCGGTCATTCCATTCACCGAGCCTTGTTGCGCGGCAATCGTGGCCGTTCCCGCCGATTGACCAGTAACCTGGCCGGCGCTATTTACGCTCGCAACGTTACTGGCCGAAGAGTTCCAGGTTACGGTCGCGGTGATGGTCTGTGTGCTCCCATCGCTGAACGTCCCGGTTGCGGCGCAGCCCAGAGTCGATGCCGGAGCCAGCACGGCGCTCGGTGGAGTTACAGAGATCGAAACCAGAGTCGCAGAACTTACCATCAGTTGCGCGGACGCAGTTACTCCGTCGAGTGTGGCGCTGATGTTGGCTGTGCCCGGAGTTACAGCCGTCACCAGGCTCACCGATCCCACCGTAGCGACAGGCGGATTATCGGATGCCCACGTGACATCGCGCGTAATGTTCTGCGTGCTCGCGTCATTGAACGTTCCAGTCGCCGCAAAGGACAGCTTCGTCCCGGGTGCGATGGTGCGGCCCACGGGCGTAACTGAAATCGACATTAGGGTCGCGCCCGTAACTGTCAGGTTGACCGACGCCGTGGCCGAACCGATTGTTGCCGTAATATTCGCCGCCCCCGGCGCTAGCCCCTTCGCCAAACCGCTCGCGCTGCCAACTTTCGCGACCCCGGCATCGGACGAAGTCCATGTGGACTGCGCCGTCAAGTCGCGCGTGCTGCCGTCATTGAACGTACCAATCGCCGAAAACTGCTGGCTGGTAGTGGCGGCAATCATCGAGTCGCCCGGCTGGATCGCGAGCGACGCCAGATCGGCAGCATTGATCGTCGCCGTCGCGCTGCCGTTAACCGAGCCGGAGGTTGCCGTGATCGTCGTCGTTCCCAGATTGCGGGCTGTCGCCAGTCCGCTTACCGTTATCGACGCGATGCTCGTTTTCGAAGAGCTCCACGCAACTGTACCGGTAATATCCTGTGTCGTGCCATCCGAGAACGTGCCGGTAGCGCTGAACTGCTGCAACGTCCCCAGAGGAATGGATGGAGTCGCGGGTGTAACCGCAATAGAGTTCACGGTTGCGCTCGTAACCGTAAGGCTCGCGCTCGCAAAAATGCTTCCCGAGCTCACAGTGGCAGTGATGGTCGAGCTGCCGGCCCCGATACCCAGCGCGAGGCCCGGAGCGCCGTTTAAATTGATGCTGGCAACGCCGGGATTCCCCGAAGCCCATTGCACCGATCCGGTGATGTTTTGCATGCTGCCATCGGTGAATGTGCCGGTAGCCGTAAATTGTGTGGTGGTGTTTTGTGCGATCGAAGTCGTCAACGGCGTAATCGCGACCGACACAGCGGCGGCGCTGCTCGCAGTCACGTTCGCGCTGGAGAAGATGCTGCCCGAACTGGCCGTAATCGTCGAAGAGCCAAGCCCCGTAGCCCTTGCCAATCCAAAGGTCCCATTCGCATTGATGGCCACGGCTGCCGGATTGCCCGACGTCCATTGCACAGACGCCGTCATGTCAAGGGTGGTACCGTCGGTAAACGTGCCGGTGGCGGAAAGTTGCACGGTCGTGCCCAGCGGCAGCGACGCGTTAGCCGGCGCCACGGCAAGCGCGGCGAGCGCCGCCGCGGTGACGGTCAGAGTTGTGCTGCCGCTCACGCCGGAGTAACTCGCCGTGATCGTCACCGATCCTTGCGCTTTCGTCGCCGCTAACCCCACGTTGGAAATGGTCGCGGCCGCCGTGTTCGAAGAACTCCACGTCGCCGACTTCGTCAGGTCTTTGCTGCTGTTGTCGCTGTAAAGCCCCGTCGCCTTAAACTGCTGAGCCGCTCCGGCAGCGATCGAAGGCGTGCCCGGCGCGATCTGGATGGACTGCAACACAGCGGACTTCGATCCGGTACCCGACCCTGAGCCGCCTCCGCAACCGGCCATTACTAAGGCGATAACTGCGAGACACACCAGCGCTGACGAGATTTGTAACTTCTTCATGAGAGGTTTTCCTTTGGTTACTTCAGGTCCAAAAAGTCGGAACTGAAGTGACACCGCAAATTTTTAAGCCAGGGGAACGACCTGTCGCACTTCAGAGGGGAGTTCAACTGTGAAGAGAGATATATGCAACTGTGCAGTCGATTCGCCAAACGACGCGCGCGGTGTGCATACAAAAATCTGTTCTGTGTATAAGAGATACATCGCGCACGCTAGGACGCGCCGCGATTGCAGAATTCATCGGCGCAAATATTTGCCGCGGAAGCGCCGAATTACTTCCACTTTATCCCGCAAACAGGGACGCGGGCGTCCTGATTCAGGACGATTCCTGTTTCGGAAAATGCAACGTTCATGTTGAGGCCACTTCGCAGGCAGACCAAAGGCCGCAAAGAATATAAAACTGGTGCAGAGACAGGGCCTGCCACATCTCCGTCCGCATCGCCTCGACCCCGCGGTCAAAGGAATCGGATACCCGGGTTCCGGCGGGAAGGAATCAGAAAGTATTTCGATCGATGGTAGGCCCGGCAGGACTCGAACCTGCAACCACCGGATTAGAAATCCGATGCTCTATCCACTTGAGCTACGGGCCCAAAGATGAGAGCAGTATAACCCAACCCATTCACGAGAAAGCTAGTTAGCCAGCGAAACAGTTTCGAGGTTCATCCGCGCACCTGTCCCGATTTTGGCGCAATCTGCCGCAATCGTGCCCGAAGCACTGATTGAGTTCCACCGCCGCAGCGTTTTGCTTCGTGTCGAGTCTGCTGGCAGCGTCGGCGAGATTCGGCTCCGTCAACCACGTTGTAGCGCTCGAAAACGGAGCGTGTCTTGTGGCTGGTGATTCGCAATGCCACGCTCTCTTGAACGCCAAGTCTGCGAAGGTTCCGGACACCGCTCCGCCGCAGATCGTGAAACACTAGACCCGGAACGCCAGCGCGAGTGCAGACCGCGTCCCAGATCTTGCGAAAGCCTTTCACGGTTGTGCCTTTTACCAGCGTGCCGTTTTTTAGTTTCTTGCACGGTCGCGTGAAAACGAAGTCATCCGACTACTTGCCGAGGATGCAGGCGGTCAGAAGAGTTGCGACTTCTCGCGTCATCACGATCACCCGTCCCTCGCCGTTCTTCTCGCGCCGGCTGAACTCGCAGCTCATGCGTTACCGAAACAGTCTGGGAGTGGCCACGTTACGACTCCCACTGAATAACAGTGTAGGAGCGCGCCGGCAATTCAAGTCTCGTCCGCCCCCCTGTCGTTGAAGGCTTGTCTGCTGCCTGCGGCGCGACCCGTTGCGGGGCTTCGAAGGTATTGAAAGCTTTCAGGTCGCCACCCGTGAGCACGGTCGCGCTCGCTACTTTCTTCGGCACCCAATCCTGCCAGTTGATTTCGACGGTGTGAGTTTTGTTCAGATCGCGATTCAGGATAAACATTGCAACCTGACCGGACTCGGGATTCATAGTTGCGGCGACGTCGAGATAGGCGACCTGGCCCATCCCCGATACATCGTAGGTCGGCGATTCGACCAGCACGTTGAGTACGTTGCCGCGCGCAAATTGCAGCGCCCAGCTGTAGGGATAGTAGATTGTCTGGCGTAGCACCCCGCTCGCATTCGTAACCAGCGGAGCGATCACATTCACGAGTTGCGCAAGACAGGCGATCTTTATCCGGTCCGCGTTGCGCATCAGCGTGTTGACGATTCCTCCCACCAGCAACGCGTCTTCCAGGTTGTAAACTTCCTCGAGCAGATGAGGGGCCACTTGCTCGTGTCCGTTCAGCGCATCGCCGCTGCGGGCGCGATACCAGACGTTCCACTCGTCGAACGACAGCCATAATTTCTTGGGCGAGCGTTTGTGGCCGCGTACCAGATCGCAAACGGCCAGCGTTTCTGCAATCTGCTGCTCCATGCTGAGGTTCATGGCCACGAACTTTGAGCTGTCTTCGCCGGTTTCTTCCTTGGTGTTTCCGATGTAGCGGTGCAATGACAGCGCATCGACGTACTCGTAGCATTGCTCCAGGACCTCGCGATCCCATTCGAGATACGTGGGCATGCCGGGACCGCTCGATCCGCAGGCGATCAGTTTGAGAGTGGGATCGACGGCGCGCATCTGGCGGGCGGCATCTTGCGCCTTCAGGCCATACTCCGTCGCCGTCATGTGGCCGATTTGCCATGGACCATCCATTTCATTGCCCAGGCACCAGTGCTCAACTTTGTAAGGCTGCTCAATGCCGTGAGTGCGGCGGAGGTCGCTCCACTTTGTTCCTTTTTCAACGTTGCAGTATTCGACTAACGCTGCCGCTTTCTCTGGCGTACCAGTGCCCAGGTTGAGACCCATCAGCGGCTTGGTGCCTACCAGTTTGGCCCATGCCATGAATTCGTTGGTGCCGAACTGATTGGTGTCGATTGTGTTCCACGCCTTATCGAGGATGCGGGGACGATCCTTTTTTGGCCCGACGCCATCAAGCCAGTTGTAACCGGAAACGAAATTACCCCCAGGGTAACGGATAATCGGAACTCCGAGTCGACGCACTTCATCCATCACGTCTTTGCGGAAACCATTGCTGTCTGACAAACTGGAGCCTGGATCGTAGATGCCCTGATAGATGGCGCGGCCGAGATGCTCCAGAAATGAGCCGAAGAGGTTGGGGTCAAGCGGAGCGATTTGCCGACGGGAATCGACATATATTCGTGCGACATTAGTCGAGGTTGCTGGAGGCTGAGCGAAGGCAAAAGGACCAAGCAAAGCGCTGCCCGAGCATGCAAGTCCCGCGGTCGCGGATTGCTTCAGGAACTGCCGCCGTTTGTTGGAAAACATTTTGAGCCTCCTGGTGGCGTCGGTCGGACGCACGTGTTTCACGCTCCTACTTTGTGATAGAGACGATACGTTTCATCGCGCAGAGCCGAAAAGGGTCGAAGAGTTAGCGAGCGGTTATCGCTCGGAACCACCCAATTCTCCGAGGCTTGAGAAGCCGCGGTCGCCGCGAGCAATTGGTGCCGTGTCAAATTGACCGGTATGTCGCCGACCGCAAACAATGCGATGGGCCCGCGCACAAGGGCTACGATATTGGCGTTTTGCGCGTCAACGGCCTCTAACCGCAGAGGCATTCCGAATTCGTATTCGATACGATCCCCTGCTTTCCAAGTCCGACGGAGCGCCAGGAACTTGCCGGGCACAGCTTCGCCGTCCACTCGTTTGCCGTTGATGGACACACGCGTCTTCGCGTCCGCCCAAGCGGGAATTCTCAAATAGACTGTGAAGCTTTCAGGCCGCTTCAGATCAAATCTAAGTTCAGTGGTGTTCGACGTAGGATAGCTGGTGTGCTGACTCAGCGTGCACCGCGTCTTGTTCGGCGCCCACGTAACTTCGGATGGAATAAATAGGTTGACGTAAATGCCATCCGCGCTGGGATAGTAGGCGCTGATACCGTAATCGGCGGTCAGTTGCGGAAAAGTACCGGAGCAGCACGGCCACTTGTCGCGGTAATAAACTTTCCTTCCCTGATCGTTGTTGTAGTCGGAATAGTAGAACGAAGTGCCATTCCGGAGAATGGGCTTGGCTCCTGCGATCGTGTTATACAACACACGTTCCATGCTGTCGCCATAGCGAGAGTCCCGAGTAACACGCAGTAGGTAGCGAGTAATCTTGAAGTGGCCGTAGGCTCCGCATGGCGTTTCGAAACTGGCGTGGGTTGCTTTGAGGCTGCCGGCCAGCAATCCTTTGCCGGGTTCTACGAATCCTTCATTCGGCCCCCAACCTCCGGTTGCGTAGCTCTGCTCCTGCACCATACGTAAGCCGTTCGTGGCGGCGCGAAGATAATGTTCATCTCCCAAAACCAGATAAGCCTGCATGGCGGAACTTAACGTGTTCACGTGGCTATAGGCGTGTTTACCGGGAAGGGCATTGTGATCTTCGGCGAGAGCATCGTAGAACTCGTGGTAGATGAAGCGTTTAGCCAGATCAAGATAGCGTTTGTCGCCGCTGCGCCGGTACGCCAGAAACAAGTTCTCCGAGAGCGTGTAGGTTTCATCCCACGTGAAGGCGACGCTTTTGTGCGGACGGGCTTCCTGCTCGATGCGGCTCAGGGCTTTTTCGGGCAGATGAGGAAGCACAGCATCGGTGCTGCGTTTGAGGACCTCTAGCGCGATTGGATCTGACGCGAATTCGTGGGCGTCAATCAGGCCGCAGCATGTTTTATCGAATGTGTAGCCAGGCAGGCGGTAGTCGACGTAAAACTTTCCGGTTGGGTCCACCGTCGCGGCGTAGGCTCGCACTAGGCGATGCACCTTTGCCTGCGTGGGTTTGGAGTTCGTAATGGCATAGGCTCTTGCCAGGCCCGACACGTACTGGCCGAAGGAATGGCCAGGAATAAAACCGTGGAAGTTATTCGCGGGATTGAAGTCGTCGCTATTGTCATACCAGCCGCCGAGGTCGGGGCCGGGAGCAGGCATCCCTTGTCGCTGCCGGAAGGGCTTGAGGAGGCCATCTTCATCGAGGTTTAGGAAGACTCTGTGGTTGTTTTCGAACTGCTTGCGGAACAAGCTGTCAAGCAGTCGCACTTGCGAATAATTGAACACCGAGAGCGGAAGCACAACCGGCACAGCGACCGCTAACTGGTTGACTGCCGCCCGCGCCCATGCCGGCAGCGAACGGTTGGCCAAGGCCGTGCTCGCGGTGATGGCAGCTGACTTTAGAAAATACCGCCGAGATGTGTCATGCATGGCGACTCCCCTGCAATTCACGGGAAACGTTTTCTTCATCCCCCCAGTTTCAGCCGGCCCTTGTGATCGAGCGGCTAGCGGGTGGAAAAGCTGTAGACAGTGACCGTGTGATAACGCTGTCCTGGCTTCAACTCGGTGGACGGGAAATCCGGATGATTTGGTGAGTCCGGGAAATGCTGCGTCTCCAGACACAAGGCCGCATGCAGCACGTACGCTTTTCCGCCTTTGCCCTTGATTGAGCCGTCCAGAAAATTTCCGCTGTAAAACTGAATCCCGGGCTGATCCGTCAATACTTTCAGCAATCGCCCACTGCCCGGATCGTAGAGTTCGGCTGCTTCCGCCAATTTTCCGCCGCCGCTATCCAGAACCCAGTTGTGGTCATAGCCGTGGCCGAGATGAAGTTGTGCGTCGTCGTCGTTGATCCGCGATCCCACCGCGGTCGCCTTGCGAAAGTCGAATGGAGTCGACTCCACCGCCTTTAATTCACCGGTAGGAATCAACCCGGCGTCTACCGGCGTGAATCGGGAGGCGTGGAGAGCGAGTTGATGATTCAGAATGTCGCCTTGCCCGGCGAGATTAAAGTAGGAGTGATTGGTCAAGTTCACGACTGTGTCTTTGTCGGTGGTCGCCGAATACTCAATCCGCAGGTCGCCCTTCGCCAGTGTGTAGCGCACGGTAACCGTCAAATTGCCCGGATACCCCGCCTCTCCATCTTTGCTCAGGTAACTAAGCTCCACCCCGTTCGCGATCGGCTTTGCCTTCCAAACGACATTGTTGAATCCGTGTGGACCGCCGTGCAAGGTGTTCGCACCGTTGTTCAAGGGAAGAGAATATTTGTGGCCATCGAGCGTAAAGGTGCCGTGTGCGATTCGATTGGCGTAACGGCCGATGAGCGCTCCGAAGTATGCGTCAGCTGGGCCGTTGAAGTTGGCCACATATCCTTCCAGATCATCGAAACCAAGCACCACGTCCGCCGACTTGCCGTGGCGGTCGGGCGTTTTTAGAGAGACTACGACTCCGCCATAGGTTGCGATGCGAGCCTCGAATGCGCCGTCGCTGAGCGTGTAGATTTCGACCGGAGTGCCGTCCGGCATTTTTCCAAACGACTGGCTTGTCACTGTCGTCTTGGCCTCCGCGATTATGCTAACCGCTGCTAATGCTACTGCGCCAACCGCGATCCTCTTGAGGACATCCCCAACTCCCATTGTTGCTCCTTCGGTCTTACGCTATCGATGAAATAGCCTGGCGTGCTGCAGCCTCCGCCACCGCGATCAAAGTCGGCAGTACATTACCCAGGCCATTGGCGTTCGACGGCTGGCCCAGACTGAAATAGAGATGGCTATATAAAGGATAGAGTTCTTCGTACGTGCTTTGCGCCTGCTTATCGGGAATGAAGGTCCTGTGTCCCGGGCAGATTTTATCCTGCGCTTCCTCGATCGTCCTGAAAGCCCCGGCAGCCATAAAGGCAAAGATTGCCGACCCCAGACTGACCACGCTTTTGCTCGGTACCAGCACTGGGCACCCGAGCACGTTGGCATAGACCTGATTCAGCACATCATTTTTTTGGGGAATGCCGCCGGCGTTGATGACCCGCCGGATGGTTACGCCATTCGCGGCCATGCGATCGAGAATCACGCGGGTGTGAAACGCGGTCCCTTCGATGGCGGCAAACAACTCGTCTTTACTTGTGCTCTGCAAGTTCCATCCCAGAGTGACGCCGCGTAAATTGGGATTGACCAGGACGGTGCGATCGCCGTTGTCCCAAGTCATTCGTAGCAAGCCAGTCTGCCCGGCGACATAATTTTCGAGGCCCGCGCTCAATGCCGCCACGTTCGTTCCGGCCCGCGATGCGATGGCGCTGAAAATGTCTCCGACGGCGGAGAGCCCGGCTTCGATCCCTGTGCGCTGCGGATGCACACTCCCCTGAACGACGCCGCAAACGCCCGGGACCAGACTCACGGACGGAGTGATCCCGATGATGCAAGTCGAAGTGCCGATCACGTTCACCATGTCATCGGTGCGGCAACCTGCGCCGATCGCGTCCCAATGCGCATCAAAGGCGCCCACCGGAATCGGAATGCCCGGCTTGAGGCCTAATTTCTCAGCCCAGAATGGCGAGAGCGTTCCCGCAATCTGATCGGACGCTGCGTACTCTCCGTCCAATTTGTCGCGAACGCCTTTGAGCAGGGGATCGACCTTCACCAGAAAACTCTCCGGTGGAAGTCCCCCCAGTTGCCGGTTCCAGAGCCACTTGTGGCCCATCGCACAAACGCTGCGCTTGGCGCTCTTAGGATCGGTGACGCCACAGAGCGTGGCCGCAACCATGTCGCAATGTTCGAAGGCGGAGGCGAATTCCGTCCGCCTGTCTGGATTA
Organism: Terriglobales bacterium; assembly: GCA_049300195.1. Lineage (GTDB taxonomy): Bacteria > Acidobacteriota > Terriglobia > Terriglobales > Acidobacteriaceae > Acidiflorens. The sequence continues at coordinate 150,602 of JBAQJF010000034.1, read as the reverse complement.
TGACGCAGCCAGTGCAGCAGCTTTGAAAATCCCCACTCCGACGAATACACGCCGCCGCACCATTGAATCGCCTCGAGTTTTTCCCGATGAGCCGCTTCGGTGATCTCCGCTGCTTCCCCTTTGGCGCGATGATCGCACCACAGGTAATACTCGCCCAGCGGTTGCATCTTCTTGTCGACGGGAATGACCGATGAACCGGTCGTGTCGAGCGCAATCGCCTCTACCTGATCACCGGAAATGCCAGCATTGCTCACCGCTTCGCGCGTGGCGGCGGCCAGAGAGCGCATGTGATCTTCGTGCGATTGGGTCGCATATTCCGGTTCTTCGCGCTTGCGATGCAATGCGTATTCGTGCACGGCGGACGCTAGCAGACCGCGTTCGCTGTCGACCACCGAGACGCGGACGCTGAGCGTTCCAAAATCCACTCCCGCGACGATCGCCATCAGCAGGCTCCGTTATCGCGCCCGTGCCAATACATATCCCAGCCCAGATAGCGAGTCGCCGCTTCGTGAACGGCTGCGGCCGAAGTGGACGAGTTTGCCGAAAGATTGGCGGCCACGTGATGTTCGAAGCCGTTCTCACAGATGTAGCGCAGCAACTTCTGCATGTGCGCGATCTCAACCACGCCCGCGCCACCGAAGGTGTTCAGTGGATCGTCGGTGAATCGCCCTTCGCCGACGTAGCCGCGCATCTTGCCGGCGGTGTCGTCGGTTGAGAAGCGCGCGAAGCTCATCCTTTCCGGCTTGATTAAACCGACGCAGGTTCCGTAAGTATTCTCTTTGCCTACGGTGCCGGCAATAATCTGCTGAAAATCCATCTTCACCGAGCGGAAGAAATGTTTGGGCAAGTTTGAGCAGTGGAAACAGACTGCCTTGTTCGGGTCCGATCCATAGTTGTTATTCCAATCGAGCAGCGCAGACGGGCTTCCGGACGCCAGTTGCAGGGCGTGCATCCCGAGCACTCCGCAGATATCGACTTCGCACGCGCTCGAGAGCAATTCATTGCTCATCATGCTCATGATGGTGCAAGGCACGACGCCCAGATTTTCTTCAATCGAGGTCCAGCACTGGACCGCGCTGATCGTCACCTCGGTCGCTGCCATCCACTGGTCGACTACAGCTCCCAGCTTTGCCATCTTCATCAAAGCCGGATCCGGCACGCTGCTTGCATCCACATACTTCTTGATAGCCGCGAGCTTCGACTGCGCATGCTCGTCATTGTCCTTCATGCGCTCGATGCGCCCGAGCACCTCGGAAAGATCGAGCGTCTCGATCGAGATGCCCTGCGATTCCAGAATCTTCTCGCTATAACGCACCGTATTGAATGCGGCAGGACGCGCGCCAATTGCGCCGACGCGCAGATTGCGAAATCCCTTGACTACGCGGCACACGGCTGCGAACCATGCCAGGTCTTTGGCGAACTCCGGGGAGCCGGGGCTTTCCGTGTGCAGCGTTGTAATCGAATAGGGAATGCCATATTGGCGCAGGTTGTTGCAGGCTGACATCTTTCCGCAAAAGCTGTCACGCCGAAAGGCAATTTCCATTTTCGCGGGATCGTCGGGCGTCGCTTGAATCAGCACTGGCACATGTAGATCGGCCAAGCGCAATGCGTCGGCGATGGCCCGCTCCTCGCCGAAGTTGGGCAGGGTGACGATGATTCCATCGATTCGCTCGCGGTTGCGCTTGAACAATTCCGCGCACCGCCGCGATTCTTCCCGCGTCTCGACCGCCCCGTGCTTGCTCTCTTCAGGAGTTAGCGCCACGGCCTCGATGCCGGCGGTTTGCAGAACGCGCAGCATGTCTTCCCGCCCGCTCTTGGCTAGATGATCGGGAAAAAATCCCCGGTTGCCGACGATAACTCCGAAAACCATCTTTTCGTGATTCACTGACTGATTACTCCCTATCGGGCTTCGATCGGGCCTCAAGCTTTCCGCTTGGGCGCGAAGCAGACACAATATATAAGACCGAACACCAGCAAAGCCGCGCCCCACCACACGTTGGCGTGCAACTGGAACAACACCACACCCGGATTCTCAGGCGGATTTATCACCTGGTAAATGCCCGCCGCTAAAATCAACGCACCATTTACCGCCAGCGATATGCCGATAAAAAACCAGATCGAAATCATGTCGCCCCACCTTCCGCGAAGCGCAACCCCGGAAAATCGTCTACCAGAAAATAATGTTCAGCACGATAAAAACTACCGTCACCACCCCGGCCCAAAAAAGCGGCTTCTGAAGCAGCGGCACATCTCCAATCGCCGGAACTTCCGTCAGCCCATAAACCAGACCGGTTAATTCGCTGTCCGCCATCGGCTTTGTCGCGAGACTTACCACTACGGTGACAACGACGCAAACCACGAACGACCAGAGCGCTTGAAACATGTCTTGTGCGAGGCCTTTGGCGTGCGGCGAGAGCGCGACGTAGCGCAACGCTGAAGGATCGAGCTTTACCCAGACCCACATGCCGACCGAAGAAAGCGTTCCGCACAGTAATCCCCAGAATCCGCCCGCGCCCGTGGCCCGCTTCCACAGCATTCCGAGCACGACCGTCCCGAACAATGGAGCGATGAAGAAGCTGAATAGCGCCTGGACGTAGTCCATGATGCTTGCGAACTGCATTACGAGATAAGCAGTACCGACGCTGATGAGCACGCCGACAATCGTTGTCCAGCGGCCCATGTTCACATAATGATGGTCGCTGCCCTTGCTGTTAAGGAATGGGCGGTAGATGTCGTACGTCCACACTGTCGTGAAGGCGCTCACATTCCCCGCCATGCCCGACATAAAGCCCGCAATCAGCGCCGTCACTCCGAGGCCAAGCAGCCCGGGGCCGCAATAGCGCGCCAGCATCAGCGGAAGAACGTCGTTGTAGCTGTGCGCTCCGGTGGCCGCGGCCATCGATTCCGGAACCAGTTTTTCCGGCAGTACGGCCAAGCCCAGCAATCCGGGCAGGATCACGATGAAGGGCACCATCATCTTGAAGCCAGCACCGATAATGGGCGCCATCTCCGCGCTGCGAATGTCTTTTGCGGCCAGAATCCGCTGCACCACCAGAAAGTCCGTGGTCCAGTAGCCCATCGAAATCACCGCGCCCAGTCCGAAGACAATGCCGACCCAATTAATTCCCATGGGATTGGTGCTAAACGACCCCAAGCCTGACCAGAGGTGAACGTATTGCGACGATGCCCTGTGCGCGATTTCCAGTTTGAGGTTGGTCCATCCCCCCGCTTCGTAGAGTCCAAGAATCGGAATCAGAAGAGCGCCCGCCCAGATCAAGAAGAATTGCAAGACTTCGTTGAAAATCGCCGAGCGCAGTCCGCCCAGCGTCACATAAATTGCCACCGTCAGCGATGACACCCAGATGCTGAAATTAATATCCCAGCCGAGCACGATCTGCATGACCTTGGCCATGGCAAACATGTTGACGCCGCTCATGAGTACGGTCATGAAAGCGAACGACACGGCAGACAGGGCCCGACTCGGTTCGCCGAAACGCAGTTGTAAGTATCCCGGCACGGAGTGAGTTTTGGAAATGTAGTAGAACGGCATCATCACCAGCGCCAGGAACAGCATCGCCGGGATGGCGCCGATCCAATACCAGTGCGTCGCCAGAATGCCGTACTGGTAGGCCGAACCCGCCCAGCCCATCAACTCAAGCGCGCCGAGGTTAGCGGAGAGAAAACTGAGACCGGCCACCCACGCCGTCATCTCGCGCCCCGCCATAAAGAAATCTTCGCCTGTGTTGGCGCGGCCTTTTAGATACCAGCCGATGGAAAGCACCAGCACAAAATAAAAAACCACAATGACTACATCAACCGGAGAAAGATGTACCAGTTGAGTCGGCACCCCGATCGGGAGTTGTGGCGTCATTGCGTGTCCCTAGTCATTGCTATTTTTTATCTTCAGCTTTTTTATCTTTGTCCTGAGCCTGCCCATAATAGGCGTTTTTGCCATGTTTTCGCAGGTAGTGCTTGTCGTGGAGCGCGCTTCCGATGGGTTGTGCGGCCGCATTAATGCCGAGCGTGAAGTACGCCATCCGCGCAATCGATTCCAGAATGGCCGCATTGTGGGCCGCGGTTCGAACATCTGGACCCCAGGCGAATGGCCCGTGATTGGCCACCAGAATCCCCGGCGCCGCCAATGGATCGGTCGAGTGCAAGGCGCGAACGATAACGTCGCCGGTCTGCTTTTCGTAGTCATTGGCAATTTCCGAATCATCCATTTCATGGGTAACCGGCACCTCGCCGTGAAAATAGTCCGCGTGCGTTGTGCCGAAGCACGGAATGGGTTTCCGCGCTTGCGCCCAGGCGGTGGCGTATTCGGAATGAGTGTGGGCGATGCCGCCAATAGCCGGGAAATTGTTATAGAGAACAAGATGAGTTGGCAAATCGGACGAAGGCCTTAGGTGGCCATCCACTGTTTTGCCCTCCAGATCGGTAACGACCAGGTGTTCCGGCCGCATATCCTTGTAAGGAACGCCGCTCGGTTTGATCACCACCAAACCTTCTTCCCGAGAAATGCCGCTGGCATTGCCAAAGGTGTACAGGACTAGGCCTCGTCGCACCAGTTCCAGGTTGGCTTCCAGTACCTGTTCACGCAAACGCTGAAGCATAGCTCGGGGTCGTCGCCCTCCTTGTGCGTGGCGCAAGTAATCGTTTACTTGCTAGCGCAATCTAGATCATCCCGGTGCCGGTTGTCAATTGCTTTCACAGTGCTAAACCGCTCTCTGGACCGCTGAGGTGAAATCATGGCGTTCGCCTTCCTACATCGCCTTTCGTGTCTTCGCCGTCTGGTTTCCGGTCCGCGCCAGAGCTGTTGAGCGTCGGAGCACGAGGTTGGTATTGAGGTCGTACTCGGTGCGCTCGCTCGACGGCGATTCGCGTTGTACTTCGCTCAGCAAGGCGTGAAATGCGGTTTTAGCCAGTTCCATTTGCGACATCTGCACCGTGGTCAAGGGCGGAATGGTGAACTCGGCCAGCCGTATATCGTCAAATCCAATGACCGAAAGGTCGTCCGGTATCTTGATCTCCTGGTCGTAGGCTTCGCGCAATACGCCAATCGCGGTCATGTCGTTTGAACACAAAACCGCCGTCGGGCGAGCGCGCAATTTGTTAAATTCCAGCAGAGCTTGCATCCCGCCGTCCATGCGATGGTTTCCTTCCGCCATAAGGTCCGAAGAGAGCCCAATTTCCGACATCGCCGTTTGGAACGCGGTTCGTCTTGATATGGCCGATTTTAAATTGCTCGGACCCGTAATAAAAGCAATGTTCTTGTGCCGGAGCGCAGCCAAATGTTGCACGGCCTGCCGAATTCCATTCAAATAGTTGATCCGAATGTTGACGATTCCGGGAGCGTTCGGTCCTACATCGACAAACACGATCGGAACTTTCCGAAAACGCAGGTGGTTCAGCAGCGTGTCTTCCATTCCGAAGGTAAGAATCGCCACGCCGTCGACCCGGCGCTCAATCATGCGCCGGACTGAAGACTCCATCCGTTTCGGATCGTGCACCGTCGAGGTTAGCAGAATTTCATAGTTGTTCTCGACCGCTAGGTTCTCGAAGGTCTGCACGATCTCGGGAAAAAAAGGATTCGTAATCTCAGAAACGATCAGGCCGAAAATTCGGCTCCGTCCCGAGACCAGGGCTCGCGCCTGGGTATTCGGAAAGTAGCCGAGTTCGTCGATGATCTTCCACACCCGCTTGGCGAGTTGGGGATCGACCGTCGGAACATGGTTGATGGCGCGAGATACGGTAGCGGTGGAGACTTTCGCTCGGCGGGCGATTTCGCGAATGTCCATGCGCGCAGACCAGGAATTACCCTGCATCTTACCATAAGCCAGTTACAATTCGGGGTCACAGCAGCAAACGTTTGCCGGATAATTCCAGGCCACATTGCTTGCCTTCTAGACCAAGGTCAGAGCCATCTTTATTACGGAAGCGGCCGGGAAAGTTAGGGCCGTCGTTCCTCGCTGGACCGCAACAGTCTGAGTTCTCGGAACTACAATCTCGCGTTGCGCGAAGGTGTTATGCGCATGAATATCGGCGTGCGTCAGCACGGTGGCGGAGACTGCGCGGACGCTTGCACCTCGAATCACAATTTCAGCTTCTTTCGCTTCACTAGTGTGCGGGTTTACGACCGTGAGCGTCAACTCTTTGTCACGGAGGGAGGCCGAGCCGCTGAGTCTCTGGAAAGTTGCCTGCTTGCCGTCACGGTCGTAGTGGATCGGTGGAGAAGAGAAGATGGTGCGTAGAGATTGACCGCCCTGGTGGGCCGAATACATTTCGAAAACATGACCCACCGGAGTCACGCAAAAGTTGTCTTCATGCGCCAGATAGAGGCTGTTAAGACAGTTGATGAGTTGTGCGCAGTTCGCCATCGCGACTTTTTCCGGATGATGATTGAAGATGTCCAGTGTCATGCCGCTGAAAACCGCATTACGCAGCGTCGGAGTCTGTTCAAGAATGTGCCCCGCCGTGGCTTCACTCCCCGGCCGATACCACGGTCCCCACTCGTCGACCACCAGTTTGATTCGGTGCTCGCGATCGAACTCGCCCATTACTTGCCAGTGCCCCTCAATCAATGACTCGATGACTGCGCCCTGCCGGAGAAGTTCATACCAATCCACCGCGTCAAACTTCAAGGCATCACCCTTGCCTTCGTTCCAATCGCGGGTACGGCCGCGACTCAGGTTCCACGCGTAATAATGAAGCGCCAAACCGTAAATCGACCGCAGTTGGCTCGGACCTTTGCGCACAACCTCCTCCAAAAAGCCACGCGTCCAATCCCAGTTGTCATCATTCGGCCCCGAAGCGATAAGAGAAAGTTCCATCCCATAGCGCGGAACCCAAGCAGCGAAACGGCGGAATTCAGCGGCATATTCCTGCGGAGTGAAATTTCCGCCACAACCCCACGACTCGTTGCCCACACCCCAATAGCGCACGCCGAAAGGCTCGGGATATCCAGTACTCGCGCGCAGATCCGCCAGCGTTGTGCTGCCCGCGGGAGAGTTGCAGTATTCAACCCAGCGATCAAACTCTTGAGCCGGCAAACTGCGCAGATTTGCCGCAAGATAGGGCTGGCTTCCGATTAGTTGGCAGAAATGAACGAACTCATTAGTACCGAATTGATTGGGATCATACTTATGACTGGCCGGAGCGTCCGTTGGTTCGACGTCTTCCCAGAAGTTAGTGCGCCGGGGACGTTTTTCCGGCGGGCCAACTCCGTCGCGCCAGTCATAGCTGTCGGCAAAGCATCCGCCGGGGAACCTAACAACCGGAGCTTTGATCTTGCGCATCTGCTCGATCAACTCTTTGCGGATTCCATCGAGATTTGCGACGAGCGAGTTCTTTCCAACCCAAATACCGTCATAAATCACTCCGCCCAGGTTTTCGGCGAAATGCCCGTAAATGTTGGGCGAAATCGTACCCAACGGTTCGTCGACCAAGACCTCAATTCTCGAATCAGCGATCGTTTCCTGGCCAGCAAACGACAAGTACTTCCAGGCAAATAAGGCGCCCGCTCCCAACGACGTATTGCGAAGAAACTCTCGACGTCCTGTCATGACTGGTCGTACTCGTTGATTCACGTCCTAATGTGTCGATGCTCCCGGCTCCGCACCGCCTTCGAGCGCCGCCTCTGGCCACCCATCCTTCCAGGTTAGCGTGGAGATCTGAAGAGATGGCCGGCCTGTGGTGGCATCATAGGCGTGGAATGCAATGATGTCGCGGTCTTTCCCGAGGTGTACAGACTCACCGCCTGGCCCGAGCCAGCGCTGGTTTGCGACTAGCAATGGGCTGCCGCCACCCTCCAACATAGGCTTCCCACTTTTGTCGAGATATGGACCGGTTACTTCACGCGACCGTCCTACCATCGTTTTGTAAGTGCTCTTAGTGCCGCGACAACATAAGTCGAAAGAAACGAACAGGTAATAGTAATCCCCGTCATGTGTACCCGAGTGATGCACGATAAATGGCGCCTCGATCGCTTGCCAGTTGGCCGGAAGCCCGGGAGGTGCGGGGGCCGGATTCTCAGGCCGGGCACGGCTTGCGAGCGAATAAAGCTTCGTGTCATCCGCCGCCAGTTTGCCCGTCTTGAGATCCAGCTTTCTCATCTTGATGCCGCCCCAAAAACTACCAAACGACAACCACGCTTCTCTCTTCGCATCTAATACCAAGTTCGGATCGATCGCGTTGTACTCGTCGGTGGCTTTCGATTCGAGCACCAGGCCTTGATCCTCCCAGCGATACTGCGGGCTTTGTTGATTAAGTGTCTTATTCGTCAGAAGAGCAATGCCCGAAGTGTTCACGCCGAACGCAGAATAGGCATAATAAAGATGAAAAAGGCCATCGAAGTAGGAAACATCCGGCGCCCACAGATTCCTGGTCTTCGGACTAGCCTTGCGGATCCACTCCGGAATTCCTGGCAAGACATATCCACATCGCCGCCACTTGTGCAGATCGCGTGAGCAACGGATCGGAAGCTCGCCAGCAGCATTCGGCTCAGTGGTAGTTGCGAATAGGTACCACGTGTCGCCATCCTGAATGATGGAAGGATCGTGCGTGCCCTGAACATCGCCTTCCACCTTGATGACCTGCGGGGGAGCACTCGCAACGGACTGAGCGCTGATTCCGAGCGCTGAAAATAGGAAAGTCGAAACAAGACTGGCGAAAAGAACGTTTTTTCTAATCATGTGATTTTTCATAGCAAAGTATCGCGAAAATGATTCATCGGGCAGCAAACGTTTACGCATATTTACCTTCGCGCGAACGAATATTCGAGCAGCATTTGAAAAGAGCCCAAGCTCCCTTACGGAGTCTTCCGCGTCGGACAATCGCGACAGAACTCTGCACTCACGCCCTTCCCCTCAGTCACGGTAAAGATGCGGTCCACTGAAGACAGTTTTATCTGTTCTACCCCGCCGCTCGGCCAGTGGATCTCTACACCATCGACGGTCGCCGAATCGCCCAGACCGAAGTGCACGCGAAAATCATTCGACGAAAGATAGCTGCCGCCGCTAAGCACGTCCCCACGCTGCCGCACGCCACCGCTCGTCAGGTACACGGTGGCGCCCACAGCGTCCCGAGGGCTCTTCGGCCCCCCAATCAATTTCAACTCAACCCAATGGTGGTGATCGGCGCTAACATTCCGGAGCAGCACAGGCACGTGATCGACAGCGTTGATGACAACATCGACCTTGCCGTCATTGAACAAGTCGCCAAACGCGGCTCCGCGGGAAACGCTCAGCACCGACAGCCCAGATCCCTCGACCGCGGGCATCAGTTCAAACTTCCCATTCTTCACGTTGTGGAACAGCAGCGGACGCTGAGCGTAAGAAGTCCCCCACGCTTCCTTGTCTACCTGCGGGTAAACGTGGCCGTTGACGAACAGCAGATCCTTCCAGCCATCATTGTCGTAGTCCAGGAACCCGTCGCCAAAGCCCACGAACGGAATGGTTGGCACCGCGACGCCCACCCTATAGCTGACGTCGGTAAAATTTCCCGTTCCGTCGTTCACAAAAACAACATCGTAATCGTCGGAAAACGTAGTCGTTACCAGATCAAGATGCCCATTGTTTTCGTAGTCGCCGGCGGCGATGCCCATGTTCGCCATTTCGCGGCCGTCTCCATTTAGCGCAAAGCCGCTTACCAGACTCTGATCTTCAAACTTCCCGTTGCCTTTGTTGATGTACAGGAAGTTCGGGGTGGAGTCGTTGGCGACAACCAGGTCGGGCTTGCCATCGTTGTTTACGTCGACAAACAGCGCCCCCAAACCGTAATAGTGCTCCGGATCCTTAATTCCAAGTTTCTCGCTGACGTCCGTAAACGTTCCATCGCCGTTGTTATGGAAAAGATGATCGCGCTCGCCTTGCAGGCCATGCGGTCCGCACATCACCGGCGTGCCTCGAAATACGCAGGTGGTGTAGTTCACGACTTTTGATCCCGAGGCTGGCGGCTGATGAATGTCGTAGCGGAGGTAGCTGGCGACAAAAAGATCCAGACGCCCGTCGCCATCGTAGTCGCCAAAGGTTGCGCCGCTTGACCATGCGCCCAGAGCGACTCCAGCTTTCTCGGCTACGTCGGTAAACGTACCATCGTGGTTGTTGTGATAAAGACGGTTCTTTCCGTAATTGGTGACGTAGAGATCGGGCCATCCATCGTTGTCGTAGTCTGCAACCACCACGCCGTAGCCCCAACGATCATTGGTTACGCCGGCCTTGGCAGCCACATCGGTGAAAGTCCCATCGTGGTTGTTGTGGAAAAGCGCGGCATGGGGCGGCGTGGCCTTGCCGTTGAGGGCGTCGTAAGTCGAACCGTTGACCATATAAATATCGAGCCAGCCATCGTTGTCATAATCAAGCAGAGCGACGCCGGCTCCGTTGGCTTCCAGAATGAAGCGTTTTTCAGGAGTGCCTGCCGTGTGATGCCAGGTCGTCAGGCCCGCATGCTCGGCATCATCGATAAAAATCACGGGGCCGGTTTTGACAAAGCCACCTGCCGTGATCGGACGATGCTCGCTGTCGAATTGCGCAGGATGGACACCGCCCGTGGCCATGCCGCTAGGCGATACTTCTTCTTGTTGCGCGGGCGGCTTCGATCCGCTGTCCGCCGGCATCTGTGCCGGCAAGATCGCCGGGAGCAGCAGGCTGGCCAGCAGGACGGTTGCATACCAGACGGAGAGCGAGAGTCGCGATCTGACAAGCACTTTCACAGCCGCGCCCGGCGCCGCGTTTCGGAAGCTGGCAACTCCTCGCATCTTTCTCCTGATGGCGTGTTTTGGAACTCAGATTCCACCGGCTACTGTACGTCAGCTGTCGAGGGAATCTGCTCCTGCTTCGGCAGTTGATCGCGCCGCCGGCCCTGCTCCTGAAACTTGTTCTCGCGTCTCTGATCCCGCTCCGTTTTCATCTTGCGAAACTCAGCCAGCGCCTCGCCCGCCTCCCGCGTGCGATGAAGATTGCGATACAAAGTCGCGAGCTGATACCACGACATGATTCTGAGTTCCTCGCTCCCTTGCGAATTAGTTGCCAACCGGAAGTGTTCGATGGCTGCGTCGTCTTTGCCCAACGCCGCTTCGCCTTTCCCCAGGTAGTAATGCGCATCGCTAATCGCCGGATCGAGGGCCAACGCCCGTTGCAGAAGCGGCACTCCGCCGGCCGCATCATCTCGAGTCACCCGCAGGCTCCCCAATTTGTATAAGGCGATAGCGTTCGAACCGTCGATCTTGATCTCCTGCGCATACGCATCGTCGGCGTCCTGCAACTTGCCGGCGGTCCAGCATGCGTCGCCCAATTCCTCATTCAGCCCCGGCTCGTGCGGTGCCGCGCCGACCGCGAGCCGAAACTCGCTGATCGCATCCTCGGTACGAAAGGCCTCGGAATCCGCCTGCCCAAGCACTTCATGCACGCGCCACGAGTCAGGAGCAAGCTTGAACATTGCCGAGTAGCTCTCCTTCGAAACCAGCAGGTGTGCCCGGCCGCGATGATAGAGGATGTCGAGGTTTTTAGGATCGAGCGCCGCCGCTTTATCCAGCCTGTTTGCAGCCGAGTCAGGCTGATTTTGAGCCAGCTCCACGACACCTAGCCACATCCACCCAGCGGCGTTCTTCGGTTCAAGCCGGGTCTCGCGTATCAGCTCATCATGGGCAGCGGAAAGATGGTTCAGCTTGTAGTTCACGATGCCGGTAAAAAGGCGCACGCCGCGTAGATTCGGCTGGAGGGCCGCAGCCTTGTGCAGCGCCGTGAGCGCCTCCTGCAATTGGCCGGCAGACTGCAAAGCGAGGCCAAGATTGAAGTATCCTTCGGCGGAACCGGGCTCCAGCCGCAGAAACTCTTGAAAGTCGTGGACCGCGTCGGCTGCGTTGCCCGTTCGCATGGCGGTATTGCCCTGCTCAAACCGCGACTTCGCGTCGGCATTTTGGGCGATTCCAAGAGAGCAACAGACAGTCAAAACCAGAGCAATTTCCAGCGGCCACAGGAGAAGACGGAACACAACTCCAAGCATATCCGATCCCGAATAGAAAAGGACTGCGGAGTCAAGCTCTCCGCAGTCCAAGTCGCCGTGATCGAAGGCAGAACTGCCTGGTCGCTCCACCGCTTGCGTCAATAAGTAATTCTCAGAACAAATTGCACGTTACGCGGCCCATTCAACGTACTGCCAATCTGCCCGAAGTTGGCATCGAACACACCTGAATCGGGCTTGTTAAAGATGTGACGATTAAAGGCGTTGAACATCTCTCCTCGGAATTCAGCTTTAACTCTTTCGCTGATCGGGATGGCCTTGGCAATACTGAGGTCTTCGTTGTAGTAGGCAAAAGACCGGATGTCCGCGGAGTTACGCGGCATGTCTCCGAACTGAAAGGCACCCCCCGCGCGGTTCGCGTTCGGGTCCGCGAAGGCAGCGCAGTTCCAGTAGCCCGTCATGCAGGCGCCCGAACCTGGGCCGCCCGAGCCGGTGTTGTCGAAAGAGAACACATTGTAGCTTCCGGTGAAGCCCTTCACCGACTGTCCTGGCACCCGGTTTGGACGAATGCCATTGTCGAATCCGGGAATACCGGGTTCTCCGAAAAAGCTGATCGGCTGCCCGCTCAGGTAACGTTGTATGCCGCCAATGCGCCAGCCACCGATGACAGCATCAACCGCTCTTGGCGTGTTGGCCAGGAAACGCTTGCCATGGCCAAGCGGAAGCTCGTAGAGGTAACTGACAACGAAGTTTTGCGGAACATCCTGGTTGCTGACCGCCTTTTCGGCCTTGTGATCAAACGGATTCTGCGTTCCGCCCTGACTTTGGAGCGTGCTGTAAAAGGGTTGAATGCTGTCCGCGTCGGTGATCGTCTTTGAGAAGGTGTAGGAGGCCAGCAAATTCAGGCCGTTATGAAATCTGCGTTCCAGCTTGGCTTCCAGCGCGTTGTAACTGGATTGGCCTACGTTTTGCAGGTAGCTGTCCGTATTGATGTATCCATACTGCGGGAAGGGTCGCAGAGCCTGCGAGACGCTACCCTGACCGTTCCACGTTTGTTGGAAGTTGGCGTAGGGCAGAGGCACGCCCCCGCACGGCGCCGTGCAGAAAAGAGTATCGCCCAATGCCAACCCGCTCTCGGGCATGTCATTGGGGTAGTCAATCAGCCCGTGCAAGCGCACCGAATGCTGACCTAAGTAGCCCAGGGTGAAGATGAGGTTCGGTTTAAGTTGGATTTGGTTTTCAAGAGTCCAAGTCTGCACCATGGCCGGTCGTCCATACGACTTTGCCACATAATCGACGGATTGGCTGTTCAACTGAGTAGGATCGAGGTTTGGCATTGTGGGCAGTGGAGGAAGGCCGTCGTCGAGCAGGGGGCCGTTCATAGGATCGGCAGTAAATACGTTGGGCGAGATGGTGAAGCCTGCCGTCGTTCCCTGGCCGTAGTCGGCATCCACTAATGGTCCGTAGTAAATGCCGTAATTGCCGCGGACCACGATGTTCCGGTTGAATTCCGGATTCCATGCAAAACCAATGCGAGGCTCAAAATCCTTATAGTAAGTGTTCGCCCAGGTCTCGCCCTTGTTCCCATTTCTACCTGGTCCGACTCCTCCAAAGACCAACGCCCCCAATTGGCCGCTCGCGCCCGTGTTCGGCACGTTAGGTTCGAAGCTCGCGGTATCTCCCTCGGCCTCGTGCCGTGGTGTTTCATAGCTCCAGCGCAGTCCGAGGTTGAGGGTGAGGTTATGCCGGATCTTCCAGTCGTCCTGTGCGAAGAAGGCGGCATAGTGGCTGATCCAGCGAGGAGCGTGCAGGTCGACGATGCGATTGACGTCTCCCGCCTGGCCGATTATGAAATCGGCGAAAGCATTACCCGTATTTCCTTGCTGGCTGATGAGACCGGCCGTCTGTCCGGGATAGAAAGTGAAGCAGCCGGAAACTCCGCTGCACGTGCCCCCGATGAAGCTGACGAACGAATACTGGTGATAGAACCCTGTGCCGCCAAATTTGAAGCTGTGGGCTCCGTGCACCCAATTCACGCTGTCGCTTAAAACAATAGCGTTGTCAACATCTTGCGCATCGGAGTTTTCTCCCAGGCTGGGATAGGAACTGCCAACAAATTCCATGCCCGGGAAAGTTGGGCCCGCTGCGAGGGGAAGACCGATGGCTGCTCCCCAATTTGGATTTTGTCCCACCGCCTTTGCATGGCCATAGTTATTCGAGCGGTTGCTGCCAAATGTCAGTTCGTTGATCAATGTTGGCGTGAAGGTCCAGTCCCAGCCGACGCGCAGGAGCTTGCCAAAGGAATCGCTCACCGGGCAGCAACTGTTGATAGGCGGAGGAAGGTTGAAACCGTTGCCCTGATCGCTATTCTCGCGAGAGCTCCAAAAGCCCCAGATCTTCTGCTTAGCTCCTAGATTCTCATCGAGGCGAATGCTATACACGGTTTGTGTGATTGTGTCAGCTGTGTCCTGGATATAGTTGACTCCGGGGCCGGTAAAGTTTGGTTCAGGAATCAGCTTGAGGACATTCTGCGCCACCGTACTCAATCTGTTTAACGGAATCTGATTGTTCGGAAACGGAGACCGGCACTCGTTCGGCGTCCCTGTGTTTTGTTGCGTCAACGGATCGAATATCTGTCCGAAGTACAGCGGGTCGCCGGTGCATGGATTAATCACCGGCCCGGGTATTTCCCCGCCGACGAAGCTTGAGAAATCGAAATAGGGATTGGTCTCACCGCGAACGTCTGGAGTCGGTACGTTGCTGGTGACAGCACTGCCTGTGTTGTAGCGAAGCTGTTCCCATCCGAAGAAGAAGAATGTCTTGTCCTTTCCGTCATAAACATGCGGAATACGAATGGGCCCACCCAAGGTGATGCCATAATCGTTTTTCGTGTCGGGAGGTCGACCGAAGGCGGCTGTCAGCGTGGGATTCTCGGCCAGATAATGATTATTAAACCAGTTGTTCCCGTCCAGCGCCGCGTTCTTGTAGAAATTGTAGATGGTTCCGTGATATCCATTGGTCCCGCTGCGCGAGTTGAAGTTGGCGACACCGCCGGTTGTTCTGCCGATGTCGGCAGGCAATCCGGAGATGCTGACGCGAAATTCCTGGATCGCCTCGACCGAAGGCGAAATTCCGTCAAACCCTCCCGATCCATTCTCCGCCCGATTTGTGCTGATTCCATCGATGAGGTACTCGCTTCCCAAGGTTTGGCCGCCATTGATCTTGGCGACAATCTGCCCGCCGGACCCGTCCGCCGACGTGTTTCCGGCGATCGTGTTGCCACCGCCTGCGCCGCCCGCCGAAGTCCCCGGACCAACGGCGCCCGGGACCAGAAATGTAAGTATCGACATCGAGCGTAGCGCCGTCCCAACGGTGAGGGGAAGATCCGTGACTTGCTCCGGTTGAATCGCTTCGGCTATATCCGAGGATTGGGTCTCAAGCGCCAAAGCCGTCGCGCTGATTGAGACGGTCTCAGTGGCCGCGCCCACCTGGAGTACGAAGTTGTGCGCAGTGGCCGCGCCAATCGTCACCGTGATTCCAGTTGAGACCGTTGTTTTGAATCCGGTGCTGGCGATAGTCAGTTTGTACACGCCGGTACGCACTGACGGAAATACGTAATACCCGGCGTTGGAGCTGACGGTCGTATAAGTGGTTCCGGTTGCCGTCTCGGTGGCCGTAATCTGCGCCTTTGCGACCACGCTGCCGGAGGGATCGGTAATGGTCCCGCTGATCGATCCTGTGTCCAATTGCGCCACAGCAGGCAACCCCGCAAGGAGCACGGCGAATAGAGCGATCCCTGCCAGCCAGCGTCCGCCCCTGCTTGAGCCGGGAGAGAGAACGAACTGTTGCACGTCAGGTGTTATCACAGATTTCATCACAGGTCTCCGGAAGCCCCGCGCGTCGACTATTCCGGGGCTGAGTTTAGCGCATTTTACGTTCGCTAGTAATCGTTTTCTCACGAGTTGCCTCAAAGAACTCACCGAGCGTTTATGCTCGATCGCTTTTCACTCACTGCCTGTCCCTAAATCAAAACCGGTTGACCCTCAATTGCTCGACGACCCCAGGGTGCTCCACGCCTTCACTATTTCGTCCCTCGATGGCTGGAACCGATTCCGTTGAGGATCCAATCACCGGCCAATCGTTAGCCCACGTCAGCGACCTTACAAATAAATAATCCAAGCCGTTCTGCGACAGCGAGAGCGCGTGAAAGACAATCAGATCGCCATCGGTCGCGTCGATATAAGCCGTTTGTCCTCCCGGCCCGGCCCAGTTCGAATCCCCCTGCAACAGTATCGTTCCGCCGCCATCTGCCATATCCACGCCGCTCCCGTCGCTGAACGGCCCGTTAGGACTGGTTCCCCGCCCAACCACAATCTTGTAGTCGCTCTGCGCAGGATCCATTTCGCAGCAGTAGTCCCACGACACGAAAAGATAGTAATACCCATTTTCATAAACCAGCGAAGCGCCTTCGATGGGATCGTTGGCCACACCGGACGCGCGCTCCGCCAAATGGTAGGTAGCCGATCCGGTCTTGATCTGTCCTGTCGCTGGACTAATCTGTTGCTGATAAATTCCGGTCCAAAAACTTCCGTAGGTGAGCCAGACCGACCCGCCTGGGTCCACAAGAATACTCGGGTCAATGGCATTGAAGTCGTCCGAAGACGAAGACTGCAGGATCAAACCTTGATCGACCCATTCATAACTCGGATCGGATGGATCGAGCGTGCTGTTGGTCGCGAGGCCAATGGCCGAGACGTTGGATCCAAAGGAAGACGCGGCGTAATAAACATGGTATGTGCCGTTGAAGTAGGAGACATCCGGCGCCCAAATATCCGTTGCCGCGGGAACGGCCGAAGAAATCCACGATGGTAAGGTTGTGAACACGTAGCCACACGCCGACCAGGCGATCTTGTCGGTTGAGCAGCGAATGGGAATGAATCCACCTTGACTCGACGATGCGTCGGTCGAGAAGACATAGTACATCGACCCTTGGCGGATGATGCTGGGATCGTGTACTGGAGAAGTATCGCCGGTAAATTCATAATCCGTCAGCGGACCTGCAGCCGCGATCGCCAGACTCAAATTCGCCGTGGCCGACGATCCGGAAGAATCCATGACTTCGACCGTGAAGTTGGACGTTCCGGCAGCGGTCGGCGTACCCGAGAGAACGCCACTCATTGCCAGGGCTAGGCCCGCAGGCAACGTGCCGGTGGAAACAGTCCACGTGTAGCCACTGCCTGTCCCACCCGACGCAGCCAGGGTCGCCGAATACGAAATAGTGACGGTCCCGCCCGCCAGAGAGTGGGTTGCAACGGTCAGCGGAGTTGGCGTCACCGACGATGAAGAACCGCCACCACAGCCCTGTAGAAGCCAGAGCGACAACATCCAAAATGGGATGATCACTGACCTCTGAATACGCCTGGAATGTTTGGGTAGGGAATGGCTAGGGCGAACGTTGGCGGATCGGAAGTCGCGCTTTCTCGGCATGAGTTTCTCGGCTCTGCCCGGCTCCGAGTAAACGTTATCTCAACGGCACGGAAAAGATACTTGATTTTTGTCGGCCCTGTCAAGAAATTCTTCAAACCTCGTCAATAGCTCCACCATTGAGTCGCCGCTTCAAGCCAACCGCCAAGAATCAAGCACGCCCCGTCGCTGCGAAATCTAATTCTTCTGCTTTAGAATGCCCAGGCCATGAAAAGTCCAACCCCTGTCTGCCGTCGCCAATCTCCGGTACGGTCTCTTTTATGTGCAGCCGCCGTAGGCTTTGTATTGTTGGCGGTCTCGCCGGCAGCTGCCGGCGACGCAGCGCTCGCCCCCACGCCTCCCATGGGTTGGAATAGTTGGGATTCCTACGGCCGCACCATCACGGAAGCGCAATTCAAAAATAACGCCCGCTGGATGGCAAAGCACCTGAAGCGTTTCGGGTGGCAATATGTCGTCATTGACGAAGGGTGGTATATCTCCAACCCGGAGAGCAATCCGCAAGATTATAAATTCCTGCTCAGCGATGATGGCCGGTTTATCCCGGCGCCTCTCCGCTTTCCGTCGTCCGCAAACGACGCTGGTTTCAAGCCCCTGGCCGACTACACTCATTCGCTGGGTCTGAAATTCGGTATTCACATGATTCGTGGAATTCCACGCCAAGCAGTAGCCAGGAATCTGCCAATCGCGGATTCACGGTACCGTGCCCAGGATGCGGCCGACCAATCGGATACTTGTGAATGGAATGCCTATAACTACGGAGTAAGAAACTCCGAGGCCGGGCAGGCATATTACGACTCGCTCATGAAGCTCTATGCCAGATGGCATGTGGATTTCATCAAAGTCGATTGCATCGCCGATCATCCTTATAAGCCCGAAGAGATCCGCATGATCGCGAACGCAATCACAAAGACGGGGCGGGCGATGGTGCTCAGCCTGTCACCAGGTCCAACCGCCTTGGCCAATGCAGGGGAAGTATCCAAATACGCGGAGATGTGGCGCATTTGCGACGATTTCTGGGACCATTGGGGACCGTGGGAGAAACATGAGTGGTCGCAGGGTCTCTACCAACAGTTCGCAACCACCGCCGAGTGGGCATCGCATTCCGCCCCCGGCAATTGGCCCGATGCCGATATGCTACCGCTGGGCCGATTAGGTCCACATCCGGGCGACGGAGACCCAAGGGAAACAAGATTCACCCGTGATGAGCAGCGCACGATGATAACTCTCTGGTCGATCTTTCGATCGCCTCTAATCATGGGCGGAGACTTGCCCTCTTCCGACCAATGGACCGAGTCATTACTAACTAACCCGGAAGTGATCGCAGTCGATCAGTACTCCCGGGGCAATCATGCGGTTGTTAGTAACGATAAGGTCGCAATCTGGGTAGCCCAATCAAATCGAAACCTTGGTCACTATATCGCGGTTTTCAACATAAGCAATGTTGAACAGACCATTCATTACGAGTGGACAGACCTTGGGCTGACCCAACCACTCTACAGAATCCGCGATCTGTGGGCACACAAGAAGTCCAAGCCCGCCGCATCACTCACGGTGAGGCTCCGACCGCACGCATCGGAACTATATTCGCTGGCGCCCAATCACTAGCTCGCCGCTAGCTTTGTTCCTAAGTCCTGTGCGACTGAAAGCAGCCCGATCACTGCTTAAGGACAGCTGAAACCTGATCAGTTGATTGTCAGGGTGAAGGCGTTTTGTCACGGCGGGATTTCCTTTCCAGGAATTATGGGGGCCGCGCTACAACCCGACGCCGCCGGGGGGGAGAACGGCCAAACTGGAACGTGAGTTTTAGACCCACTTGTATCGCGCGGGCTGCCAGCGGACCAATGATCCCGCGGAAACAGTGCGATGCTCTATGCACTTGAGCTACGGGCCCATGACGCCGCCAATCCGCTGTGCCAATTCTCGCACAACTGTAAGCCGCGCTACGCACACTCCCGCAATTACTCTCGGTACGACGCTCATTCACGCGCCCTTCCGTATAATTGCATTTGCGTTCATGCCAGCCAGTCTCGCATCGATTCTCGCCGCCACTCGCCAGCGCCTGTTCCAACGGCGTCACAGCGTCGATCTGCGCGCGCTCGAGCGCGCGGCTGAGCAGCATGCGCCGCGTGGCTTTGGGGCCCGCTTGCGGCTCGTCGCCGAAGACGGCGTTGCGATTATTGCTGAACTGAAAAAGGCGTCCCCCTCGAAAGGCTTGATCCGCGCCGATTTTCAACCCGCCGCATTGGCCCGCGAACTGGAGCTTTCGGGCGCCGCGTCCCTTTCCGTTTTGACCGACGAACAGTTCTTCCAGGGTTCGCTCGATTATTTGCGGGAGGCCTCGGCGGCGACGTCGCTGCCCTGCCTGCGCAAGGATTTCATAGTCGATGAATTTCAAATTGTAGAGGCGCGCGCCTATTCGGCCGATGCCGTGCTGCTGATCGTCGCCGCGCTCAGCCAGAAAGAATTGGTCAGTCTGGCACGCAACGCGGGTTCGCGCGGACTGGACGTGTTATGCGAAGCGCACAACCAGGAAGAACTCCAGCGCGCCCTTGATGCAGGCTGCAATCTGATCGGCATCAATAGCCGCAATCTGCATACATTTCAAGTCACTCTCGACAACGCGCTCCGCCTGGCCGAAGAAATTCCCAGCGGATGTCTGCGCGTGGCCGAGAGCGGAATCCACTCCGGCGCAGACATAGCCCGCCTGAAAGCCGCAGGATACGATGCGTTCCTAATAGGCGAGTCGCTAATGAAGCAAGAGCGCCCAGGTGAAGCACTCAAGAAATTGCTGGAAGAAGTAAAAGTAGCAGTCAGTGGCGAGTCGATTTTACCGAAAACTGAGAACCGAGAACTAAGAACTGAGAACCGAGAACTGAGAACTGAGAACTGAGAACTGCCGTTATGACCTGGATCAAGATCTGCGGGATCACGAACCTCGACGATGCGCTTGCCGCCATCGATGCGGGCGCGAACGCGATCGGCTTCGTGTTTTATCCGAAGAGCCCGCGCTATGTCACGCCGGAAACTGCGCAGGCGATTACGAAAAAAGTGCCGCCCCAGATCCAGAAGGTGGGTGTCTTCGTAAATCAGACCGTCGGGCAGGTGAGCGACACCGTCAAACTCGCCGGCCTCAGCGCCGTCCAGCTGCACGGCCGCGAGGACAAGCAGTTTTCTCTTTCGCTTTTTAGTGCTCTCGCCAATGGGGCGAGCCGGCCCACGATTATTCGTTCCTTCGCCGCGCAGATTTTTGACAAGCCCGCCGAGGAGCCCGTCAATTGGGACCCGGTCGCCGAAGGTCTGGTCGAGCCCGATGAAGCCTACAAAGGCAAACGCGTGCACAAAATTCACGTGGCCGAAAATGGAGACCTCTTCTGCGAGACCCATGGCTTCCGCCCCGGTGTTGTCTCGGGCGTGCTGCTCGATTCCTCGACGGCCGGAAAGATGGGTGGCACCGGAAAGACTTTCGACTGGGAGCGCGTGCAGCCTTGGGCCGGCGTAATTAACAGCATCAGCAAGCTCATTGTCGCCGGAGGATTGCATCCCGGAAATGTCGAGGATGCGATCCACACCCTGCACCCGTGGGGCGTCGACGTTTCTACCGGAGTCGAGCGAGCGCCCGGGCTGAAAGACCCGAGGAAGCTCCGCGCCTTTATCCACGCTGTGCGCGCGATTGAAAACGCAACCGCCGCTGAAGAGACGAATTGATGGCGACCGCGATTTCAATTCCGAAAAATCGACGAGAGGCTTCGAAGTCGGCCGTGCGAAGCGCAGGCGGAGTGAAATCCGCGAAAGCCCCCGGCCGCTTCGGCATCTACGGCGGCCGCTACGTTCCGGAAACGCTGATGGCCGCGCTCCAGGAACTGGAGCGCGAATACGAAAAAGCCAAGCGCGATCCAAAATTCCAAAAGCGCCTCGACCTCCTGCTAAAAACTTACGCCGGACGTCCCACGCCGCTCTTCTTCGCCCGCCGTCTCACCGAGAAACTAGGCGGCGCAAGAATCTATCTCAAACGCGAAGACCTGCTCCACACCGGCGCGCACAAAATCAATAACTGCCTCGGACAGGGCCTGCTGGTCGAGCGCATGGGCAAGCGCCGCGTGATCGCCGAAACCGGCGCTGGACAGCACGGCGTGGCGACGGCCACGGTCTGCGCGCTGCTGGGCTTCGAATGCGTAGTTTACATGGGCACCGAAGACATGCGCCGCCAGGAACTCAATGTCTTCCGCATGAGGCTTCTGGGCGCCGAAGTCCGCGGCGTAGATTCCGGCTCCCGCACCCTCAAAGACGCCATCAACGAAGCCATGCGCGACTGGGTCACCAACGTCCGCACCACGCACTATTTGCTAGGCAGCGTGCTGGGCGCGCACCCTTATCCAACCATGGTGCGCGACTTCCACCGCGTAATCGGACGCGAAGCCCGCGCGCAGATTCTCAAAGCCGAGGGAAAGCTTCCGAAGACAATCATTGCTTGCGTAGGAGGAGGCTCAAACTCGATCGGAATTTTCTACGACTTCATTAAAGATAAAAAAGTGGAGCTGATCGGCGTAGAAGCCGGAGGCCGAAGCGAAACTTTAGGCGACCACGCCGCGCGCTTTCGAGGCGGCTCGCCGGGTGTGTTGCAGGGAACGTTCTCCTATGTCCTGCAAGATAAAGCAGGCCAGATCGCGCTGACGCATTCCGTGTCGGCGGGCCTAGACTATCCGTCAATCGGCCCCGAGCACGCCGAGCTACACGACACCGGCCGAGCCGAATACGTCCCCGCAAGCGACGCGGAAGCTTTGGAAGCAACCACGCTTCTAGCAAGAACCGAAGGCATAATCCCGGCACTGGAATCCGCCCACGCCGTAGCCGAAGTAATCAAGCGCGCCCCAAAGATGAAGAAGTCAGAGATAGTGATCGTAAACATCTCCGGCCGCGGCGACAAAGATATTGGGATTATGAGGGAGAGTTTGAAGCTGGATTGACTGTCGCGTGAGAGTCGGCGGCCCACTCGAGACTGTCGTGTTGTTTAGAGCATCAATGAGGAAAGAAACCATCGACGTGCACCTGGTACTAACGCGCGACACACCCAACTCCATGGATTTTCGAGATACTCATGAGGGTTTGAAGGATGTGTGGTACAAGTTCAAAGTCGACTCGAAAAGTAACGTAGATCTCCTTGCTACAGCTGACGGCTTCGAACACCTCGCCCGATATTTCCTCAAAATGGCGCGTACCGGTAAGCTGCACGGTTATCACGCGCACCACGCCCTCGAAAATGGGAAATTGCCCGGCGGGCCAGAATTGACCATCACAATCGTCAACCAACCGAGATAGATACCCAGTGCCCAGGTTCGAGCACGTTCTTTTGCGCGCTAACCTGGGTATCACTGCCGCGATTACAGTTGCCTGCGCCGAAAACAGAATGCTATTGTTCCAATGTCATCTGAAGGACTCAGAAGCCATGACCGGAATCCAATTCGTCACCGATGAGAAGGGCCGCAAGGTCGGAGTTCTCATCGACCTGAAAAAACACGGCGCCCTCTGGGAAGATTTTTGGGACGGTTTTGTCTCCGAATCGCGCCGGAAAGAAAAAGGCACTCCCTACGAGCAATATCGCGCGGCCCGCGTGAAACGCGCTCGCCCCCGTGGATAAATATTCGCTCGAAATCAAGCCGTCCGCGCAAAGGGAATTGGACGCTCTGGACAATGCGGTGTTCGCGCGGATCGACCGCAAGATCTTGGCGCTGGCCGACAATCCACGGCCTCCTGGCTGCAAGAAACTGAGAGGCTACAAGGACCAGTGGCGCGTTCGAGTCGGGGACTGGCGCGCAGTTTATCTCATCGATGATGAGGCGAAACTTGTCACGATTACACGAGTTGCCCACCGCCGCGAGGTTTACGAATAATCTCTGACCTGCGCCTTTTCTCTCCCGTGCATCCTCACGCGCGCACCAGGTCGCGCCGTTCGAGCCTGGGCAGCGCCCGGATGGATTTCCCCGCCTCCTTCTGGGCGAGCCGCAGTTCATAAAGACTCTGAAGATTCAGCCAAAATTCCGCACTCGTGCCAAGAAAATGCGTAAGGCGCAGCGCCGTGTCGCCCGTGATGGCGCGAGTTCCATTCAAGATTTGCGTGACACGAGTGGTCGGAACGTTGATCTTCCGCGCCAGCTCAGCGGCGCTCATATCGAGCTCTTTGAGCTCTTCGGCTAGGTGCTCGCCGGGATGAATAGCGCTTAATGCCATAATTGCTCCTGAATAATCTACTTCGACGCCGTGACCGCCCGTTCCAGAGTCTCCCGAATGAACCGCGTGTAGGGAATACCGCGCGCCTTCGCCCGAGCCTTCACGGCTGCAAGCAACGGCTTCGGTACGCGCATGTTGATCTGTTCGTCCTTTTTCTCGAACTCAAACCGCGCCGGCTTAAACTGAGAGAAATCAAGTTTGGAGAGGTCTTGGGCAAGAAACCCCTCCGCCTGCTCATCGCTTCTCAGGCGCGGAACTTTCTTTTTCATAAGCTGCTATCTCCTTGGCGAGCATATACCGGGCCGTTACCGGGCGGATCAGTCGGCTGCCTTCCCTGGTGCGCATCGTGAAAGCGACAAATAGCGGCCTTCCTGCGCCGGTCTTTCCGCCCGCAATCAAACGGTCTTCGTCCGCCGAGTGCTTTGGGTCGGGCGCAACCCTGGGACCGTCAATAAACAGAGCCTCAATTTCTCCGATTGACACTCCATGCTATTGGCATTTAGACCAGCACGATACTATACAAATGTATATACAAGGTCATGGACAAACCCAGCGACTCCAAGGCGGGCTCCAGACAAATTTTGCCCGCGTTTGCGTGTTCGGCGATCCGAGTCAATTTTCCATAAAGTATTTATTCTTCAATAACATGGACAGAAAAGCCGCATCAAAATCGCCCCCGAATCATCCCTAAGTTATTGATTTATATATATCTTACAAGTAAGTCCTTATTCCTCAAAGACCTGGCGAAAATCATCCTCTAAGCTTTTGTTTTCAAAGACCACAAGGAGGGGTATGGATTACTAACCAGTAAACTTTGCCGAAAACAAACGCCAACAATCGGCGTCGAACTCGACTCTACGGCAATCGCCAAATTTCCCATTCGCCATCCGCATAACCCTCAGCAATCTACAATGCTTTCGTGCCCTTCCACTTCGAATCGAAGCCTTCTCTCGTCGCTTACGTGACCTGTGGCGATCCCGATCTAGCGACTACACGCGCAGTCATCCTCGCGGCCATCGAAGCGGGAGCGAGCGTCATCGAACTCGGCGTTCCATTCAGCGATCCACTCGCCGATGGTCCCGTAATTCAGCGTGCCAGCGAGCGCGCCCTCAAGCATGGCACGAGCCTCGAGCACGTTCTCAAACTCGCCGCCGAAATCCGCGAGCATTCGCAATCCGTCGGGCTTGTCGTCTTTTCTTATCTGAATCCAATACTCCGAATGGGTCTAGCCAAGTTTTGTCACGTCGCGCGTCTGGCCGGAGTCGACGGAACACTCATCACCGATCTCCCCATCGAAGAAGCCGGCGAATACCTGCGCGAAGCGCGTAAGAACGACCTCGCCACAATCTTTCTCGCCGCGCCCACTTCGACCGATCAGCGCCTCAAGCAGATCTCCGCAGTCTGCACCGGCTTCATCTATGCCATCTCGCGCACCGGAGTCACCGGCGAGCGCCAGCAGATGTCTTCCGACGCCCCCAATCTGGTGAAACGCATTCGTCGATTTTCGAAACAGCCAGTCGCCGTCGGATTCGGAATCTCGACGTCTGAACAGTTCGCGGCCGTCGGCAAATTCGCGGAGGCAGCGGTCGTCGGCAGCGCCATCGTGCACGTCATTGAACAAAATCCCGCGCACGAAGCGCAGTCTGTGGCAGAATTCATAAGGCAGCTCACAGCCGTCAGCTCTCAGCCCTCAGCAAGAAAATAATCATTGGATTTGAGTCTCTAAATGGAGATTGGCCCTTCAGGTTCTGACTGAGAACTGACTACTGAGAACTGGGAACTGTTTTTCATGGACATTTCCGACTGGCGCAAGAAAATCGACGTTCTGGATCGCCAATTGGCGGCCTTGCTCAACGAGCGCGCCAATGCCGCCATTGAAATCGGCCGCCTGAAACGCAATACGAATTTGCCGATCTACGAGCCCGATCGCGAGAAGGAAGTGATTGCCAACGTGCAGCGTGCCAGCCAGGGTCCGCTGGCGGCGCGTGATCTGGCGCAGATTTACGAGCGCATTATGGACGTGATGCGCAGCATCCAAAAGCACGAAATCGTTCCCAACGCTGCGCCGAGCGGTCACGAGACGGAACTCGATTCGCAGTTTGAAGATTAGTTGGCCATGAGAGTTTTGGTGTAATCGTTAAATGCTTTTATGATTTGTCATCCTGAGCGAAGCGAAGGACCTGCTGCTCGGCGGCTCATTCGGCGTTTCGCGGGCAAGAAGAGCTAACTCATGATTGTTGCGATGCTAGATTCCGCCAGTGAAGATCAGATCCAGCATGTGATCGATCAACTGGTCCAGATGGGTTTTGAAGTTCACCGCTCTACCGGAGCGCTCAAGACCGTGCTCGGCGGCGTGGGCGCGCGCTCCGATTTCGACACCCGCGAAATCGAGATGCTGCCTGGCGTGCAGGAAGTGCACCGCATCACCTCGCCCTACCGGCTCGCCGGCCGCAACTTCCGTCCTGAAGGGACGGTCGTCAAGTTCGCTAATGGCGTGGAAATCGGCGGCAAGAACATCATCGTCATGGCTGGCCCTTGCTCGGTGGAATCGCGCGAGCAACTCTTCAAAGTCTCCGAATTGATCGCTCAAGCGGGAGCGCGCGTGCTGCGCGGGGGCGCCTTCAAGCCGCGCTCCTCTCCTTATTCTTTTCAGGGGCTCGGACTCGAAGGACTCAAGCTTCTGCGCGAGGCGGGAGATCGCTTCAACCTGCTCGTCATCAGCGAGGTCATGGAGATTTCGCAGATCGAACTGATGCTCCCGTATATCGACATTTTCCAGGTAGGCGCGCGCAACATGCAGAACTTCAATTTGCTGCGCGAACTGGGCAAGGTTCGCAAGCCTGTGCTGCTCAAGCGTGGCATTGCCGCGACCTTTGAAGAACTTTTATGCTCCGCGGAATATCTGCTCGCCGGCGGCAACTACGAAATTATTTTGTGCGAGCGCGGCATCCGCACCTTTGAAACCTATACTCGCAACACGATGGACATCTCGGCCATTCCGATCATCCATAAGCTTTCGCATCTGCCGATGACCGCCGATCCATCGCATGGCACGGGACGCCGCGATAAAGTTGCGCCCATGGCGCGGGCCTCGGTCGCCGCTGGATGCGATGCGCTGCTGATCGAAGTCCATCCTCAGCCCGACAAAGCGCTTTCAGACGGCGCGCAATCGCTCTATCCGGAACAATTCGCCAAGCTGATGGAAGAAATTCGCATGATCGCCCCGGCAGTCGGACGGACAATCGAGTAAAGATAATTTGTAATTTGCGATATGTAATTTGTAATCGCAAAGAAAAATCTCAAATTACAAATTTGCAATCACAAATTACAAATGCCTTTCAAGCAAGTCACCATCATCGGCACCGGCCTGATTGGAGGCTCGCTCGGCCTTGCTCTCCGCAAACGCCGTCTCGCCGGCCGCGTCATCGGCTGCGATCGGGCTCCTGTCCTCAAGCGCGCCAAGGATTGCGGTGCCATAGAAAAAGGCACCACGAGCGTGGGCGAAGCGGTGCGCGGCAGCGACCTCGTCGTGCTCGCGACGCCCGTGATCACCATCATCGATCTCATCGAACGCCTCGGCCCGTCGCTTCCGCCGCGTGTGCTCGTCACCGATGTCGGCAGCACCAAGGCGGAGATCGTCCAGCGCGCCGCAAAGTCCTTTGGCCGCGTTGCCGGACAGCGCTTTCTCGCCGGACATCCGATGGCCGGCAAGGAAAGTGCTGGAGTCGAGTTCGCGGATGCCGCTTTGTTTGACGGAGCAGCCTGGCTCTTCACTCCGCTGCCGCGACAGAATCCGCAGGCTGGGCTTTGCGGAGAATTCGTACACAGCGTCGAGAAGATCGGCGCTCGCGTTGCTTTCCTCGATCCCGCGGAGCACGACCGCTTCTGCGCCTGGATCAGCCATTTGCCGCAGATGATCTCAACCGCGCTGGCCGCCACGCTGGTCGGCGAGTTCGGGCCCGACGCCCCCCTTCTCGATATCGGCGGCCGGGCGCTGCGTGACCTCACTCGGATTTCCGGTTCGCCTTATTCGATGTGGCGCGACATCGCAATCACCAATAAGAAAAATCTCGCCGACGCTCTGCACAAGCTTGAACAGCGGCTCGCTCACATCCGCGAGAATCTTGATAGCCGCGAACTCGCGGCTGAGTTTGAACTGGCGCATGAGCTGAGGAAAGTCAAGAGTCGGAAGTCAAATTGAAGGAGTGAAAGAAAGCCACGAGTCTCGCGTCTCGACTAAGACCGCGCAGCTCGCTTGCGGGTCGGGACTCGCGACTCAGAGCTGCTTTCATTTACAATTTCCTCGCCATGCACAAGGTCGTCGCCAGCGCTGAAGAGGCCATTCAGGACGTATTCGACGGAGCCAGCATTATGATTGGCGGATTTGGTCTCTGCGGCAATCCTGAGAATCTTCTCCGCGCGCTTGCCATAAAGGGCGTCAAGAAGCTCACCACTATCAGCAACAACGCCGGCGTTGATGGAGCGGGCGTGGGCGTGCTGCTCGCGAACGGCCAAATCGAGCGCCACATCGGAACCTACGTCGGCGAAAACAAATTGCTGGAAGCCATGGTGCTCGACGGCCGAGTTCAGCTTGATCTGGTGCCACAGGGAACATTTTCCGAGCGAATTCGCGCAGGCGGTGCAGGCATTCCGGCCTTCTTTACTCCGACGGGAGTCGGCACGGTCGTGGCCGACGGCAAAGAGGCCCGCGAATTCGATGGCCGAACCTACATTATGGAGCGCGCGCTCAAAGCCGACTTCGCCTTCGTCAAAGCTTGGAAGGGCGATACCTGGGGCAACCTCGTCTATCGCAAAACGGCTCGCAATTTTAATCCCATGATGGCGACGGCTGCGAAGGTGACGATTGCTGAGGTTGAACATCTGGTGCAGCCCGGAGAACTCGATCCCGACATGGTGCACACGCCAAGCGTATATGTGAATCGAATTTTCCAGGGCAAATCGTTTGAAAAGAAGATCGAGAAACGCACCGTGAGGAAAGCCGTTGCCTAGCTGGAGCCGCAAAAGAAATCCGCAATTGTATTTACTGCGATATAGAGACGGAAAAGATCGCTGATGCCGACTGAAGCCAAACCCTCCAAGGACCTCGAAAAGCGCGATCGCATCGTCAAGCGCATCGCGCGTGAACTGCGCGACGGATTCTACGTGAACCTCGGCATCGGCATGCCGACGCTGATTGCCAACCACGTTCCCGCTGGGATGGATGTGATTCTTCAAAGCGAGAACGGAATGCTTGGCATCGGGCCGTACCCCGTCGAAGGAACCGAAGATGCTGATTTGATCAACGCCGGGAAGGAGACTGTCAGCGAACTGCCTGGCACAGCCTACTTCTCGAGCGCCGATTCCTTCGCGATGATCCGTGGCGGCCATGTCGACCTTAGCGTGCTGGGCGCGATGGAAGTCGACGAGGGCGGCAATCTTGCAAATTGGATGATCCCGGGAAAGATGGTCAAAGGCATGGGCGGCGCGATGGACCTGGTCGCTGGCGCGCGCCGCGTGGTGGTCGCCATGGAGCACGCGACGAGAGACGGGCACCCGAAGATTTTGAAGAAGTGCACGCTTCCGCTGACGGGCGTGAAGGTCGTCGATACGATTGTGACCGAGATGGCTTACATCCGGGTCAGGCCGGAAGGCCTTGTGCTGGAAGAGATTGCTCCCGGATTGACGGTTGAAGATGTTCAGCGTGCCACCGAAGCGAAGCTGCGCGTCAGTCCCACGCTGAAATCGATGGAGAGTTAAATACGGTCGATTCTAAGTTCCCGTAGTCTGTCAAACGCGAAACGGAGCCCGCATCAGCCGCACCGGAAGTAGGAAAATCTCCCGCACCAATTCCAGCACGCCATGAACGGCAATCCCGAGGATGCGAAACGGCAGCAGGAAAAGCCACACAAACGGGTAGAGGATCAGCGCGAACAATGCCAGCGGCCAGCACAGAACGAAGAGAATACACCACATCAGGAAGGCGAACATAGAACTACCTCTACAAAATGATACGGAATCGTACGGGAAAAGTTCAGTGATCTTTCTCCCCAAGGGGTTCGCACCCGCGCAGGCATCGCGCCCGTGCCTGTAACTATTGGGCCAGATGCTTTTGCAGAAAATGCAAGCTACGAAGGCCAGCATCCCGCCACGTTTCGTTTTCGAAACCGTGGCCTTCCCCGGGATAGATTTTAATCTCGTAGGGAATGCCTTTTTTCTCGAACAGCTGCTGAAGGTTGTACGCCTCGGCGACAGGGACCGTCGGATCAGCCTCGCCGTGCAGGATCAGAGTCGGGCAGAGGCGACGCATAAAGAGCATCATCTCGCGCGGTAGGCCCCCGAAGAATTCGACGACTGCTTTGATTCGGCCGTCGATTGTGGAATTGGCGAGCGAAAGATAGGCGCCGAGCGAGAAGCCGAGAAGCGCGATGCGTTCGCGATCTACAGCGGGCTGCTTTTCGACAAAGCTGACTGCATCCCAGAGCGTCTTCATCCAGACTGGAAAATTGCGGAGGATAGTAGGCTTGTCGGCGGATTGCGTGCCGGTACGGTCGAAGTAGTGCAAAACATAGACGGCAAAGCCTTGCTCCGCTAGCTGCGCTGCGAATTTTTCCGATCCCGTGGCGTCGCCGCCCGCGCCGTGCAGCGCAATAACGGTGGGCAGGGAAGCGCCGTTTCGGCCGGGAATGTATGCCTCGATGCGGATCGGCTTGCTGCCGCTCTCGAAGGTGAGTTGGGATTGCGTGACAGTTGGCATCTGGAGATTGCGTGCGGCGCTTTGGTTATTGCTGCCTTGAGTATTGCACCGTGGCTCTCACCTGAGGCGCGAGCACGAGAGACGCGGCACGCCACGCCTCTAGGAATCTTTTTCGGATAGTTCGCGCAGAGCTTGCTGGTACGGGGCGCGCGCAATGCCGCGCTCGGTGATGATCGCCGTTACATATTTTGCCGGCGTCACATCGAATGCTGGGTTTTCGATTCCGACTCCATCGGGGACCATTTGTTTTCCGGCGATGTGCGTGACCTCGCGCGCATTGCGCTGCTCGATGGGAATTTTGCTGCCGTCGGGAGTTTCGAGATCTACTGTTGAAATGGGCGCGGCCACGTAGAACGGAATGCCGTGCTCTTTAGCCAGCACAGCGACTGTGTAGGTTCCGATTTTGTTGGCCACGTCGCCATTGGCGGCGATGCGGTCCGCGCCCACCACGATGGCTCCGATCTTGCCCTGCTTCATCATCGCGCCCGCCATATTGTCCGAGATTACCGTAGTTGGAATTCCGTCTTTCATGAGTTCCCAGGCAGTAAGACGCGAGCCTTGCAGAAACGGACGCGTTTCGTCGGCGTAGACGTGGATTTTTTTGCCTTGCTCGACGGCCGCGCGAATCACTCCGAGCGCTGTGCCGTAGCCGGCGGTAGCGAGCGCGCCAGCATTGCAGTGAGTGAGCACGCCGCCAGAGGATGGCATGAGCGTTGCTCCGTGACGGCCCATGGCTTGATTAGCGGCAATATCTTCGGCGTGCATGCGCCGCGCCTCTTCGATGAGCGCCTGCTTGATCTGCGGGATTGGCCGGACGCGGAGAGTTTCAAATTTTTCCGTCATGCGCCGGATTGCCCAGAAGAGATTGACGGCGGTGGGGCGCGTCTGGCGGATTGTCTCGCAGATCTCGTCGAAGTCTTTTTTCAGAGCACCGGAATTTTCGGCTTTCGAATTTCGCACTCCAAGCGCGATGCCCATGCCCGCGGCGACGCCGATGGCGGGCGCCCCGCGCACGACCATGTTGCGGATTACATCCGCGACCTGCTGGTGCGTCGTGCAGGTTACATACACTTCTTCGGTGGGCAGCTTCGTCTGATCGATGAAGACGACGCCGCGGTCGGTCCATTGGAGAGTTTCAATCATGCAAATTCGTCGTTCGTCCTTCGTGGTTGGTTAGCCGGAGTCTGAGCTTTTAGAGTATCGGATAATCGGAACGTGCGGCGCAGTGTCTTCCGGCAAAATTCCTCGGACCCGCGGGTCGTCCGCCACTTCGATCGCCTGTTTGTATGGCCTGAAGCCGCATTTCATATAGAAGGACAGCGCGGCCGGAGCATCCAGGTTACAGGTATGCAGCCAGACGCGCGCCGCCGACTTTTCCCATGCGCGCTCAAGCACTGCTGTCATGAAGGAACGTCCGAAGCCCTTGCCAATCGCTTCGGGGAACAGCCCGAAGAATGTGATTTCCACGTCCGGGGGCCGCGAACGATCCAGTTCCGCCATGCCGATCTCGCTTCCCTCGGACTCAGCTACAAACAATTCGTTCGCCGGGCGGTTCAAGACCGCGGACAGTTGCTCATCGGTCATCTCCAGACGGCTGAACCAAAGCCACGGCGCGCCAGCGCGGCGGTAGAGGGCACGATACCAGTTGAGGTCGGGAGTTCGCACTGGGCGCAAGCGGACGTTGCTTCGCGGAACTAGGTTCGGTGAGCTTTCCGCCGGCGCGGGGCGTTCGCGCATGTCGAGGAAAGTCACGACCGACGCGATTTTTCCCGGAGCAAGATCGGTGAATCCATCGGGGATCATTGAGTTCGTCGTTCGCAAGTTGGCTACGTGTGGTTCGCGGAAAGATGTTCTTTGCGCACGTCATTCGCGGTGAATATCGCAACGAACGGCGCGGGCCCAGCGGCCTTTTCTACGGTTGGTCGTCCATGCGCATCCTGGCGTTCGACCAGGCACATCGCGCCGACCACTTCGAAACCAAAGGCGCGGGCGGCTTCGATAGCATCGATCGTTGAGGCTCCCGTCGTGCAGACGTCGTCGACGATCACGACCGGCGCGCCCGCATGGCGGAAGCCTTCGATGCGTTGGCCGGTTCCGTGCTGCTTCTCGGATTTACGGACGAGAAAACCGTGCAGCGTGCCGCTGGTGACTGCGACCGCGACAACAATCGGGTCCGCGCCCATGGTCAGCCCGCCGATGGCACGCGGTTTCCAGCCTTGCTTGCGAATTTCTTCCAGAAACACCTGGCCGACTAACTGGCTGCCGCGCGCGTCGAGCGTGGTAGTACGACAGTCGATGTAGTAGTCGCTGGTCCCGCCGGATGAGAGTTTGAACTCGCCCAGGCGGAACGATTGTGTCGCGAGCATCGTCAAAAGTTCCTGGCGTGCGGTCGGCATGAATTTCTACGATAACAGCAGTTCCGGGTTGTCGGTAGCCAGCTACCGGCGGGATTCCGGCTCAACTCGCGAGGGCGTCAACCACGAAGGACGTGAGGGCCCATCAAGGAAACCTTAGCGGGTGTTGAGTTTTTCCAGATGCCTAAAGCCGTCCGTCGCGTAGAACATCAGGGCGGAGATCGTTCCGTTGTAGGCGACATGGACGATGAGGCCAGCGGCCACAGAATTCTTGCGGGCTCGCACTACCGTCAGGACGATGCCAACCAGAAAGATCACCAGCACCGGTCCCCAGGAATACATCAGTTGCGAGCCATGAAGCAGTGCGAAGGTAAATCCTGTAATGACGATAGCTGCGGTCACGCCGATTCCGCGCGCCAGGACCGGGTAGAGGAAGCCGCGGAAGAACATCTCTTCCATGAGCGGCGCGAGCGTGACGCCGAAGATCGTGAGGACCCATGCCTCGGACGGCGTGCTGAAGAAGGTATCAATGGGCAGATTTTTCGGGATGGGCAGGCGGCTCGCAAGAATTTGCAGCGCGAACGAAAGCACGACTCCGATGAGCACATAAACGCCGGGCGACGACGGCCAGTTCCAGTGAATGGCATTGAGAAAATCGGGTCGCCGGCGCTCACGCGTGACCAGGATATACATATAGGCCAGTACAAGAAGATAGGCTAGGCCCTGTCCCGCTACCGACACCAGGGGAATGCGCGCGATGTCGCCGATGTTGGAATGAGGATAGATCCAGAAGCGCGCTATCAAGACTACGGCGAACACTCCGGCAATGAGCGCGACGATGGTAAGAACTACGAGGCGGACAAGGTCGAGTGCGGTCCAGGCGGGATCGCTTAGTGGTTCGATGGCCGGAGGGGGAGCGAAAATGGTTGCTTCGGCGGGAACAATCTCCAGGTGTGCTGGAGGCGTATTGTCTAACGCGACTGACGGGTGCTGTCCGCTTTCGCGGACGGGAGCGCCCGCGCCACACGGTTCGTCCGGCGCTTTGGTCTTAGAGGAATCTTCTGGGAATGCGCTCACGCGGATTCCTGTCGAGCTGTTTCGCTGGAGGCGCGTTTGGCTGCGCTGTTGATAGTGGTATCGTTCACGGTGGAACCATTCATCGCGGAAATATTTGCTGAGCCGCTGAAGTAGGACGCCAACTCCTGGCCAGTGTACGACTTTTTGATGCGCGCAACCTGCTCCGGGGTTCCTTGCGCGACGATGCGGCCGCCTTCTTCGCCGCCTTCGGGGCCGATATCAAGAATCCAGTCGGCGTTGCGAATTACGTCCATGTTGTGCTCGATGATGATCACGGTGTTGCCGAGATCGGTCAGACGATGCAGGACGTCGAGCAGCTTGCGAACGTCGTCAAAATGCAGGCCGGTGGTGGGTTCGTCCAGCAGATAAAGAGTTTTGCCGGTTTGGCGCTTGCTCAGTTCTCGAGCCAGCTTGATGCGCTGGGCTTCGCCTCCCGAAAGCGTAACCGCGGATTGACCCAGATGAATGTATCCCAGCCCGACATCGACCAGCGTTTGCAGCTTTTGCCGTACCTGCGGAATGTTTTCCAGAATCTGCAGCACGTCCGATACCGGCATCTCGAGCAGGTTCGCGATCGAGTATCCGTTGTAGCGGACCGAGAGCGTTTCCTGATTGTAGCGATGGCCGCCGCAGACCTCGCATTGCACGTAAACGTCGGGGAGAAAATTCATTTCGATTCGGCGCTGGCCCTCGCCCTGGCAGGCCTCGCAGCGTCCGCCGGCAACGTTGAAAGAGAAACGACCGGGCTTGTAGCCGCGCTCGCGCGATTCCGGCAGCATCGCGAAGATGTCGCGCACAAGCGAGAAGATTCCCGTGTAGGTCGCAGGGTTTGAACGCGGAGTGCGACCGATGGGCGACTGATCGATGCGGATCACTTTGTCGATGAACTCGCTTCCCGTAATTGATTTGTGCGCGCCGGGTTCCTCGCGCGATCGATAGAGTTGGCGGGCTAGAGCGCGATAGAGAATGTCGTTGACGAGAGTCGATTTGCCGGAGCCGGAGACGCCCGTGACAACGATCATCACGCCAAGCGGAAAGA
Source organism: Terriglobales bacterium (assembly GCA_049300195.1). Lineage (GTDB taxonomy): Bacteria > Acidobacteriota > Terriglobia > Terriglobales > Acidobacteriaceae > Acidiflorens. Next base: position 115,711 of record JBAQJF010000034.1, on the reverse strand, counting down.
CGACATCGAGATTCTTAAGATTGTTCTGGCGCGCGCCCAGAATCGTGATCGCCTTGCCGTTGGGGCTGCGGCGCTGCGGCAGCATGGCGATGCGCTGGCGCCCGGCGATGTAAGCGCCGGTGAGGGACGCGGGCTCATCCATGATTTGTGTCGGCGTTCCGCTCGCTACCAGCGCGCCTCCGTGCCGTCCTGCGCCGGGGCCGAGGTCGACTACATAGTCGGCACGCCGAATGGTTTCTTCATCATGCTCGACCACTAGCACTGTGTTGCCTAAATCGCGCAGGTCTTCGAGGGCGGCGAGCAGACGCCCATTGTCGCGTGAGTGCAGGCCGATGGACGGCTCGTCGAGCACGTAGAGCACGCCCCGAAGCTTGGAGCCGATCTGCGTGGCCAGCCTGATGCGCTGACCTTCGCCGCCCGAAAGCGTGGCCGCCGATCTGCCAAGCGACAAATAACCGAGGCCGACCGCGCTCAGGAATTCAAGGCGCTCGATAATCTCGTGCAGAATGCGTCCTGCAATCGTTTCATCCCGTCCTGTCAGCTTGATTTTGCGCGCGGTCTCAAGGGCACGGGCGATCGGCAACGCCGTGAACTCGGCTATCGACATGCCGTTGACCTTCACCGCGAGGCTTTCCGGCCGCAGGCGTTGTCCGTGGCACGTGGGGCATTCTGTGGCCGACATGTAATCGAGCAGATATTCGCGGTAGCCTTCGGAAGTTGTCCCTTCCAGATTCTGCCGTAGATGGCCAATCACGCCCAGGAATCCAGTTTTGCCCCCGCGCACATTCTCACCGTAAAGAAGCAGGTTCTGAATCTTTTCGGGAAACTTTTCGAACGGTGTTGAGAGATCGAGACCATACGCTTCGGCCACCAGCCGCAGGCCGTGAATCAGATTTTGTGACGCAGAGCCTGGCCCCAGGCCGCCGTCGAGTATCGGTTTCGACCAATCGACGATCACCTTGCCGGGGTCGAAATCGTAGCGGCTGCCGAGTCCGTGGCAATCGGGGCAGGCCCCATAAGAGCTATTGAAGGAGAACGAACGTGGCTCAAGCTGAGGAACACTGATGCCGCAATCGGGGCACGCGAGCATCGACGAGTAGAGAGTTTCTTCTCCATTCACGACCGCCACCAGAACCAGGCCGCCGCCCAGCTTCATGGCCAGCGAGACGGACAAGTCGAGTCGATGCTCGATTCCAGGCTTAACCAGCAAGCGATCGACCACCACTTCGATGGTGTGATTCTTGCGCTTGTCGAGCTGAATTTCATCTTCGAGGCTGACCAGTTCGCCATCCACGCGGGCACGCGTGAAGCCGTGCTGGACGAGCTTTTCCATCTCCTTCTTGAATTCGCCTTTGCGTCCCCGAACGATGGGCGCCATGATCATCACGCGATCATCGGGCGTCAGGGCCATCACGCGATGCACGATCTGATCCGCCGACTGGCGGCTGATGGGATTGCCGCATTTGGGACAGTGAGGCAACCCTATCGACGAATAAAGCAGTCGAAGATAGTCGTAAATTTCGGTGATCGTGCCGACAGTCGATCGTGGGCTGCGGCTAGTGGTCTTTTGCTCGATGGAAATGGCCGGGCTGAGGCCGTCGATGGAGTCTACGTCGGGGCGCTCCATCTGATCGAGGAACTGACGGGCGTAGGCGGAGAGCGTTTCGACATAGCGGCGCTGCCCTTCGGCGTAGATTGTGTCGAAGGCGAGCGAGGACTTCCCGGAGCCGCTCAGTCCGGTGATGACCGTCAAGGTGTTACGGGGAATCTCGACGTCAATGTTCTTCAGATTGTGCTGGCGCGCGCCGCGCACCGAAATTTTGGTAATGGCCATTTGGCGACGACTATTTGGACTTCCGTAACGTGGACGGGTCCCCAGAAATGTTGGAGAGTGGTTTTACGCAGCTCTACTCCGTATCTTAGTTGTTAACAGCGGGTGGGTCAAACACGCATAAAGTTAATGATTTGCGGCGAGTTTTCGACATAGCCGCACCGAGGGCCAATTTATTGTGAACGCGCTTTTGGTAGCTTTTCTAGTGAGTGGTACGGCAATCGTATCGGTCGGTTTGGGTGTTTTGGGCGCCTATTACGCAATCACCGGCCTTTTGGCTGCGGTCAATCCCGCTAGTCCCACACAATTGCTGCGCGGGCTTGTGCCTCATCAGGGCCAGGCGAGCGGCGATTGAACTGGGACCGAACGCCTTCCCGCTTTCAACTCTCTTCAAACAATTGAAGTTCATTTACGTTCCCCCCTAGCCACGCAGGGCTGCGCGTAACATCAGCTCAGGTAGAGGGTTCGAAACTCGGCGCCAAGTCGCCTCTATTCGTCGGGCGGCTGCTGCTGTTGCTGTGGTGGCATTCCGGGGGGCAAAGGCCGCTGTCCTTGCCGAATCATCTGCAGAATCTGCTCTGGAGTCTTCGGTCCGGCGTTGGGGGGATTGCCGTCATCCTCATTGTCCGACTGCTGCCCAAGGTTGGGCTGGATAGGCTGCACCTGCTGGGGCTGCGCCTGGTCGGAATCATCGTCTTTATCGTCGGCATCTGAATCGGAATCGTCTGCATCATCAGCATCGGCAGAGGGCGGCGGTACAGGTACACGCTGGAAGGCAGGTCCACGGAAATTCGGAGGAAACGCGCGGCCGGCCACCGGCACTTGCGGCTGCTGTTGAAATGGGGTGGGAGTCTCGCTGGCGGTGTTCACGGCGGTTTGGACCTCTCCGCCCGCCCTGGATGTCAGCAGCACGGTGGCAACCGCCCCAGGATCGGTAGCTGATCCGAGCATCACATAATTGAAAGAACTGCCATTCAGCAACGCGGCCAGAACATCTCGTGGAGCTCCGGGTCCGAGTTGCACCACCACACGCTCGTTCGCGCCAGAAGGCGGAATATCGATTGTCGCGCCCGTCAACTTGCGTACGTCCCGCAAAATCTCACCCAACGTGGCATTCTGCGCCGCAATGGTCAGCATGCCATTTTCATAAGTAACTTTGGGAGCCGCTGCCGGCAGTTGATCCATGGGAATTTGTGCTAACGGTCCGGCGGGAAGCGGCGGCAAAACGAGCGGCGGTACTTTCTTGTGAGCCTTGCGATGGGAAACGTGATGTTGCGCGGGCGCCTTGTCTGCCGCGTGCGCCGCCAGAGTAAAAATCGGCGCCACCAGCAAGAGTAGCGGCAACGAGTGTGCAATCGAGTTGCTTGCACGCAACATCTTACGCAACATCGGAAATTCCCCCATGCGCTCAAGCGGGGAGCTTGTATGCGGCGCCCGCCGACGCCTTACCAATTTTACCATTGGTCATGGAACGCCGTTGCCGTGATTTCTTGCTCCTTATTGTTACCTCTGGACTCGGTGTAGCGGCAAATGACTCATTTGATTTAGCCTTCGGTAATCCGTTACCGGCGGTAGAATGCCGGAGGAGGCTTTCGTCGTGCGTCGCCCTTTTGGAATGGAGTTGTGCCACCGACGGTTCGTAGTGCCGTTCCTCGCGTTGCTGCTGGCGTCTGGGGCCGCTTACGGACAAACTTGTCTGGCAGCGCCGGATATGGGCGTGCCTGTGCGCATGGCGCTGGAATCCACGGCGCAGCGCTATTTTGAAATGTCGGCGCGCGGAGATACAGCGGGTCTGCGGCAAAACTCGATTGCCGGGCTGGCAGCTAGTTTCGGAGGGGTTGAAGCGGCAGTTAAAGACAATCAGGCATCGTTTACTGGGGCGCATGCAACCGTCCGGCCGCCGTTTCAGTTGACCGCGGCCGGTTCGGGGCCGCTCGCTCGCGCCGAATTTCTTTGCGGCGTATTCGGCAAGACCGGGCAGACCCCGGATAGTGCGGTCTTCGTTCTGAACAATCTCCCGCCTGGAAAATATGGCGTTGTCATTCTCGACGTGAGCGGCGGAAAGGAACCACTCACGCTGACGCTGATCCTCCAGCAAGCCGGAGCGGACTGGAAACTGGCAGGCTATTACGTCCGGTCAACGGAAGCCGCGGGACATGATGGCCCATGGTATGAGGAAAAAGCCCGCGACTTCAAGAAAAAGTCGGAGAACCACAATGCATGGCTCTACTACCGCGAGGCGATTGCACTGAGTTCTCCCGTAGACTTCATGAGCACGCTTGTCAGCGACAGACTCTATGACGAGGCCCAGTCAGCGCAGCCCGCCGATATGCCGGTGAATGGCAATACGGTGGACTTGAATGCGGCGGGCAAGACGTATCGCATGACTGAAATCTTTCCTTTGGTGGTTGGAAATGATTTGGATGTCGTCGTGAAATATGCTTCCGCGGATATTTCGAATACCCAAAAAACCTTTGAAGACAACATGGCGGTGATCAAGGCGCTGGTCGCAAAGTATCCGGAATTGCGCGAGGCGTTCACGGGAGTGGTGGCGCGAGCGGTTGCGCCCTCGGGGCAGGATTACGGCTCCATGTTGCCCATGAAAGAGATCAAGTAGCGGGCATTACTTCGCCACCGCATTCTTGGCTGGAATCGCATCCGCCAACGTACACTCCTCCGGTGACTTATCTGTTCTCAACCCCATGAACACAGGTGCGCGCAGCTTCATGCCGCCTTCGTCCGTTTCATGCGTCCATTCGGAAAATTTTATTTCGGCGACCAGCTTCGGCCGCACGAAGTGAACTTTTCGTAAACCGCCAACCTCGCCGTAGAACGGATTCTTAGTCGTCTCCAGAGGCTCGAGGGTCGCGAACATCTCCTTAAGCGTTTTGTGATCGAAGCCGGTGCCGGCTTGCCCCACGTGGATCAGGCGTTTTTTCGTATCGTACAGTCCGAGTACAAGCGAGCCAAAGTATTTGCGGCTTCCTTCCGGATCGGTATAGCCGCCAACGACGCATTCCTGGCGCTGCGTGATCTTGATTTTCAGCCAGTTGCGCGAGCGCGTCTCTTCATAGAGGCTGTCGCGCTTCTTGGCGACAATGCCCTCGAGCCCTTTTTGCGCCGCTGCCTGAAGGAGCGCAAGACCCTTCTCTGGATAATGATCGGAAAATTTAACGACGTCGCTATTCGTCAGTCGCTCCTGAAGTAATTGCTTGCGTTGCTCGAGTGGGACGCGGCGCAGGTCAAGGTCATCGAGATAGAGCAGATCGAAAGCGTAGTAGATGACAGGCACGCCTTGACGCCCCGGAAGCCGGGATTTGCCCGGACGAAATCCGGTGCGCTGCTGCATCAGGCTGAAAGATGGGCGTCCCTCGTCGTCGAGCGCGACGATCTCGCCGTCGAGAATGGCGCGGCGCGCCTTTACAAATTTTGGCAGTGTGGCTAGCTCGGGATATTGCCCGGTCAGGTCGTTCTGATTACGCGATACAAAACGCACGCGGCTAGTGTCGATGAAAGCTACGGCGCGATAGCCGTCCCATTTGATTTCGAAGAGCCAATCGGGACTGTCGAAGGGCTTTTCTACGGAGGTCGCCAGCATCGGATAAATTGCGGTCGGCATCGACTTGCGCGCGGCGCCCGCCAAACCTTTAATCGCAGAGATCGCAGAGCGCCGCGCGGAGTTCGCTGAGGATTTGTTCTCCGCGTTCTCAGCGGCTTTCTCTCCGCTCTCCGCGGGCATGGCTTTTTTTTTACCGGCAGCTTTCTTGCGGTCGGCTTTGGACACCGCATCCGCCAGCCAAGCGGCTCTGAGTTTCCCGCGGCTGGCGGGGCGGCTGCTAGTCCACTCGGCGGAATGGGTGTCGCCGCCAATCTGCGCCATGGTCCGCTCGGTAAGGACCGAAGTGTTGTATTTATCGATGTCGAAGCCGGAAACGACTTCATCGTCCTTCTTCTTGATCAAAAGCCACTCCGTTCCCTTGCTGCCAGGGCGGCGCGCTTTTATGTGAATCAGTCCGAAGTCGCCTTTGAGCCGTTTGCCATTGAGCCGGAATTTGAGATCGCCATTGGCGAGCATCGCCTCCGCTTCCTTGTCGGTCCCCGGAACGTACAGTCCATCGACCGGAACCGGCGAGAGCGGTTCCCACGTGCCCACGTCCCAGACCATGACCGTGCCCGCGCCATAATTGCCTTGCGGAATCGTGCCTTCAAAATCGAAATACGAAACTGGATGATCCTCGACCTGCATCGCAAGCCGTTTGTCGTTCGAATCGAGCGACGGACCCTTGGGAACGGCCCAGGATTTCAGGACACCGTCCAGCTCCAGGCGGAAGTCGTAGTGCAGGCGCGTTGCGCGATGGCATTGCACGACGAAGCGGTGCCTGGATTTCTTCTCGACTTTTGGTGGCGGCTCTGGCGTTGCCTCGAAGCGCCGTTTTCGCTTGTATTCGTCGAGCGACATGATGGGTATTGTAATGCGAAGGACGATACGCGGGTTGCCGCGCCGGGCCGGATCGACTTTTAACCGAGCCCAACTCGCCGTCGGCGAGGACGCTATACTGATTTTTTCCGAGGAGCCTCACATGAATCGGTGTACGCGGAGCGGGCCGTCGCTCGCAATCAGTCTTCTTTTATTGCTTTTGTCTTCTTCGATGCTCGTCGCGCGGCAAATGCCGAGCTCGCTGCGGGAAAAAATTGATGCCATTGCCCGCAAAACGCTCGCCGATACGGGCGTTCCGAGTGCGTCGATCGCTGTCGTGCAAGGCGGGGCAATTACCTACTTGCAGGCCTACGGCGACGCCCGCGTCGATCCCCGCGAACCGGCCGCGGCCGCCATGCGTTACAGCATCGGCTCGATCAGCAAACAATTCACAGCGGCTGCGATTCTGCTGCTCGCGGAAGACGGCAAGTTGTCGCTCGACGATCCTGTGTCACGCTTCGTGCCCAACCTCACGCGAGGCAACGAGGTTACAATTCGCGAACTGCTGTCGCATACCTCGGGCTATCAGGATTACTGGCCTCAGGATTACGTGATGCCTTCCATGTTGCAGCCAGTCACCGCTGACAAGATTCTGAACCTGTGGGCGCGCAAGCCGCTCGATTTCGATCCCGGAACCGCGTGGCAGTACAGCAACACAAATTTTGTGATCGCCGGGTTGATCGTTGAAAAGGCCGGCGGCAAGCCCCTTCTGCAATTCCTTGGTGAACGCATTTTTTCGCCGCTGGGCATGAAGAGCGTGATGAACATCGATCAGCAGCGCCTGACCGAAACCGATGCCGTCGGCTACACGCGGTACGGAATTGGCCCCCTGCGCCCGTCCCCGAAAGAAGGTAAAGGGTGGTTGTTCGCCGCGGGCGAGTTGGCGATGCCGGCTGAGGATCTGGCGAAATGGGACATCGGCATGATCATTCAGACTGTGCTGAAACCTGCATCTTATGCGGCGATGGAGCGCGAGACAGTTTTGAAGAATGGACTCGGCACACAATACGGGCTGGGAGTCGCCGTGCGAAACGAACTTGGTCAACGAGCGATTGAACACGGCGGCGAGGTCTCCGGATTCACGGCAAACAATATGGTTTTTCCCGACTCGCGTACGGCGGTGGTCGTGCTTACGAACGAAGACGCAGTTCCGACGTCGGGTGACCTGGCAAAAAAGATCGCTGCCTTGCTTTTTCGCGACGCCGACGCCGCTAAGCAAGAAGAACAGTCGCAGGCAATTTTTGCGGGCTTGCAGCACGGGCACATCGATCGATCGCTGCTGACCGATAATTGCAACAGCTATTTCACGGAGCAGGCGCTCAAAGATTTCGGCGACAGCCTCGGGCCGCTGGGTGCGCCGAGCGAATTTACGCAGGAGACTAAAACCGATCGAGGTGGGATGACGTTCCGCTTGTTCGGAGTGGATTTTCCGAAAAAGACGCTCGAAGTCTGGGAGCGCATTATGCCGGATGGCAAGATCGAGCAATATCAGGTGGCGCCGAAGTAGGTGGCCGAAATAACGGGAATGAACCGCGAATATCCTGAGAAGCCGCTTGTCGGCGTGGGCGCCGTAATCGTGCGGGACAATCGCGTGCTGCTGATCCGGCGCGGGCAGGCTCCTCTGCTTGGCGAATGGTCGTTGCCGGGCGGCGTGCTGGAATGCGGGGAGACTCTGCGCGAGGCAACAATCCGCGAGGCGCGCGAGGAAACAGGCTTGGCTGTGGAAGTCCGCGAAATGTTGGGAGTGTATGAGCGCATAATCCGCGGCAAGGACGCTCGGGTCCGCTATCACTATGTGCTGATCGACTTTCTGTGCCATCCGGTCGCGGGTGAATTGAAGGCAGCGAGCGACGCGGCCGAGGCCGGATGGTTCACACACGAGGAATTGCCCGCGCTTAATCTTGCCTATGACGCCAGCGACGTGGTGCGCAAGGGCCTGGAGAGGTCGGAGGTCAGAGGTCGGAGGTTCAAACCAGAGCTTCGATGATCTATGCTCTTACCTCTGCAATCTGACCTCTAACCTCTGCACTGATTTTCTAGTCCGCCATCTTGGCGATGTGCACCGGGAAGCCGGTTTTGGGCAGCAGAGACATCAACTCAAAGACTTTGAAGCCATCGCCACTGATCTCGGTCTGGCGATATACGCCCGGTTCGATATCGGAGGTCTCGTGGCGCGCTTCCAGATTATCCAGAAACTTCTCCGCTTCTTTCGCTGAAATCTGCGCGGCCTTGGCGCGAGTTATCACAGCTTCGGTGGCATAGGAGCGCACCAGCTTCGGCCAATACTTCTGCAATAACTGCGTGCTGGCGAAGATATCGGCCCAAACGATTTCACCGTTGACGGCGACGACCACCCCGACTGCGTTCTTATCGCGCAATTGGTGGATCACGCTTTCGTAGTCGCGCTGCACCGGAACAGCTACGGAATCCACCTGCTTTTGGACGTCTTTGTTTTCCATCACGCGCGCGTAGGAGGTGGTAGAGCTCACCTCCGCGGCCGCGCCGTCTACGGTCACCATGGGCGCGGATGCCATCGCTTCCTTGGATCTGTTGACGTTATCCCATACCTGCTGCTGATTCTTCGCGGCCATCGCGCTGCCGCGAATACTGGGTGACGCGACTATGCCGCCCAGCGTGCTACTTCTGCCTGCGCTGAAGTCGGCCTTGCCGTTTGCCGCCACCCATCGCCCCGGCTCGACGCAGAAGACGCTCAGGTCAACCGGGTCGCTCTCGGGGGGCACGATGCGATCTTTGCCGATGACTCGGTCCTGCTTGCCGCCGGTTACTACCTCGCCCGCGAGTAGTAACAACGGTTGTTTCGAGTTATTAACAAGAACAAGACGATTGACCTCCGCCTCGCGCACCGGCGGAATAATTCGCGAGTCGCTCTGCCGCCGGCGAATCAATCCGCGCGCTTGCCCAGCCTCGGTGATGACCACATCCCCCGATCGGATACCTTCATCGAGCGTAATAAACTCGCCCGTATCGTAGGACTTGTTTGAAACCACGGGAAAAACAGTAAGGTTGCCGCTGCGAATCGGCTCCAGAAGCGAGTAGTGGGAGCTTGACGAGAGTTCGCCCGCCGGCAGCAAAGTTGGAACCATTACAGCGACTGCGACTAACAACACAATTCCTGCAACGTCGACGAACAGGCGCATGACGAGCCTCCAAGGATTAAAGAATCCAATATGAAGACACCACTCCCGTGAAACTCGTTCCCCTACCTCGCCCGGCACGCCAAAGGTGGAGCGTGCCGGGGTCAGATTCGCGAACCTTCCAGGAGTGTCTAGCTCGCTCAATCGAGAACGTACGATTTACAGTCTCTTGCGTCTAAAAAATTGTTAGCATCATGCTGGGACTGTTTCATGACGATCTTCCAGGAATGACGTTGCGCGCCCAATCCGGAGATACAGCGAATGCCGCCGAGCTATACACGCGCAGCGGCGCTGCTGCCTATGGGGTGAGCGCGGAACAATTCGCGTTGATCCTGGTAGATATCCAGCGCAAGTATGTTCCGAATGCTTCAGCGGACGAGAGAGCCGATTTCTGCGCGGCGCTGCGGCTCGAAGAACTGGTCCTCGCGCGGGCTTGTGCGGCCGGGAATGAGCGCGCCTGGGAAGATTTCATCAGCCGCTATCGTCAGAAATTGCACGGCATGGCGCTGCACATTACTCGTGACGGCGCGCACGCGGCCGATCTTGCCGACTCTCTGTTTGCCGACTTATATGGAATGGGTGCGCGTAACGGCGTCCGCAATTCGAAGCTTGTGTTCTACACCGGGCGCGGATCGCTCGAAGGCTGGCTGCGCACCGTCATGTCGCAGGAGTTCATCAATCGTTATCGCAAGCAAAAGCGCGCGGTGAGCCTTGAAGAGCAGACGGAAGAGGGTGTGCAGTTTGTGGCCAAAGTCCCGGAACCGTTCCGCACCTTCGACCAGCGGCTTGAGACCGCTACCGACCAGGCTCTGGCTGAGCTTTCCTCGGAAGACCGGTTCACGCTGGCCTCCTATTATTTGGATGGGCGGACGCTCGCCGAGATCGCGCACTCGCTGGGATTGCATGAATCGAGCGTCAGCCGGCGCCTGGACCGGCTCTCAACCGGCCTTCGGAAGCGCATTCTGGCGGGTTTGCGCGAGCAGGGGATGAGCCATGCCCAGGCCACGGAGGCGCTGGAGGCTGACGTGCGGGATATTACCCTCGATTTGCGCTCGCGTTTGATGCAAGATTCCGGGACTACGACGTTCTCTAGGAGAAAGATTCCTACGCCCGGCGGGCAGGGAAGTAGCGACTGACGAGCATCCGGCAGGCATACACGCCGCCCGAAGCAGCGTCTGAAGAAACGAATCGACGAATGACGGAAGTGCCAAAAATCGTGCATCACCGCCTGCGGGCCGCAACGCAGGCGCGGGAGACGCTTGAGCAGACGCATCCGGACGCGGACCTGCTGGCGGCATTTGCCGAGCAGGCGTTGCCGGCTTCGGAACGCGAAGGCGTGTTGCAGCACCTGGCACTCTGCACGGATTGCCGTGACGTAGTTGCGCTTGCCCTTCTGGAGGTCCACAATGCGATCCCTCCGATGGAGGCCGATGCGGAAGTGGTCGTGCCGCATGTGGCCGCCACGCCCAGAAAGAGCCGATTTTCCTGGGCTGAACTCAGTTGGGCGCATTTGCGATGGGCGACGCTGGCCGCGGGGATTGCGGTCGCCATCCTAGTGGTGCGCCCCGGAATGGAGCGTACGGGAAACCACGCGACGGTAAACTCGGCAGCGAATCGATTGTCGCCGCCGGCATCGGAGCCGCAGTCTGCAACACCAACTGCGTCGTCCGAGGTTGCGTCAACCACCCACCCCGCCCATTCAGCGGCAACGAACGTCGCAGGAACGAACGTCGGAGGAACGAACGTCGCAGGAAGGGACATGGCGCCCCGCCCACTCACGAAACGAGCGGAGAGCGCAGCAGGCAACGTAGAATCGAAGGCCACGAAATCAGCGCTCTCGGCTCGTCGACCGACGGCGATTCTATCGCCCGAGCCAGAGATGCAGCTCGCCGGTAATATGGCGTCGACGCGCGCCGGCATGAAGCATAGTGGTGAGATGAAGAAGGATTCAGTTTCCGCCGGCAATTCATCCACGACCGTCGAGGTCGCTGCGGGAACGTCGGTAGTATCGACAGACGAAGCGCTAGGCTCGGAGCCCACCATGATGGCGCAGGACGGCGGGCTGGCGGTTCAAAATGCCCCAAAGATCGAAAAGGCCAAGCCGGCACTTGATGAGAGGGAGTCCCGCGATGCCGCTGTCAATGGCAAGGTCACCGAATCGCAAATGTCCGCGCAGAAGGGATTAGCGCCCTCGGCACCCGCGCGTTCACAGGCTGAGGTTGCACAGCTGGAGCTTACATCGAAGGCGCCGCCCGCGTTGAACGGGTCCACGCCTTCGCCGAAATTGCAGGGGCAGACTGCGACCTGGAAGATTGCAAATGGCGTACTCCAGCGTTCGCTCGATAGCGGCCACACTTGGCAAACCGCGGCTCGGGCCACCCTTGCCCTGCTCTGCTATGCGAGTTATGGCCAGGAAGTATGGGCCGGGGGCCAGGCGGGAACGCTCCTCCACTCCGCTGATAACGGGTCCACGTGGAGCGCGGTCGCGGTCTCGTTTAAAAGCCATGCTCTCAGTTCGGACGTGATCCACCTTAATTTGGAGAGTCCCGCACGGATTGTTCTATCCACCGGTACCCACGAGATCTGGAGCAGCGCGGACTCCGGAAAGACCTGGGAAAAGAAATAGGCAGCTCCTCTAATAGCTTTCCGGAATCAAAACAATTTTGCCCACAAAAAAAGCATCCTGAGCGTTAGCTCAGGACGCCTTCGGCAGCCCTCCCCCAGAACTGCCAAACTACTCGCTCATCCTAGGTCCCTCTTGGCCCGACTGTAAATGTCACTTCCGTAATGACGGGCGACATGCAAGTACTCGCCAATTAAGGTGCGCATAGTAACCAGTTTGCAGGTTACCTTCCGGTAGCTCTCGCTGCGTCTTTCCTTCTGGCTGGCCTTATCCGGAGGGTGCGCCAGCCGCTTTGCCATCGGTAAAGACGGAATTAACCAGCGCAGCGATCTGATCCATGGAGCTATCGACGTCGAGCGTGAACCGGAAGAGGTCCATCTCCGCAAGTGCCGGGTAGTTCGCTACCAGATGATTCCATGCCGTCTCCTCGGAGAACGAGACCGTGATCGTCTCGTCGTATCCGTAGCCAAGGTTGCGCACCCGGCAGAGCAGATCGCCGAGGTGAACCAGACAGACGAGCGGATCGGCCGTCTCCATCAGATCCAGACGGTGATGATTGCGGGCCGCATCCGCGAGTTCTTTCGAAAAACCCCAATGTTCGCAAAGCATGCTGCCGGCATCGGCGTGCGTGTAGCCGAGGATCTGCTGCTCCGCGATGTGCAGCGGACAGCGCTCGGCGACGGCGCGCCGCAGGCAGTCACGAAACCGCGCATTGTCGAGAACCGAGATGACGAGAAAGCCCAGATCGTGCACCAGCCCCGCCAGGTACGCTTTCTCGGCATCCGGATAGCCGATCCTGCGCGCCATGGTCTGCGTGACCAGCGCACAGCCCAGCGAGTGCCGCCAGAATGTGTTCCGGTCGACCACCCACTTGTCGTTCGGGATGGTCTGGTTCATGCACACTCCGAACAGAATCGAGCGCACCCGATCGACGCCGAGTGTCATGACCGCTGAGCGTATCGTCTCAACCGTGCTTCGTCCGAAGAGAGGAGAATTGGCGATCCGCAGGCACTGCGCCGCAATCGCTCCGTCGCGGGAGATCAGGTCGACTACCTTTTCCATGCGGATGTCATCCACCGGCAGGCGCATCATGTCGAGCAGAGGCTGAAGGATGGCGGGGGCGGTCGAGATTGAGTCGAGCGCTGCGATCCGGGATTTCAGTTGCGTTTGCGGCCCGTCGTTCATGAAGTGCCTCCGGCAGAGGATCCGGGCGCCGGTTTCAAGTACGCCGTTGTCCCTGAAAAGTGAACCAGGCGGAACGCGTCATCGACCTGAAACAGGGACTCGGCATGTCCCAGAAAGAAATAGCCGCCGGGAATCAGGTTGCTGAAAAAATGCTGTACCACGCGGCGCTTCGAAGCAAGATCGAAGTAGATGAGCACATTGCAGCAGAAGATGACGTCGATCCCCTTCTGGAAAAGCATCTTGCTGTCGTCGCTCAGATTGATGCGGTCAAAGCGCACATGTGACCGGAGCAGATCGTTGACCTCGAACTTGCCGTTGCCCGCATCCTTGAAATATTTCCTGCGTTGCACGTCGGTGACATTGCGCAGCGCATAGTCTCCATAGATTCCGGCTTTAGATGTCTCGAGCGATTTCGTATTGAGGTCGGTTGCCAGGATGTCGAAAGTCCAACCCGCGAGCTGTTTTTCTTCATGCAGAAACATGGCCAGCGTGTAAGGCTCTTCTCCGGTTGAGCAGCCGGCCGACCAGATGCGCAGCCGCTTGAGACCGATCGCACTCTTCGACTGCATGACCTGGGGCAGCACCACCGTGCTCATCGCGTTGAGCTGGGCAGGATGGCGAAACATATACGTTTCGCCAATCGTGATTTCATTGAGCAGCAGACGCAATTCGGAGTCGCGATTTCCGCGGACAGTCAGGTGGTCGAGATATTCGGAGGGGTTCGCCGCGCCACACGCGCCCATGCGGCGGGTGCAACTTGAGACCAGCAGATACAGCTTCTGCTCGGAATGGTAGATGCCCGAGATGCGATAGACGAGATCGCGGATCTTCAGGTAGGCCGGATCGCGCGGGGCAGCGTCGCGAGGTCCAGCTCCAGGGATAGGCGCCGGTTTTGCCGCTTCGATGGCCATTCAGGGTATGCGCCTCTCCCTTTCTGCATTCTTACTTTCGGCATTCTGGCGTTCAGCTTTATTCATAAGCACTCTTCAATTGTGCGCGGCGCCGGCCAGTCCTCTGCGAAACGACACGCGGCGCAGGATTTCGGGTACCACTGCGTTCAATGGGCAGACGCGGTCAGCCAGCTTGGCCGCGACCACGCTTCCCGGCATTCCCCAAACCACCGAGCTGGCTTCATCCTGAACGATCACTGCGCCGCCCGCTTGGCGAATCGCGGCCGCGCCCAGCGTACCGTCAGAGCCCATGCCTGTCAGCACGACCGCGAGCACATTTTCCTTGAAGCTCTGAGCTGCCGAGCGGAAAAGAACATCCGCCGCCGGTCGGCAGGAATTTTCGGGAGGGTCCTGATTAAGACCGAGCACGCTCTTCGTGGCTTGCCGCGACACCGTCATGTGAAAGTCGCCGGGAGCAATCCATACCCGTCCTTTTTCGAGCGCTTGCCCCGCCTGGGCTTCCTGCACCAGCAGTGGAGAGAGGCCATTCAGTCGCGCGGCCAACAATTTTGTGAACGACGCCGGCATGTGCTGCACGATTACCACGGGAACGGGAAAATCCTTCGGGAATTGCGGCATCAGTTCTCCCAGCACATTTGGACCTCCCGTGGAAGTCGCGATGGCAACCAGATCGACGCGCGTAGCTGGATGCTGCGCCGGGGCGACGAATGCGGGCGCGGGCGCTATCACGCGCTGTTTCTGGCGCGCGCCGCACAGCGCCTTAATCTTCGGAATCAGTTCTTCGCGCACCCGCTCGCGCGACTTTTCCTGGCTGCCCGTGTTCGAAGGCTTGGTCGCATAATCGCTCGCGCCGCGCGCCAATGCCTCCACGGTCGCGGCCGCGCCCGGACCTGTCAGAGTGCTGAACATGATGACCGGCAGGCGCGAATCGATTTTGCGAATCTCGACCAGCGTCGCGATGCCATCCATCCCGGGCATTTCGACGTCGAGCGTTACCAGATCCGGCTTCAGCCCGGGCAGGGCGGCGAGCGCCAGATGGCCTGCGCCGACCGCGCCCACTACGTCGATCTCCGGATCGGCCGCCAGCACTTCGGCCAGCAGGCGGCGAATGAGCGCGGAATCGTCAACGATCAATATCCGGATTGGCGCCACGGTTGCAGCTCCCTTGCTTTGCTTTTTTGGTCTGCGTTCCTCTGTCAATTCCAGTTTCAGCGGCCGGCCGCGGTCGACCGGCTGCGGACTGGTGTTGCGCTTGCCGCTGCGCCTTTGTTATCACCGTCCCAGACCTTGAACCGGCCGACCAGTTCGCGCAATTCACTAGCCATGCTCGCCAGGTGCTGAGTGGCGGCCTGCGCCTGGCCGACGTTGGTCGAAGTATCCTGCGCCGCCTGCGCTACCCCGCTGATGTTGCTGGCAATCGTGCTTGCTCCCCGCGCTGCCTCCGAGACGTTGCGTGCCATCTCTCCGGTCGTCGCACTTTGTTCTTCGACCGCGGTCGCGATCGTGGTCGAAATCTGGCTGATCTTGTCGATCACCTCGCGAATGCCGCCGATCGCGCTCACCGCCCCGGTCGTATTTTCCTGAATGATGGCAATTTTCCCGCTGATCTCCTCGGTCGCCTTGGCCGTCTGCTTGGCCAATTCCTTGACTTCATTCGCGACCACCGCGAAGCCCTTGCCCGCTTCACCGGCGCGCGCGGCTTCAATGGTTGCGTTCAAGGCGAGCAGGTTGGTTTGCTGTGCAATCGACGTGATGACCTCCACGACTTTGCCGATCTCCGAGCTCGAGGAACCGAGCTTCGCCACAGTCTGATTGGCGGCTTCGGCGGCGGTGACCGCTTCGCCCGCGACCCGCGCCGCTTCAGTCGCGTTCTTCGCGATCTCGCCGATGGTGGCATTCATCTCTTCGGCGCCCGAGGCCAGAGTCTGAAGGTTGGTGTTCACCTGACCACCCGCGTCCGAAACCACTTTTGCCTGCGCTGTCGTCTCTTCCGAATTGGCGGTGATCTGCTGCGAGGTCGAGGAGAGTTCTTCGCTCGCCGCCGCCACCTGTTCCGCCGTGCCCCGCATCGATTGAACCATCTCGTGCAGATTATTCTTCATATGGTTGAGCGCGGTGCCGGCCCTTCCCAGTTCGTCCTGCGAGGTGATTTCCATGTCTTTAACCGCCAGGTTGTTGCCGGCAATCTCCTCAATCAGTATCAGCATTCGGGCCAGCGCTCGCATGATGGCGCCGGCAATCAGCATCGCAACGACTAGACCAATCACCACCCCGGCGAAGGCGAGCGTTATCACTGTCAGGCGCACTCGCGTTTCGGCTGCAGTCTGCTCTTTCAAGAGTTCGTCTTTAAGTTTCTCTTCCAGACTCACCAGGTCGCTGACTGACTTGCGCAGATTTGTCCGAACCTCTTCCGTCTGCGGGTTAAAGGCCAGGTCGGACGCCTCTTTTAACTTGCCCGCTCGGCGCAACTCGATTTCCTGGTCGGCACTCTTGCGAAATCGGTCGTAATACTCCTGAATTTCCGCTTGGAATCGTTTGCCCTCCTCGGTGTAAATGGTCTGCCGCAGTCTTTCCATGTTCTCGGAGTATTCCTGCTTCCCCTCTTCGTCATGTTTGAGCAGATCCTCCTGGCCAGCTAGCAGGAAACCGCGAACGCCGGTCGACTGTTTTTCGACCGAGGCTTCAAGCTCCGACGCCTGGTCTTTCTTGGCCATCATCTTTACCACCCGGCCTGAGATTTCCGTAAGCTCTCCCACCGCGTTGTACGCCACCACTCCCATGATCACCAGAATCAGCAGGAGTGCGCCAAAACCCATGCTCAGTTTTGCCTTCAGGCCCAACTTATTCATCTTCCTTCTCCTCATGACTAAGAGCTTGTCAATAAAAGCTTCTCTCGTCGGTGTCGCATCGCTTCATTTCCACCGCAAACTTCCGGAGTGCAATGGGCGGGATGGCCGCGCCACGTTCCTTGCATTTCAACCCGCGCTCGTCTGCCCTCGGCCCGCGATCTCCACCTCGCACGCCCGCTCGGTATCGAGCACGTGCATCAGCTGTCCTTCGAGTTTGTGGACGCCCAGAATCACTGAGCGCAGACGCCGGGAAAGCGTCTCTGGCGCGGGCTCGAACGTCTCTTCTCCCACGTCGAGCACGTTCCCAACCTCGTCCGCCAGCAGGCAGACCGTTCCCTGATCGGCGCGCACCATCAGACACACCGGCGTCATATTTGCGGGTCGCTCCGCGAGTTCGAGCTGGCGTCGCAGTTCGAAAGCGACCACCACCTGCCCCCGCAGGTTCATCAGCCCACTCACGACCGAAGGAGCGAGCGGAACCGGCCGCAGCTCGCGATAGGCCACCACCTCTTGAATCTTCTGCGACTCGATTCCAAACAGCAGATGATCCAGATAAAACGAACAGAATTGGCGTGTCTCTGACATGAGTTCAGCTCCCGGCCGCGCTGGCCGCCTCCGCCCCAAAGGGCTCAAACGCTTCTCCCGCGCTCAGGATGGCCGGTACGTCCAGGAGTTCAGTTACGCGGTCCGAGATCACCGAGGAATACAGCACACCGACGCGGGTCGGCGGAGATTGCGGCCCCGCGCCCCCTTCGACAATGTCGAGAATCTCGTTCACCACCAGGCCGAAGGCGTGGCCCTCATTTTCAAGCACCAGGACCTGGAGCGTGCTACTGGTCGGCAACATAAGAACATCGTCCGTGCGATTCATGTTCCGCCGTTCCTTGAGCGCATGGCTGATGCGGATGAGGGGAAGAATCTGTCCCCGGTACTGAGTGACCCACTGATTTCCGGAGCGCTCCACATTTTCCCCGGGAATGTTTTCGAGACGAGCCAGCATATTCAGAGGCACCGCCAGGCGCGAACCGGCTCGGCCCGCGAACAGAACCAGTTTTTGCAGGTCGCCGTCTTCCACCTTGGCCTGCTCCTGTTCGGCCCGTGCCCGCTCGTGCGTCTCGGCCACGATACTGGAGGACTGGGCGAGGCCCAGCACATCGAGGATGAGCGCCACTTTGCCGTCGCCCATGATGGTGGCTCCAGCGTACACGCTGATATTTTTCAAATACCGGCCGAGCGGCTTGACAACAATTTCCTCAGTGTCGGAGATTTCGTCCACTACCAGCCCGAATCTCCGCCCATCGGCTTGCAAAACAACAATGTTGACGCGCTCGAACCCTTTCCCGCGATCCGTCCCGCTAACGCTACCGCGATCCATCCCGCCGTGCGGCGAGTTTTCGTTGCCGGCGGGGCCTGTCTTGAGCACCTGCGTCAGATGCACCAGAGGCAGCAGGCGCCCGCGCAGCCGGTACACCGGCGCTCCATGGATCATCTCAATGCCCTTCTGGGCCTGGTTGCCGTCGAGGCCAACCAGTTCCAGCAGGCTGACCTGCGGGATCGCGAAGCGCTGTCCCGCGCTCGTAACAATCAGTGCGGGAACAATGGCGAGCGTGAGCGGAATCTTGATCTTGACGGTGGTGCCTTTGCCAAGTGTGGTTTGCAGATCGACCGTGCCTCCGATGCGCTCGATGTTGGTCTTGACCACATCCATGCCCACACCGCGGCCGGACACATTGGTGATCTTCTCCGCCGTCGAAAGACCCGCCGCGAAGATCAGGTTCGCCATCTCTCGTTCCGTCATGCGCGCGGCCTGATCGCCGGTGATCAATCCCTTCTGCACCGCTTTCTGGGCAACTTTCTGAAGGTTCAGCCCGGCGCCGTCATCCGATATCTCAATGTTGACTTGTCCGCCCTCATGAAATGCCCGCAGAGACAGCACGCCTTCCGGGTCCTTGCCGGCAGCGCGGCGCGCTTCCGGATGCTCGACGCCATGGTCGACGGCATTGCGTACCAGATGCGTCAAGGGATCTTTAATTGCCTCGATCAGGGTCTTGTCGAGTTCGGTCTCCTGACCTTCCATCTGGATGCGCACCTGCTTGCCGCATGCCAGCGCTACGTCGCGAACCGTTCTCGGAAAGCGGCTCCAGACACTCCCGATCGGCTGCATGCGCGTCTTCATAACGCTCTCCTGCAACTCGCTCGCAATCAGGTTGAGCCTTTGCCCCGCGGTGACCAGGCCCGTCTCTTCGGTTTTCTTGGTGAACTGGAGAATCTGGTTGCGCGCCAGCACCAGTTCGCCCACCAGATTCATCAATTTGTCGAGCAGGCTGACGTCCACGCGGATCGTGCTTTCACTGGCGCTGTGACCGTGTGCCGATGGCGTGGACGAAGACGAGTTCTCGGCAACTTCTTGCGTCCTGGCTTCGGCCGCCGCCGGCTCCATCTGGATTTCATCCGGAACGTCCTCCGGTGCGTGCACGCTTTCCTCGGTCGGCAGGGCGAGGATCGGTTGGGCTACGGATTTCGGAACCTCGGCGGCGGCTTCGTTTTTTGCCGCCGAATTGGTCGGAGTAAGGGACGGAACTGAATCGCTCTTTTTTATCTTTTTCGTTTTCGCAGACGGTGCGGCTGCGGCGGCGGGCGCTGCGCCCTCTGGTTGCAGCAGGCGCGTCAACCGGGCGATCAATTCCTGGTCATTGCGCTCACCTTCATTTCCCGACGCCTCGATGCTGGCCAGCATCTGCCGCACGGCATCCACCATTGCGAGCAGAGCCGTCGTCAGCGCCGGATGAAGCTGGAGCTGCCCGTCCCGCAGCTTCGCCAGCAGATTTTCACCGATATGGGCGACCGCTTCGAGCTTGCCGAAACCGAGAAACCCTGTCGTCCCCTTAATGGTATGGATCGTCCGGAAAATGCTGGCCAGAATCTCCCGGTCCGAAGGGTGTTTTTCCAGAGCCACCAGATCGCGGTCCAGACGGTCCAGGTTCTCGTAGCTCTCAACTAGAAACTCTTTGACGATGTCGTCGTTTTCATTCATGGATTACCTTCTCATCGGAAGGATCACGTCCCGAGTTGAGCACCGAAGTCCTAGGGCGCGAGCTTCGCCCTCTTTTTGCTCTTGCCCAAGAGCAATCGATGGTTTCCCTGGAAAATTGTTCTGGAATCCTGGTAACACGTGACCGAAGCAGGTAGGAGTTTGAAGACTGAAGGGGCGAACCGCAGTATTGCATCCAATGTGTGGTGAAGGGTGAGGAACTCCAGTCGCGAGTTACAAGCCTCGAGCGTCCCACAAGCTTCGCTCGAGACTCGCAACTCGCGGCTTCGTTTGTTACATTCCCGGCCCCGCCGGATACGGCGGCAAGTCCGGCGGAGGCGGCGGAAACTTCTTGGGATTCGCCTTAATCTCCTGCATCACCATGTCGATGGCTTTCTCCAGCTGCGGGTCCTGTCCCTTCACAACCAGATCGGGAGGATTGTCCACGATCACGTCCGGCTGCACGCCATGATTCTCGATCAGCCACTTGCTGTCGAGGCTATAAAGCGAGAACTCCGGCCGCGTGATGTAGCCGCCATCCATCAGCGGCATTTGTCCGCGAATACCCCGTACTCCGCCCCAGGTGCGAGTGCCGATAAGCGGCCCCAGCTTGTATTGCTTGAAGAAGTAGCTGAAGAAATCGCCGTCTGACGCCGCATAGTGATTCGTGACGCAAGCCATGTATCCGTAGAAGGCCTGGCCGGGAACCGGGCCCGGCGCAAAGTTGCGGGAGCTGCCCATGGCTGCAACGATGCGCCGCAGCCGCTCAAAGATCAGCTGATCCACAAACCCGCCGCCGTTATAGCGCACGTCAAAGATGATTCCCTCCTTGCGAATCTGCGGAAAATACTCTTTGACGAATGCATTCAGGCCGTCGGCCCCCATGTCAGGCAGATAGACGTAGCCTATCTTCCCGCCGCTGGCCGCATCGACCTTCTTGCGGTTGGTCTCCACCATATTGAGTTCGCGCAGGTTGAATTCGTCGGCGATCGGCTTGACGACAACTTTGCGCGCGCCCTCGGCGCTGGGTTTCGAGTTCACGGTCAGTGTCACCACCTGGTTTGCAGCGTTCACCATCAGCTCGTCAGGCGTCTGCGGCGAGCGGAGAGTTTGGCCGTTGATCGCGACCAGATAGTCGCCTTCTTTCACGTTTACGCCCGGCTCGGTTAATGGAGAACGCGTCTCCGCATCCCAATTTTCGCCGGTATAGATTTTCTTGAAGCGGTACATGCCGCTTGCGGAATCGACTTCATAGTCCGCGCCCAGCAAGCCAACGTTCACCCCATGCAGTTCGGGGTACTCTCCGCCGCCGACATAGGTGTGCGAGTTCGACAACTCGCCGATCATCTGGGCCATGATGTACGTGAGCGAATAACGGTCGGCGACATACGGCAGCAACTGCGCATACTGATCGTGTACCTTCTGCCAATCGACGCCATTCATCGATTTTTCGAAGAAGTAATCGCGCTCCTGCCGCCAGACCTCGTTGTACATTTGCTTCCATTCCAGTGGAGGATCGGCCTCGGCCCGCAGACCGCTGAGATCGAGATTTCCCTCACCCGGCTTATGCGGCGAATCGGGTGGCTTGGCGTCGATGATGCCAAACTTGGGCGGACCATTGCCTCGATACAGGAGCTTTGAACCGTCTGAAGAAAGGGCAAAGCGCATCGCCCCTTCGATCAGAATTTTGTCTTTGCGGTCTTTCAGGTCGTAGGCATGAATCGCCGGTTCTTCTCCCGGGATCGGCCCGGAAAGCCCGTTAATAGGCGACGTGGAGTAGTAGATCGCGTCTTTCGAAGCATCGAACGCCCGGATCTGTGCCGGTGGCACCGCGAGCGCAACGATCCGATTCTGAATTCCGTCGAGATCGATTTTGAATACCTTCGGCGCTTCTTTCTTCTCGGGTTCAGCCGCCTTCTCCTCGCTCTTCTTTTCTTTGCTGTTCGCGGGCGTATGTTTGTTCTTCTTGCCCTCGGGTTTAGTCTCCGGACCGGGCGTCGCTTCCGCCCCCGGTTCCTCAGTCTTTATTTTCGTTTCATCGCTCAACGCTGGGAATGGCGACGGCTCATCGGCCGTCAACGTCACCATATAAACGCGCGTGGTTTTGGGGTTGGCAAATTCAAAGTCGATGTTGCCCAGCACCTCGTTGAAGTCGCGATCCGACAGGAAATACAGGTATCGTTTGCCCGGATCGAAAACCGGCGCAAAGCTGTTATTCAGAACGGAAGTGACCGGCGTGATTTTCTTGTCGGCCAGGCTGTAAAGATAAACGACACTGATTCCGGATTCCTCCGGCTTATCGTAAGCGAGCCACTCGCTATCGGGGGACCAGTTGTAATTCTGAATTTCGAAGAACTTCGCGCGATCGACTTCCACCGGCTGCTTCGTCTTGATGTCGACATACCAAAGTCTTAAAGTCTGGTCCGCCCAAGCGATCTTCGAACTGTCCGGCGACCAGGCCGGCTGGAACATGAATCCCTTGTGGCCGCTCGTGATCTCCTCTTCCGGTCCCATTCCATCCTGGGGGGCGATGAAGATCTCGTCTTCACCGGTGCGATCCGAGATGTACGCGATCCACTGTCCGTTCGGCGACCACGCCACTTTCTGCTCGCGCACTCCCGGTGAGTGCGTCAGGTTGCGGGCGCTGCCTTCCTTGGCCGGCACCGTGAAAACTTCCCCGCGCGCCGCAAACACCGCGCGCTTGCCATCGGGAGCGATGTCAAAGTCCGTAATATGACGGCTGGCATCGACCCAGTGCTTCATCGCCTGGTCGCGCTCGCCGTTCAGGTAAATCGTTAGTTTCTTCGGCTGCTGGGTTTGAAAATCGAAAGTGTAAAGATAGCCGCCGTTTTCAAAAATAATGGCATCCGGCCCCATGCTCGGCCACATGCAATCGAAATCGGTGAACTTCGTCAGTTGCTCGACCTGCTTGCTTCCCGTGTCATAGCTGTAAATATTCAGCCGATGCTCGGGCCCGCGATCCGACGTGAAGAAAATCGTGTTGCCATGCCACATCGGAAACGTGTCGGTGTAGTCGGTGTGTGGTATCACTCCATCCACGGAATTATTTTTCAGATCGTAGATCGTGATGTCCTGCGCCAGGCCCCCGGTGTAGCGCTTCCACTGCCGGAAATTGCGGAAAATGCGGTTGTATGCGATCTTCTGCCCATCGGGCGAAAACGACAGCAACCCGCCTTCCTCCATGACCATCGGCTTTTCCATTCCGCCATTGATGCTGATCGTGTAGGGCCGCTTCGTCCATCCATTAGAGGCATCGCGCCGCGAAAGAAAAATTACGCTCTGGCTGTCGGGCGTCCAGCCAATCACTTCATTGAGTATGCCCATGCGGTCGCTGAGCGGCTGCGCCTGTCCCTGATAGAACGTCAGCTGCGTCGGTTGTCCACCATCGGCGGGCATTACATACACGTTGAAATTCCCGTCGTACTGGGCGGTGAACGCGAGCCACTTTCCGTCGGGCGAAAATTTCGGGAACTGCTCGCGCCCCGGATTCGAAGTAACACGCCTCGCCTCGCCTCCTGAGCTCGCCGCCAGCCAAATATCGCCGCCGTATACGAATGCAACTTTGTCGTTATGAATGTCGGGGAAGAGCATCAAGCGCCCTTCCTTTTCCTGGGCTGAGAGAAGAAGAGAAAAAGCGCACGCGAGAATCGCAAGCGCGACAATTTTCCTGATGGCAGTCATGGAGGCTCCTGTTGGAGAGTGTTGTGAGGAGGACTTTTGCAAAATGAATTCGTCAACCCGAGCAAGCGGGCAGGCAACGCGAAATTCTAACAGTTTTGGACGTTCCGAATCGCAATCGGTAAGCCGAATTCCGCCGGCGCTTAGGATTTTATCAGTGCCCCAAAGAATTGGCGGCTGCGCGCACCGCTTCCTGGCAGTTGCCGGCCTCAGTCAACACTTTGTCAAACGCTGTATCTGTGCGAAGCTTGGCGAGCAGCGGATCGGAAAGCAGATTCGAGTACGCACAATAATTCTGCTCGACCGCGCTCTCCAGCATGTGCAAGGCGGCTTCTTTCTTGCCGCAGTACGCCAAAATTGCGCCCTCGTAATACCACGTTTCCGGGTCGGGGTCGGTCGGCAAACTCGTTTCGGCCTCATGCGCGATACGATCCAGTTCCGACGCCGGCCGCAATCCCAGGCAAGATTCGAGCAGATCGCGATGATAGCGCGGAGCCGACGGCATGTGCTTTACCGCCTCGCGCGCTTCCTGAACCTTCCCTTCGCGCAACAGGATCGACGGCTGCACATAAGCGGCCCATTCCGATCCCGCATCCAGGCGAACGTATTCTTCAGCGCGCGTGGTTTTTCCAAGTTCCATGAACGCCCAGGCGCACGACCGGAAGGCGTAGTTTCCCGGATCGAGTGCCAGCGCAGTATCGCACTCGCTGGTCGACTGCTCCAGCATCCCCGCGTAGCGATAGACATATCCCATTGTGAAATGAGCCTGCGGGCTGTCGGGTCGGCGCTTCACCAGCGCGAGCGCCTCCTGGTAAGCCGTACCGAGTTCGCCACGCTCCACGTGGTTGTTAATGAGCTGCCCCGCGGCGACGATCCGGTTGGGATCAAGTTCAAGGGCTTTTTCATACGCCTTGCTCGAGCGCTGGAACATCGCCTCGCCGCCATCCGAATAATCGGCGTCGTAGTAGCAACGCAAGCCAAGCTGCTCCCAAGCGGGCGCGTAACTAGGATCGACCTCGACCACGTGCTCCAGCACGGCGATTGCATCCTTATTAGGTCCCGGATCGTGCGGCAGTGCCAGACTGTGGAGGTAGAGATCGTAGGCCTCGGGATTCTTTGGCCGCGTGCTGGTATCGAGGAACCCGCCCGCCACGCCCAGAGTGGGCAGCAATCCCTGCCGTATCTGGGCCGAGATTTGCGACTGGAGCGTGATCAGATCGTCGGCACTGGCGGTTAAGTTGGTCTGCCACAAAAGCCGGTTGCCGTTAACCTGAATCGCTTCGAGCGTAATCAGCAGCCGGTTGCCCTGCTTCAGAAAATGTCCGGTAATCACGGTAGCTACATGAACCTCGCGGCCCGCGGCTGCTGGATCGATGTCGTTGCCCACAAACTTCCGCGTCATGGCGGACGGCCGGACGTCGAGGCTGCGCATGTACGTCAATGTATTGGCGATTTCGTCGGCGAGCGCGAAGCGCAGGAACTCCACGCTGATGTCGCCGTTCATATTCTGGAGCGGCAGCACCGCGATCGTATTCTTCGGAGCCGCTACGACCATTGCGCCCCGGTGCTTGTACCACCAGGCGCCCATTGCAAGCAGCACCGTCAAGAGCAGCGCCGTAACTCCAAGCAGAATGTATGTCGACCAGCGCGTGGTCGCCTGAAAGGTGGTGGTCGCCAGGCGGTAGGGCAGCATCGGACGCCGAAGACCCGACTTGGTCATCCCGCTTTCGGTGTCACGCCGCAGCGATTGCATGTCACCCTTCATCGCCAGCGCATTCGGATAGCGATGCCCGCGTTCCTTCTCCATCGCCCGGCCGATGATGCCCTCGAGGTCCGGAGGAAGTTTGGGATTGAGCTGCAAGGGCGAGACCGGCTTTTGGTTCAGCACGGCATCAAGCGTTGTGATGACGTTGCCCGTAGCAAACGGCTTTTTGCCCGTTGACATCTCGTACAGCACAACTCCGAGCGAAAACAGATCGCTGCGCGCATCCAGTTCCTCGCCGCGCGCCTGCTCGGGAGACATATAAACGGCCGTCCCCGGAATTACGCCCATGGCCGTCAGCGAATCTTCCATTGCCGCTTCGCTCGAATTCGGATCGTGCACCATCTTGGCCAACCCAAAGTCGAGAATTTTTGTCTGTCCATTTTGCGCAACAAAAATGTTGGCGGGCTTGATGTCGCGATGAATGATTCCCTTGGCGTGCGAAGCCGCCAGCGCGTCTGCGACCTGAATGCCGATGTCCAGAATCTCGTCGACTTCCATCTTCCGGCTGCGCATCAGGTCTTTCAGGCTCGAGCCCTCAAGCTTCTCCATGACGATGAACGGGTGGCCCTCGTTGTCGTCGATGTCGTGGATGGTGCAGATGCCGGGATGATTAAGCTGCGAGGCGGCGCGTGCTTCGCGCACGAAACGGTCCAGGGACTTCTTGTCCTTGGCCATGTCTTCAGGAATGAACTTCAGGGCTACATGTCGCGTAAGGCGAGTGTCTTCAGCCTCATAAACCACGCCCATGCCACCACCACCGAGCTTTCCAACGATCCGGTAGTGGGAGACTGTCTGGCCGATCATGCACGAGGCCTCAAACCTGCTGTTGGCAGCTAATGGTAGGCCCGCCAACGTAATGAGGTCAAGACGGCACGCGGCGCACTCAGTCGCGGATTGCTCCAATCGTTCTAACTTTTCTTCGTCTGCTCCCGTTTACCGCAATTGCGTGAATCGTGATTTACCCTTTCAACGCATCCGCGCAAATCCGTGGAGAAGATTCACCATCCCGTCACTCGGGGCTAAATGGTAGGAAGCCCTTCCAAAAGCCGTAGCGCACGCCAAACAAAATGCCTGCTGAGGCTTCCCCGCGCCGGTCCGGGGAATCCTAGTGCAGTCATGTGTTGTTCAGGAGGATTCATGAAAGCTTTTAGAGTCTTACGAAACGTCTTTGGAGCCGCCAGCCTGTTGTTTGTGGGTTATGTTGTCGTCAATGCGCTCCCTGATCTGAAACGCTACATCCGCATCAGCACCATGTAAACTCGTGCGAGAAAGCGGCGGGCACGCGCAAGCGTGCTCGAACGCCCGTCAAGGCCACCGGCCGCTCCAAGATCCTCACGCCTCCTTAGTGGTGGTTTTCGTCCAGTCGCTTACGTTGACGGCTTTGCATATCATCTTTCCCCTCGGCGCATAGCCAGCGCGCTACAATAGCCCGTCGATTGAAAAGTCAGACGGAAGCGCTTGTGAGCGCGGAGAGCCATGCCCGAATCCATCGATTGGCCGCCACAAAGGCGGATGCCAGAGTTGCCCCGCCGCCGATTTTTTCTTGTCATCGTCCTGCTGGCCCTGCTCCTGTTTAGCAGCCGCACCGCGCTCTCGTATTACGTTGAGCTCATTTGGTTCGGCTCTCTCGGCTACGAAGACGTCTTCCGCAAGATGCTGAGCCTGCAATGGGAAGTGTTCGTGGCATTTTCCGCGGCTACGTTCGTCATTCTTTATGGATGGTTTCTGATCCTGCGCCGCGCCTATCAGGCGGATCTTCTGAGCGGCAGCGTCATCTTCATCGGCGGCCATCCGATAAAGCTCCCCGTGGAACGCATCTTACGTCTGATTGTGCTGGCGGTGTCCCTCCTGATTGCTGCAACGACCGGCGCCGGTATGATGTCGGAGTGGCCGACGTTCGCGACGTATTGGTATGCACCCCAGACGGCTGCCGGCGCCCTCGATCCCATCTTCGGCCGTTCGCTGCACTTTTATCTCTTCACGCTTCCTGCCTGGCAGTTGGTGACGGGTTGGCTCCTGACGGTCGCAGTGATCGCCTGTGGCATCGCGTTCTTTTTCATCCTGATCACGGGCAGCACGCGCGTATTTGCAGGGCGGCGCGGTAGTTCGATCCCGTTGCCGTGGCGCGGATTCTCCGTTGCCTTCGGATTCTTGCTGCTCGTGCTCGCCATGCGTGTCTACATCAGCCGCTACGAGGCCTTGTTCGAAGAGCACACTGTCTTTTCCGGCGTGAATTACACCGACGCGCATATCACGCTGATCGGCCTGCTAATTGTTTGCGTGGCTTTGATCGTGGGTGCTGCGATTGCGCTCATCAACGTCGTGTCGCCGCCGCGCGTGCGCTGGCTGGCGGCCGCGGTCGTTCCGGCGGTGGTCTGCTATTTCGCGCTGCAAATCGTTGGCTGGTACGTCGGCAACTTTATCGTGAAGCCCAACGAACTCGTTCGCGAGACTCCTTATATCGCCCATAACATCGAGATGACGCGCCGGGCTTACGGGCTGGACCGCGTTTTGCAGCGCA
Organism: Terriglobales bacterium; assembly: GCA_049300195.1. Classification (GTDB taxonomy): domain Bacteria; phylum Acidobacteriota; class Terriglobia; order Terriglobales; family Acidobacteriaceae; genus Acidiflorens. The sequence continues at coordinate 87,664 of JBAQJF010000034.1, read as the reverse complement.
AGTTTCCGGCCGAGACGACGGTCGAAGCCGCCGACCCGGCCGACAACCAGGCGACGCTGCAAAATATCCGCCTGTGGGATTGGCATGCCTTGCAGGACACGCTGCGCCAGATTCAGGAGATACGAACTTATTACGATTTTCCTGACATCGACATCGATCGATATGAAATCGATGGCAATCTGCGCGAGATGATGCTAGCCACTCGCGAACTCAACGTCGATAAGCTTCCGGAAAGCAGCCAGAACTGGATCAACGAAAAGCTCATCTACACCCACGGCTATGGGATCACCATGAATCCGGTGAATGGCTTTACCTCCGAGGGCCTGCCCACTTTGATTCTCAGTAACATGCCTGTCCAAAGCACGGTGAAGAGCATCAACGTAACCCAGCCCGAAATCTATTTCGGAGAACTGACGAATACCGACGTCTACGTTAAAACGCGGCAACAGGAATTCAATTACCCGCAGGGCGAGACCAATAACCTCACGTCCTATCAGGGAACGGGCGGCATTCCGATCGGCGGATTTTTCCGCCGCCTGATCATCGCCTTCGACCAGGACGACCTCGCCAAGCTGCCCTTCAGCGACGATATCAATTCGCAAAGCCGGCTGCTGATGCGCCGCAATGTGCGCGATCGCGTGACGGAGCTCGCGCCGCTCCTAACCTTCGATGCCGACCCCTACATCGTAGTCGGCGACGATGGCCGCCTGTCCTGGATCATGGATGGATTCACGACTTCAGACAGTTATCCGTATTCCAGTCACTATGACCTGAACGGCAATCCGATTAACTACATGCGCAACAGCGTCAAGGCGGTGATCGACGCCTACAACGGGACCACCACCTTTTACGTCTTTGACGCCCAGGACCCCATCATCGCCGCATATCGAAAAATATTTCCATCCTTATTTAAAGACGCCGCAGCCATGCCCGTCGACCTGCATAAGCACGTGCGCTATCCCGAGTTGCTCCTCAAGCTGCAAGCCTCCGTCTACGGTCTCTATCACATGACCGATCCCGAAGTTTTCTACAACCGCGAAGATCTCTGGGCCATTGCCTCCGAGGTCGGCATGAGCCAGGGCGGCGAGCAGCGGACGCAAGGCATGGATCCCAACTTCGTGCTGATGAAATTACCCGGCGAATCCGCCGTCGAGTTCGTGGAAATTCTGCCCTTCACCCCCGCGAACCGAAACAATCTGATTGGCTGGATCGCCGGCCGCAGTGACGGCGCAAACTACGGCACATCGGTTGTCTACGACTTTCCAAAAACGAAGCTGGTCGATGGCCCGTTGCAAGTCGAAGCACGCATCGACCAAAATGCCCAGCTCTCGGGACAATTGACGTTATGGAATCAGCAAGGCTCGCATGTGCGGCGCGGAACGCTCCTGGTAATTCCATGCGGCCGCGCGCTGCTGTACGCCGAACCCATCTACCTGCAAGCCGAGCGGAGCCCCATGCCCGAGTTGCGTCTGGTAGTGCTCGCTCTGCAAGACCGGCTCGCCTATGGTCCCACATTCGAGTCGGCGCTGAGGTCGTTGTTTGGAGGAGAGACCCCATCGCTCACCGCCGGACCTGCATCCGCCGAATCGCCGCATGGCACGAGCGGCGCGCCATCGGGTGCGGCGCAATCAACGCCCGGTACGAGGCCCACCGACCTCAATGACCTGATCACCGGAGCCGCCAGGGATTTATCCGACTACCAGCGCTTAACGGCGGAAGGAAAGCTCGGCGAGGCGGGGCAAAAGCTCGAAGAGCTTAAGCGTAAGCTCGACGAATTAAATGCGCGAAAGAAGTAGCTCCGTCCGCATCCGAATCGTGTGTGCTATCCATGGCCATAAGTAGAGACGGGGCCTGCCCGTCTCACCGCCGGCACGATCAATTCGCGGCAGCTTTTTCCTCGTGCGGGTTGATATCAAACTCGTGGTGCGGAACTCCCATCAACCATTCATCAAACCATCCCACAATGTAGTCAAGCCGCTCGACCCGGTGCCACGGCTCTCCCGACCGCGAAAGTTCGTGTGTCTCGCGCGGGAACATAACCATCGCAGTCGGGCGCTTCAAATATTTCAGCGCGCGAAATAATTGCTCCCCGCCGGAGTCGGGTGGCGTTCGCGAATCGGACTCGCCGAGCACGAACAAAATCGGCGTGTGAATCTTCGTGACGAACGTGATCGCAGACCGGTTGGCATAATCCTGCGGATCTTCAAATGGCGGCGCCTTGAACCATTGCGGCTGGAACATCGTGAAATCGGCTGTGTACCACCATGACGCCCAATTGGAAATATCGCGCTGCGAAACCGCCGCCGCGAAGCGATCGGTCTGCGTCACCGTCCAATCCGTGAGCACGCCCCCTCCACTGCCCCCGGTGACGCCTAGTTTTTTCTCGTCCACATAGCCGCGCTTCAGAAGCTCATCCACCCCAATCATCAGATCGCGATAGTCGTCGCCCGGATAGTGATACTGAATAATGTTGGCAAAATCTTCCCCGTAGCTCGTCGAACCGCGCGGGTTGACGTAGAGGACGGCGTAGCCCTTCGCCGCCATCCACTGAAATTCATGGTCGAAGACCCAGCCATAGGCGGCATGAGGCCCGCCGTGGATGTCGAGGATCATCGGATACTTCTTGTGCGGATCGAAATTCGGCGGTTTTTGAATCCATCCCTGAATGTTTTTCCCGTCAAAGGTCTTGTAATCAATTTCTTCGGGCTCAGTAAGATTAAGCTGCGACCAAAGTTTGTGGTTGAAGTCGGTAAGTTGCGTCTGCCCGCCGTCGGGCGCAATGGCAAAAAGATCGCCGATCGCAACCGGCGTCGAGACGAGCGCGACAATCGTGCGCGCGTCCGGCGTAACCGAAAAATCCAGAACGGCCTGATCGCCGTGAGTAATCTCGGTCACCGCGCCGGATTGGGCGTCCGCTCGAATAATCGGCGTGCGCCCGCGTTCGGCGACGATGTCATAAAGCGAACGCCCATCGGGAGACCAGTGAAGACTAGCTCCATTGCCGCCGCGCGGAGCGGCATTGTCGCCGAAAACGGCATCGCCCACCGCGTAGTCGTAATCGGCGGTCAAGTTTGCCGGCCGCGCATCGGGATTCATGTCCATCACCCAAAGGTCGGGCTGTGAGTAAGACCGCACCGGCTGCTCGATCGACCCGTGGAACGCGACGCGTCGTCCATCGGGACTGAGTGTGAAATCGCCAATGCCCATCGGAATCGTCGCAAATTTTGTGGCCGCGCCACCCGTGGCCGGCACGGAGTAGATTTCGGTGGTAGGCAATTCGTAGTAGGGCTCGTCGACGTGCGAGGTCAGGAAGTAAATGCGCGATCCGTCGTTGGTCCAGCGAATTTCCCTCTCGTTATAATCGCCGCTGGTAAGCTGCACAGGTTTGGGCTGATCCTCGAAGCTGGCAGGCACGTCAACCATCCAGATATGTTGGTGCCGTTTGAAGTCCAGAAAACCTTCGTCGTTGTCGCGGTAAACCGCCCGGCTTATTACATGGACATCGGACTCGTGTTCGCTCTCGGCTTCAGGATGCGTTTTTTTGCGCGCCGCTTTCTCGATGTCTTCGGGCGTCGTGGAACTTGAAAAAGCGATTCGCTTTCCATCGGGCGACCAGACCGGCCCGCTTGCGCCCTTCGGCAGATCGGTGATGATGCGGGCCTCGCCGCCCGAGAGCGAAAGCAGCGCGATTTGCGCCGGCTTCGGTTTGCCGGCTTCATCTTTGTCTCCGCCCCGAATAAAGGCAATGCGCCTTCCATCCGGCGACCAGCGCGGCTGAGCATCGTGCTTGCCGTTCGTCAGGCGGACTGGCGCTCCTCCTCCCGAAGTCGAAACCATCCAGATCGACGATTCATAGCCGGTCCGCTTCTCGTCAACGTTGACGCGAGTAAAAGCGACGCGTGATCCATCCGGCGAAACCTGCGGATTGGCCACCCAGACGAACTCGAAGATGTCTCTGTCCGTGATAGATCGCCGCCCCGGCGCAGTTGGAGATTGGGCGGCCGCGCAGATGCAAAGAAAAGTACAGAGGGAGAGCAGGACGGCGACGGTGATAACTGGGGAAATGCGGGCTTTCATTCACATCCTCTTTGAGAAATTTGGTGGCCCTATCGGCGGCGAAGTCGTCATTGTGCTATGCGGGAACGCCTGAGGTCAAATCTGAATCATGCTCGACAAATACGAGTGGACGTCCCGTCCAATACGTTATTCAGGCAAGTCCTATATATCGTGATACGATATGTATAACACTCGTGACGGGAGAGATTTCCGTCATAGCTCCGTTCGGCTTTATGGGAAAGTCGCAAACTTCGGCGGATTACGAATCGCTGGCGGAGGTGCGTTACCAGCTTCGCCGCTTCCTGCATTTCAGCGAACAGGCGGCTCGCGGCGCTGGACTGGAGCCGCAGCAACATCAGTTGTTGCTTGCTTTGAAGGGCTTGCCTGCGGGACTCCAGCCCCGAGTTGGCGAACTTGCCGAACGGCTTCAGATCAAGCATCACAGCGCCGTCGAACTGACCAACCGGCTTGCATCCGCAGGTTGTGTCCGGCGCCATCGGGGAGGCGGAGACCGCCGGGAAGTATTGCTGGAGTTGACTCCGAAGGGAGAGAGGATTCTGCGGAGCTTGTCACTCTATCATCGGATGGAACTTCGGAAGCGCGGTCCGGCGCTCATCGTTGCCTTGAAGCGCGCGATGGCACGAGTAGGCAACCATCCTAAGACCACAACAGGACTTGTCCGATCTGACAAAAAAAAGGTCCGGAAGACGCCAACTCGTGCCTAAGAACCAACCAGGCAAAAAATCGCGCTCCTCCGGCATCGCCGCGACCGGAGCGCAGGTCTTACCGAGGGCCGTCGCGGAGCCCGCTCAGTTCCGCATGGTCCTGATGTCGTTCCTGGCCGCCGGCATCGGCCTCCTGGCCGGCGGGGTTGCCTATCTGCTTTACAAGCTCATTGGCCTGTTTACCAACTTCGCCTTCTATCACCGCTTCTCTACAATTTTTGTGAGCGCACGCCACACTCAGCTTGGAGCCTGGGTGATTGTGATTCCGGTAGTCGGCGGCATCATCGTCGGCTTCATGGCGAAATATGGATCGTCGAAAATCAAGGGCCACGGCATTCCTGAGGCCATGGAGGCGGTGCTGCTGAACCGCAGCCGCATTGAGCCCCGCGTGGCGATTCTAAAGCCCCTATCGGCGGCCATCGCCATCGGCACCGGGGGCCCGTTTGGCGCGGAAGGTCCAATCATTCAAACCGGCGGAGCCCTGGGTTCGCTCGTCGGCCAGATTTTCCACACGACCGCTTCCGAACGCAAGGTGCTGCTGGCGTCTGGCGCAGCCGCCGGCATGTCGGCAACTTTCAACACTCCGATCGCGGGCGTGATCCTGGCGATTGAACTTCTCCTGTTCGAATTCAAAGCGCGCTCTTTCATTCCGCTCGTCATCGCCAGCACGCTGGCCACCGCAGTCCACATGCAACTTCTCGGCGCCGGTCCCATGTTCAAAGTCACAGCCATGGATTTTGGCATCCCGCACGCGCTGCCTTTTTATCTGCTGCTTGGAATCATCTGCGGTCTCGCAGCCGTCGGGTTCAGCAAACTCCTGTACTGGACCGAGGATCAGTTCGAAAAGTTGCCCGTTGACGAGCTGTGGTGGCCGGCGATAGGCGCTCTGGGGCTTGGCATCATTGGATATTTTGTGCCGCGCGTTTTTGGCGTTGGCTACGACACGATTGGCGACATTCTGAATGCGAACCTCGCGTGGAAATTGCTTCTCCTGGTCATGGTTGCCAAAGCCGCGGCCCTCGTCATCTCACTCGGTTCGGGAACCTCGGGAGGATTGCTCGCGCCAATGTTCATGTCGAGCGCGGCTCTCGGCGGAGTTTTCGCTCTCGGCATCGACCGAATCTATCCGGCAGCCAACCTGTCGGCGGGCGCGTTCGCGCTGGTTGCGATGGGCGCCGTGTTCGGCGCGGCCTCGCGGGCTACTTTCACCTTCATCATCTTTGCCTTCGAAATCACACGCGATTACAACTCGGTATTGCCCTTGATGCTGGTCAGCGTGATCGCCGACGGTGTCGCCATGCAGTTCATGCCGAAGGCTTCCATCATGACCGAGAAACTGGCCCGTCGCGGGCTGCACATTCATCAGGAGTACGAAGCCGATGTGCTTCAGCAGGTGCGGGTTTCAGAGACGATGGATCCGGAAGTTCCGAAGGTGCCCCAAGAGATGAAAGTGCGCGACCTCGCTGACCGCATCGCCCGTGGCGATCCGGAAGTGCGCAAGCATCAGGGCATGTTCGTAATGGATTCCGATGGGAAACTCGCCGGCGTAATTACACGCGGCGACGTAATGCGCGCACTCGATCAAGATCCCGCGGGCGCCATGACCGTGCTCGATGCCGGCACGCAGGCCGTCGTCGTGACCTATCCTGACGAACTGCTGCACGACGCATCCGCCAAGATGTTACGTAATGATATCGGCCGCCTCCCGGTCGTAGATCGCAAAGTTTCCGGACAGGTGCTTGGCTATCTTGGACGCTCCGGAATTATGGCAGCTCGCTTGCGAAGGCTGGACGAGGAGCACGTCCGCGAACCGGGCTGGATCAAGCACTTTGAACGAAACCCGCAGACCCCGTCCTAGAAGACGAGAAATTCCCGGAAGTACGTAAATGAACAAAAATGGTAGGCCCGAATGGACTCGAACCATCGACCTCTTCCGTGTCAAGGAAGCGCTCTAACCAGACTGAGCTACGGGCCTGCACGTGCGGAACCTAGGCTACCATTGCGCGATAATTACTGGCCACGATTACTGGTGACGATTACTTGCGACGATTACGCGCGTCTGACGTGAATTTTACCATGCACCCGCGCGCGCGCCGTCGCCGACCGGCCCAAAACGTGGTAAAACAGCGCAATAGAATAGGGAAGAGGTTCCCATGACACCCCAGGCAGGCACCATCACTCCAACCGAATCCGCGCCCGTCACCGAGAAATCTTCCGCGGTGCGAGTTCTTCCCAATTTCATCGACGGCCGCTGGATTCCCGCACAGACCTCAAGCCATCTCGACGTCACCAATCCCGCCAACGGCGAAGTGCTGGCGCGCGTGCCATTGTCAGGCGCAGCTGAGGTTGAGACTGCGGTTGCCGCGGCCAGTGCCGCGTTGCCCGATTGGCGTGCGCGCGCCGTAGGCGAGCGCACGGAATTTATCTTCGCGCTCCGCGAACAGTTCCGCCGCCGGATCGACGAACTCGCCGCCTCCATCACGCGCGAAGGCGGCAAAGTGCTCTCCGATGCCCGCGCCGAAGTCACGCGCGCCATCGAGGTCCTCGAAGTGGCCTGCGCTTCTCCCATGACCATGCAAGGCCGTGTCCTCGAGGGTGTCTCGCGCGGCATCAATACCGAAACGATCCGCCAGCCCGTCGGCGTCTGCGCCGCCATCACGCCTTTCAACTTTCCGGCCATGGTCCCGATGTGGTTTCTGCCTTTCGCCATCGTGTGCGGCAACACGTTCGTTCTCAAACCCTCCGAGCAGGTTCCGCTTACCTCCGAACTGATCTGCCACATCCTTGACGAAATCGCCTTGCCGAAAGGCGTTGTCAATCTGGTCCACGGGGCGCACGACGTGGTGAACGCAATTCTCGACAGTCCAGGCATCAACGCCGTCTCTTTCGTCGGTTCGGTCAACACAGCAAAATATATTTACCGCCGCGCGGCGGAAAAAGGGAAGCGCGTGCAGGCCCTGGGCGGCGCGAAAAACTACATGGTCGTGATGCCCGACGCAATCATCGATAAGACCGTGTCGAACGTTCTCGGCAGCGCCTTCGGCAACGCCGGTCAGCGCTGCATGGCCGGGTCGGTAATGGTTACAGTCGGAGCCGCTCGCGAAGCCATCATGGACAAGTTAAAGGACGAAGCCGAAAAGCTGATTGCCGGCGACGGTCGTGATCCAAAATCGAGTCTAGGTCCCGTAATTTCGCCCGCCTCTTGCGACCGCATTCATGATGCGATCGAGAATGGCGTCAAGGAAGGCGCAGAACTGCTGGTCGATGGCCGCCGCCCGAAGAACACTCCGGCGGGCGGCAACTTCGTTGGACCGACCATTCTGAACAACGTCACACCGGAAATGAGCGCGGCCCGCGACGAGATTTTTGGCCCCGTACTCTCCGTCATGCATGTCGACTCGCTCGATGAAGCGATCGCTCTCGTCAACAGCGATCCGCGCGGCAACGGCACATCCATCTTCACCGAAAACGGCGCAGCGGTACGCGAGTACAGCCGCCGCATTGAAGTCGGAATGGTAGGCGTCAACATTGGCGTCGCCGCATCGCCCGCCTATTTCCCATTCTCCGGATGGAAAGATTCATTCTTCGGCGACTTGCACGTGCATGGCTGGGACGCGGTCGAGTTCTTCACCCGCAAAAAGACAGTAACGTCGCGTTATTTCTCTTCGGGGACGACAGGAAAATTCTTCACCGAACAAGGCGACAAGCACTAACTTCGAGCAGGTGACGTGATTTGTTTTTATGGGCTTTCTGCGCAATCTCAGGCTGTGGCTGCGTCCACTCCAAATGACCGATCCCGACTTCGGGAACTTGGTGTTCATGCACATGGATAGGCATCCTGAACGATCGTATTGGGAAGCGGAGTGGAATTTCCCCGCGACCAATAAGGTCGTGGTGATTACGTTGCGAGGAGGAGAAGATGGCCCGCGAGCTGAACTTCGCGAATTCTACCTGAACTTACCTGCTCGGTTTGACTCCATTCTGACCGCCTGCCGTTCTCAGCTCGACGAAGTGTTCCGCAATTGGCGTGGGGAATCATTGCCGGAAGACATTCTTAGTGCGTTGGACCTCGGCGGTTTCAACGTTGAAGACCCGCTGGAAGATCCCGTCAAGTGGGACATCAGTTTTGAGACCAGAGACGGCAAGTGGCTGGGGATACTCATCCACTTTGTCGGCGACAAAGCAATGGAAGCAGTCGTTGACACTTAAGCGAGTCTGCGCCCAGCTATTGAACCCGTCAGAGCTAGGGTTGCGTATATAGCGCGCGCTTCAGAAACTCTCCCGCGCCGGCACGACCCGTAAATTTGTCTCCCTCGACGACCACCCGTCCGCGCGAGAGCACAACATCCGGCATGCCCGTCACCTGAATTCCTTCAAACATCGAGTAATCCACCCGCATGTGGTGTGTCTTCGCGCTGATCGTGTGTTTGCGCGTGGGATCAAAGACGACCAGGTCGGCATCGCTCCCGACCGCAATCGTCCCCTTGCGCGGATAAAGTCCGAACAATTTCGCGGGCGTGGTGGAAACGAGTTCCACAAACCGGTTCACGCTGAATCGCCCAGCCGCGACGCCGCCCGAATAAATCAGGCTCATGCGATGCTCGATGCCCGGCCCGCCGTTCGGAATCTTCGTGAAATCATCGCGGCCCAATTCCTTTTGCTCCTTAAAGCAAAATGGACAATGGTCAGTCGACACCACCTGAAGGTGATCGGTCTTTAATCCATTCCAAAGTTTTTCCTGGTTCCACTTCTCGCGCAGCGGGGGAGTAAAAACATACTTCGCACCCTCGAATCCCGGCGCGTCCATATTCTCCAGCGACAAATACAAATATTGCGGACAAGTCTCCGCGTAAACAGGCAGACCGCGATCGCGCGCTTCGCGTACTTTTTCCAGCGCGTCATTGCAGCTCAGGTGCACGATGTAAACCGGCGCGCCAGCCATTTCGGCCAGCGCAATCGCCCGCGAGGTCGCCTCGGCCTCGGCGGTGGTAGGCCGGGTAAGCGCGTGATATTTCGGAGCCTTTTTCCCCTCCGCCAGCGCCTGCTGCACGATTACGTCAATCGCGCTGCCGTTCTCGGCGTGCATGCAAACCAGCCCGCCATTCTTCGCCGTTGTGCGAAACGCCTTAAAGATACTGGCGTCGTCCAGCATGAACACGCCGGGATAAGCCATGAACAGCTTGAAGCTGGTGACGCCCTCGCGCACCAGCGCGTTCATCTCGTCGAGCTGCGCGTCAGCCAGTTCCGTAATGATGCAGTGAAACGCATAGTCGCACACCGCCCGTCCCGATGCCTTTTTCATCCACGCGTCGAACGCGGTTCGCAGAGTCTGTCCTTTGTACTGAATTGCGAAGTCAATCAATGTCGTCGTTCCACCATATGCGGCGGCGCGTGTGCCCGTTTCAAAATCATCGGCGCTGGTCGTCCCACCAAAAGGCATATCAAGATGCGTGTGCACATCGATTCCTCCCGGCAGCACATACCTCCCGTTCGCGTCGATAATCTTGGTCGCGTTCTCCCGGGGCAACATTTGTCCGGTCGCGGCGATCCTGCCATCTTTGATTGCGATATCGCCCGTATAAGTGTCAGTTGCCGTCACCACGCGCCCATTCGCGATGATGGTATCGAAGCTCATGAATGCCTTTCTCCATCTACAGTTCCGAAAAGTCTCGACCGAATTCTATGCTAAACTGCCGACCTTCGCTCATCACTCGTAACGGCTTGCAGATCGCAGGCGAGAGGCTTTAACCCCAGGTTACAAAGAGAGTTACCGAGCAAATCACCGAGGAGATTTTATGCAGTTTGGCATCACCATCAAGCCGGATATGACGGTCGATCGCATCCTTGCACTGACCCGCCAGGCCGAAGCTGCGGGCTTTGAATACGGATGGATCTTCGACTCGCACGTCCTCTGGCTCGATCCCTATCCGATGCTCACGCTGATGGCCGCGAACACCAAACGCATGCGGCTTGGAACCTGCGTCACCAATCCCGCGACCCGCGACATCACCGTAACTGCCAGCCTCTTTGCCACCCTCAATTTCATTTCCGAAGGCCGCATGCAACTCGGCATTGGCCGAGGAGACAGTTCGCGCCGCGTCCTCGGCAAGCAGCCGGTTACGCCCCGCCAGCTTGAGCAGTCGATCGTCGATTTCCGCGCGCTCACCAGCGGAAAAGAGATTGATTATGACGGTAACCCCGCCCAACTGACTTGGGCAAGCGGCGGAACTCCTCCGATTTGGGTTGCAGGTTACGGTCCGAAGGTTCTCGAAATGGCAGGCCGCGTTGCCGATGGCATCATCCTCCAGTTCGCCGATCCCGACCTGATCACCTGGTGCGTAAGCTTCGTGAAGAAGGGCGCCAAAGCCGCGGGTCGCGATCCGGCCAAAATAGAAATCATGTCAGCGGCGCCAGTCTGGGTCTCCGATGATGTGAACACAGGCCGCCAGCATGTGCGCTGGTTTCCGGCGCTGGTTTCAAACCATGTGGTCGATCTCATCTCGCGCTACAAGCCGGAAGAGCTTCCCCCGGCACTCACCTCGTACGTCCGCAGCCGCGAAAAGTACGATTACCTTCATCACTGCGAAGTCGGCAGCGACAACGCGGAGTTCGTCTCCGATGAGGTTACGGATCGCTTCTGCCTGCTGGGCCCGGCAAAGGCGCACATTGAGAAACTTCACGCACTGGCGAACGCGGGCGTTACTCAATTCAACATCTATCTCATGTGTGGAGATGAGGAAGATACGCTCGAGCAATACAAGAAGGATGTACTGCCGGCGTTCGCGAAATAGACAGCTTCGCTCCTGCTCAACTCAAACCTGCCCGGCTTCCATACCACAAAGAGCCCGAATCTCGAAGGCACTCTACAATTTAGCCGGGCGTTACTAAAGGTATCCCTGAGACGCGGAACGGACGGCCTCTCTGCATCGTTCTGCTATAATAATCACTGACGCTTTTGCCACGGTTTGCTTGTTCTCGCGGTGGTCACTCTTTTGACCAGATTCATCTCCGCTTTTCCTGCCCGCCGTTTAGTTAGCGCCAAATCTAAAACTACCAATTTGACGTGAGCGGCATGGCCCACTCTCGACCTGTGTCGGAGTCTGTGACAACAAGCCCCTCCAGAAAGAATCAAGAATCGAATGACCACATTTTCCGAATTGCCCCTGACTCCCGCATTGCAGCGGAAGCTGGCGGCAGCTGAATTCACCCAACTTACACCCATCCAGGAACGCGCAATTCCCCCAGCCCTCGAAGGCCGAGACGTCATCGGGACCGCCCAAACCGGCACCGGCAAGACCCTGGCATTTCTAATTCCACTCATTGAAACCATGAACCGCGAACCCGTCGGTCACACCGTCGCGCTGGTGTTGCTACCAACGCGCGAACTGGCAATGCAGGTTCACGAACAATACGAGCAGCTGTGCACCAAGACCATGCCGAAAGCGGCACTCGTCATCGGCGGCGTTTCCGAGAAGGCCCAAATCCAGGGCCTGCGCGCCGGTTCGGCATTAGTCATCGCCACTCCAGGCCGATTGCAGGATCTGATGACCCGCCGTTTCGCCGACCTCCGCCACATCAAAGTGCTGGTGCTCGACGAAGCCGATCGTATGTTGGATATGGGTTTTCTGCCCGCTATCCGCCGCATCCTCTCGGTCCTTCCTCAACAGCGGCAAACCCTGTGCTACTCGGCCACGTTAGAGCAATCCGTCGCCGGACTCGTCCACGACTACATGCGCGACCCGGTGCGCGTAGCTTTGGGCTCGGTTCTCAAGCCCGCGGAAAGCGTGCGGCTCAAGGCCTATGAAGTGCGCCCGGGAGAAAAACTCGACCTGGTCCGCAAGTTGCTTTACTCAGAAAAAGGACAGACCCTGATCTTCACCCGCACCAAGCGCGGCGCCGAACGTCTTGCGAAAGACTTAGTGCGTGACGGCTTCAACGCCGCCATGATTCACGGCGATCGCTCGCAATCGCAGCGCAATGCCGCTTTAAATGGATTTCAGGAAGGCCGCTTCCAGGTGCTGGTCGCAACCGACATCGCCGCCCGCGGCCTGCACGTGGACGATGTGGCGCACGTCATCAACTATGATGTGCCCAAAATGGCGGAAGACTTCATCCACCGCGTAGGCCGCACCGGCCGAGCCGGCCTTCAAGGCTGCGCGACCACCCTGGTCGCCGGAGCCGAAGTTCTGGAGTTGCGTCAGATCGAGCGCACGTTGCAGTTGAGAATCGAACGTCCGCAGATTGAGAGTTCTGAATACGACCGCCCAAGGCGAATCGTGCAAAACACGCTTGCCTCAAGAACCTTGACTAGGTTGCCCGGAGAGGTATTTGTCTAAAACGGTGCCCAGTTGGCCGGAGCCTCAAAGCTCCGGCCACCCGGCAGCTACTGTTAGTGCGAGATTCCGCCTCGCGGAGTAGGCTCGTCCGCGGTGTCTGAATCCTCAACTCCCAAATTGAACAGCGCAGCCTGCGCCGCGGCATGCTCCCGCAACTCCTCCATCTCGTCCACATTTCCCTCGGCGGGCTTTTCCTGTTTCCGCTGGTTCCTGCGCTCTAATTTATCGCGCTGCTTCTGCTGGCGAGTTTGCTCTTTCTGCCGTTTCCCAAATGTCGATCGGCCTCTTGGCATGCATTTCTTCTCCCAATGTATTAGATGATGATTGCCGGCCTCGCGCTTCCGATCCGCCAGGATGTGCGCTGCCCTCGGGACAAACTACCAGCGCGGTTCGCGCGGCTGCCGGGCATTCCCGCGATAGTCGTCGCGTCCGCGCCCGCCGCCTCCACCGCCAAAGCCGCGACCCCCGCCTCCGCCCCCGCGTGGCCGATCCGTCTTTGGTTTAGCCTCGTTGATGGTCAATGGCCGCCCGCCAAGGTCGGTTCCGTTCAGCGCAGCGATCGCCTTATCGGCTTCTGCGGGGTTGGTCATTTCCACAAACGCGAAACCCCGCGAGCGGCCGGTATCCCGATCGGTTACCAGGCTGACCTTTTCCACCGCGCCGTGCGCCTCGAAAACGCCACGTAGTTCAGCCTCGGTCGTGCTGTGGGGCAGGTTTCCAACATAGAGGTTCTTCATTGCATATCCTTTCTTAGCAAATCATCCAGAGTCCGGGTTTCGGCGGAATGGTGTTTAGCGGAATCAATTTCAGCCAAAGCGGGTTCCGCGGGACCATACTCCGCAAATCGTGCCTCGAGATCGCGCGGCGGCGCAGGCCTGTTCCGCATGGCTTGCGTGCGGGCATTCGACGCCGAGCGCACCGCTGAGATTCGCCGCGAAGCCTCCAGAATTCCCCAGCGCTGCGGCAGATCTCCCATCTTGACGGAAAGCGCCGCTCTCACATCGACCTGAACATCGTCACGATCGTCATGATCGTCCCGCCGCATCGGCGAATCCGGCCCCGGTAAATTGGAGAGGTACTCCGGGCCTCCGACGAGAAACGCAAATCGCTGACTGGGCGTGGCGGCGCGAATATCGTCGCAAAATTTGTCGCGCGTGGCACGCTTGTTCTCCACGTTGATCAAAACCAGATCGTACAGATCGGCTTTCCACCAGCAGCGCGCTTCGCCGATGTCCGCCGCAGAGTCGACATCCATGCCAAGTTTCCTCATGATTTCGGCGCGCAATTCGCGCTTATGGCCGGAGTTATCGATCAGCAGCACTCGCTTCTTCTTGTCACCGGGCGCGGGCGGAATGGGAGCGGAAAACTTCGATGGCAGGAACGGAGCGGTTGTCATGCCGGCACCGACCGGGGTGCCGCCGCCGTCGCACGCTTCAGCGATTTGGCCGCCGTCGCCGAGCCCTCCAGCAATTCAAGAGTTCGTTTCCTTCGCGCGATGTTCTGCTTGCGCACCCGGTGAAACCTGGACCTGTCGCCATTCCTGGAAGACATAATGAACTCCTCTTATTGGGCTGGTTAAAGAACCGCCAGGTGAATCGCAATCTTCGTCTCGCCTGCGAGACTGTCGCCATCGGCGGGTTTTGCGAGGAAATAGACTGAACTCTTCCGGGAGAATCGACGATCCAAGCGAGCGCCTCTCGATCTCTCAATCGCGAAGGCGAAGTGCTCTTGTTAAGTGTCTTCGAGGTTAAGTGTTTTCAGTATACGCTGTCCCACTGCATCTTGCGGGAACCATCGGGTGAATCCGCTTGCTAAGCTTGCGCTGTCCCGCGTAACATGTTTATGTGCGCTAGACCGAATCGGTCCCGAGCAGCACTCGCCTCAAAGCCTTTCCTCGACTCCCTCCAGCGTAACTAAGCAAGAGGAAAAAGAGACCAGCACATGGCACAAGGAACAGTCAGCTTTTCGGGAACGGAGATCGCCGTGGGAATTAATTTGCAATCACAAATCGCCTGCTGCTGCCTCTTCATTGTTTCGCATGCAGGCAAGCAGTGATCGGACTCTCTCTGACACGCGACGAACAAAGCGCCTCCTACGCCATCATCCGGCATAACGTCCGCACCTACCGGTCGGACGGCGTCGTCGAAGTGGTCCGGGGCAAGCAGGGCGCAGAGTCGGTAGTGAAGAAGCTGGAAGCCGGCCAACATTCATCGGATCGCCACGAGGGCTGGCGCTACTTCATCGAGAAAACCGATCAGAAGGCCGGTACAAATCCGAGCGAAGCCACTCACCGCCGCCAGGCGGAGTTGGAAGTGCGAGAGTCGAAGGCATTGCGGGAAACGAAGCCTCCTATCGTCCACACCGACCACCACCGATAAAGCATTTGAGCAATCGTAAGCGTAATTGCAATTGCAATCATAAGCATAAAGAAGCATGCAGTCAGCCCGCGCCTCGACCTTCCGGGCTATTGAATCGCCGCCGGCGTAGCATGCTCGCCCACCACCGATCGTACGGCCTGCGCGATCTTCTCCTCATTCGGCAGCAGATAACTTTCCAGCGGCTCGCTGTATGGTACGGACGCATCCAGCGCAGTGACCATCACCACCGGCCCGCGCAAATGATCGAACCTTGATAATGGTGTCCACATCAAGCCGCGCCAGGGTACGCGGATCAATCACCTCCGCGCTGATGCCTTCGCGCGCGAGCGTGCCCTGCCGTTTTTCTCCCCGTCCTCGGCGGTAAAAGCCTTTTTGTCTGCCATCCGAAAACGATCAATGAACCTCGCGCTCCGCACCCACCCAATACCGCTTCCGCAGTGCCTTACGATCTAACTTTCCAGCCGGAGTCTTCGGAATCTCCTGCACAAACTCCACCGACTTGGGAGCCTTCACTCCCCCAAGCTTCGCCTTGCAGTGCGCGATAATTTCCTCCGCCGTGACCGTCTCGCCGCGCCGAGTAACGACAAACGCCTTGACCGCCTCGCCCCACTTCTCGTGCGGTACCCCGATCACCGCGCATTCCTGCACCGCGCCAATCGCCATGATGCCCGACTCGACCTCCGCGCAATAAACATTAAATCCACCGCTGATAATCATGTCCTTCTTGCGGTCGACGATATAAACATATCCATCTTCATCGATGTATCCCACGTCGCCCGTATGGTGCCAGCCGTACTTGCGAATTTCCGCCGTCGCCTCCGGCAACTTGTGATAGCCGCCGCTGACCAGCGTGCCGCGAGCCACGATTTCCCCCCGCTCCCCAGGCGGAAGGATGCGCCCGCCGTCGTCCATGATCGCGACGCGCACCGAGGCCGTCGGCTTCCCGCAACTTCGCAGTCGCTCCGGATGATCGCCGCCCGCAGCCGCGGCCACCGTGCCCGCGTCCAGAAAAGTAAGCAACATCGGCGCTTCCGTCTGCCCATACGACTGACACATGCAAGGCCCAAAGACTTCTACCCCTTGCTTGAGCTTGTCGGGCGAGACCGGCGAAGCCGCCAGCAGAAAGACCCGCAGGCTCGAATAGTCAAACTTGCCCAGGTCCGGGTGCGCCAGCAACGAATAAAACGCGGTGGGAGGAAGAAAAACGTGGGTCACGCGATCCCGCTCAATCGACTGCAACACCTGCGCCGCATCAAACCCACGCAAAATAACGTTCGTGCCTCCGAGCGCAAATATCGTGAACGCAACCACCCCCGCGGCGTGAGAAAGCGGCGCCGTGCAAAGGCAGACAGGATCGGTGTCGTCACCGCTCTTCCAGTAGCGCAGCGCCATCTCGGTCATCGTGCCCCAAGCCAGGTTCGTAACCCGCACTCCACGGGCCGGCCCCGTAGTCCCGCCCGTCGGAACGAGCCCCATCATTTGCCCAAGGTTGCCATAAGCATCGTTGCCATCGACATCGGGCGCTTCCGGGTTGCGCGTGCGATCGCTGTCCGTGCGATGCCGGTCGTCACGCGATTCTTTCGCAGCCGATTCCATAAATTTCGCAAGCGACGGATTTTCCCCATCCTCGCAGTCCATGCAAACCAGATGCCGCAAAGAAGGCACGCGCCGCCGAATCTCCTCCACCTGCTCCCGAAATCGGCTGTGATAAAAGAGCCACGCCGTTTCCGAATAAATCAAGAACTCGACATTGGCATCGGCGGCGTTGCGGAAGTTGATCGGAACCCAAGCCGCGCCCGCCCGCAGAATCCCCAGCATGCAGAACAGCACCGCCGCATCGTTATGCGAGTAGATCGCCGCGCGCTCTTCCCGTTCCACTCCGCGCGTCCGCATGGCGCGAGCGATCCGCTCGCTGAAGGCACGTGTCTCGGCGTATGTGTAACGAGCGTCGCCGTCCTGAATCGCGATGCGGCCGGAGTTAATATCCGCGCTCTTGTCGAAATAGTCGATAGCTCGCATCGCCAATCAGCACCTAAGCCATCATCCGCGCCTTCGAAAGCCCATGCGTTTCCAGAACGCCCAGGATCTCGCGATGCCCGAACGCTTCCGCCGCCGAAGCAAAGCCAACCTTCCGCGGAGCCCCATGCACCAGATTATGCGCCGCGAATGCCTGAATCAGCGCCGTCTGCCGGTAGCAGCACGTGCCAAACACCGCACAATGCACCGAATCCGTATTTCCGCGGCCAACAATCACATCAATCGTCCGATGTTCTCGGGGATTCTCGCGCGGCGGCGTCCCTCCCGTAACCGCATTCGCCATCTCAGCCAGCTTCTTCTCTCGCTCCGCCACCGGCAGCGGACGAATCTGCTCCTCAAACAATTTCTCGGTAGCCGCCACGCCTTCCATAATCTGCCGGTCGAGCAGCCCTCCAAACGACCGCACGTTCGCGATCTGCGGATGATCCCTGTACCAGACCGGATGCGGGAACCCTCCCCAAGCCAGCGCCAGCTGAGTCTGAATGCTGCCCGGCACAGCGACGTCATAGCGAGTCGCGCGCGGCCACTCCTTGAATGCGTTCTGCTCCAGGTAGTAAGCGTCCGTCTGAATCACCGCAAAAATTGTCTGCGTCGACCCAAACGTAGGGTTCCCCTTGAACATCGTCAGCACTTCCAGCGTGTCAATCCCCGGATGATCCTCCAGGCAGAGCCGGATCGCCGAGTCGCTCACCGCCGACATAAACGCCGTAGCCGGCGCGGCCAGCAATCCGCGCTCGGCAAACTTGCCGCCCCATTTCGCCGCCACCTCGCGGATCCACGCCTGCTCTCCGCCGATGTCCACATAGTGGCAGCCAGCCTTCAGCGCGGCCTCAATCACCCGCGGCCCGTTATAGATGAACGGCCCGGCAGTATTGCAAACCACCTTCGCGCCCGAAAAAACGCGCGTCAACTCATCGAGCGATCTCGCAGTTTCCACAATCTCGTATTTCGCCGTTTCAATCCCGGGCACGCGCGACATCACTTCTTCCAGCCGCGCCCGGCTCCGCCCAGCCGCGATAAACGGCACGTTATATTCGCGCAGAAATTCCGCGATCAGCCGCCCCGAAAAACCATTGGCCCCGTAAACTACCACCGGTTTCTTGTCGCTCATATTGCCTCGCTCTCGTCGAGCCGCGCTGAGCTTGATTCGTGCAGCATTGGCCAACGCGAAAGCCATGAGCTGCAAGCCCAAAAGGCTAATCACCGATCCGCGAAAATCCGTGCGCATCCGCGGGAGAAGAAGTCCCGCGCATGACTTCCCACCCGGCCACCAATCGGGTATCCTTTCAGCACCGAGGGCTAATTCTAGGCAAAAGTATCTTTTTCGCTAGTAGGCACGTTTCGGTAACCCAATATCCCCCAGACCACCGCCCGGAGACGATCTCATGGACCACTCCAATTGCCCCGTCAAGCTGACTGCCTCGATCATCGGCGGAAAGTGGAAACCGCCGCTTCTGTTTCATCTTGAAGGCCACACCCGCCGGTTCTGCGAACTGCAAAGGCTCATCCCCGGACTCACCAAGAAAATGCTCACCCAACATCTGCGCGAACTCGAACGCGATGGCATCGTCCGCCGCAAGGTCTACGCCGAAGTTCCGCCGCGCGTCGAGTATTCCCTCACGCGCCATGGAGAAAGCCTGAAGCCAATTCTCAAGCTGATGTCGGCATGGGGAAACCGGCACCGCGCCCGCTATGGGTTGCCCCCAGCGCTCGCTCAGAAGCCGGACGCGCCCGGTCACGCCGAAATGACGGAGCCAGGCCGCCCGCTGCACTCTCCGTTGCCGCGCATGGTGGTCGCGAGCGAGCAAATCCGCGACCTCAAAGCAGTCCTGTAAACAACGTTATGAGCTCTCGCAACAAAGCGCTCCTCTCGCGCTACGACAACGTCTTCCTCCTCGACGGCGTGCGCACGCCCTTCATCGAATACAACACAGCATTAGGACTCGTCTCTCCCACCGACCTCGGCATCAAGGCCGCGCGCGCGATTTTTCAGCGTGCCAGTGTCGCGCCCGCCGACGTCGACATCGTCGTCGCCGGCAACATGGCCCAGGCCTCTTTCGACGCTTATGTCCTGCCTCGCCACATTGGGCTCTACTCGGGCGTTCCCATCGATGTGCCCGCGCATCTGGTGCAACGCGTCTGCGGCACCGGTGTCGAAGCCATTCTCCAGGCCGCCGACAACATCAAGCTGGCAAAAGCAAATCTAGCCTTGGTCGTCGGCGCCGAATCCATGTCGCGCAATCCCATCGCGGCCTACACCCACCGCGCCGGATTTCGCATGGGCGAGGTCGAGTTCAAGGATTTTCTCTGGGAAGCGTTACTCGATCCCTGCCCAAACAAAACCATGGGTGGTACCGCCGAGAATCTTGCGCGGCAATACGCCATTACTCGCCAAGACGTAGACGAATTCGCCGCCCAGAGTTTCGAGCGCGCCATCGCCGCGCAAAAAAGCTGCTTCCTGAGCGGCGAGATCGCGCCGATTACGACTGAAGTTTTTGAGCTAACCGGATATGCGCCGCGCGGAATCAAGCTGCCGCGCGGAGTCGAGAAGTTGGGTGAAGATACTCATGTCCGCCCGTCTCCGCCGGAAGTTCTCGCAAAGTTGAAGCCGGCCTTTGGCGGTGTGCAAACCGGCGGCAACAGCTCCGGAATCGTAGACGGCGCCGCAGCCACGCTGGTCGCCTCCGCCGAATACCTGAGGGAGCACAATAAAGATCCGCTGGCGCGAATCGTGGCTGGAGCCGTAGTCGCCGTCCCGCCCGAGATCATGGGCATCGCGCCCGTTCCGGCCATTCAAGCTCTTCTCGAATCCGCCGGCCTGAGCCTGTCCGAAATCGATCGTGTGGAAATCAACGAAGCTTTTGGCGCACAGGTGCTCGCCTGCCAGCGTGAACTCGGCCTCGACCGCAAAAAGCTCAACGTCAATGGAGGCGCAATCGCCATCGGTCATCCTCTCGCCGCCACCGGAATTCGTCTCGCCATCACGGTCTCGCGGGAGTTGAAGCGCTCCAGTTTGCGTTACGGAATCGCCTCCGCCTGCATCGGAGGCGGCCAGGGCATCGCGCTGCTGGTCGAGAATCCTGCCCGCGCAGAGTAGCCCTCGAACCCTCACGCCGTCTTCTTCTGCGCGAGGGCGAATGGAATCACTTTCCCCTGTTCTTCCGCCGGAACCCACTTCGCCTTTTTCCTGAACCTGCTGGGTACGTAGAACTCAATGATTTTCGTCATAAATCACCTCACTTCTAATAGCGACAATCAAACCCAAAACGTCTCAGGAAAAGGAATTTCTTCAGATTAGTTCAGACCACTTCAGACGTGCTTCATGAGCGCGGATAAGTAGGCGTTAGCGGAGCGGCGGAGGAGCGGCGTAGATTCCGCTCAGAAACACATCGCCAATTTCGCGCGCCAGCACCGCCGCATCGCCATCGACGTTCGCGTTGTACCACGTGTAAATCCAGTTCATCATCCCGAATAGCGAAAGCACCGCCACGCGCGAGTTGAACTTCAATCCCTTGGCAGCCTTGAGCGCGTCCACCAGATCGGCGCAGCAGTGGTAGTACTGCCGCTTCAGGCTGGTGATGTCTTTTCCCAGTTCGCCCGTGAGCACATCGTCTTCGTGTGAGAGCACCTTCATCGATTTCGGGTTCGCCAAAAAATACTCCAGATGAGTTCGAATAAAAATCCGCACCCGCTGCTCCGGATCGGTCTCATCTTTCAGGCGGTCGCGAATCAGGTCCATGACCGAAACAAATAAATGTCTCTGAATTACATGAAGCAGCTTTTCCTTGGATTCGAAGTAATAATAAAGACCGGCCAGCGACATACCGCTCGCCCGCGACAGGTCTCGGATGGAGGCCCGCTCGTACCCTTTTTCGTAGAAGATCGCGGTCGCATGTTCCAGGATTTTCGCCAGTTGGCGATCATAGCGGCTGTCAGAACTGGCAGGGGTCGAGTCGGGCACGTTCGCGGTCGGTGGCATAGAAACAACAATGATTCAAGCGGTCGTCGTTATCCAGGGCCCTATCTTACGCATCCTTTGCAATCCCCGGCAAGAAATCTGTCCCTCGGTCGTTGACAATCCGCCATAAAGTATTTATTCCTCAATAACATACAAGAAAAAAAGACGCCAAAACATACCTAAAAACCAAGCTAACTCATTCATTCTATAATACTTTAGAGCTAAGTCTTTATTTCTCAAAGACCTGGCGTTTTTCATCCGCCAAGTCTTTGATTTCAAAAGACCGTCTGGAGGGGGATAGGAGTACTAACTGATAAACTTCAGCCAATGCGAGCGCCGAATGCGCCGAAGCGGTCCGCGCGGCAAACGCCGCGAATCGCGGAGGCTTCCTCGAAGACAGACGAAATATTTTCTGTTAGTTTTTGTGACGCGAGCGACAGTCATCGCGCCCTAGTTCCCAACGTCCATGCACGGAACCATGATGCATTACCCGCTAGCGCTCTCCCACATTCTGGAGCGCGCGGGCAAATATTTCCCTGAGGTTGAGATCGTCTCGCGCCGTCCCGATCATGGACTGCATCGCTACAGCTATGCCGATCTTTACCGCCGCGCTCGCTCGCTCGCCGAGGCCCTTCAGAAGGCTGGCCTGAAGCGTGGCGATCGCGTGGCCACTCTGATGTGGAACCATCACGCGCATCTCGAAGCCTACTTCGGCATCCCGATCTGCGGCGGCGTTCTGCACACCCTGAACTTGCGGCTTGCGCCAGCCGAAATCGCCTACATCGCAAACCATGCGCAGGACCGTTTTCTGATCGTCGACGATATTCTGCTGCCCCTTTATGAAAAGATTCGCGACTCCGTTTCATTCGAGCGCGTAATCGTAGTGCGATGGCCCAGCCAGGATGCCGCATCCAGTAAGTCCTCCGAGCCGGTATCTAGTTTCAATTCAGACGGGATTTCTAGCTCGAGGCTCGCGACTCGTGACTCGCGGCTACCCAAACTCGAAGACTACGACGAGTTTCTAGCAACCGCCTCTGGCAACTTCCAATATCCCGATCTCGACGAGAACGAAGCGGCATCATTGTGCTACACCTCGGGCACAACCGGAATTCCGAAAGGAGTCGCCTACACCCATCGCTCGGTGATGCTGCACACGTTTCTGCTCACCACCGTCGATAACTTTGGTATCTGCAATGCCGATTCCGTTCTTCCCATCGTCTCCATGTTTCACGTCAACGGCTGGGGTTTGTCGTATGCGGCGACTCTCGTCGGAGCCAAGCAGGTATTGCCCGGTCCGCACCTCAAGCCAGACAGCCTGCTCGAACTTTGCGAAGGGGAGAACGTAACAGTCGCTGCGGGCGTGCCCACGGTCTGGCACAGCATCTTCGAATGCCTTGAACAGAATCCCGGCCGCCGAAAGCTGCCAGCCATGCGCGTTCTGATCGGCGGCGCTGCGCCGTCGCTAGCCCTGATTCGGAAGCTGCACCGGAATAACTGCACGCTGGCGCAAGGCTGGGGCCTGACCGAGAGCAGCCCGCAAGCCACGACCAATCAACTCAAGGCGCACATGAAAACCTGGCCCGAAGACGACCGGAACGAGGTCCGCGCGCAAGCGGGCTTGCCCGTCCCCTTCGTGGAGCGCCGAGTCGTAACCGGGCAAGGCGAGAATCCCTTCGAAGAAGTTCCGTGGGACGGCCAGACCATGGGCGAAGTGCAATTGCGCGGCCCCTGGGTTGCAGCCAGTTATTACAACCTGCCCGCAGAGAATGACAAGTGGACCGCGGATGGATGGTTCCGCACAAGCGATGTCGGAACGGTGAATGCCGAGGGCTACTTGCGGGTCGTGGACCGGACGAAAGACCTGATCAAATCAGGCGGCGAGTGGATCAGTTCCGTCGATCTGGAGAACGCCCTGCTCGCTCATCCTCAAATTCGCGAAGCGGCGGTGGTCGCGGTGGCGCATCCCAAATGGCAGGAGCGACCGGTGGCAATCATCGTGGCGCACGAAGGCGCGAAGCCGTCAGCGGAGGCGCTGCGAGAATTCCTCTCTCCGAACTTTGCCAAGTGGCAACTGCCGGACGCGTTCGTCTTTGTGGAGGAGTTACCCCATACCTCCACCGGCAAGCTGCTGAAGGCGGACTTGCGGCGACGCTTTCATAACTGGGAGTGGCCGGACTGAACGCGGAAATCGCGTTCCACAGTGGAAGCAGTTCCGCCTGATCGAATCCGTTCGCGGCATCGCGAATGCGACGCCGCGATATGAGGCTTAGAACGTGTACTTCAGCGAAAACTGCAACTGACGCGGGTTGAACATGGTTCTCGGCAGGCCGAAGGTTGCGGTCGGAGAATTCGGAATCGCAACCGGTACCAGCCCGTCATTGAGCCATGCTAACGGGTTCCCGGTGGCCTGCTGCGAGGCGCAAGACACCGACCCATCACCTCGCTGAATGGCGCGGGTGGTCGCGTCATTGTAGTGGCTCGGTATGGCGGGGCTGCTCCCGCAGAAAACGGGAGAGCCATATACCGAACTCACCTCATCGATGTTCGGATGATTGAGCAGGTTGAAAGCGTCGACGCTCAGGTCGAGAACCTGGCCTTCCCTCATCTTGAAATTCCGCGTCAAGCGCATGTCCCAGGAATAGAGCGGTGCGCCAGTGTAGGTGTTGCGCCGGACGGTTGTCCCGCAGTTCGTGACGACGGGACAGGTGCCATTGACGGGAGCGCCACCCACGCGATCCGTGCTCAGATCGGCGATATCGCCGAACACACCCTCGCCCGCGAACAAGGTGAAGGGGCGGCCGGACTGGAGATTGATAATGCTGCTGAACTCGAAGTTGCGGAGAAAAGTGTGATCGGGCGCGAAGGCGGTGAAGTTCGTGACCAGGTGGTTGCGAAGATCCTGGTTGGAGTTGGCCCGCTCGTTTCCGTAGTCGTACTGGTTGACGGGTAGATTGATAAACGTCGTGAAATTTCCGTTATCGATGGTGTGTGAGTAGGTGTAGTTGGCCGTCATCTGGAAATACTTCGAGCGTTCGATCGCGGTCAACGTCAGACCGTTGTAGACGGCGTTGGCGACGTTGTTGTTGTAGTCCAAGAGCCCGGCGCTGAGCGTTGGCGGAGAGCCAACTCCCGCGGGCACGCCAAACTCCAAGCCACTTGGATTGACGGGAGCGAGGGGATTGTAAATGGGAAGGCCGGGATTCGCCGCGGGCCCAAGATAATCAAAGAACGGACCCAAACCGAATGGCCCAAGAACGGGTGTCCCCGAGCAGGGAGTGAGCGCGCCGCTTGGATCGACTATCCCCTGGGCGTAGTAAGGATTGTTGGCCTTTAACGTGCCATAAGGGCACCCTATATTGATGTTGTTACCACGAACTAGCTTGTGGGCTCCGACGAAGAGATAGCCGGCCTCGATTGTGAGCCCCTTCCCGATTTGGCGATCGATCTGGAGGCTGCCTTGCTCGGCGTAGGGCAGTCGTCCGTTACGCTGGATGCCGCCCGCGCCAACTCCGCAGGCTCCGGTGGGCGCCCCAGTTATTGGATCGGCAGTGCAAGGCCCGGTCAGATACTGGGGAGGGTAAGCGGTGGGACCGGCGCCAAGGATGTTAAGAGCCTGTAGAACTTCAACGCTGATGGTTTGATTGCCTGGGTTGGGTGGGTTGCCGAGGGGAAGTTGTGCGCAGAGCGCGGGATTTAAGCCCAAAGCCGCGCAAGGGAGAGAGGGCGTGGCGGGGTATCCAGGGGTAGCCGACAATTGCCAGCCGCCGCCGGCCGCTCCGGTTTGAAGCATCGGAGTGACCACTCCGGAAGTAAATCCATTTGCGGCGCAATTAGGGTCTGCGCCTGGCGGATTGCAGAGGTAGCCAGGAAGCGCCTTCTGGTTTCCGGTTGTGAAGAAGAAAGTCAGGTTATTGCGGTCGAAGAACATTCCGAACCCGCCGCGGATTACGGTCTTGGCGTCCGGCGAGTAGGCGAATCCAATTCGCGGCTGGAACCCGCGATAGTCCGCGTCAACCGTGCTGCCGAGGCCCGATTCGAAATCCCACCGCAGGCCGTAATTGAAGGTCAAGTTGGGCCTGAACCGCCATTGATCTTGCGCGAAGAATCCCCAGTAACCGTGATTCAGGGTGTAAGCGTAATTCGAGTACTGGTTGGTGGGAAACGCATTCGGCCAGCCGCTGCCGAATCCGCCGCCGGTCGGGGGAAGGGGCTGGTAACCGTTCACAAAACCGGTTCGCGGAACCGCAACTCCAAAGTATAGGGTTTCCAAACCATTGGCTCCGGGATCGAGCGCATTGCAGTTCTCGGGAACGGTGCCATACGTGCCGGTGGTCAAAAGGCCGATTGTGTCAGCAAACGAGTACAGGCAATCGAGGTTCGGGATGAGTATGCGTTCTGGGGTGAATCCGGGATAGTTGTTGTAACTCCAGACGTAATTGCCGTCGAAGCCAAACTTAGCGACGTGTTTGCCTTTGACCCAGGAAACGGAGTCGGAGAATTGCGCCCGGCTTTCGTAGATTGCGTCGTAGGTGCCGAAGTTGTGTCCAAAGCTCAAGTCGTTGACGACGTCCAGGTTCGGTTCGCCCGTGGCTCCGGGGAAGTTGTAGTGGCGTCTTGAGTATTGTCCGAGCACGGTATTGACCAGGTTCGGTCTGACTACGGAGTTCAACGTGCCCACCAGCGATTGGTCGCGGATGAAGAGATTACGTGCTCCGCTTGGCACGCCGATGCCGCCGCCATCTTCGGTGTTGCCGATGAGCTCTCCCAGGTCGCGCGCATCTTCCACGACGTAGCGGAGCGCGAAGTGATTATTGTTGTTGATCTGGTGATCGAGTTTCGCAAAGCCGTAATCGTTGTCGACCGTCTTCAAAACTCCTTGAAGATAGGAGAAGGGCGAGCCGGTGCAGTTGGCGGGCGCAAGATAGCAGCCCTCGGGTGAGAGGCCCAGGTAGGCTTTCGCCTGATCGATGGCGCCAATATTGTTGTATAGATCGGGGGCGTAGGTGGGAGACGCGCCCCGCCGCCTTCCCTCATAGTTCAGGAAAAAGAAGGTCTTGTCCTTTACCACAGGCCCGCCGAGGGTGCCGCCAAACTGATTCTCGCGCAATTCGTCGGGTAGGGGTGACGGTTGCAGCAGGGATCGCGCGTCGGTAGCGCTATTTTGAAAATAGTTGTACAACGAGCCGTGGATTTTGTTCGTGCCCGACTTGGTGACGATATTGACAATGCCGCCGAGCGCCCGTCCGTACTCGGCTCCGAAGCTGTTGTTTACGACGCGGAATTCCTGTACGGAATCCTGCGGGGGGGTGGCGCGTTGCACGCCCGTGATGGTGTTGACAAAATCCGCGCCATCCACGGTGATCTCATTGCTGAACGAGCGCATGCCGCCGAAGGAAATCTGTGTGACCTCGAACTCGGTGAAAGTCGTTCCCAGACTGGTTCGGCTGGTCGCGACGCTGGGCGCAAGCAGAGCAAAGTCGGTGAAGAGCCGACTGTTGATGGGCAGATCCGTGATCTGCTGCGTGTCGATGACCTGGCTGACCTCGGAGCGAGTGGTCTCGACCACCGGAGCTTCGGTACTCACCATGACCTCTTCCTTGACGGCGGCCACCTTGAGAGTGACGTTGACGGTCGCGGTCTGGCCGACTGACAACTCGACTCCCGTGCGCGTGTACTCGCCAAAACCCGGAGAGGCCACGGTGAGTTCGTAACGCCCCGGGGGAAGGTTGGGGAGGGCATAATACCCCGCAGCGTTCGAAGTGGCAGAAAACGTCTGGTTTGTATCGAGCGAGCGCAAGGTGACCGTGGCGTTGAGGATCAATTTGCCGGCTTCATCGGTAATAGTTCCGTTCAGAAGCGCATAGCTGATGGTGGCTTGGCCGACGGCCTGTTCGGCGAGCCCGAAAACCAGCAAAAGGGCGAACAAGCAGGCAGATAACCGTCGTAGATTCATAACCCTCCCTCGTTCGAGCGAACGTACGTTCGAGTTTTTGGCAAGACCCTCACTTCGCTTCAGATCAGAACTCTGTTCGATCCCGCTTCTTCCGATCTCGCTACCTCGCTCCAATCGCTCAGGCGGTGCGCACCAGCGGGACCGACTTGCCCCAAACTTCCTCGGCCGTTTCAGCGACCAAGCGCAATTTTGCTTCCTGGTCTGCGGCGGTTACTGCGTTGCCTTCCATCGTGGAAGCGAAACCGCACTGCGGACTCAAGGCCAGCCGCTCCAGCGGAACGAAGGCCGAAGCCACTTCGATTCGTTGCTTCAATTCGTCTTTACTTTCGAGTTGCGGCTTCTTGGAGCTGACCAGGCCGAGCACAACAGTGCGGTCGTCGGGCATTTGCTTTAGTGGCTCGAAGCCGCCGGAACGCTGGTCGTCGTATTCGAGCAGGAAGCGGTTGAACTTTGTGTTGCGAAAAACTTTTGTGATGGGGCCGTAGTCGCCGGCGGCGTAGAACTTGCTCTGATTGTTTCCGCGGCAGAGGTGCAGGCCGAAGGTAATGCCGGGATGATGACCGACGACGGCGTTATCCATTTCGATCGATAGATCGAGCAGGCGGTCGGGATCGTTGCCGCGCTGGCGATAGCCTTCGCGCAAATCCGGATCGAGGAGTGCGGTGTATTGTGGCGAATCGATCTGGATGTATGTGCAGCCGAGGCGAATTAACTCTTCGACCTCGTCGCGGAGGATGTCGACGAGGTCGGAGAGGTAAGCGTCGACGGACGCGTACGCGGCGGCGGATTTCTTGCTGTCATAGTAGGCGGCCGCCTGCTGCGCGCTGATCATGGTGCATTTTGCGGGATGATGAGTGCGGGCACGCGCATAGGTGAATTCTTCCGCGCAGAGCGGACGCTTGCGCCGCAACTTGGAGACGACAACCGGACGCGGCAAGACAAGCTTCTCGCCCTTTTCATCGCGGAAGGGAATTGCCCAGCCGCCGTATTTGTCAAAGCCCTCGACCGCGTCGATCAGGTGTCCGTAGAAAGCGTAGCGCCGAACTTCTCCGTCGGTGATGACTTCAATGCCGGAGCGAATCTGGATGTCGATGCATTCGTCGACAGCGCGGTCTTCGACCAGTTTGAAAGCGGCGTCGGAAAGTTTTCCGCCGGAAAACTGATCGCGAGCCTCCTTCAGATACGCGGGACGCAACAGACTGCCAACGACATCGCTGCGGTACACGGTTCCTCCACGGCCCGGCATCAACAAAAACAAATTCGCTCAATCGGTCTCGTTCGTGTTCGTTTTTCGCGGTTACGAGACACGAAACGGGCATCACTCTAATCCAAGTCCAAGGCGACTACAAGTGGAAACTATTATGCCGCCAAGTGGTATGTTGCGAGGTAGCTGGTTACTTTTGCGTGCCCTGCTAGGGTTACTTCGAAGTGCCTTTTAGAAACGCCCATCGCGGCGGAGTATGATGCGCTCGAATCGGCTGCGGCACCGGCGCGCTCGGACGCGAGGCGAGCTTGTATGAACTCAAAAATCAAAACCACGGTGGTGGGAAGTTATCCGGTGCCGTCGTGGCTGGTCGGAAATACTTCGCGGCTGGTGCTGCGCGATGCGGTGATGGCGGTGCTGAAGATTCAGGAACTCGCAGGGCTGGATCTGGTGACTGACGGCGAGTTAATGCGCTTCGATCCGAGTCATCCCGAGACGAATGGCATGGTGGATTATTTCGTCGCGCAGATGAACGGAATTCGCAGCCATTTTGCACTGTCGGATTTCGATCGCTTCCGCGCGGATCGGGCATCGTCGGCGCGCTTGCTGACGGCGGGGATGGTGGTCGGGAAAATCGGCGAGGGCACTCTCAATTTGCCGCGCGACTACGAATTTGTGGCGCCGCTAACGAAGACTCCTCTGAAGTTTACCTGCACGGGGCCGCACATGCTGTCGCGCATGATGACAAATTGCTACTACAAAGATATTCCCGAGCTGGCGATGGATCTGGCCGCGGTGCTGCGGCGGCAACTGTCTTTGATTGAGGCTGACGTGGTGCAGCTTGATGAAGCGTGCATCGCCGGCTATCCGCAGGATTCGGCGTGGGCGGCGGAGGCGATCAACCATGTGTTTGATGGCGTGCTGAACGAGCGGGCGGTGCACATCTGTTTCGGCAATTATGGCGGACAGCCCATCCTGCGCGGGTTTTGGCGCGATCTGATTCCGTTTCTCAATTCGCTGCATGCCGACCATCTGGTGCTGGAGTTTGCGCGTCGCGGCTATGAGGAGCTGGATGTGTTCACCGATCTGGATTCGAAAATCGCGCTGGGAATTGGATTAATCGATATCAAAGACAACGAAGTCGAGACTCCAGACCTGGTCGCTTCGCGTATTGAGCGCGTCGTGAAGACTCTTGGGGTAGAGCGGCTGCGGTATGTGCATCCCGATTGCGGATTCTGGATGCTGCAACGGAGCGTGGCGGATCGCAAGATGCGCACGTTGGTCGAGGGGCGGAATTTGTTTGAGGGTAGGGCGTAGGGGTTGGACCGAGTGAATATGCGGGCTGCAACATCGGTGACGATCGGCGATAAGGAAAAAGCGCAGGTTCGCGCGACTGTCTTCGGCCACCTTGCGGGCGTGGTGCTGGCGCCGACGGTCAAGGCTTTGTGGGACAGGCGGGCATTTGAGCTTTTTCCGTCAGTCGGCGAGTGGGTTGACTTCGATCGCATCGCACAGGAGTCTCGCGCCAATCGCGGCTACTTGCGAGTGGCTTTGCGCTTGCTGGCATCGTGCGGGTGGTTGCAACAGCGAATCGAGGGCGGAAAGGCGCCGCGCTTCGGATTGACCGCAGAAGGCGCGGTTGCGCTGCGCGAGGCGCCACTCTTGTACGGGGAGGCGCTGTCGTTTGTTGCGAAGGCAGTTTTCCTGGAGGATTTTTTGTTTGGCGCCTCCGACCGGCCTGTGTTGGCGTCGTTGCAGGAGTTGGTGCGGCGGTCGAAAGAGGGCTGGGGGCTTCAGGTGGATGCCGACCCACTCGTGAATCGGGTACGAAGTCAGATTCGCGGACATCTCGACGGCATGTTGATTGGCCCGGCGATGGTGGCGCTGGCGCGCGCGGAAATTCTGGCGCAACTTGAACAGCGGCCGGTTGACGTCACTGAAATTGCCGCGAACCGGGCCAGCCTGGGCTGCATTCTCGATCTGCTGTCGGCGCAAGGCTGGGTCGCGATGGAATCCGCGGGCCGCGATAAGAGTTCTGTGAGCCTGACGGCATGCGGACGTTATGCCGCGCAGATTGCGACGTCGTATGGCGTGACGGTTTCTTATCTGCCGCTCTTCGACAATGTCAGCACGCTGCTCTTTGGCAACGCGCGCATGCCGCGCATGGATGAGAGCGGAGTGGAATTGCTCGTCAATCGCGGCATGAACGTATGGGGCAGCGGCGGCGCCCATCGTACTTACTTCAAGAAGGTGGATGAGATCATCGTCGAGATTTTTAACCGGCCGCCGCATCTACAGCCTCGCGGGATCTGCGACATGGGGTGCGGGGACGCGACCTTTCTGGAACATTTGTATTTTGCGGTGAAGAACAAGACTGAGCGCGGGAAGGTGCTGGATAAACATCCTCTGGTCCTGGTTGGGGCCGATTTCAACAAAGTGGCGCGGCGAGTGGCCAAGCAGACACTGCGCAAAGCGGGCATTCCCATCTGTCACGTGATTCCGGGAGACATTAACCGGCCCGCGCAACTGGCTAGCGACCTCGAAGAGCTGAATCTGGATATTCACGATCTACTGCACGTTCGGTCGTTTCTTGATCACAACCGGCCTTACATTCCTCCGGCGAATTATGTGCGGGGGACACGGCCTTGTCGGTCGAGCGGCGCATTTGCGCATCTGGGGGAAGAAATTCCGGGCGACGAACTGGAGGAAAATCTGACACGCCACCTGCGGCGCTGGGCGCCCTATGTGGGGCGTTTCGGTCTGTTGGCGCTGGAACTGCATACTCTGCCTCCGGCAACGGTGGCGGCGAATGTGTCGAGGACTCCCGCGGTTGCTTACGATGGAACGCATGGATTCTCCGATCAATATCTGGTGGAGTTGCCGGTTTTTCTGGACGCCGCCAAAGAGGCGGGGCTGAAGGCTGATCCCCGATTTCAGGCGAAGTTTCCGCCGTCGGAGCTGGCGACGGTGAGCATTAATTTCTTTACTACGGGTGACGGCGATGCGTTCGACGCTTGACTGTGAACAGCGCTTACTTTTTGGGAGTGGATTCTTCCCCATGGTTGGCCGGGACAGCCTTCGTCTGGCCTATGCTTTCGTTCGCGCGGAAGATTACGTAGGCGCGAATGTCGGACGCGTCTTGATGCGAGACTTCTTTACCAAACGGCACCATGCCTAGCGATTGATAGGCGCCGTCGCGTACTATCTTGAACCATTGATCGTTCGCGAGTGCGCTCGAATAACGAAGATCGGGAATTAATCCGCCGCTAACGGCAACATCGCCGTGGCATCCCGAGCAAAAGCGCTGATAGACGGCCTCGCCGTGGTGAATCTGCTCGGCGGTGGCGGTCGATGGAGGCGGATGCAAGACCGGTGCTTCGAGCGGCGGCAGCGGTGGGAGGCTCGCTTTCCCGCCCAACTCGAACGCGAGCATCCGGCTGACATTGCGTACTCGACCCGACTTGAACGCAACCTCCCCCGTCACGAGCGGAAAGACTCCGCCCCAGCCGGCGAGTACGGCGACATATTGCGTTCCATTCACCGCGTAGGTCACGGGGCCAGCCATTACTCCAGTTTGCGCGTCGAACGACCAAACTTTCTCGCCGGTATCGGCGCGATAACCTTCAAAGCGGCCAGCGGCAGTGCCTTCGAAAACTAGATTTCCAGCGGTGGCTAGCGTGCCGCCGTTCCACGGGCCCGGGCGCTCGACTGCCCATGCCTGTTTCTGCTGCACCGGATCCCACGCGACCAATTTTCCCTTGACACTGTTTAGAATCGCTTTCTTAATCTTTGGATCCTGCGGCATTCCGGCGGCTACCATGTCGATCCCCATATTCAGCGCGGAATCCTTGAATTTGAAATTCGCCTGCGACTTGTAATCGAATCCGACATCGTTGACGGGAATGTAAGTCAGGCCGGTCAGCGGACTGTAGGACATGGGCTGCCAACTGTGCGCGCCCAGCGGTCCGGGAACAATTGGCGGCGAGTTGACGTCCGGATAGCGCGCCGTGGCGCGTTCGATCGGGCGGCCGGTTTTCAGGTCGACGCCGGTGGCCCAGTTAACGAACGTGAAGGGCCTGGCGGAAATCAGCACACCGGTTTCGCGATCGAGGACGTAAAAGAATCCGTTCTTAGGCGCGTGCAGCAGAACTTTTCTGGTTTTGCCGTCGATGGGAAGGTCGGCGAGAATCATCTGCTCGTCGGAATCGTAATCCCAGTCGTCGCCCGGAACTTCCTGATAGTGCCAGACGTATTCGCCGGTCTCCGGCTTGAGAGCTACTACTGAACAGGTGAAAAGATTCGCGCCGCCTTGCGGACTGCGATATTTTTCGTTCCAGGGTCCGCCATTGCCGACGCCGATGTAGAGAAGATCGAGCTCGGGGTCGTAAACGATGGAGTCCCAAACCGTGCCGCCGCCACCGTTCTTCCACCACTCACCCGTCCAGGTTTTAGCGGCCTCCGCGAGGATGGGCTGCTCGAACCGCTTCGAAGGATCGCCGGGTACGGTGTAAAAACGCCAGTCCAGTTTGCCGGTCTTCGCGTCGTAAGCCGAGACGTATCCGCGCACGCCGTATTCGCCGCCGCCGTTGCCGATGATTACTCTGCCCTTCACGATGCGCGGCGCGCCCGTGATCGTGTAACGCCAGTGCGGATCGACAGTTAGCTGCTGCCAAACTTCGTGCCCGGTCGTGGCGTCGAGCGCGATCAGGCGGCCATCGAGTGTGCCGAAATAAATTTTCCCCGCCCAGATGGCGACACCGCGATTCACCACGTCACAACATGCGCGCGCTCCCCATTGCAGTGGCACTTTTGGGTCGTACGACCACAAACGTGCCCCGGTTGCCGCGTTCAGCGCGAAGACTTTGCTCCATGCGGTGGAAAAGTACATCACACCATCGACGACGAGGGGCGTGGCTTCCTGTCCACGGTGGGTGTCGAGATCGAAATACCAAGCGAGGCCCAGGCGGTTTGTGTTGCGGTCGTTTATTTCTTTGAGCGGGCTGAATCGTTGTTCATTGTAAGTGCGGCCGTGGGTGAGCCAATTTCCCGGTCGGCTGTCTGCGTTCACGATTTGCGCGTCGGTTACGTCGGCTGATGCTGACTGAGAGTTTGCTTTGCGGGTGGTAGAGGCGTAGGCGAGAAGCGCGAGGAAACTGACCGCGAGGATGACGACTCCAACCTTGGGATGGCGCATTGCCTTCAAACCTTCCGTCGTACGCGTGGCTTTCTGGTACGCGCCGTGCCTGCGCGCCCGTTTGTGGCTGAAAGCTTGCGGATCACTTCTTGCGGCAGCGGCACGCTTTTCATGCGATGCGCTTGGGTCGGGTGGGCGGCGGCCCACACGTGCGTCTCTGATCCTTCGATGGCGAGTTCGCCATTGCTCATGAATTTGTGGCTGATCACAAAGCTACTTTTTCTCCATTCGGTGACGCAGGATTCCGCTACCAGTTCGTCGCCGTACTTGGAGGGGATGAAAAATCGCGCATGTGCCTCGACCAGCGGAATGCCGATGACGCCATGCGTTTTGAAAAGCTCGCCGAGCGGAAGTCCAGCCGCGCGGAACAGCGCCGAGGTGCACTGATCGAACCAGCGGAAGTAGTTTGCGAAGAAGACAATATTGGCGGGATCACAATCGCCGAACTCGACCCGGATTCGAATGCGATTTACAAACATAAGTTTGCGTGCCAGCCCTCGGCGAAGCCGCATCTCTAACGAGAAGTCGTGGCATCGCGAAATGCGCGCCGATTCTATCGAACGTCCGTTCAGTTTCGCAAGCTATTCCTGCGTTCTGCTCATAACGGTTGGAACAAGTTCTCCAAGACTTCTAACGTTCCTTGAGCTCGATAATAAGGATGCTGATCTCGCTTTGCCCCACGTTTTCTACCGTGTGCGGTGGCAGCGGCTGCGACCATTGGGCACACGGGGTGAGCGGTGGAGTTCCGGCGTCGCGGCTATCGAACGTGATTTTGCCGCCCTCGTTCCGGCGGATGAAATGGCTAAAGCTTTGAAGGTAAGCGGCGCCGCCCCAGCGATGCGTGTGCAGCGGAACGATCTCTCCCGGCGGGATGTGGGTATGCACGATGCGCACGCGATCGTCTTCGATTAAGAGTTCATGATGGTCGGGGGCCGCAACGAGCGCGTCGAGCGAGTCTGGCCAGGGCCAGGCGTTGGGGTCGGCGAGAACAGGATTTCGGCTCATGATCAGACCCGTAGACACTTTGGTTGCCGCTTCGACGCGCGCGGCTACCTCGCGTCGCGCAACTTCGATATCGCACCGATCTCCGACAAGAATGCATACGTATCGAGGATTTGCCACACCTCGATTGCCAAGCCGTCCTTGAAAAGATGAATGTGCACGCCGGCGGCGCGCACCAGCTTTCCCGTGGGAGCAACGCCAAGGAATTCTCCTTTATGCGTGCCGAAGAACATAAATCGGTGCATGACTTTTTCGCCATCGGCGACGATGTCGTCAATTTCGGCGCGCATATCGGGAAACCCCTTGAGCAGGGCAGTGTAATGATCCTTCAATCCCGGCACGCCCGGGCGCAGCCGGCTGGAGAAACCGTGATGAAGTACCGAATTGCTGTAAAGCTTTAGATGTCCTTCAAGGTCCCTGGCCTTGAATCGCAACGAGGCTTGTTGCAGGGCTTCGATATTCTCCAGTCGAGGCATACTGCTCCCCCGCGATTGCGGCCAGTCGATTGTAAGCGCGCGTTTGACGATTGCAAGCGGGCACTCTGGCGTAACCTAATGCCGGGAAAGAGACTGGAGGGCGGAAGCGTTCGCCATCGATCCCTACGAAGTTTTGATCGCCTGCCGACCACCCGAGTGGTGGAGACACTTGCTGCGCGCTACTTGCTCCCTGCTCCTGACGATCCCTGAAAATCCGATGACTATGCTAGTATCCTCGGTTTAATAGGGGAGAACGGCATTGCGGGCGAAATCGAAAGCCAAAAAGCGGAACGCCAAAAAAAAAGCGGACCCCGTTCAGAGCAACAGTGTTGCGGGCTTTCGCGCGGTGGCCGTTGGCACGCAGCCGAATCATCTGCACCGCCCTTACGTATCGTCGATCAAGCGATCTCCAACTCGACCGTTGGTGCGCATTCCATACACGTTGTCGGAAATTACAGGGCCCTCGTTCGATGCGAAGTTGGTCTCTGCCGCTGACTGCGACTTGACGCGCCAGCACAAAGCAGATCCGCTTGGCGAGCGGATTATTGTTAGCGGCCGAGTGCTCGACGAGAACTCCCGTCCTGTTTCCAACACGCTCGTGGAAATCTGGCAGGCGAACGCAGCGGGACGCTATCAACACGAGGTCGATCAGCACGAAGCGCCTCTGGATCCGAATTTCACGGGATGCGGACGCGCCGTGACGGATTCCGAGGGGCGTTATCGCTTCGTGACGGTACGCCCGGGAGAATACCCGTGGCGCAATCACCACAACGCGTGGCGGCCGGCGCACATTCATTTTTCAGTGTTTGGACCGGCGTTTGCTACTCGGCTCGTAACGCAGATGTATTTTCCGGGCGATCCGCTGCTGCCGTTTGATCCGATTTTTAATTGCACGGCCGATGAGAAGGCGCGTCGCGGCCTGATCTCCATTTTCGACTGGGACACAACCATGCCGGAACACGCGCTGGGCTACCGGTTTGACATCATCCTGCGCGGGCGCGAAGCTACACCGATGGAAAACTAGATGAAAATGCGAGCGACCACTTCGCAAACGGTTGGGCCATTTTTCCAGCTTGGCTTGCAATGGTTGAACTGTGACGACGTGGCGGGCGAAGGAGTGGCCGGCGAGCGTGTCACCGTCCAAGGACACGTGATTGATGGCGACGGGGTTGGAGTTCCCGATGCGTTGGTTGAAGTCTGGCAGGCGAATGCGCATGGCAAGTATGCGCATCCGGACGACCGGCAGGATAAGCCGTTGGAGCCCGGATTCCGCGGCTATGCGCGCATTCCAACCGACCAGCATGGGGCTTTCAGATTTGCGACGATCAAGCCTGGACCGGTGCCTGGTCCGAAAGGCAAAGAACAGGCGCCGCATCTGGTGATCTCCATCTTCATGCGCGGATTGCTGAAGCGTTTGACGACCCGCATGTATTTTCCGGGCGACGCGCTTCTTGCGACCGACCCTATTTTGAAATTGGTGGAACCGGCGCGGCGTACGACTCTCGTGGCGAAAAATGTCGGCAGCGGCGCGTTGCAATGGAACGTTCTTTTGCAGGGAAGCAGCGAAACGGTATTCTTCGACCTGGGATTGTGACCTACCTCGATGGCCTTGCTCGATTCACTCTTCGGCTCAGCGGCGATGGGCGAAGTTTTCTCCGACCATACGCGTCTCCAGCACATGCTCGACTTCGAAGCTGCCCTCGCCAGAGCTGAAGCCAAGTGTGGGATGATTCCGGTGACCGCCGCCGAAGCGATTGCTTCAAAATGCAACACCGGCTTGATTGATATGTCGGCCTTGTCCTCCGCGACGGCACTGGCTCTTAATCCCGCAATTCCGCTGGTCAAACAGCTCACCGCGCTTGTTGCAAAAGACGATAAAGAGGCGGCGCGGTTTGTCCATTGGGGCGCGACAAGCCAGGACGTCAACGACACCGGACTCATTCTTCAGATTCGAGATGCGCTCGCCATTCTGGAGGCAGACTTTGATTCTTTGACGCGCGGACTCGTTGAGCTGGCACGAAAGCACCGTTCCACCCCGATTGCGGGTCGCACCCTGATGCAGCAGGCCCTCCCGACAACGTTCGGCCTGAAGGTTGCGGGCTGGCTCGATGCGGTGAATCGCCATCGCGAGCGTCTCGCGGAAATGAGAAAGCGCGTGCTGGTCGTGCAATTCGGCGGTGCCGTCGGCACGCTCGCCGCTCTTCGAGAAAAGGGTCCGCAGGTAGCGTCCGCGTTGGCCAGCGAATTGCAACTCGAGGTTCCGTCTATGCCCTGGCACACGCAACGGGACCGCGTGGTGGAAGTCGCGACCATACTCGGCTTGTGCGTCGGCACGCTGGGCAAGATCGGGCGAGATATCTCCCTTCATGCCCAGATAGAAATCGCGGAAGTCTTCGAGCCCGCCGGTGAAGGGCGCGGCGGATCATCGACGATGCCGCACAAGCGCAATCCCGTAACTGCGGGCATTGTTTTAGCGTCTGCCATTCGCGTGCCCGGCCTAGTCGGCACGATGCTGAGCGCGATGGTGCAGGAAGATGAGCGCGGCCTCGGTAATTGGCACGCGGAATGGGAAACGCTTCCGGAGATTTTTCTTTTGACTGCCGGCGCCCTCCACCAGTTGGCCGAAATCGTGCCTCATCTTGAGGTCGACACAAAGCGAATGCGGCGCAACCTTGACGCCACGCAGGGATTGATCTTCGCCGAGGCCGTTACGATGGCTCTTGGGAACCATATTGGGAAGGCCGCCGCGCACAAATTGGTGGAGGCAGCGAGTCGGCGAGTTCGCGAGACCGGAAAGCACCTTCGCGAAGTGCTCGACCAAGAGCCGTCGGTTACGGAGCGATTAAGTTCTGCGGAACTTGACACGCTCTTCCGACCGGAGAATTATCTTGGCTCAGCCGAACAATTCACAGATCGAGTGATCGGGGATGCCCAGGTGGACTGAACTGAATATCGGGACTGGGCCGCGTTGCTTCGCTTGATACAGGATTCTCGATGCCCTTCGTTGACTGTGGAGGAGTTCAAACGTGTTACGAGCTGATCGGACGCGATCGCCCGGTGCTAGTGCTGTCGAATTCACTCGGGACAAATTTTGCGATGTGGGATCCGCAGATGCCGCAACTGGAACAGCATTTCCGCATCCTGCGCTATGACACCCGCGGCCATGGCCGTTCGTCGGTGACGCCCGGCGAATACACGATCGAGCAACTGGGCCGCGATGTTTTAGGATTGCTGGACGCATTGGGCCTGGAGCGCGTGCATTTTTGCGGTCTTTCGATGGGAGGCATGATCGGAATCTGGCTCGGTGTTCACGCCGCGAACCGGTTACATCGGCTTGTGCTCTGTAATACCGCGGCCCGAATCGGCACGATGGAAATGTGGAATGCGCGCATCTCAACTGTCCGCAGAGATGGAATGAATTCCGTCGCCGCCGGGGTGACTGAACGCTGGTTCACGCCGGAGTTTCGCGCAGCGTGTCCGAAAAAAGTAACTCAGGCGCAGCAGATGCTCGAGAATTCTCCGGCGGAAGGCTATGCAGCCTCGTGCGCCGCGATTCGCGACATGGATCAGCGCGAAACCTTGGGCCGAATCACTGTCCCAACTCTCGTGATCTATGGCGCGAAAGATCCTGTCATGCCCATAACTGACGCGCAGTTCCTGGTCAAGCAGATTCGAGGCGCTGTGAGCGTCGAACTCGACGCCGCCCACCTCTCGAATGTAGAACAACCGGAAACGTTCACCGAGGCAGTCGTTTCATTTCTCTCCCGATGAGGAGCAGCCCACATGGCGGTAGTGAAGACTGACGCAGAGCGGTACGAGCAAGGCATGAAAGTGCGGCGCGCCGTTCTGGGCGACGAATATGTCGACGGCGCCGTGGCCTCGACGACCGAATTCAGCCGCGAATTCCAGAGTTACATCGCCCGCAATGCCTGGGGAGAAATCTGGACGCGACCCGGACTTCCGCGCCACACGCGCAGCCTGTTGACCCTCGCGATGATGATCGCCCTGAACCGCGGCGACGAATTCCGCATGCACGTGCGAGCCGCATTCAACAATGGCGTGACGCGGGACCAGATCAAAGAAGTTCTGTTGCAGAGCGCGGTCTACTGTGGGGTGCCCGCCGCGAACTCCGCATTTCACATCGCAGCCGAAGTTTTCAGCGAGATGGACAAGAAAACGAAAATGAACTCGACGAAAAGGAAACGTTCATGACCGATGTACAACTTTTGATCGGCGATCGAGATGCCGCTGCAACCGGCGCGGCGACGTTTGTTCGAAACAACCCGGTCTCGGGCGGCGTGGCTACGCGGGCCGCCGCCGCTACGGCCGACGACGCCATTCTTGCGGCTGAAGCGGCTGCTGAAGCTTTTCCTGCATGGTCGTCGCTCGGTCCGCACGAACGCCGCAAAAAGCTTCTGCGCGCCGCGGACATGCTGGAAGCGCGCACGTGCGATTTTATCGCTGTGATGATGGACGAAATCGGAGCCACCGCCGGATGGGCGGGCTTCAACGTTTACCTCGCCGCGCAAATATTGCGTGAAGCCGGTTCCATGACCACCCAAATTTCAGGCGAGACGATCCCGTCGGAAATTCCGGGGAGCCTGGCATTCTCCATCCGGCAACCCGTCGGCGTTGTGCTGGGTATCGCACCTTGGAACGCTCCTGTAATTCTGGGAGTGCGCGCGATTGCCGTGCCGCTTGCCTGCGGAAATACCGTGGTGCTCAAGGCGTCCGAGATTTGCCCCGCCACTCATCGTTTGATCGGCACAATTCTGCGCGAGGCCGGCCTGGAGCACGGAGTCGTAAATGTCTTGACCCACGATGCGGCCAGCGCCTCGCTCATCGTCGAAACTCTGATCGCCCATCGCGCCGTGCGGCGCATCAACTTTACCGGTTCCACGCGCGTCGGAAAAATTCTTGCCGTCACGGCTGCCAAGCACCTTAAGCCGATTCTTCTCGAACTCGGCGGCAAGGCGCCGCTCATCATTCTCGACGACGCTGATCTCGAGGCCGCAGTAAACGCCGCTGCCTTCGGCGCGTTCATGAATCAGGGCCAGGTCTGCATGTCGACCGAGCGCATCATCGTGGATGAAAAAGTGGCCGACGCATTCGCGCAGAAATTCGTTGCCAAAGTGCGCGCCCTGCCATGCGGCGATCCGCGGAAAGGCGACGTCGTCTTCGGCGCAGTGATGGGAATGGCGACCGTCGACCGTGTTCGCTCGCTCGTAAGAGATGCCGTGCATCGCGGCGCCAAAGTTCTTCTCGAGGGTGAGGCGCAGGGCACGGTGATGCCTGCCGTGATCGTGGACCACGTCACGCCTGAGATGCAGATTTTCCGCGAGGAATCCTTTGGTCCATCGGTCTCGATCACCCGTTTCACAACCGTGGAAGAAGCAATTCAACTTGCCAACGACACCGAGTATGGACTCTCGGCCGCAGTTTTTGGCCGTGACATCGCGCGCGCCGTCGAAGTTGCCAAGCGCATTGATTCTGGCATGTGCCACGTGAACGGGCCGACCGTCCACGACGAAGCGCAGATGCCCTTTGGCGGTGTAAAAGCCAGCGGCTACGGCCGTTTTGGCGGGAAGGCTGCGGTCGACGAATTCACCGAGTTGCGGTGGATTACGATTCAGACGACGCCTCGGCATTATCCGTTCTGATTCGCTCCGCCCTCCATCTCGGGTACAATGCTTCGCCACTGAAAACATCCAATCATGAACGATCCGGCGAAGAACAAGTCCCCGCAAAAATCGGCAGACATTGACTGGAGCGCGATTGCGGCCAGCGCCTCTTTTAAAGATCTGGTTGCGCGCAAAAAGGCCTTCATCGTACCGGCATTTATTTTCTTTCTGATTTATTACCTCAGCCTTGCCGTGCTGGTCGGCTATGCGCCAAGGTTGGCTGCGATGCGCGTGATCGGCACCGTGAACATCGCCTATCTGTTCGCGCTTTCGCAGTTCGTAGTCGGATGGGTGATCGCCGCCCTCTACCTCTTGGCGGCGGCAAAATTCGATTCACTCGCGGAACATATTCTGACGCAAGAAAAGAAGCAGCGAGAGGGGAATTAAGTGTCCATCTCGTTTTCATTTGCAATTGTTCTGCTGTTCGTTGCCAGCACGCTTGGCATTACATATTGGGCTGCCAAGCGCTCGCAAGGAGCGAGCGCATACTTCGCGGCCGGACGACGAATCACGGCCTGGCAGAACGGCTTCGCGGTCGCTGGGGATTTCATGAGCGCCGCGTCTTTTCTCGGCGTCATCGGCCTGATCGCGTTGCAGGGCTTCGACGGATTTCTTTACAGCATCGGCGGGTTTGTCGCCTTCGTTGCCATTTTGCTGATCGTGGCCGAGCCTTTGCGCAACATCGGCAAATACACCATGGGAGACGTTTTGGCGTACCGTCTGCGTCCGCGGCCGGTGCGCGCGCTCGCTGCGCTCAGCACTCTGACTACCGCCACGTTCTACATGATCGCGCAGATGGTCGGCGCAGGCGCGCTGGTAGCTTTGCTGCTCGCGGGCTCTGGCATCCGATATAACCAGGCCGTTGTAGGAGTCGGCGTCTTGATGATGGTCTATGTCGTGTTTGGCGGAATGCTGGCGACCACCTGGGTTCAGATCATCAAGGCCATGCTGCTCTCGGGTTGCGCGGTTATTTTGACGATCCTTGTGCTGCGACATTTCCACTTCCATCTCAGCGAGTTCTGCGCCGCCGCAAGCCAAATTACTTATCACCAGAAAGGCGCAACTGTCGTAAACGACTTTCTGCAACCCGGACTGCGCTACCGGCCCCCGCACGGCCCGCTCGATCTGATCTCGCTCAGTTTGATTTTTGCTTTTGGCACTGCCGGCCTGCCGCATGTCCTTGTGAAGTTCTACACCGTGCCCGATGCGAAGACGGCGCGCAAGAGCGTCGTCTGGGCGATGATCCTGATTGGTACGTTCTATGTGATGACGTCGATTCTCGGGCTGGGTTCGGCGGTGCTCGTTGGTCCCGACCACATCGTGAGTCACGGCGGAACTAATATGGCCGGACCGTTGCTGGCCCAGGCGCTGGCAGGCGATGTCTTTCTCGCGGTAGTATGCGCCGTAGCATTTGCCACCATCCTGGCTGTGGTCGCGGGGCTGATGATCAGCGCGTCCACTTCCTTTGCGCATGATTTCTGGACCAATGTGATTCACCATGGAACTGAGCGCAAGCCCGGCGAAAGTGTGCGCGTGGCGCGTATTGCCGCGCTGGTGGTTGGAGCCGTTTCCATTTTGATCGCGCTTGCGTTAGGACCGGCCTCAAACGTGAGCATTCTCGCGTTGTTTGGGATGGCAGTCGCGGCCTCGGCGAATTTTCCGGTGCTCGTGCTCTCGATTTTCTGGCGGCGCTTTAATACCGCCGGCGCGATCAGCGGTTTGAGCGTAGGGATGTTGGCGACAGTTCTTCTGATCGTAATCGGTCCAAATATTATGGGAATCGATGCGCCCAACGCGGTGGGTGCGGCACGACACTTGATTCAGGCCAATCCCTGGTTCCCATACGAGAACGTAGGAATTATTGGCGTGCCACTCGGATTCCTTTCGGCGATTGTTGCGACGCTAGTTACGCGCGAGCCCGAAGCGGAAGCAGGTTTCGACGAGCTGACCGTGCGCGCCAACACGGGCTTGGGCGCGGAGCGCGCTCCGGCACACTGAAATTTCAAACGCTTCCCGATTTCATTTGCCGGCTGATGTACTCCGCCTGCCGCAACGCCAGAGCGACGATCGTCAACGTCGGATTCGCCGAGCCGGGCGTGCTCAAAACGCTGCCGTCGGAAACGAACAAATTCTTAATGTCGTGAGTTTGTCCCCACGCATTCGTAACTCCGTCGCGCGGATTCGCGCTCATTCGAGCTGTACACAGATTGTGCGTCGCCGGAGGAGTTGGCCCCACGACGACACGTTTCGCTCCAAGTGCCTCGTACATTCGCGACATCTGTCCCTGCGCGTGCTTGCGCAGCGCCCGGTCGTTAATGTGCTCGTCGACATGCACATTCGCCACTGGCAGACCGAAAGCATCCTTGACCTTCGAGTTGAGCGTGATGCGATTGTCGGCGGCCGGCAGGTCTTCGCCGTTGATGAACATGCCGGCAAGATTGCGATAGTTGTCGATGATCGAGGCAAAGTCGCGGCCCCATCCAAAGGGCAGGCCGACAAGCGGAAACGTGGGCAGGTCGAGCGTGACCAGTTCGATGCGATATCCGCCTACGAAACCGCGGCGCGGGTTGTTGATTGCTTCGTCTTCGATGACGCCCGCCAGAGTGGCTCCGCGCCACGAGTAAACGGGCTTGTCGAAAATGCCCCAGACAAATCCGGTGACCTGGTGACAATAATTTCTGCCCACCTGACCGGAAGAATTAGCGAGACCGTGCGGAAATTTCGAAGACTCGGAAAGCAGCAACAGGCGGGCGGTTTCAATCGCGTTGCCCGCCACGCAGACGACGCGGGCTTTCTGCCGCTGCTCGTGGCCGTGCTGGTCGCGATAGACAACTGCGTTAACTCGGCCGCCGGCGTCATGCTCGATGCGAGTCGCGGTCGATTCAATCCGCAGGTCTAAATTGCCGGTCGCTTCCGCGTCGGGAATTTCGGTGTACAGCGTGC
The DNA here is from genome assembly GCA_049300195.1 of Terriglobales bacterium. Classification (GTDB taxonomy): domain Bacteria; phylum Acidobacteriota; class Terriglobia; order Terriglobales; family Acidobacteriaceae; genus Acidiflorens. The sequence goes on along the minus strand of JBAQJF010000034.1, from coordinate 43,721 downwards.
TCCACTTCGCGCCGATCTTGCAGCCTTGCACGCAAAAGCCTTGCTGGATACAGAATCCACGGCCGTCGTACGATTTTGAGTTAATCGCCATGTAGCCGGTGTGGACGCGCTTGTAGCCGAGTTGTTTCGCGCCCGCGTACATGACTTTGAAGTTGTTCGATGCGGGAAGGCCCGGCATGCCATTGCGCCGCGTCACGCCCATTCGACGTTCGGCGATCACGTAATACTTTTCCAATTCATCGAAAGAAAAGGGCCAGTCGATGAGCGAGGTGCCGGCGACGTCACCGTAGGTGCTCTTGGCGCGCAACTCCCATGGTTGAAGCCGCGGCGCGGAGGCCGTCCAGTGAACTGTCGTTCCGCCGACGGTTTTGCAGTGCCAGACGGGCAGAGTAGGAAAGTTGCGCGCAACACCCCAGTCGCCGCTCTGGGTGCGGGCGTCGAGCCAGGTGAGTTGACCGAATGCTTCTCCAAGAACTTGCGAAAATGTTTCGAGCGACTGGCGCTTGCCGGCTTCCAGCAGAACGACCTTGATGCCGCGGCGGGTCAGTTCGTGCGCAAGCGTGCCACCTCCGGCGCCCGAGCCGATGATGACAACCGCCCTGTCGTCTTTGAAATCTATCTTCGCCATTTCAGGGCTTGACCCTTACACCAGCCATTACATTGGCATTGGACCGCTGTCATCGAGCGGCACTTCCGGCAGCCAGCGCAGATCGTTGAAGCCGCGCAGAATGTACCCGCCCTTGGGGAATGCCTCGCCTTCGTAGCCGAAGTATGCGTAAGCAATGGGAGTCGCATAGAGCACTTGCAGGGTCTTGATGCGCATGGTTCGAAAGAAATCAGAATCTTCAATCGTGTTGAGCATGGCGACGCGGCCGGCCTCGCTGCTCTTCGCGAACCCCGCGCCTAGATGGTGTACGCCGTCCCTAATCATCTTGCGGAAAGTTTCATCTCTGGCCACTTCCGAGTCGACCGCCTGGATAACGAATGCATAGGCTGCATCGTCCAATTTGTCGTGCGGGGCGATGGTGCGCGCCATGCTCATGAGCGCACTTGCTTCAGCACTCGTCAACGCTCCCAAGTCGATTGCCCAAGAGCGTCCTGGGGCAATCAAGGCCAGCGGACTGCCGGCCACGATCACCCCGGTCAGCAGGCCAGTCGTGGTCTTCAAAAATTCGCGACGATCTACGGGTTGATCCAAAACTTTCCTCTTGCGGTTCACGAAGCAACTTACTCCGCATGGAAATACCGCTTCACGAGAACGAACTCACTGATAGTTCGGCGGATTCACCGATCGATCCATCCCCATGCACTTCTGTCCTCCCTTCGCGACGTTGACGCTGATCAATTGCGGAGAATGTGTCGCAAACGCCGCGCGGAGCGCTGGCTCTAGGGCCTCGGGCAAATCGACCTCCGTCGCTGACATGCCATAGCCCTGGGCAATGTTCACCATGTCGATGCCGGGGATGTCCATGCCGGGAACATTGCGGCCGACTTGTGTGAAATCGCAAAATCCTTTCAGCGCCGAGTAATCCGAGTTGCGCAACACGATTACGATCACCGGAGCTTTGTTCTGAACCGCGCTCCAGAGCGCCTGCACGGAATACTGAATCGATCCGTCGCCGATTGCGCAAACGACGCGCCGACCAGGCAGCGCCAGTTGCAGTCCGACCGCGGCCGGCAAACCAAATCCCAGAATGCCGTTCGGTACCGAATAGAAGCAGCCGGGCTCATCCCGTTTGAGCTGGCTGTCAAGATCGCCTTTCGAAGATGGGCACTCTTCCGCGATCACCGCATTGCTCGGCATGACCTTGTTCAGAACGCTGAATAAATACGCCGGCGTGATGGGATGTGTGGAGCGTGGATCGGGCGCCAACGTGGGCTCGTCCGCAATTTTCTTTCTCGCCTTCGAGTGGGTGCGGATATACTCGGCCGCGGCAGAGACATTTCCAACGATGCTCTGACCAGCCAATGCCGAGGCTGCGTCCGCGGGAGAATTTGTGATCTGAAATAATTTTGTTCCCGGCTTGATGGTAGTTCCCGGTACGTGCGCGTAGTAAAGAAAAATTCGCGCGCCCAACACAATTACCACGTCGTGCTTCGCCAACTGATCGGCAAGTGGTTGCTGCGCCGGCAGCAGGCCTCCTCGAAAAAGACGATGACTGTGCGGAAAAGTCCAGCGCGCCGGAATCGGATCCTGATATACATCGGCGTTCAGGTGCTCAGCCAACTCCAACGCTGCGTTCCATCCATCATCCTCTTCGATCTGAGAACCGGCTACCAGAGCCGGGTGTCGGCTGGCATCCAGGGCGCTCACAACTTCGTCGAGCGCAGCCGGATCCGCCAGCACGCGCTCGCTGACTTTTCGCGGCAAAGCGGGCGGGCACTCGTGCGTCCAGTCATCCATCGGAATCGAAATGAAAACCGGCCCTTTCGGGGGTTGCATCGCCAGGTGGTAGCCCCGCGCAATCGTGTCAGGCACATCTTCGGCTCGCGCAGGTTCGTACGCCCATTTCACGTACGGACGCACAGTTTCGATCGCGCGGCTGGTGAGAAACGGCTCCGCCAGCAAGTGACGGCGATCCTGCTGACCGGCCGTGATGACGAGGGGAGCGTGTAGATACCAGGCGTCCTGAATTGCGGACAGGCCGTTGCCCGTGCTCGCGATGGAATGCAGGTTTACAAAAACTGCCTTGCGGCTCGCGAGCGAATATCCGAGAGCCATGCCGGCGGCCGTTCGTTCGTGCAGTCCGAGCACGTAGCGGAAGTCTGCGGGCATGTCACGCAAGAAGGGCAATTCGGTAGAACCGGGATTGCCGAAAATTACGGTCATCTCGAGTTCGCGCAACAGATCGTAGGTGACTTCTCGGACGGTCGGCACATTCGGCTCCGGCTCGGTTTGAGTTGTGGGATGTTATATCACCTCGATTCGAAGTTCTGTCAAACGCGCGTGCTCGTGAGTTGAATCGGAGACGCAGGGATGCTATTGTCTCTCGCTCCAACTCAGCGTCAGAAGAGCAGGCGCTGAAGAATGTGGAGTGCCCGGACGTTCTCCAATGGCGATGAGGGTCTGCATTGTCGGTTGCGGCGCGCTCGGAAGCGTGATTGGCGCGCATTTGGCGCTGCTCGGCGATATTGAAGTACATGCCTACGATGTCTCTCAAGAGCACGTGCGCGCGATTCGCGCGCATGGGTTGCAAATCAGCGGCGCGGCCGAGTTTGCGGTTCGGCTGCACGTCACTTCAGAGGCACGAGAAATTCCGCCGTGTGATTTTGGAATTGTTGCTACGAAGAGTCTGCACACACGTGCGGCCGTCGAACAGACTGCGCACGTTTTCGAGAAATCGATTGCGGCCTGTTCTGTGCAAAATGGGCTGGGCAACGAAGAGATAGTTGCTGAGCGAGTGCAGCATGTGGTCCGCGGCGCCACCACCATGGCTGCCCATTTGCGCGGTCCTGGGCACGCCGGATTTGAATTCTATAGCGAGCTGTGGATTGGCCCTTTCGAGCCCAGTGGCACTTCTTACGAAAGTGTTGAGCAACTTGCAAACCTGATGAATCGTTCCGGACTGCGTGTAATCCCAATGCGCGATGCGCGTGGCGCGCAGTGGACCAAACTGATTTTTAATTCCGCCGTGAATCCGGTTGGAGCGCTTGCCCGCCTGCACCATGGCGCCGCAACTCGATTCGGGCCCTCCGCTGCGCTCTACGAGGCGCTCTTGCGGGAAGGAGAAGCGGTGGCGAAGGCGCTCGGAATCTCGCTGCACGGGGATCCGCGGGCAATGATTGCGGAGGGCGCTCGCGCCGCCCGGCAACGAAATGTATCCATGCTGCTTGATGTTCTGGAGGAGCGTCCGACGGAAGTGGATTTCATCAACGGCGCCCTCGCTGAATTGGGAGAAAAACTTGGCGTTCCCGTGCCCTTGAATCGCGCGTTGTGGCGGTTGGTCAAAGGACTGGAGCACTCGTGGACTGACCCCGCCTGATTGCGCGAGGACCTCTATCGATGAATCCTCGTTTATTGATGAATCCTCGTTCCATCCACCTTCACGCGAAACAGCACATAGGGTTTTTGACGCAGGTCGTGGCCATCATGGAATCCGGCGCCGCGCTCAATTTGATTTGCCGTGAAGTACAGATAGCCGTCGGCTGCCAGCGACAACGTGTCGGGCCACAGCACGCGCGGATCATGAGCGAGTGTTTCGATTTCGCCCGCCGTGCTGCGGCGATGAATCGCATCGTCCTCATAGTCGCTTAGATAAACGCGTCCTTCCCCATCGGATTCGAGGCCGTCACCGGCTCCGCCTTTCTCGCCTAGATCTTTCACTGTTGCTCCGACTTCGGCGTCCGACCTGGTTTGATCGATGAGCGCGTCGACGCTCACGCTGTAAAGATGCCGGCTCGTCAAAGGGCAATAGTAGAGTGCCTTGCCGTCAGGGCTGATCGCGATTCCGTCGGCGCCCACAGCGAATGGCTGTGGCGGCTGGCCCGGAATTCGCAACTGCAGAATCTGCCCTTCAACCACGGGAACAAAGGCAGCGTCTGGTTTGGTCGAAGGATGGTCGTTGAGACGGCGCCAGCTTTTCCCCGATCCAAGATCGACCACGATGATGCCATTTGGGCCAGCCGAACTGGAGTCGGTAATAAAGGCCATGCCCTCGGCGCCGCGGCGCAAGTCAAAGCGGACATCGTTCAGGTAGGTGTTCGTCAGAGCAACGTCGGGAGGGAAAATAATTGTCTTCGTAATCTGATTCGTTTTGAGATCGACTGCGATCAGCTTTCCGCCGCGCGCTTTCACCGGGCCAAAGGCCAGGCTGCCGGTGTCGAGAATCCAAAGACGATCTCCTGTGGGGTCAACGACCACACTTTGCACCGAGACTAATTTGCCGGCGGGATCGTCACCTTCGGCATACCGGTTGATCTCCGCATTCGGATACGCGACGGTCTTGCCGTGATTCAGTTCGGCCACCGTGTATTCGACATCATCGCCCCAGCGCGGAAAGTTGACGAAGGTGCGCCCATTGTTGGCGACACTAACGCCTGTAGGCATCGGTCCGCTGAACGTTGCGACGACCTCGAGATGGCCAATGACGCGATCTCTGGCCAGGTCAGTCGGCGCGGAGTTCTGCGACCAAAGCATCACCGCAACGAAAGAAACGAGAATCACGATCGCAAGCTGTTTCATGGTGCATTTCCTCGAAAGCAGACTAGCAAGAATTCCGATTTGCCGCGCATCCGATTTCGCAGGCGGGAATATTCTCACCGCGTGTTTGCTATGATGCGGCCCCATGGACTCCGCCATAGACTCGAGCAGGCGCTACGAAAATACGCTGGTTGCAATTTTGTTTTTTACATGGGGCACGGTTTTCCTCGACCGCATGTCGCAGCTCTATTTGGCGCCGTACTTTGCTCCCGAATTTCATCTCAGCAGTCGGCAGATTGGCACGCTCGCTTCCGTCCTCGCCATCACGTGGGCTGCTTCGACTTTTGTTTTTGGCGCGCTGTCCGATCGCGTGGGCCGGCGGCCCGTACTGATTCCTGCCGTGTTTGCATTTTCCGCATTGTCCTGGATGTCGGGCCTGGCGCACAGTTTCCACCAACTGCTCTTCATTCGCGCGCTGATGGGGATTGCGGAAGGGCCAACCTGGTCGATTATGACGGCGCTGATCGAGGAGTCGTCATCGGCGAAGCGGCGAGGACGAAACATTGGCCTCGTCGTGAGCGCGGCCGCGCTCGTTGGCCTGGCGGCGGCTCCGGTCTTGACGACGCAAGTGGCAAGTCGCTGGGGATGGCGTTCGGCATTTTTTGTCGCGGGTATTCCGGGGCTGCTTGCCGGATTGCTGATTTGGAAGTTCGTGAAGGAGCCTTCCTCGGTTGGCGAGGAGGCGAACGGCAAAGCAGTGCACCGAAAACCATCGCTGCGTGAATACTTTTTGATCTTGCGTTATCGCAACATCTGGCTCTGCTGTCTGGGCGCTACCGGCTTCATGTCTTGGCTGTTCGCATTGAACGTATTTGCGCCGCTGTACATCACCGAGGTGGCGCATGAGCCTGGCACTACGGCCGGGTTCTTGTTGGGCGCGAGCGGGTTGGGCAGTTTTTTTCTGGGTTTTCTTTTGCCGTCACTTTCGGACCGTATCGGTCGCAAGCCGGTCTTGCTTTTGATGGCCGCGCTCTCTGCCGTCGTGCCGCTGGCGTTTCTTGTTCCGGCGCTTTATGTGTATCCAGTTTTGCTCGCCACCATCGTCTTCGCGGCAAATACGGGGCAGGGAATTGCCAGCCTCATCATGGTGCTCGTTCCCACGGAAACGGTTCCGCAGCAATTTCGCGCAACTTCGATCGGGCTCACGACGCTGGTGGGCGAGATCATGGGCGCGACCGGTGCACCGATCTTGGCGGGCTCGTTAGCTGAAAAGCATGGTCTGGGCGTGACCATGTGGCTGGCCGCAGGTGGAAGCGCCGTGCTGTTTCTGGCGAGTTTGTTTTTGCAGGAACCTGCCCAAGTGGCCTAGGCAATCTTCTTGGGCACTGTCGGGGCCAAGGTTGCGCGTACCGAATCCAGGAATCCCAATACCGCGGGTGAATCTTCACCTTTGCGCCATGCCAGGTAGACCTGAATGCTGGCTTCCGGTTCGTTGAGACGGACCGACGCTAAATCCAGACCTGAGATTGAGTGATTCAAAATCGCGCCCGGCCCAACGAATACTGCCTTGCCTGACGCAACCATGATCGCGCCCGCTTCTTCGTGAGCTTCAACATGAGTTACGACCACATGCGGCGCGAACCCTTGCCGGTTGAACATGCCCATCATTTTGTCCTGAAGACCTGAGAGCTTGCGATTGAAGCCGATCAGCGGTTCTTCCGCAATATCTCGCAGCCGCAGCGAGCGGCGTTTTGCCAGGCGATGACTCTTTGGGAGGATGACTACGAACTCTTCGTCGTAAAGCGATTCACAATCGAGGTTCAGTTCGTCGACCGGCGGCCGCAGAAAGCCGACGTCGATCTCTTGCCGGCGCAGTGCTTCGTTTTGAAAACTGGAAAAAATGTCGCGGCATTCGATTTCGATGGCCGGATGCCGGCGGCGATGTTCGAAGACCACTTTGCTGACCGTTCCGCCTAATCCGGAAGACAGTCCGATGCGGACTGTGCCAACCTCGCCTTTCTGAGTATGGCGGGCCACATCGGCAGCGTGGCCGGCTTGCATAATCAGCTTGCGCGCCTCCTCGAGAAAGGCATAACCGGCCTTGGTCAATTCGACTTTGCGTTTATCGCGCACCAGGAGCGTAACGCCCAGATACTCTTCGAGTTGGCGGATTTGCCGGCTCAAAGGCGGTTGAGCCAGATGCAATTGCTGCGCCGCCTGGCGGAAGTTCAGGCATTCGGCCACGGCAACGAAGTATCGGGCGTGTCGCAGTTCCACGTGGCGAATTGTACACTCCTCGGCAACGGCCTTTTTTGCTATCGATCCCGCCTTCGAAGCTCGCAAACGCCCATCAGTTGGGAAGTATACCGCTGATACCGGAAAAGTATCACTCCCTTATCGAAAGATGTATTGGACAGGTTTCGTTTTTCACACCATCCTCGCGGACACACAGCGCGAGAGGCGCCGGCGTGCCCTTGTGGGTATCGGGAAGAAGGCGTTCGAAGGCAATCATCGGATTTGACATCGGACTCGAGAGAGGAAGACAGGAATGAAACTTCGTCGAGTGCTGGCTCTGTGCGTTGCGGCGATAATAACCGCGCTGCTGACGCCGCTTGCTTTTGGACAGGCCACGATTAGTTTCGCTCAACTCAACGGCACGATCGAAGACCCCAGCGGGCGAACCATCCCTGGAGCCGCAGTTACCTTGCGGAACTTGGACACTAACCAGACCTACAGTTCAACCTCGAATACTTCTGGCTTTTATGTGGTGCCCAGCCTGCCTCCCGGACGCTATGAGTTGACCGTCCAAAATGCCGGCTTTGCGAAATATGTGGAAACAGGCATTACTTTGACGGTTGGCCAATTCGCCACGGTGAATGTGCCCATGAAAGTGGCAGCGGCATCCGAGGTAGTGAACGTGAACACCACGGCGCCGGTCGTGGAAACGACGCGTTCGGAAACCAGTCAGGTAATCGACGAAACGCACATCGACAGTTTGCCCACCAACGGTCGGCAGTTCGTGGATTTTGCCCTCCTGACGCCCGGCGTCGCCACTGGCCGCACGAGCATTCAGTCGACTTTCACGGAGACAGAAGTCACCCGCATTTCGTTTGGCGGCATGCGCGACTTGAGTAACGCAGTCACCGTCGATGGCGCCGACTACGTCAACCTGGGAACGGGCTCCCAGCGTGCCACGCCTTCGCAGGAGGCGGTCAGCGAATTTCGCGTGGTGAACAACAGTTTCGGCGCGGAATATGGCCGGGCTCTCGGCGGCATCGTGAACATCGTCACAAAGTCGGGGACCAATGATCTGCACGGCGATCTATACGGCTACCTCAGCAACCGGGCTGCGAATGCGCGCTCGCTTTTGCAGACGTCGCAATACGACCAATATCGCCGCGGCCAGTTCGGAGCAACTTTGGGCGGCCCGATCGTCAAGGACCGCACGTTTTTCTTCATGAACTATGAAGGCCAGAGGCTGGGACAATCGCCGACCTATCCCTCCACCCTGATCGATAACCTGGACACCATCGACGCGGCCAAGCTGGCGTTAAATCTGCCCATCGAAGACCTGAGCGCGTTGCAGACTCTTGACCACGACAACGGTTTTATCAGGCTTGATCACCAACTGAGCACCAACAATCGTCTGGCAGTTCACTACGGAATCTTCGACGCGCGCGATCTCAACGTGCTGGTCGGCGCTACGTTGGACGGCGGCGGCATCGGGGCTCCCAGCAGCGGACACAATTCGTTTATCCGCGATCAAGCGCTCGTCGGCACCCTCAACAGCGTGCTCAAACCGCAACTTGTGAATACGGCACTGGTGCAGTATGCCCGCAAGCACAACACCTTCCCCGCGGTTACCGGGCAACCCAATCTCGACATACCCAACACGCTGCTCTTCGGGCACAACTTCGGAACCTTCGACGCGCAGGACGAGAGCCGTGTGCAGCTTTCCGACACCCTGGCGTGGGTAAAAGGAAAACACTACTGGCGGTTTGGAGCGGACTTCAACCACATCTGGGATTTCGCGATCTGGCCCGGATTTACGCCGATGCGGATTATTTTCCCCGGTTTCAACTGCCTGGTGGATTTTGCCAACTACGTCGACCCGTCGGCGGACATACAGCAAAGCCCGAATCCGCCCTGCGCTGCTTTTCTCGACCCGAGTTTGGGCTTGAATGGCGTGCCGACGGTTTTCTGGGGCGCTCCCGTGGGAACAGGCCCGATCGTGCAAGGCAGCCTGCCTCCGCCAGTTTCGACCAATTGGGCCAATGCGTATGTAGATCCCCAAGATTATTTCGTACCCATCAACCACGGCTATTTCGGGGCGTTCGCGCAGGACCAGTGGCACCTCTCGCCCAAGCTAACTTTGAACTATGGCCTGCGTTGGGATTTTGAATCCGGCCTGACGCAGATCATCAATCACGACTTTCGCGGCTGGCAGCCACGAGTGGGACTGGCCTATTCTCCGACAAAGAAAACTGTGATCCGCACCGGGTATGGCATCTTCGACGATCACTACAACATGACGTTCCTGTTTGTAACTTATCCCCAGCGCGAAGTAGTGATTCCGAACGCGCCGCAGCCCTGGGTGAGAGAGGGGAATTCGACGGCCACCTGGGTGCTCAACCTCCTGCCATACCAACCGATCTCCTTCGAAGGCCTTACGTATCCTGACGGATCGGCGCCGCCGCTACCTGCGGCCGCGGCCAAGAATCTGATCCTCAATGGAATGTTTCCGCCCAACTTCAGCACGGGACCTGCCGGGACGCTTGTCACGAACAGCGGGGGCGGCATCGACCACAACAGCCGCATCCCATACTCCGAGCAGGCGAGTCTTGGAATCGACCAGGATCTCGGTAAAGGACTGGTGCTCAGTGTTGGCTATTTATTCGTGGCTTCGCATAAGCAAGTGCGGCCGGAGAATTTGAACGTCTGCCCTCCGGACGGGCTCTCTAATTCAGCCACGAATTGTCCTCCCGCTTCCGCGGTTGGGTTCCCGAACAATCAGCTTCCGGATGGGCGCGATGCGTTCAGCGGACCGCTTTATACAAACGCCGGCCTGATGTATTACCTCGATGATAGCGGCGTCTCCATTTATCACGGAGGCGACATCGCGCTGAACGGCCGCATGGGCAAGAACTTTACGTTCAACGCGAGCTACACTTTTTCGCACACTACGGACGACGGAACCTTTACAACGTTCGTGAGCACACCCCAGGATTTGTACAAGCGCAACGAGGAGCGCGCGAATTCCGTGCAGGATGTGCGGCATCGCTTTATCGCGAATATGGTGGCGAGCGGGCCCGCGAACACTTTCCTGAGGAACTTCGAATTTAGCGACATTCTGAATCTCCAATCGGGCCGGCCGTTCACGATTTTCGTGGGCAACGACATCAACAACGATACGAATCCGGTGACGGACCGTGTTGGGCTGTCGCCGCGCAATTCGTATCGCGGCGATCCGCTCTATGCCAACGACACTCGTCTCGCCTACAAGATCAATATGAGGGAGGCAAAGAGCATCCTTTTGGCGGTGGATGCGTTCAATGTTTTCAACCGGCCCAATGTGGACGAAGTGACGTCGGTGTACGGCGGCGGGACGATTGACTTCTGCGGAGCGGTGCCGAAGAACTACCGGGACGCTGCCTCGGTCGCAATTCAGACAGGTCAGGTCACGTGCCCTGCGGGTAATGGTGGCGCACCGGCGCCTAATCCACTGTTCGGTACCCCTAGAACAATGCTTAATCCACGCCAGCTTCAGTTTTCGGCAAAGTTTACCTTCTAAATCCCACCTCCGCATCTCGAATGCGAGACCGCGCGGTTTCGCATTCGAGATGAACATCGTTAAACTAGGGGACAGTTTTTCAGGTCCATTCCAGTGGCGAATCCACAACGCACGCAAGTCGGGATCGTGGGAGCCGGACCGGCGGGGCTGGTGCTATCCCATTTGCTGTATCTGCACGGAATCGATTCCATTGTGGTTGAAAACCGCAGCCGTCAGTACGTGGAAGAGCGCGTGCGCGCCGGTGTGCTTGAGCAACAGACGGTCGATCTGCTCACCGAAATGGGCGTCGGCGAGCGGATGAAGACTGAGGGACTCATCCACTATGGGATCGAGTTACGCTTCGGAGGCCTTGGCCACCGTATCGATTTCAAAGACCTGACTGGCGGCAAAGGTATCATGATTTACGCGCAACATGAGGTGCTCAAAGACCTGAATAATGCGCGTGTGGCGACCGGCGGGCGAGTTAATTTTGAGGTTGAAGACGTCAGCGTCCACGGCTTCGATGGTGACCGTCCGACCATTCGGTATAACAAGGATGGAAACGCCCACGAAATAAACTGCGATTTTATTGCCGGGTGCGACGGCTTCCACGGAATTTGCCGGCCCAGCATTCCAGCCGGCGTGCTCACCGAGTATGTGCGCGAATATCCTTTCGGGTGGTTGGGCATTCTGGCGGAGGCGCCGCCGGCGGCCGAGGAATTGGTTTACACCTACCACGATCGCGGGTTCGCTTTGCTCTCCATGCGGACGCTGCACATCAGCCGCCTCTACCTGCAGTGCAAGCCCGACGAAGATATTGCGCTTTGGAATGACGAAAAGATATGGCGCGAGCTGCACACTCGTTTGGCCTCTAATGGGTGGAAGCTCACGGAAGGTGAGATTCTGCAAAAGGGTGTTACGGGCATGCGGAGCTACGTAGTCGAGCCGATGCAGTATGGGCGGCTCTTCCTTGCCGGAGATTCCGCGCACATTGTTCCCCCAACCGGCGCGAAAGGATTAAATCTTGCGGTCGCCGATGTTCAGATCCTGGCGCGTGGTTTCAAGGAGTTTTATACGACGGGGCGGCGCAACCTACTCGACAGCTACTCGGAGGTCGCTCTGCGGCGCGTCTGGAACGTGCAGCGCTTCTCCTGGTGGATGACCTCGATGCTCCATCGTTTTCCGGATGAGAATCCGTTCGACCATCGCCGTCAGCTTGCAGAACTGGACTATGTAACCAGCTCCCGGGCCGCAGCCAAAACGCTGGCGGAGAATTATGTTGGGTTGCCGATAGAGGATGCGAAACGCAGCTAGCGTCAATTCGGCAATCTTTTTCCGCGAAGGCTTCCGGTCTCGCTGCGTCGCAAGCGTCAAGCTTGGCTGGGATCCAATCTCAGGCGCTGACCATGGTGGCGACCGGCTTCATAAAATCCAGAATCATGCGAACAACGGCTTGATCGCCGATCGCGGTGTTGATCATCGCGTGGTAAATGGCGCGGTCGGGCCATTCGACGCCGAAGTACTTCTGGATGAAATCAGCCCGCTCGCGATCGACGGTATCCACGAGCTCTTCGGCTTCGTCCGAGCTCTTGCCTCGACCCAACAGCCGACGAACTTTATCTTCCCGCGGAGCATAAAGAAATATGCGCAACGTGTCCTCGCGGTTCTTGAGAAAGTGCTGCGATCCTCTCCCCACGATGACCGAGTTGCCGGTCTTCGCCGCGTGCAGGACGACCCGTTCCGTCAGCCTCAGAATGCTCTCGCTGTCGACCAGTTTCAGCTTGTGCGCATTGAGGCTTCCTTCATAACTTCCGCGCAGGAATGACTTGAAAAGCCGGTAATAAAGAGGGTCGGTTCGTTCCTCGCGCCGCGCGACGACGGCCTTGGGGCATTCAGCGAGCCGCGCGATCTCCTCGGTCAGTTGCTGATCCCAAACCTTCCAGCCCAGTTGTGTGGCGAGCAGTTGAGCGATTTCGCCGCCGCCGCTGCCGTACTCGCGTTCGATGGAAACGATTTTTATCATCTGTGTCGGCATAAAACCCACCTTGGCTGAAAATCGTTCGTTAAACAATCCTCGGCGCAAAGACTCCTTACTTAAAGAATAACTCGGTCTTTAACCCTTGTCAGTCCGGCGCTATCCGATCGTGCGATTTACTCGGCGGTTTATTCCGCAACCACTGCGCCGCCACCCGGTTCATTCTTCTTCAAAAGGAAAGCCAGAAAGAACATGATCCCTGCGGCGACGGCCAGAACCTTAAATGTGTCAATGTAAGCCAGACTCGCCGCCTGCGCTTGTAAACCCTGATAAATACTGGCGTATGCCGTGATTTGTGCCTCATGCCTCCCCACACCCGCGGCTGCAAAATGCTGGGCCAGGCCATTCGCCGAATTCATAAAATTTGGATTGTCGACCCGGGCATTCTCCACCAGCCGGGCCTGATGGAACTGCGAGCGCCGCGCAATCAGCGTGGTGACCAGGGACGTTCCCACGCTGCTTCCCATGTTGCGCATGAAATTAATGATTCCGGCAACGGAGTTGTTTTTCTCGGGCGCAATTCCAATGTAGGCGGCCAGCGTAATCGGCACGAACAGAAACCCGAGACCAATCACCTGGGCGATGCGGAGCCAGGTTGCCGCGCTGAAGCTGATTTGCAAATCAATTCGCCGGGTGGAATAGAGCATGGCGATGGACAACGCCAGCCATCCAAAGCCGATCAGGCGGCGCGCCTGGATCTTCGTCGTAAGCTGGCCCATCACGGGCATCTCAAAAAGCAAGACCAGGCCTCCCGCCGAAAGCGCGAGCCCCGCCAACTCCGAGGTGTATCCGAGCAGCGTCTGGAGAAACTGCGGCATCAGTACCAGGCTGCTGAACAAAAGAATTCCGAGCATAAACATCATCAGGCTGGAACTTGCAAAGTTGAAGCTCTTGAACATGTGGACATCGATGATGGGGGACTTTTGATACCACTCCCAGATGACGAGCGAAATCAGGCATACGGTGGCGACGACCACCAGTGTCGTGATGAAGCGTGATCCGAACCAATCATCTTCCTGGCCCTTGTCGAGCAGAATCTGCAAAGCCCCAATGCCAAGTGCCAGCAAAGCAATGCCGATGTAGTCCAGCTTGACTCCGGCCGCCTTAATCTTGGCCAGGTAAGGAGGATCTTCGACAAAGCGCCGCACCAGCAACCACGTGATTATGCCGACCGGGAGATTGATGAAGAAAATCCACCGCCAGGAATAGTTGAAAGTGATCCACCCGCCGAGCGTCGGTCCGATCGTGGGCGCCATAATCGCCGTAATGCCGTAGAGAGCGAAGGCGAGACCTCGCTGTTGCGGTGGAAAGGTGTCTGCCAGAATCGCCTGAGCCATTGGCTGTAACCCGCCGCCGCCCGCGCCTTGCAACACGCGAAAGAGAAGAAGAAAGCCCAGACTCGGCGCAATGCCACAGAGCAGGGAACTCACTGTGAAGACGCTCAGACAGGACATGAAAAAACGTTTTCGTCCTAGCGCGCCCGCGAGCCAGCCGCTAATGGGCAGGATGATGGCATTCGAGACCAGATAAGACGTCAGCACCCACGTGCTTTGGTCATTGCTCGCGCCCAGATTTCCGGCCATATACGGCAGGGCGACGTTGGCGATGCTGGTGTCCAGCACCTCCATAAAGGCAGCCAGCGCCACAACCACGGCAATCAGCCAGGGATTGTACTTAGGCCGCCAAATATCCTGATCGAGCGTAATTGCAGCGGCACTCATTTGAGATACACATCGGGCACTACGTTCATGCCGGGTCGAAGCCGACGGTCTTTGTTCTCTCCCGATTCGAGGACGATCTTTACCGGAATTCGTTGAACAATTTTCACGTAGTTCCCGGTAGCATTCTCTGGCGGAAGCAAGCTAAACAGAGGACCCGTTGCTCCAGCAATGCTGTCCACATGGCCTTTCAGAGTCTGGCCAGTCGAATCCACATGGATTTCCGCATTCTGTCCGACCTTCATGTGCTTCAGTTGAGTCTCTTTGAAATTGGCGGTCACCCAGACTTGATCGAGAGGCACCACAGTAAGAAGTTGCTGTCCCTCTTGAACGTTCATTCCTACCACTACTTTTTTGTCGACTTCACCGCTCACCGGAGCGACGATCTTGGTGTATTCCAGATTCAATTGCGCCTGCTCGAGCAGGGCTCGCTTTTCATCTGCATCTGCGATTGCGGCGCGCACGCGAGCCTGGGTTGACGACACTTGCTGCGGCCCAGTCTCGGCGGATTGGTGGTTCGCTACCGCTTGTTCCAGGCGGCTGCGGGTCTGCTTAACGAACTCCTGGGCTGCCGATTCACTGGCCTGGGCTGCGGCTACTGTTGCGGCGCTGGACTTCGCCGCAGCGACTGCCTGATCGTAAATTTGCCGCGATACCTCGCGCTTGTCGACCAGCAACTTGTAGCGATGAAGATCGTCTTGTGCCTTGACATCGTTTGCTTCCGCTGACTCCACTTGAGCGTGAGCGGCGGTGAGTTGCCTCTCGGCGGCGATGACTCCGGCATTGGCGTCTGCGATGCCGGAAGCTGCGAACCTAAGCTGGCTCGAAGTATTCACTGAAGTGATCGGAACAGTGATGTTCAGTGACTGCGCGGTCGCCTCGGCATTGGCGAGATTCGCCTGCGCTTGCGCGACCGCCACCTCATAATCCTTCGGGTCGACTTCGACTAGGACCGTGCCCTTCTCCACCCACTGGTTGTCGTCGACGTTGACCTTTATGACATAGCCGGAGACACGCGCGCTGACGGGATAGAGGTGAACGTCGGCCTGCGCATCGTCGGTCGATTCGTAGCTGCTCAGGTAGCGCCACAGAAATATGCTACCGACAACCACTACCGCCGCTATGACCACAATCAGTATGTTGCGGCGGCGATTGGGATTGCGGCGCGCCGAAGACGCATATTCCTTATTCGGCACGGGCGGTAGATCGATCGAGGATTCATGGCCTGTTTCAGGCACTGGACGAGGTGGGTTTTCTTCCGCCATGCTCATTTTCCTTTGAAATATTCTCTGACCCCCTGCTCGGCAACTCCGACCGCGCGAGCCAGGGAAATTTTTGCATAATTGTAGCTGTAGAGACTCGAGATGTACTGCTCGTGCGCGCTGGCCACAGCTTCTTCCGATTGCACTACTTCCACCGTATCCGTGACACCCGCGCTGAAACGATCGCGCGACTGGGTCAACGTCTGCTCTGCGAGGTCGATGTTGCTGCGCGCCACGTTCACCTGATCCGCGGCCGACTGTAGATTCAACAGCGCGGTGCGCACGTCGGCGTCAATCTGGCCTCGCAGATTCTCCAGGCGTTCGCGGCTCTGCTCGACTCTCGCGTCGGCCTGCAAAACATCGCCGTGCACTTTGCCGCCTTGAAAAATCGGGATCGTCAGCGTTCCGCGTACGTCGGCCACGGGCGTTGCAGTGGAAGGATGCGCTCCTCCCAGGCCATAATCCGCGTCCAGGGAAAGAGAAGGGAAGTAGCCCGCCACCGCCGCCTTCCGGGAGAACTCGGCGGCGCGTACATCGCTCATCGCCGCCTGGAAATCGGAGCGCGAGGCGTATGCGCGCTTCAAAGCCTCATCGACCGTGATGGCCTCGAACGGCTCGTATGGCGACTTGTCCGTGAATTCGAATTCCTGTCCGGGAGCGAGGCCAATCACACGCGCTACTGTCAGTTTCTGAATGGCGAAGTTGTTCCGAGCCTGGATCAATTGTTGCTGGCGGGTCTGGAGTTCGACTTTGGCGCGCAGAGCGTCGATGTCCGGTGAGGTGCCGGCGTTCACCTGGTCGGTCGCCTGATCGTAGATCGCCTGCGCTGTTTTGACTTGCGCGTTGGCTGTTTCGATCCGGGCTTCGTCGGCAATCGCTTGCAGATAGGTGTAGCCCACAGCCAGTACCACCAGATCGCGAGCGTCTTTAAAGGTATAGTCGGCTGACTTTAAACTTTGGGTTGCTGCCCGGGTCGCGCTGATGGACTTCCAGTCGAATAACGTTTGGGTCACGTTGGCGCGCGCGTCAAAGTAAGAAAAGGGGCCAACGGATGGCGAGATATGAAAGAGACCGGCAATCCCGGCAAAGCCGGCTTCATCAATATTGATCTTGGATTCCGCCACATAGGGCGCACCTGTCAAGTGAGGCAGGAGAGCGCTCAATTGCTCCCAGCGTTCTCCACGCGCCGAGCGGATGTCTTCGTGCGACAGGAGCAGTCCGAGATTCTGTTTTAGTCCACGATCGATGGCGTCGCGCAACGAAAGCGGCAGAACTCCCGGAACGAGCTTTGCCGGCACGCTGCCCGCGAACTTGCTTATTCCCCCTGTTCCGGGGATGGCCTCGCCGGGCGTGCTCGGTCCGGCCATCGTAGCGGTTTGCGCAAGCCCTGTTCCTGCTCCACAAAATAAGACTCCGGCCGACAGGAAGACACGGAGCAGTTTATGACCGAGCCTCAAGCGAGTCTCCTTCCTTTCTGTAATGCAAAGACGGTATTCCCGCAAACTGGGTGGAAGAGATAATACGCCCGGTGGATGGGCGCATGCACGTTGCGAACTAGAATAAATGATGCAACCGACTCTCAAACGATGCGGATTACGCGCGCATGCAGGAAGGGGCGGAGTGTTAGAGATCCGTGGAAGCGTTCGATTTACGAGGAGAATCAGCACCTCTGGAGCGGGTGCGATTAACTAGGTGCCAGCCTGACCGCCTCTAATGACCTCTCACTTCCTGCGTAGGTATACTGCTGTATTGTTGCCGGCAACCCTGTCCTGAATGATCGAAACTGCCGTAAAGTAAGCCAGCCTCGTATTCGTCAATCGATGCAAAGGTGATAAATGGCACCAATCGTCTGGCCGGGTAAACCATATCCTCTCGGGGCAACGTGGGATGGGGAAGGCGTCAATTTCGCCCTGTTCTCCGAACACGCGCAGAAAGTCGAACTCTGCCTCTTCGACGACGCCGGCCGCCGCGAGATTCATCGCATCTCATTAACCGAGCAAACCGACCAGGTCTGGCATTGCTATTTGCCGGAGGCGCGTCCTGGCCTCCGTTACGGATATCGCGTGAGTGGACCCTATGAGCCCTCCAAGGGGCTGCGGTTCAACCGAAATAAACTTCTGCTCGACCCTTATGCCAAGCAGATTCAGAATGGCATTAAATGGCACGACGCGAATTTTGGATACAGGATCGGCCACCGCAACGCCGATCTGTCTTTCGATCGTCGTGACAGCGCCCACGGAATGCTGAAAGGCGTGGTCGTCGATCCCGCATTTACGTGGGGATCGGATCGCCCGCCGCACACGCCCTGGCATCGCACCATCATTTATGAAACACACGTGAAGGGCTTTACCATCCAGCATCCGGATGTGCCGGCAGGGTTGCGCGGGACTTATGCCGCTCTCGCCACCGCCCCCATCATCGATTACCTGACCCGTCTCGGAGTGACCGCTGTCGAGCTTCTTCCAGTGCACGCCTTTGTCGATGACCGCCAATTGACCGCGCGCGGTCTGCGCAACTACTGGGGTTATAACTCAATCGGCTTCTTTGCGCCGGAGCCGCGCTATTCTGCGACTGGCAATATCACTGAATTCAAGACAATGGTCAAAGCCCTCCACTCGGCGGGCATCGAGGTCATTCTCGACGTCGTCTACAATCACACCGCGGAAGGCAACCAGCTTGGCCCAACGCTCTCGTTTCGCGGCATCGACAATCCCGCCTATTACCGACTGGTCCCCGACAACCGACGTTACTACCTCGACTACACTGGGACT
This sequence comes from Terriglobales bacterium, assembly GCA_049300195.1. Taxonomy (GTDB): domain Bacteria; phylum Acidobacteriota; class Terriglobia; order Terriglobales; family Acidobacteriaceae; genus Acidiflorens. Next base: position 25,025 of record JBAQJF010000034.1, on the reverse strand, counting down.
GGCAATACGCTCAACATGCGCCACCCGCGCGTGTTGCAGCTGATCATGGACAGCTTGCGCTACTGGGTCTTGGAAATGCACGTGGATGGCTTCCGCTTCGACCTCGCCGCCACGCTGGCCCGCGAACTGCACGAGGTCGACCGGCTCGGCGCGTTTCTCGACATCATTCATCAGGATCCGGTTCTCTCTCAGGTCAAACTCATCGCGGAGCCTTGGGATCTTGGCGAAGGTGGGTACCAGGTGGGCAAATTTCCCGTGGGCTGGGCCGAGTGGAACGATAAATACCGCGATGCTCTGCGCTCCTATTGGAAGGGTGATGGCGGCGTGATCGGCGAACTGGCCTATCGCATCACCGGCTCCAGCGACCTGTATGCGCGCAGCGGACGCAAGCCTTACGCCAGCATCAATTTCGTGACCGCGCACGACGGCTTCACGCTCCAGGATCTGGTCAGCTATAACCAGAAGCACAATGAAGCGAACGGCGAGGATAATCGCGATGGCACTGACGATAATCGAAGCTGGAATTGCGGTGCCGAAGGCCCAACTGACGATCCTGAAGTCAATCACCTGCGTGCGCGCCAGAAGCGAAATATTATTGCCACCCTCCTGTTGTCCCAGGGAGTTCCCATGTTGCTTGCCGGCGACGAACTTGGCCACACCCAGAATGGCAACAACAATGCCTACTGTCAGGACAATGAGATCAGCTGGATCTCATGGGATCCGGCGCAGATGGATAGCGGACTCCTCGGCTTTGTTCGACGTCTGATCGCCTTACGCCACGACCACCCCGCTTTCCACCGAAGGAATTTCTTCCAGGGCCGCAAAATTAAGGGCGCCGAGGTGACCGACATCGCGTGGCTTCGCCCCGACGGCCAGCCGATGACCGACGAAGAATGGAACCAGGACTTCGCGCGCTGCTTGTGCGTTTCGCTTTCGGGCGAGGCAGTGGACGAGGTCGATGAGCGCGGGCAGCGCGTCCGCGACGAAAATTTCCTCCTGCTCTTGAACGCGCATCACCAGGAGATTCCATTCACTCTGCCGGCGCCTGCGCCCGACGCAGGCTGGGTTGCGCTCGTCGATACCTCGTGCCAGACAACTCGCCGGCCCGAGGCGTTTTACAATGGCGGCACAGCTTATCCGCTACAGCCGCGCTCCCTGGCGCTACTCGTGGAGCGTTCGCCGAGCCAGATTCGCGCCGAGGACCGTCGCCTGTCAATCTCCGCATGAGACGAAAACATGAAATGCCATTCGGCGCGCAATGCCGCGATAACGGCACGGTTCGCTTTCGCCTCTGGGCGCCGAATGCATCTACCGTCTCGCTTCGTCTGGCGGTTTCGCCCGGTCAGGACATGCCGATGTCCCGGGTCGATGACGGCTGGCATGAGGTCGTTACCCGCTTGGCAAAGCCGGGCACGCCATATCAATTCCTGATTGAAGGCAAACAAGCCGTTCCCGATCCCGCTTCCCGCTTTCAACCTGCCGGCGTTCATGGTCAGAGTGAGGTTATCGACCCCAGCGCTTACGAATGGCAAGACGAGAACTGGCGCGGCCGTCCGTGGGAAGAAGCTGTCATCTACGAACTCCACATCGGAGCTTTTACTCCCGAGGGGACGTACAAGGCGGCGGAACAAAAGCTGGATTATCTCGCCGCGCTTGGGGTAACGGCCGTCGAACTGATGCCCATCTCCAGTTTCCCGGGCGAGCGTAACTGGGGATACGACGGCGTACTTCCTTACGCCCCAACTGCGAACTACGGTCGCCCGGAAGACTTGAAGCATTTCATCGACGCCGCGCACGCCCGAAATCTGATGGTCTTTCTCGATGTCGTTTACAACCACTTCGGGCCGGAAGGAAATTATCTCTGGTTGTATGCGCCGCAGTTTTTCACCGATCGCCACCACACGCCCTGGGGCAAGGCGATTAACTTCGATGGCCCCGAGAGCCGCGCAGTGCGCGATTACTTCATCCACAATGCGCTTTATTGGCTTGAAGAGTATCGCTTCGACGGGCTTCGTTTCGACGCGGTTCACGCGATTAAGGACGATTCGCGCCCAGATATTCTGGTCGAACTCGCCGAAACTGTGCGTGGGCGTTTCGATGGCGATCGAATCATCCACCTGGTCTTGGAGAACGACAATAACGCCGCCCGATATCTCCGCCGCGGTGGAATAAAAGGACGCGGAACCGATGATAAGGGCAATCTCCGCGACAGCCTCCGCGAAAAGCCGGTCTTGTACGACGCACAATGGAACGATGACATTCATCATGCCCTTCATGTCCTTCTCACGGGCGAGAAAGATCATCATTATTCGGACTATGCCGGCGAGCCAGTGGAGCATCTCGGCCGCTGTCTGGCCGAAGGGTTCGGTTATCAAGGGCAGGCGTCGCAGTTTCGACAGGGCAAATTGCGCGGAGAATCCAGCCGCGATCTCCCTCCGACCAGTTTCGTTTCGTTCCTCCAGAATCACGACCAGGTAGGGAACCGCGCTCTAGGCGAGCGCATCGCTAAACTCGTGGATCCAGCGGCGCTCAAGGCTGTGATGGCGATCTTATTGCTTGCGCCCTCGCCCCCGCTCCTCTTTATGGGGGAGGAATTCGCAGCCGCAACTCCATTCCTCTTCTTCTGCGATTTCGGTCCGGAGCTGGCGGCGAAAGTCAGCGCCGGACGCCTCGCCGAATTCCCGCAATTTGCGTCTGCCTATTCGGGGGTGTCCGAGATTCCCGACCCGAATCGCAAAGAAACATTCTGGTGTTCAAAGCTCGATTGGCCCTCCGTTGACGCGGGTAACCATCGAAGCTGGCTGCAATTCTACCGGGAGCTACTGACCTGCCGGCACAAGGATGTAGTTCCGAAGATCAAAGGCCTCGCCGCCGGGAAAGCGCAATATAGCATCTTGGGTCCGAGGGCTTTGACCGTGCGCTGGCCGCTCGTCCAAAGTGGCGCTTTGGAGCTTCGAGCAAACCTGGGCACCACGACCTTGCGCCATGACAGGTCTCCGCGGGGGCGCCTTCTTTTCAGCACGGTTGAAGACAACGACCAGTTGGGCGCAGGAGAAATGCCACCTTACTCCGCCACTTGGTTTCTAGACTAAGCCGCTGCATTCAGCTACCTCAAATACCCGATTTCATTCTCCCGAAACCTCATCAATGATGGAAGAAGTTCACGCTCTGGATGCACATGCCCAGGCGATCGGAGGCCACGATGATCCGCAAGATAAAATCCGGTGAATACCGGCTATATTCGCGCAAGAAAGAAGCCAAAACCGGCAAGCGTCGCAATCTTGGCACCTTCAAAACCAGAAGCGCCGCGGAAGCTCACGAGAAAGCGGTGCAATATTTTAAGCATCACTAATATTTTAGGCATCACTAAGGTACGATCCGCGTCGCCCGGCATGAATCCGCGGAGATGAAGTTGAGATGAAGATGAGAAAAACCAAAACCCGAGCACGAAAAACGAACCGTTGGGTCGCAAAAGTGAAAACCGATTCCACTCATCCACCCGAAGGCCTCTTTACGAAAAATGCTGCGACGATCGCTAGATCGCTGGCGTCGAAGCGTGTGTCTCCGAAAGGCCCAGGCTCGGGCATGAGAATGCTCACCTACTTCATCAACCGCGCCGGCCATAGTCTGAGCGGGAGCCGCAAGGCCGAGCTACAAAAAGCCAAACATCTGTTGTCGGAGCGGATAAAGAAGTCCGCGCCAAAAGTCCAAAAGAAAGCCGCCTAATCCTTTACAGGGACCAATGAGACCGCCTACCAGAATGACTGGATGGAGGATTGCTTCCAGAAACTCTATGCTGGTCCGCGTGGATGGAAGATGCTGAGCCTTTTGTCCGCTACACAAACGAGTTCAAATGACAAACGAAACCTATTCGATTAATGTCCCACGCGCTGCGGAGAATAAACTCGCGCATTTGGCTCAGCAAGGCCATCTGGGCGCGTTCACTGCTCTGTTCGATTCATACAAGGCTACCGTCTACTCACGTTGTCTCGCAGCGACGAACAGCGTCCCGGACGCCGAGCAACTGACCCAGGACATTTTCCTCAACGTATTTCGGAATCTCGCAGCCGGCGCGGAAGGTGCGGATCTCTCAGTACTGATTTACAACGCTGTAGTCCATCGACTGGAGATCCACGAACGAAAAGTGCGCCTGAGCGCGGCCTACCTTGATCACCTTGTGGCACTCGCCTCCGAGCCGGTTGCTTTTCCTCGCGCCCCCGGGCGTTTCGCCTGCATGCGAGCATGGATGCGAGAGGCGCTCGCGAATCGCGTCAATCAGGGTTCGGTATGGACAAAATTTGCCAGACCCCGCCAGACAGCATAGGCGCTTTCCTAATCCAGATTTTATCGCCGAACTTGCCGCTCGCGAGGAATTAGGGTTGGCAAATCGATTTGTTACTTCATCAAAAGGGGAGGCTCAAAATGGCAGCGAAGAAGAAGTCGGGATCCAGAAAATACGGCAGGGCCGCAGGGAAATCGGTCGAAAGCGCAATGCGCCGTGAAAAAAAGGGTACGCTTCGTTCCGGCAAGGGTGGTAAGGGCGGCAAGGTGACAAGCCGCAAGCAAGCCATCGCAATCGGTCTCTCGGAAGCCCGCAAAAAAGGCGCGAAGGTGCCCGAGAAAAAAGCCAGCTAACCGCTTGCCTAAGCGGTGCGGCACCGCCTCTTGGGTACACCAGAAACCCAAGTGCTTGAAAAATATGGTGGCCAGGGACGGAGTTGAACCGCCGACGCCAGCCTTTTCAGGGCTGCGCTCTACCACCTGAGCTACCTGGCCACTTCTCCTCCGCATCTTTCTCGCAGGAGACGGGCCATTTTTGGCTGCCGACTGCGCGCAGTCACTAGGCGGGAGGCCGCGATTGTAGCAGCCGAATCGCTGAGAGCGTGCGGAACTTGTGAATTATAACAACCCTCCCGCGTTCACTCAAAATGGCATAGGAGAATTCTCTCGCGACTGCAATTCATCATTCCGGATGGCGTTCGTCAATAACTCCATTCAGAATTGTGAGTGCGCAGCGGTTTGTTCCAAACCAGTAGGGAATCTCGCGATAATCTTTGAGGTCGAACACGCCCAAGTCCGCGTCCTTCCCCGGTTCGATGCTGCCTTTGCGATCGGCGAGACGAAGCGCCCAAGCGCCGTTGATCGTGCATGCCGCAATGGCCTCGGCGGGCGACATCTTCATGTGCGTGCACGCGAGCGACAGCGCCATCGCCATGCTGAGAGTGGGCGACGAGCCGGGATTGTAGTCGGTGGCCAGCGCGACAGCAACGCCCGCATCGATAAACTTCCGCGCATTCGGATAGCGCGCGAGGCCGAGGAAGTAATTTGCTCCCGGAACCAGCGTCGCGATTGTATTGCTGCGCGCCAGTGCGGGCAGATCGCCGTCGTTGACGTAATCCATGTGATCGAGAGATGCCGGCTCAAATTGTAGAAACGGCTCCAGCCGCGTTTCACTGAGTTGCCCAATGTGCGCGCGCACCGCCAGTCCGTTCTTGCGGGCCGCGCGAAAGATCTGTTGAGCCTCGTCAACGCTGAAGGCGCCGCGTTCGCAAAAAACGTCAGCAAACGCCGCCAGTTTTTTCTTGGCGACGGCCGGCATCATCCGCTGACACACCAGGTCAACGTACTCGCGTGAGCGTCCGCGAAATTCCGGCGGGACAGCGTGCGCGCCCAGAAATGTCGGCACCACTTTGCCCGGCCATTCCCGCGCGGCACTGCGGATTGCTTCCAGCGACTTCAACTCAGAGTCGAGGCTGAGGCCGTAGCCGGATTTGGCCTCGACCGTGGTCGTGCCGTGCGCGGCCATGTCACGCAGCGCGGCCAGCACTTTCTCTGCGAGAGCATTTTTGCTGGCCGCCCACACGCCTTCGATGCTCGACCGGATTCCGCCACCAGCCTCGGCAATCTGCTCGTAGCTTGCCCCCGCAATGCGCTTCTCAAAATCAATCAGCCGCGGACCCATGAACACTGGATGGGTATGCGAATCAACGAATCCCGGCAGCACGACCCGCCCGCGACAATCGATCTCGATGACTTTCTTGCGATTCTTCTTGAGCCACGGATCGCGCAGCGCATCTTTCGTCGAGCCGACAGAAACAATTTTTCCGCCCACACAGAGCACCGCGCCATCTTCAATAATGTCCAGTCCAGAAAGAGAAGCGCCGCGTCGCGGCCCGGAAGTCTCCGACCGCAGCGTAAGAAGTTGTCCGATATTGACGAGCAGGAGCGCCGGTGACTTACGCATTCATACCCCGGCGCCAGAGCATCCACCACGGAGGCACGGAGGCACGGAGAAATTCGCAAATCATAGAATGCGGCGTAGGATCCCCCGATGCAGAACCGGAACGTTGAAGTTGATCATAAGACCTACGCGCTTCCCCGTAAGCTTCAAATAGGTCAACAACTGTACTTCGTGGACGTTAAGCAGCCTCTCCACGGCTTTTAGCTCCACGACCACCTCATTGGCCACGATCAAATCAATTCGATACTTTCCGCCAGTCTCCAATCCTTTATAAACAACAGGCAATTCCACCTGCGCCAGGAACGGAATATCTCGAAGCAGAAGCTCTCGACACATGCATTCCTCATAAACGGATTCCAGCAGCCCGGGCCCAAGGTGCCGATGCACCTCAACGGCTGCCCCAATAATGCTCTCCGTCAGCGCCTCGTAAAGAAGCCCAAGATTCCTCTGTGCCTCCGCGTCTCCGTGGTGGATGTTCATGATCGCGCCATAGGAATCTTGACGTTCTCCTTCCCCGCAAACTCCCGCGCCTCCTCATACCCCGCATCCACATGCCGAATCACACCCATCCCCGGATCGGTAGTCAGCACCCTCTCAATCCGCTTAGCCATCATGTCGGAACCATCCGCCACAGTAACCTGCCCCGCATGCAGCGAATACCCAATCCCCACGCCGCCGCCATTATGAATCGACACCCAAGAAGCCCCCGCCGCCGTATTCACCAAAGCATTCAGCAGAGGCCAGTCCGCCACCGCGTCCGAGCCGTCTTTCATGCTCTCGGTCTCGCGAAACGGCGACGCCACCGACCCGCAATCCAGATGATCGCGTCCAATCACAATCGGCGCCTTGATCTTCCCCGACTTCACCAGATCGTTGATCGCCAGCCCAAACCGCGCCCGCTCGCCATATCCAAGCCAGCAAATCCGCGCCGGCAATCCCTGAAACTTGATCCGCTTGCGCGCCAGCTCAATCCATCGCCGCAAACTTTTATTTTCCGGAAACAACTCCAACACCAAATCGTCCGTCACCGCAATATCCGAAGCCTCACCCGAAAGCGCGACCCACCGGAACGGCCCGCGCCCCTCGCAAAACAAGGGACGAATATACTCCGGCACAAATCCCGGAAAATCGTACGCGTTCTTCACCCCACGCTGAAACGCAAACGTCCGAATATTATTTCCATAATCAAACGTCACCGATCCCATCTTCTGGAGCCGCAGCATCCCCTCCACATGCCGAGCCATCGCATCCAGCGACCGTTCCTGATACTCCCGCGGATTGCGAGCCCGCAACTCCATCGCCGCCGAGAGCGTCATCCCATTCGGCACATACCCATTCAGCGGATCATGCGCCGAAGTCTGATCCGTCAAAATATCGGGCACCACCCCGCGTTCCGCCAGCTCCGGAATAATATCAGCGCAATTTCCCACCAGCCCGACCGAAACATTTTCTTTCTTCCGCACCGCGTTCTTCAGAATGCGCAGGGCTTCATCCAGAGTGGTTACCAGAAAATCGCAATACCCCGTCTTCAGCCTCTTCTTTATACGTTCCGGATCGACATCGATCCCCAGAAACGCCGCGCCCGTCATAGTAGCCGCCAAAGGCTGCGCGCCACCCATCCCGCCCATACCGCCCGAAACAATCAGCTTGCCCGAAAGATCGCTCCCACTCTGAGCCGTGCCAAAATGTTTCTCCCCGGCCGCATTAAACGTCTCATAAGTCCCCTGCACAATCCCCTGCGACCCGATATAAATCCACGACCCGGCCGTCATCTGTCCATACATCATCAGCCCGGCCCGCTCCAGTTCGTTGAACTTCTCCCAATTAGAAAAATGACCCACCAGATTCGAATTAGCAATCAGCACCCGCGGAGCATACTCATGCGTCTTAAAAACCCCCACCGGCTTCCCCGACTGCACCAGCAAAGTCTCGTCGTTCTCCAGCGCCCGGAGCGCCCGCACAATCGCGTGATAGCAATCCCAATTCCGAGCCGCCTTCCCCGTCCCGCCATAAACCACCAAATCCTGCGGCCTCTCGGCAACGTCGTCGTCAAGATTGTTCATTAGCATCCGCATGGCAGCTTCCTGCTGCCACCCTTTACAGGAAAGGGCAGACCCACGCGGCGCGCGAATGCTTGTTTTCGGAGAAGTGGAAATTTCAGTTTCGACAGGCATGAAAGGATGGTAGTTCCTTTGGCGCGCGGTGGGCAATGTGCGGCGGCTGTTTGGATTTTTCAATGCTCCCCGTTTTCAATGTCGTAAAAGGCGCTTTTGGGGTTTCCCCCGGGGCCCCCCCTACCCTCGCTCTAATGGAATCATTAACTTAGAATAACTTGGCTCGTAAAGTATTCGGAAATATAGACTTGGACTTAGTTCTTACAACTCTTTTGCTGAGTTGTAGTTAAGCTCGATTTTCGGTAAGTTTGCGTTTTCTTGCTTTCAAAGTCTTGAGAAATATGGGCTTATAGGCAAAGTCTTGAGCGCATGGGAGTTATGGGCTCAATTTTGCTGCTTTGGACCTTGAGAGTTTTCGTCCGGGCGGCGGCGAATCTTTAGAATCAATTGCTTACGCCGAACCTCTCGTGCAAAGTATTGGTTTTAAAGAACTTGGCTTGCTTCCGCCTAGGCGGATTTTGTATCGACAGGTCGTTTGTCGGTTCGATTGCTTCCTTAGAAATTCTTGGACGGTGTGGTGCCTAAGTCAAGGGATTTGCGCGAGACGGGTCGTTTTTTGTGGGCAGAGTTCACAGGATGGGAAAACCGGTGAACTTATCCCATCCTTTTCGATGTATGTACAATATTATACCGATATAACTTGGGCGGGCGGGCGAACGAACTGCGAAGTTGGTTTGCGGGGAAATCGCGAAAATGTCGTCAGGCTCTTGAGGTTCAAACCTTAGGAGGGTTAATTTAACGCTCCTGATCAAACAATTAAGGTACAGGTCTTTCATTTCATTAGATAGTCCCTCGCCGCCCACGGGCGCGGGCCCTCGCCGACCCCGCGCCTGTCCGTTCATCACTCACATTCCGAGGCTTCCCCCTTTGCATTCTTGACGAGGGGAAAGAAACTCAATCACGTTTTCTATCCGCGCTCCCGCCCCTCGCGCACAATTCTTACCAGCTCATTAGTGGACATCTTGATCTTGACGCCACTCACATCCAGCGGCGATGCCTTGGATTTCCGCGCAGGCAAGATTCGAAAGACCGCGCCGTCGCGCCGGCGAATTTCCACCGCTCCGTCTCGTTCGGCTTCTTCGAGCACCGTAGCAAAATTTCCGCGCGCCTCAGAGTACGTATAGGATTTCATCGAACTGTTACCTCCAGCACGTCCAGCTTCAATTCGCGGGCTCTCTCTCTCAACCCGCTGTCCAAGGTTAGGATGGGCGCCCTTTGATTCGCGGCACATGCGATCACGTAGGCATCGTATGCGTAAATATTTAGCCTCGCCGATAGCTCAACCGCCTGCTTCAGCGCCAGATCGGCCATGCGAATGGGGATTGCGGCATATGATTCCAAAAGCGTCAGCGCTTCGTCGAGGCCAATCGCCCTGCGCTTGAACATCGCGGAGAGCGCATTTCCTACTTCCCAGTGAACCGAGGACGGGGCTATCAGTGTTGCCCCGCGCGTGAGCCGGACCAATTCCGCCTTTTCGGGCTGCTCGCCCATCACCGCGAGAATCGCGGAAGTGTCGATCACAATCTCCACGGGTTGAATATATAACATGTACAATTGTACAACAACTACTAAATGACGGGTCAATTTCGAGTTGCGCCCAATGAGGCAAATGGCTGCCAGCGGCAGACGCGCGATTTCGATACAATCTCACCCCATGAACTATCTACTGAAAACCGAGCCCACCGTCTATTCCTTCTCGAATCTTGAGCGCGAAAAGTCCACCATCTGGGACGGCGTCACCAACCCCGCGGCCGTCAAGCATCTGCGCGAAATGAAGCCCGGCGAGCGCCTCGTGATCTATCACACCGGCGACGAGAAGAGCGCAGTAGGCACGGCATCGGTGGTGTCAGTCGATCCAAGCGAACCAAAAACGCCCCAAGTGAAAATCAAAGTAGGGAAAGCCGTCGCCCAACCAAAGACACTGACGGAAATCAAGTCGCAAAAGCTATTCGCAGATTCGCCGCTCGTCCGCCAGGGAAGGCTGAGCGTAGTCCCGCTGAGCGACGCACAGTACAAGTGGCTGACGGGAGAATAAGACCGGAGAATAAGAACAAGGAGCGAGAGGAAGCCAAGGCCAACCGCGAACCGCCAACAGCGAAGAGCCAACAGCCGCTCTAGAGAAATCCGCCAGTCTGCACGCCGAGACTGGCTAGCGCCATCTCGAGTCTGGTGACCGCTTCCTGAATCTCCGGATGCTCGCCGATCTTGGCCTGTAAAGTTTTCAGCAACTGGCTGGCAGCGGCTACATGTTCAGCCGCAGTCGGCTCCGGCTTGGGTTCTCCCTGGGTTGGCATGGCACCTCACCTGGAGAGATTCTAATCCCGCGGCGACGGGTATGCACGCAGCGGAAAGGCGGCAACCCCAAGTCGCCCGATTACCTCTAATGACGACCGAAGAGGAAAATTATGGACAAGAAGGAAATCAACTCTCCAGCGCTGACCGCAAACTTCATAATTTGGATCTGCGGGGTCGGAGTATTGCTGCTGTTCGCGCTGCTGGGGCATTTCGTGTGGCACGTCTTTTGACGGACTTCTTAACCCGAGACCGGAATGCCGGATCAGAACCCGATCGCAAGCAGCTTGATCACGATCAGAAGCGAGATGCCGATGGCCGCGTAGCTGTTGGCGCGGACCGTCCGATGGCTGGCCGCCCACGGAAACATCAGTACATCAAAAAACGGCATGAGTTTTTCCGGCCATAACAGCCCGGCCACTCCGAATGCGAGGGACATCTGTACGACTAGGCACACGCCCAAATAGTTCATGGCTGGAATTCCAATGCGATCAGCCATTTTATTAAAACGCAATGCAGACTTCGAGGGAAAATTACGAAAGGTCAATTCGCGCGCAGCAAGCAGAATTGATGCGCGACGGGCTGAATCTGAGAGATGAAAAGGAGAATCGTCAGTTGAAGATGGCCTGAAGAGCCGGGGGAACAGGATCACCCGTCGTCAGTCCTTGTGAATCACTCCCGAATCGGTGGCTTCGACCGTGACTTCAACCTTGGCGCCTTCTTTGAGTTTCACGTCCCGTCCGCGCGCATCCTTCAGGTTATTCTCGATGCGAATCTCCTGGTACAAAGGTTCCGCGCCGCGCTCGATGTTAATCTGCGCTTTTTCCGGCATTCTCGGGTCGGGTGACTTGATGATCTTTTCGACCGTTGCAGGCAGTTTCACATTTGGTTTTTCGGACATTTTTCCCTCAGCACCCTTGAATACTGTTAGTTGGAACAGATACCTCATCATAGCAGTGAACGGGATGCCCGGGCACACAGGTCGTTCATTAATGTAGGAAATCAAACGCTGTAAATTGAGGTGGCAAAAGCGGCTGGGGGCGCGCCTTTGACACCGGAGCGGCGCGGGGACGAGACCCCGCGCCTTATGGTTTGCCGGCCGCGCGCGTGCCGTTGGTTCGGCATTTCTGAACTCGATCACAGCTACGCCATGAACGAGAGCGCAAAATCGGAAGTGGGCGCGATGGAGGAAGCTTGCAGTCCGGCGCCTAGCCCCCCTGTTCCACCGGGGAAGAGAGCTTGAATCGGTGCGCCATACGCTTGTTGCGCCGCGCTCAGATTGCCGGACAGGAAAGTTGACGAGGACAAGTCCTGTCCGAGCTGATTCAAGTCCTGTAGCAGAGTGTTCTGGTCTCCTCCACCTCCGCCTCCCGAGTGATGCTGAAGGTGAGGACGCCTCACACTGGTTTGGCTGTTGAGGTCCTGTTGAATGGTCGAGTAGTCTTGTTTGGCGCCGGACAAATTGCCCGATTTCAGATCGGTTGCGAGCTGCTGAAAAGCCTGCGCTACCGGATTCGACGTCGTCGACGACGCAGCGGCGGTCGGAGTCTGCGCGAAGGCTTGCTGGAGGGTGTTGAAATCGGACTGCGCCGCCGCGAGATTGCCGGAGGTTAGATCCTTGCCCAGTTGCTGGAACTGCGAATTCTGGAGTTGATAGGACGAACCGCTCGTTTGAGTGTTGCTGAATAAGTTGCTGATCGCCGACATGGACATGATCTCCCTCGCTTCTGAAGATAGATTCTGAGTTCCGCCGGATCGCCCTTGGTGGACCCGCCCGCGGATTCGCTTTGGAATCGCGTCACGGACTTCTACCACGGACTTCCGGCTGACCATCACGATGAAGCACGCTCAGGCCCATCTCGTGGATTGAATCGCCCTGCGTGTTTTCTGGAATTTGCGAGGTCTGGGATGCGGGGCATGACGTGAACCCGGCAAATCGTGCCGCTCCCCGCAAGGCAAGAGTTGCCCAATACAGCAAGTTGCAGAAATGGCCGGGCGCCGCACCGGTGACGTACCGGCCCGCTCTCCGCAAATTGATTGTGCGGATTTATAATGAGTGCCCAGAAGGCCTGCTCCCAACAGTCAACACTGCAATCAATTCCCTGGGAAAGAACGGCAGACATGATCCCAGACCGTCAGCTCGTGACCGATCTGCTTCAGCAGTGGGGCAACGGCGACAAGGATGCGCTCGATCAGTTGATGCCGATCGTCTACGAGCAGCTCCACAAGCTGGCTTCAAACTGCCTGCGATCGGAGCGTCCGGATCACACGCTGCGCGCGACGGCGCTGGTCCACGAGGCATATCTTCGCCTTGTCGACTCCGATGTGACTTTCCAGGATCGCGTACATTTCTATGCCGTGTCGGCGCGCATGCTCCGGCGCATTCTCGTGGATCACGCAAAAACGAAAAATCGGCAGAAGCGCGGCGGCGAATTCGATAAGGTTCCGTTGGACGAGGCGATCGTGATCGGCCCTCAGGCTGACCGTGGAATCATCGAACTCGACGATGCCATGAAGCGTCTGGCTGTGCAGGATCAACGGAAGAGCGATTTGATTGAGCTGCTGTTTTTTGGCGGCCTTACCTATGATGAAGCCGCCGCGGCCTTGAAAATCTCTCCCGCCACCGTGCATCGCGAACTCACTCTCGCCAAGGCGTGGCTTTATCGGGAACTCGCCCAAGGTACCGCGTAAGACGAAAGGCAATCATTCATGGCAGCTCCCGCGGGCAATCGCTGGCAGCAGGTCGAAGCGATCTTCTACGCCGCGCTGGAGCGCGCGCCTGCCGAGCGCGACGCTTTTCTCGATCAGGCATGCAATGGCGATTTCAATCTTCGAAGCGAAGTGCAGTCGCTGCTCGATGCCTCGGGCAGAACTTTAGGCTTTCTGAAAAATCGAGTCGAAGCCGCAGCCCACACTCTGGACGAGGACGAAAAAGGCGAGATCATCGGCCATCTGATCGGGCCCTACCGCTTGTTGCGCGTGCTAGGAGAAGGCGGCATGGGCCGCGTGTATCTGGCGGAGCGCGCCGACGCCGCCTACCGGCAGCAGGTTGCCATCAAATTGCTGCATGCGGGATTCGCGCAAACGCAGCGTATGCTCCTGCGCTTCGGCGCCGAACGCCAGATTCTTGCCGATCTCAATCATCCCAACATAGCGCGCCTGCTCGATGGGGGCGTTGACAACGGCGTGCCTTATCTGGTGATGGAGTACGTTGATGGCGCCTTCATCGACGACTTCTGCAACCAGAACAAACTGGGCACGGAAGCTCGCCTTCAACTGTTCTCCACGGTATGCGGAGCTGTGGAGTACGCTCACAAACATCTGGTTGTGCACCGCGACATCAAGCCCGGCAACATCATCGTCAACTCCGAAGGTGTGCCGAAGCTGCTGGATTTTGGAATCGCCAAGCTGCTCGCTCCGGACGGGACCGAAGCCAGTCAGACCCGCACTGTTGACCGCATGATGACGCCCGAGTATGCGAGTCCCGAGCAGGTGCGCGGCGACAGCATTACGACTTCGACGGATGTCTACGCCCTAGGCGTGCTGCTGTATGAATTGCTTTGCGGAACCACGCCCTTTCACCTCGGCACGACCAGCCCGATTGAAGTGGCACGCGCAATTTGTGAGCAGACGCCCACTGCACCCAGCATGGCTTGGCGGGCAAACCCGGCGGCCGCTCCCCCCGACGCTGCCCGCAAACTCAGCGGAGATCTCGATAACATCGTTCTGATGGCGATGCGCAAAGAGCCGGCGCGTCGCTACGTTTCGGTCGGCCAATTCGCAGACGATATCAAAGCTTTCCTTGGTGGCTACCCGGTGCGGGCTCGCACCGACGCGTGGGGCTACCGCTCCGGCAAATTTATTCAGCGTCATAAGGCAGCGTTTACAGCTACCGTAATTGTGGCGCTGGCGCTCGTGGGATTCGGCATCGGAATGGGACTCCTGGCCCGCAAGGCGCAGCGCGAACGTCTGGCGGCGGAGCGTGAAGCGCAGTTCTTGAACAGCATTTTTCAGGCGACGACTCCGGAGCAGGCCCGCGGAAAACCGGTGTCGGGACCGGATCTTCTCGATGAGGGAGTCAAGCGAGTCGACAAAGAATTCGCGGGAGAGCCGGAATTGCAGGCGCGCTTGCTCGACAACATTGGGCGCGCGTATTCAAGCATGGGGCTTTACCAAAAGTCGGAGGGAGTGCTGCAGCGCGCCTACAATTTGCGCCGGCAAACTCTGGGCGATTCCAATCTCGATACTGCCGAGACGCTTGCCGCCCTTGCCAACACGATTCGACTCGAAGCGGACTACAAACGAGCTGATCCACTGTTTCGGAAAGCGCTCGCGATTCGACAAACAAAGCTGCGTCCGGCGGATCCTGCAATCGTCGAGAGCCTGACCAGTCTCGGCGAATGCTTGTATCTGGAGGATCAAAATCAGGAGGCCGAAAGCGTGCTTCGGCACGCACTTGAGCTTGAGCGATCCCATGGCATCGCGAGCGCCGGCCTAGGAACCACCGAGAACTATTTGGCGCTGGTTCTCGAGAGGAAGGGAAGCTTCAGTGAGGCGGCGAAGCTGCTTCGCGCATCGGTGGCGACCACCGGAAAGGCGGAAGGCACAGACAGTCCGGATTACGCGAACAGCTTGCACAATTTGGCCGGAACACTCATCGACGCGGGCGATCTTTCCAGCGCCGAGACGGTCGATCGTCAGGTCCTCGCGATTCGACGCAAGATCAACGGACCGGGGCATCCCGATCTCGGCTATCCGCTGAACAACCTCGGTTTCATTTTTCTGGAGAAGGGAGACTGGGCGGCTGCCGAACCCTTCCTCAAAGAGAATCTTGAAGTGCGCGGGTGGCCTGAAAAGAAGACTGCCAGCACAGCCGCCGCCCTGAATAATTGGGCGCACATGCTAGACGAAAAGGGCGACTACAAAGTCGCGGACCAGGCGTACCAACAGGCGATCGCAATCTTTCGCCAGGAGAAGGGCCCGAGCAGCTGGGGTCTGGCCAAGATGCTCGGCAATCTCGGTCTGCTGCGGGCCAATGAAGGCAACTATCCCGAGGCTGAACAACTGGAACGTCAGGCGCTCAAGATGCAGCAAATGCTGGGCGGAGATGAAAGCCCCGACGTGGCTTCCTCACTGATCGACGTTGCGCTTGCACGATCATTGCAAGGAGATCCAGCTGGGGCGGAGCCCTTGCTTAGGCGGGCTCTCGAGATCCGCCGAAAGGAATTATCGATGGGACATCCGGCGATCATCTCGACAGAAACTCGTCTTGGCGAAGTGCTCACCGACGAGGGCAAGAATTCAGAGGCGGAAACACTTCTCCGGCAGGCGGTAGCCGAAGTTCAAGCCGTGTCTTTTCCACTCCCGGCGTGGCAGATCGCGGAGCCCGAAATCGCGCTCGGCGCCGCCTTGGCCGCCGAGGGACACTCAGCCGAGGCGGAAAAACTGCTCCGCGGATATGAGAGGCGCTTGAATGGTTACCCGCAAGCCGCGATCCGCCGTCAGATTATTGAGCGCGCCGAAAGGGCGTGGAAAACTCTGAATACAGGAATAAAGAACTGAGCGAATCTAGCCCCAATTTCCATAGTGGGCTATTTCGCCCACTACCCCAATTTCGCCTGGACTCGGACTACCAGATGAACTTCAATCCGAATTGGATATGCCGCGCTCCTCCCGAGCCGAGTACTGGATTGGATGCGCCGATATCGGTCGTGTAGTAAGCGAGACCCACGGTTGTTTCATCGGCCAGATCGGTATCGATCCCGGCAAAGTTTGGATGATTCAGAATGTCGAAGAATTCAGCGCGCGCCTCAAGTTTCAGGCGCTCATGCCACGAGAAAGTTTTGATCACCGAAAAATCCCAATCCACATAGGCGGGGCCGCGCGCGATGTTCCTTCCCATGTTGCCGAACGTGCCGTCCGCGGGCGGCGTCATGATTGCGCTACCCTGCTGGTAGCAGCCGTAGTAGGCGAGATTGTCCAGCAGACCTTGCGTGGTTGCCGTGGCCAGGCAGGCGGGATTTGTGGTGCCGTCGGGATACCAGTTGATCGGAGTACTTTTCGACCAGTGGAGGTCGCCGGGATTACCCGTAAAATTCCAACGATCGGTGTACTCGCCCGTATAACTGATGTCGTCGACGTCATCGTAGAAAAACAGAGGCTCGCCGCTTTCGGCGGTAAAGATGCTGTTCAGCCCCCAGCCCCGCAGCATCTGCGCGTGCCCCGGTCGCGAGGGCAATTGATAAGTTGCTGCCAGGGTAAAGCGATTGCGGATGTCATGGTCCGAATTTCCTCGCTCAGCCCCCGGATTGTTGCTGTCCTGGATATTGAATTGGCGATTGGTACTCGAATCGTCGATGGAATGCGCCCACGTGTATCCGGCCACGAAGTACAAGCCTTTGTGCGTGCGCTGTTTCAGGGTGACCTGAAGCCCATGGTAGATCGAGTTATCACCATTACCGAGCATGTCGATGAAGCTCAGATAAGGAAACTGATTGACGTACGGGCGGCCTGATTGCTCGTCACCTTGCGTATCGTTGGCATAGACATTCTGGTTGATATCACGAATGCTGTAGAGTCGGTTTCCCTTCGTTCCCACGTAGGCCACGGTTAAGGCCGCATCCTGCCAAAGCGCGCGCTCGAGGTTGAGGTTCCAATTTGTCACGAACGGCGTTTTGATATTGCGGTTCGCGCCGAATATCGGACATGGACTGTAAACGCCGTCATCTGGGTCGTATTCGCAGGGCACGGCACTTGGAGAAAGGTCGCCGAAGATTGGTCCTCCCGCTTGCCAATTGTCCGCCAGGTCGCTTCCAAAGGCCCGGGTCGTGGCATTGATTGTGCCGGGCGAAGGTATTTGGTTTCCTTGCATGTCGTACAAGGGCAGCCCGGTGGGAATCAGCGCGAGTCCTTGAGCCTCGGTGTTGTTCTGTCCGATGAAGATAGAGATATGTGGAATCTCGTAGATGATACCGGCCCCGGCGCGCAGTACCGTTTTTCCGTTGCCAAAAAGATCCCAGTCAAAACCGACGCGGGGGCCAAAGTTTTTGTAATCGGTGTTATATGGCGAACTAATCTGCTTGCCGACTTGAACCAGACCCTGCGTGGGATCGAAGTTCGCGAGCAGATCGTGCCGCTCGTGAATCGGCAACGTCACGTCATAGCGAAGTCCGAGATTAAGAGTGAAGGTTGGTCTCATCCGCCATTGATCCTGAATAAATGCGCCGAACGACTTCTGACTCACATAGCGGTGACTGTCGCCCACTGCGACGTAGCCATAGTCGGGGTATCCGAATACGAAATTTTCCAGCGGCGAGTCTTCGGGACCGTTGTAGTCGAATCTCGCGTAGCCTGGCCCGTAGGTGTCGCGCACATTGTCCGTGCTGCCGGTACGAAATTCACCGCCGAAGCGCAGATAATGTTTGCCGCGCACATAGCTGGCGCTGTCGGTGAACTGCAATGTTTGGTTTGGTGTCGTATAGAGCGGCCAGCTTCCGTTGCCGCCGATCGTGTGGCTGCTGAATCCTGAGATGCGAATCTCGGGCAGTCCGAAGTCTCTGGGATTTGTTACGCCAGTATCGACGCCGACACTCGCAGGATCCAGGTTGTGATCGGCGACATAGATCTGCTGCCAGAATCGGTTATAGCCAATGTGAAATTGATTGGTGAACCGCGAATTAGGCGCCCATAACCACCTTCCGCCGAGAACCTGCGCCCGCGTTTGAGCCTGCGAAAGAAACATCGGATTCAGCACGGTCACATCTTCTTCTGTCTGCAAACTGTCGCCGATGAAATAGTCGACGGAAAAGCTGTGCTTCTGCGAAAAGTTGTAGTCCAGCTTCGCGATTCCGTTGTCGCCCCGGTTCAAATTGTTGTAGTCGGTGGCCATCGTTTCGTCGGGACCGGGATTGTAGGGAAGGTATTGCGCGAGGGCAGTGCTGATCGGACTGCAATTGGGCGCGCACTCCGCCATTGCGTCCACGATGCTGGTGGTGGGATCGCCGATGGAAACTGAAACAGGACTGTTCACTTGCAAGGGATTCCCGACCTTGGAGCGAACCCCTTCATAGTTGCCAAAAATAAAAAGCTTGTCCTTGATAATCGGGCCGCCCGCCGAGGCCCCAAACTGATGCAGATTGATGGCCGAAACTCTACTGTCGACCGGATCCCCCGGTATGACGGGGTTAAACCAGTTGCGCGCATCGATGGCATTGTTGCGATTGAAGTAGTAGGTGGATCCGTGAAAATTATTGGTGCCGGACTTTATGCCAACGTTGATGATCGCTCCCGGTTTCCATCCGTAGTCAGCTTCCGGGCTCGACTGAATGTTGAACTCCTGAATTGCGTCGATGGGAAGAATGGTCGCGGGCGTCCCTTCCACTCCCTCGGCATTGATCACAGTCGTCCCGTAATAGGCGTCGTTGTCGTCGATTCCGTCGATAATGAAATTGTTTTCCTCGGGACGATTTCCATTCGCGGTGATCGAAAGAAATCCACCGCCGGGTTCGCGTTGAATCCCGGGCTGCAGGATCACCAGATTTTGAAAGTCGCGTCCCTGTAGTGGCAGTTCGTTGATCGCCTCGTTAGAGAAAGTCTCGCCCAGCACATCGCTGGTCGTGTCGATAATCGGCGCCTCGCCGTTTACGGTCATCACTTCAGTCTCGACGCCCGGCTTCAATTGCACGTCGACGCGCACATCCTTAGCCACTTCGAGGCGGATGCCTGTGCGCTCGGTCGTCGCGAAGCCTTTGGATTGAACCTTCACGGAATACGGACCAGCCTCCAGCTCCGGCACCACATACTCGCCTGCTGTCGAGGAGGCCACACTGCGCGAAACGCCGGTTGCGACGTTCGTGACTGTAACGGCCGCGCCCGAAACCACAGCGCCTGAAGCATCGGTGACCGTGCCAAGGATCCGACCTTGTGAGGTCTGCGCAATTAAGAAAGGTCCAGCGGACAACACAACTACGACCATAACCGCGTACACGAGTAGACGAACGGTCTTCACGGGAGGCTCCTGTGTCTCAAAAATGTGTATTAGAACGCGCGGAGGGGAAGGGAATCAGAGGCCGGCTTCGAGTTTACCGGCATCGACCATGAAACGAACTCCCAGGGAGGAATGGCTCCCGCAACCGGAATCTGATCTCTTGTTCATGATGAAAATCGATGCGGCGCAACTTCTGGAAAACGAATGCGGGTGCAGTCTACGGCTTTAATGAGGGATTCGCAAGAAGATTCAAGGTACTGGGCGCGAGTTGGAAATAGTCTTCAATAGATCGAGTGGTTCGCTTGGGTGCTCTTAATTTTCCCATTTTCCACGGAAAGGGAATAAGACGTCCCGCCCCTGCCTTTCCAGCGCACCAGATCAAAGTGCGCTCCGGCGGCGGCGCGATAGACGTTTATTTTTCGAAATGTCAGCGGTTGACCTTTCTTGCAGACATCGGGTCTGCGCGTGGGTCGCAGAAAGTACGCGCCCTTTCCATTGCCGACAATCGTTCCTTTGCCATCCGGCTCGACCAGCACCGCCGACTTCTCGTCCACCGCAACTTCGCGCGGTGACTTCGACCATCCGTCCTGCATGATCCGAGCGAGAAAGCCGAGCGTGCGTCCCATGCGATCGCGCTTGGCAAAATGCGAATCGGTCAGCAGATTTTCAAGATGAGGAATCTTCAGGAAGCCGCGCACGAGCGTCACGCGATCGAAATAAGGATTGGGCAGGACGTCGTTCGAGGCGAGATCATTGTCGTCCGGCTTGTCGCCGAGCGCGCCATAGACAAATTCGCCCTGAACAGCCAGTCCCGCGCTCGTGCCGCCGATGGGCTTGCCATCTGCCACATGCCCATTGATCGCATCTTCGACCGGCGTACCTTTCCATGCCCGAATATAATGCGCCTGATCGCCGCCGGAAATGAAGATGACTTCCGCCTTCTTCATGATCTCAGCTACCGCCGGATCTTCCGCGGCCGCACGGTCGGGAAGAATCAGTGTGGCCACCGAATTCAATTTGCACAGCTTGTTGACGTAGTCGTTGTAATCGTCGTCTCCGCTCGCGCGCACAACAAGAAAATCGCCGCCGTTGCCTTTCTTGCAAAGCCAGCGAAACGCCTCGTCCAGATCGGTTCCGCCACCCATCATCGCCGTGCCGCCGCTGGGGCGAACCCGAACGTCCTCCTTATTGCCCAGGCGAAAATACTGGAATGAAGCGGCGTGGGCGGTGGCCGCCGCCAACCCAATGATTAGCGGAAGAAAAAAGAGAAGACGAGAGTGGAATGGTTTCTGCATCGAGGACATCGTACTAGAAAGAAAGAGTGCATGACTGAGCGTGTCTGGCGTCACAAGGGACTCCGCATATTTATTAGCTGACGATTCGGTTCGGCGAACTTTTCGCGCTGGTAGCCGCGCCTTTTTGGTCGCAATGAATATCTCTCCTCTCGTTGCGCCGGACCGCCGCAAAAACTGGTCAAATTGGCTGACGAAAAATATCTTACGATCATGTTGTTACCCGTAACTCTAATGTTTTCAGGGGGAAGCGGTCCTGTGGCCCGTCCGAGCCATTCCCAGCTTTGGGCCCTACGCTTAGTCTGATGAAGGAGCAGACTTCGGGGGAGGGCTGCTTTGGCCGAACGTCCCAGACTCTTTTGAGCTTGGGGCGTTTTGTTTTGCCTGCTTTAATGTTCTTTGATTATGGACCACATCATTAACAACCTGTGGCTCGGCGGCCAGCAGGACGCGGACGAACTGGTCCAAAGCAACCCCGAAGAGATCACCGCAATCCTCAATGTTCGCGGCCCTGACGCGTATCAGCCTCCGGGACGAGATCAATCTGCGGAGCATCCCGGCAAGGCATATAAATGGATTCCCGCCCCGGATACGGGACTCATCTCTCCCGACCATGTCAGGGAAGCTTTGGCATGGCTCCAGATACAGACTGACGCGAACCAGCGGATCCTAATCCACTGCAAGTACGGCATCTCCCGCTCTGCCGGCTTTCTCGCTGCGTTCATGGTGAAGAGCGGAATCTCTTCGAATCTGGAAGAGGCAAAAGCCACGATTTTGCTTCATCGCGGCGTACAGCCGGCAGTAGAGATTAAAGAACCGGTCCGGCACGTCGTATTGATTTCCGCGCTGACTGGACTGCCGAACCGTCAGGCTTTTGACGAGGGCGAAGCGACCCCGTTTGTAGCCGTCGTCGGCGTTGACCTGATGAAGGTCTTTAACGACTCTTTCGGCCGCATTGCCGGTGACATGCTTTTGCGCAGACTTGCCAAGATCTTCGTCGGCGTTGAACTTGAGGTCTACCACGGCCAAGGTGATGAATTTCTGTGCAAGGGAGAGTCGCGCGAGGAATTGAATTCCAAACTTTCCAAGGCGGGGCAGATTTTTCGAGCATCATTTCAACTCTACGCGGAAGGCCGAATCCAAACGGTTGAGGAAACGAATTTCTCATTCGGGATCGGCGCTACGCTCCGGGAAGCGCAGGCTGCGTTTCAGGAAGCGAGAGCGGCGAACGCCCGGAACGAATCTCCTGAATGGCTACGGAAAATCGTGGCCAACGCCGGGCACGGACAAGCTTGGTAATCTAAGCTTCAAATCGTTCGTTCTGTTTGAAATCTTGTGGCTTCGGCTTTCAGCTCATTGGTACCGGTTGCCGGAGCAGCCGAGCGTCCTACAGCGTGTTGTTGGAGTCGTACATTGGAGTCGTACAATGGACGTCTATCTGGTCGACGGCACCTACGAACTATTCCGGCATTACTATGCACTGCCTTCCGCACGAGATGCTGACGGCCGCGAGGTTGCCGCGGTCCGCGGCGTCCTGTCGTCCGTGTTGGGAATGATCCGAGGTGGAGCCACACATATCGCAGTTGCGACCGATCACGTGATCGAGTCATTTCGCAACCAGTTGTGGCCCGGCTACAAGACCAGCGAAGGCGTTGAGCCCAATCTGCTGGCGCAATTTCCGCTGCTGGAGAATGTGTTGTCAGCGGCCGGCATTGCGGTCTGGCCGATGATAGAGTTCGAAGCCGATGATGCACTCGCCGCAGGAGCGGCACTGGCTGCAAGCGATCCGCGAGTCAAACAAGTAATAATCTGCACACCGGATAAGGACCTGGCGCAGTGCGTACAAGGAACGCGGATCGTGCAACTGAATCGCCGCACGCGCATCACGATGGACGAGGCGGCTGTGGTGAAGAAATTCGGCGTTTCGCCGGAATCCATCCCGGACTATCTCGCGCTGGTGGGCGACTCGGCGGATGGCTACCCCGGCCTGCGCGGCTGGGGCGCGAAGTCATCGGCGGGTGTTCTTGCGAAGTATCGCCGTCTCGAATCAATTCCCGCGGACTGGCGCGAGTGGCACGTGAACGCCGCTAGCCCCGGCGCTCTGGCGGATACTCTAGTACGCGACCGTGATCTCGCGCTGCTCTTCCGCACCCTGGCAACATTACGAACCGATGTGCCACTGTTCAAAAATATAGACGAATTGCATTGGCAGGGATCGACGCCCGGATTCGACGAGATCGCCGCACGACTGGACGCCGCAAAAACGGAAACGCACCGGTGATCTGTGCGCCGCGAGCCGCATTCCCCCGTGCTCAAATCCGTTTAACGAGACGTCCTCTCTCGCCAACTACCTGGTGTCCGCCGTGAGCGGCGGTTGATTGGTAACCAGCCAATACAGTCCGACATTCTTGATCGTCTCCCGGAACTGGTCGAAGTCCACCGGCTTCTGGATGTAGCTGTTTACTCCCAGGCTGTAACCGCTCACCAGGTCGCGCTCTTCTTTCGACGAGGTCATCATGACCACGGGGATCTTCTGGGTCCGGGGGTCGCCCTTCAAATGCTTTAATACTTCCATTCCATCGACCTTCGGAAGTTTCAAATCCAGCAGCACTAACTTAGGCGGATGATCAAAGGATCGGTCGGCAAACGGGCCGCGACAAAAAAGAAAGTCCAGAGCTTCCTCGCCATCGCGCACCACGAAGATGCGATTTGCCACCTTGCCCCGTTGCAACGCGTGCAGGGCGAGTTCCATATCGTCCTGATTGTCTTCCACCAACAGTATGTCCAGTCGATCTGAGTTCATGATTGGCCTCCCGCCGTAGCTTCGTTGCTTTTCGCAATCTGCCTTCCAACACCAAGAGTGAAAAAGAACGTTGCGCCCTTTTCTACTTCTCCCTCCGCCCATATCCGGCCGCCATGCTTATGAACGATGCGTTGCACAGTCGCCAGGCCAATGCCGGTGCCCTCGTAGTCCTCCGGGCGATGCAGCCTCTGGAAAACTCCAAATAACTTGTCCACATATTTCATGTTGAAGCCGATGCCGTTGTCCCGGACCATAAAAACCATCTGCCCCTCTGCCGGGTTTTCTTGGTGCGTGACTTCAATGACGGCGGGCTTTCGACTGCGGGTAAACTTGAGCGCGTTGGCAAGAAGGTTCTGGAAAATCTGCTTAACCAGTACGGGATCACATTCCACCAGGGGCATTTCGGCGATTACCCACTTCACCTCCCGCCCTTCGAGATCAGGCTCCAGCATCGCGATCACTTCCGCAGCGATGTCGTTCAAGTTGCTCTCCCGGCGGGCGACTGCCTGGCGTCCAACCCTCGCCAGGGCTAGCAATTCATCCACCAGCAAGCCCATTTTCTGAGTGCCTGCCTGAATGCGGTCGAGATAGCGTTGAGCCTCCGGATCGAGGGAACTGCCAAATTCTTCCACCAGCATCCGGGAGAAGCCGATGATGTGACGCAGTGGCGCCCGCAGATCGTGTGATACCGAATAGCTGAAAGACTCCAATTCCTTGTTAGCGGTCTCGAGCTGGGCCGTCCGCTCGAGAACCCGAGCTTCCAAGTTGTCGTTCAGTTGCTGGATGGCGCGCGCGTCAGCTTTCCTCCGGGTGATGTCTCGAAAGGCCACTACTCCCCCGCGCAGCGCGCCGCTACTGTCTCTGATTGGTTCCGCGCTGGCCTCGATCCATACCCCTTTCGGGGTGGCGGGATTGCGCACAAACAGCTCGGCCCGGTTGCTCTCTCCGCGGAGGGCCCTTGCCAGCGGGTTCTGCTCCGGGGGGCACAGCGTAACCGTATCGGCCAGATAGGTTCCATAATGCGCGTTCCATTCCCGGGTGGGTACGTCGTTGACGCCAAGACCAACGATTTTTTCGGCTGCCGGATTCCAGATGGTGAATTTCCCGTGCTCGTCGGATGCGACCAGCCCTTCGGACATGCTGTCGAGCACGGATTGCAGGGTGAGTGTCTTCGCTTCAAGTGCTTGCCTTGAACGGGTCAGTTCCTCGGCCTGCTGCGTCAGTTCGATAGCTTGGC
>JBAQJF010000033.1:0-76262 GCA_049300195.1 Terriglobales bacterium | reverse complement strand
AACCGTGGCGGTGGTGGTGCCATCGCCGGCGATGTCCGAGGTCTTGGACGCCACTTCGCGGACCATCTGCGCGCCCATGTTTTCCTGCGCGTCCTTCAGATCGATTTCCTTGGCTACGGTGACGCCGTCTTTGGTGATGGTCGGCGAACCGAATTTCTTTTCAATGACTACATTGCGGCCCTTGGGGCCGAGAGTGACCTTGACAGCATCGGCAAGAATGTTGACGCCGCGGAGAATCGCCTGCCGGGACTCTTCTCCGTGAATAATTTGCTTTGCCATTTTCTTTATCTCCTCAGTTTTCGTTTGCAGGACTGGCCTGCGGATGTTTTCGGATCGGTGACCGGCGACCGGTGACCGGGGACGGGAATGTCCGTCTAACTACTTTCTGCTGCCGGCGGTTTCTTTTGCCTTCGCTGCGCCGGTCAGGATGCCTAGCACTTCTTCTTCGCGCATGATGATGAAGTCTTCACCGTCGATCTTGATTTCGGTGCCGGAATATTTGCCGAAGAGAATGCGGTCGCCTTCTTTTACGTCGAGCGGGCGGACTTTGCCTTCTTCGCTGATCTTGCCTTTGCCGGCGGAGATGACTTCGCCCTCCATCGGTTTGTCTTTGGCGCTGTCGGGGATGATGATGCCGCCACGGGTGGTGTCAGCCTCTTCTACACGACGAACCAGAATCCGGTCGTGCAGGGGAGTAAACTTTGTTGCCATGGTTGTTGCTCCTTTCAAGATTGTTTGGGTTGATTGCCTGGTTGATACGATCTAGACGCTAATTGTTAGCACTTCAGGCCTACGAGTGCTAATTGTAGGATGTGAGTGGGTGGTTGTCAAGTTTGTGGGCGAGCTTTTCGGTGGCGCTGGCAAAGGGCTTCACCACAGAGGACACAGAGAACACAGAGGACTGCTTGGATCATGAATCTTAAGATTACGTGTAACTTATTGATTATTATATGCATTGCTCCCTTGCTTGGGTGCTCTCGGCGGGCGGGCGAACCGTCCATTACTCAGGATGAGCTGGTCCGGAGGACGCAGGAACTCGTCAATTCCGTGGCCGTCGGCGATCAGAAGCCCTGGAGGAAGTATTTCGCCGATGACTGCCTGTACTTTGACGAACGCGGCCGCAGCATGAATAAGGAAGCGCTGGTGGCGGATATTGCTCCTCTGCCACAGGGGTATTCGGGCACGATCTCGGTTGAGAAGGCGCAGAGCCATATCGACGGGGATGTGGCGATTCTCAGCTATGACCTCAATGAGTCGGAGACGGTTTATGGGCAGACCATGAAGGCTCGGTACCACGAAACCGACACCTGGATGCGGCGCCACGGGGACTGGCAGATTGTGGCGGGGCAGGTTTTGCGGTATTACGAGGATCCGGCGGAAGGCCAAGTGGACGCTCGAACTTATACGGATTATGTGGGGATTTATGAGGCGGCGCCGGGGAAGACTATGACGGTCTCGCTGGAGGACGGGCACCTATTCCGGCAGCGCGGGAGCGGGGCGAAGGTGGAGTTGTTTCCGGAGGTGGCGGGGCTTTTCTTTCGCAAGGGCGTGGAGGGACGGACGCTATTTCAACGCGGCGCGGATGGGAAGGTGGATGCCTTGATCGACCGCCGGAATAATGAAGATATTGTGTGGAAGAGGATGGAATAGGTCGAAGCCGCGAGCCACGAGTCTCGAGCTTGGTCGCTCGGTATAAGATCGCTTCCAATTCGACCTCGCAACGAGAGCCTTACCGACTTTCTGCCCGCAGGCGGTCAGCGCTGCCCATTTGTCTTTTTAGGGCTGCGGTTGTTCCCAAACTGAAAAAACTGCCCGTATTTAGTGCATTCCTCACAACGATGAGTGATGGAGATCACGGGGACCTTTGGCAAAGGACGCCGATGGGGCGGAAGCCGGGGGCTCGGTGCGAACCTTGCGGTCTTGACAAAGGCGCTTGATTCGATGGGCCTTGACCTATACAGGTGACGATTCTCGCGCACATACTTTGATTGGCCAGCTGCTTGCGATAGGAACAGTGCACAGCAAACCAATAACCAGCGCGACAATAAGGATTCGAGCGCACGGGAACGATACTACTTCAAGGAGAGAACGGCATGGCAACCGCGACGGTAGGGATGGGGACAAGAAGCGCCGGGTCGGGATTCCGGTATCTGACAGATGCGCTGGCGAAAGCGAATTCACTGTACGGGTTGCCGCTGGTTGAAGACGTGAGGCAATTTGAACTTGGGCCCGACAGTTTTTTTTCAGGGCTGTCACAGTCGACGCTGGAGGATCTGAATCGCATCAAGCACACCAGCTCATATCCGGAAGGGGCGGTTGTGCTGATGGAAGGACAGCCGGCGCGCGGCGTTTACATCGTTTGTCAGGGCCGCGTGAAGCTGATGACCACGAGCAGCGAGGGGAAGACGCTGATCGTGAAAATTGCGCAGCCGGGGGAAGTGCTGGGGCTGCAGTCGGTGGTTACGGGACAGCCTTACGAGTTGACAGGTGAAACTTTACAGCCCTCCCAGCTCGCTTATATCGGTTGCGATCAGTTTCTGAAATTCTTGAGGGCTTATGGAGATGCTTGCTTGCGGGCGACGCAGCATCTTAGCCAGGATTGCCAGGCCGCCTATGACGTGATTCGTTCGATCGGGCTGTGCCACTCAGTTCCGGGGAAGCTGGCACGGCTGCTGCTGCAATGGTCCGGTGAGGGGCGGACCAGCGGCGGCGTGGTACGAATGAAACTGGCATTGACTCACGAGGAGCTGGCGCAGTTGATTGGATCGTCGCGCGAAACCGTGACGCGAATTCTCGGTGACTTCAAGCGCCGCGGCGTTGTGGAGCTGCACGGCGCGACCTTGCTGATTCTGGATCAGGGCGCGCTGGAGAGTCTTTGTATGGCCTAAGATTTCGAGCCTCGAGTTGCGAGCCGCGAGCCTGCCAACCCCGGCTGCTCGCGGCTTCCTATTTGTGCGCATGAAGAGGGCGGGAAGAGTCGCGGAACCCTTTGACCACCAAGGGCACTAAGGTACACGAAGGGAACCGTCAGCCATATTGTGACGTTCTATTTCCCGTTCCCGTCCTCCGCACCAACGTAATCTGCGATTGCGAATAGAAAACCCGCCAAACGCTGCTAAAGTTAAATTCTGCACACCGACGAGCCGGATGTGCGCAGGGACGCTCACCAACAATTAAGGAGAAGGCTCGCATGCATATCGCAGTCGTTGGCTCGGGATATGTTGGACTGGTCACCGGGGTTTGCTTTGCCGATCTTGGTCACGAGGTCGTTCTGGTCGACAACGACGACAAAAAACTGGAAGCGCTCCGCACCGGCGACGTTCCGATCCACGAAAAATTTCTACCTGAACTCCTGGCCAAGCACCGCGGCCATCGCATCAAGTTCTCGGGCGATCTGCAAGCCGCCACGCGTGATAGCGAGGCCATCTTTATCGCCGTCGGCACGCCGCCTACCGAAAGCGGCGACGCCGACATGTCCTACGTCGAGTCTGTAGCCCGCGAAATCTCGGGCGCGGTCGATGGCTACAAGGTGGTCGTTGAGAAGAGCACCGTCCCGGTCTTCACGAACAACTGGATCCGCACTATTATTCTGCGTAACGGCGCCGATCCTGAACTGTTCGACATCGCCTCGAATCCCGAATTCCTGCGCGAAGGCACCGCCGTGCCCGACTTCCTCTATCCCGATCGCATCGTTGTCGGGGTCGAAAACGAGCGTGCCGCCGAGGTCATGCGCAAGATCTACGATCCGCTCACGAGCGGCTGGTATTACGGGCGCGCGGATGCCATTCCGCGGCCTGACCGCGCGATGTCTCCCACGCAGGCTCCGCCGCGCCTCATTATCACGACTGCGCAAAGCGCCGAGATGATCAAGCACGCCTCGAATGCATTCCTAGCGATGAAAATCTCTTTTATTAATGCGGTCGCTTCGATCTGCGAGGCCGTGGGCGCGAACGTCCAGGAAGTATGCGACGGCATCGGTACCGATTCGCGCATCGGCCCGCGTTTTCTGAATCCTGGGATCGGCTATGGCGGGTCGTGTTTCCCGAAGGACTTGCTCGCCTTCCGCGCAGTCGCAAAAGAGGGCGGTTATGATTTCCGGCTGCTCGACGAAGTTATCCGCATCAACGAGGAGCAGCGCCGGCGCTTTCTGAAAAAAGTTCGCAGCGTGCTCTGGACGCTCCGTGGCAAGCGCCTCGGCGTGCTCGGCCTGGCGTTCAAGGGAGGCACCGACGACATCCGCGAATCTCCCGCGCTGCTTCTGGTTGAAGAACTTTTGCGCGAGGGCTGCCATATCTGTGCGTACGATCCCGCGGCCATGGATCGCGCCAAAGAAATTCTGCCCGCGGGCGTGGAGTATGCAACTGACGCGTATCAGGCGGCTAAGGGCGCCGACGCCGTGCTAATCCTGACCGAGTGGGAAGAATTTGCGGCTTTGGATTTGGACCGTTTGCGGGCCGTGGTACGCTATCCCATTGTGATTGACGGACGAAATCTTTACGAGGCAGCTACCGTGACCGCGCATGGATTTTCGTATTACAGCGTTGGACGGCCGCCCGCGATCGTGGAGGAGACGGCCGCCGCGCGCTCGGCGAAAAAGGAGCGTGCCTGAAAGATGGGCCTGCGACAACGATGATGACGACGCGACGCGCCCTCGTCACTGGCGGAGCAGGTTTTCTGGGTTCTCATCTCTGCGACGGCCTGCTCGCCGAAGGCTATCGCGTTCTTGCCGCTGACAATCTGCTGACCGGCCGCCTGACTAACATCGCACATTTGAAGAACGACTCGCGCTTCGAGTTCATAGAGCAAGATGTCTGCGAGCCCGGAGATTACGGCCAGCTCGACTACGTATTTCATTTCGCCAGCCCCGCCAGTCCTTTCGATTACGCCAAGCACGGGATCGCCACCCTTCGCGTCGGCTCCTACGGAACATTTGAAGCATTGGAGACCGCCCATCGCAACCACGCGAAATTCATGATGGCCTCCACTTCGGAGTGCTACGGCGATCCACTTGTCCATCCGCAGCCCGAAACCTACTGGGGCAACGTCAATCCCATCGGTCCTCGCTCGGTTTATGACGAGGCCAAGCGCTTCTCGGAAGCGGTGAGTGCGGCCTATCGGCGTTATCACAATATCGATACGCGCATTCTGCGCATCTTCAACACCTACGGTCCGCGCATGCAGATCAACGACGGGCGTGTGATTCCAAATTTCATGTGGCAAGCGCTGCGCGGAGAGAGCCTAACGGTCTTTGGTGACGGCCGCCAGACGCGTAGCTTCTGTTATGTCAGCGATGAAGTCGACGGCATTCTGCGGCTGGCGCGCTCGGACGAGCACTTGCCGGTCAACATCGGCAACCCCACCGAGTTTACGATCCTAGAGTGCGCGCAGAAAGTGATTTCAGTGACCGGATCACGAAGCGAGATTAAATTCGATCCGCTGCCGCAAGACGATCCCAAACAGCGCCGGCCAGACATTTCGAAAGCGAAGCGACTGCTCGGATGGGAACCAAAGATAGACCTGGAAACCGGGCTGAAACTCTCGCTGGATTATTTTCGCGGGGCCGTGCAAGAGGCAGAGACCCGCCTAGCAGGCCATTAACAAGGCTGTTCGTCGCGCGCGCGCGCGGCCGAGAGCAGCGCCAGTACTCGCAGAATCTCCTCGCGCTCGCCCGTATCCTGAAACACAAACCGGACGCCCATCCCAAATCCGGGATGGCTGCTCAGGACCTCGCCCTGAATCTTGAATTTCCGATCCGACGTGCGCACCACAATCTCGACATCCGCCTTGCCGGGCAAGGGCGAAGGCATCTCGACGTAACATCCGCCTTCGCTGATGTCGGAGAGCGAACAATGATGGGGAGTGGTCGTACCCACCGGGTGCACGGTCGCGCCGATCTGGCAGGGTACGCGTTCATCCTGTCTGCGGTCGCCGGGGTTCGAAGTTTCCGCGGAGTCTTCCGCCCGGGAATCTGCCGAACCTTGCAACGAACTTTTCGATCCTGAGAAATCGGGTTCCAGCGCAAAGCGCTCGATTACCGGCTCCTCGCCGGACCAGGCAGCATTCTTTTGCAGCCAGGCCTGAATCAACTTGCGCGAAGCCTGGGGCACATCCACAAAGTTAATTCCCGCCCGTCCGGAAAAATCCTGCCAGGCAACTTCGCCCGACAAACGAACCAACTGCGCCTGCCCCGGCAGCGCA
Organism: Terriglobales bacterium; assembly: GCA_049300195.1. Taxonomy (GTDB): domain Bacteria; phylum Acidobacteriota; class Terriglobia; order Terriglobales; family Acidobacteriaceae; genus Acidiflorens. The sequence goes on along the minus strand of JBAQJF010000033.1, from coordinate 70,064 downwards.
AACTCAAAGTAAACTTTGCCATCGCCCAGCTTTCGGGGTTGGGTCGAAATCAAGGTTCCGGTATCGCTGAGGTTGATGAGCGTTGCGTCCAGGTCGGGCGCCCCGGGATACGAAATACTTGCCGTCGAATACAGTGGCGTTCGCGAGGAACTTCGCCGTTCTCCGCGCATTAAGCCGCGCGCCGCGTTCATGCTGAGCCGCGTTCGCTCCGCCGTCAACGGGCGATACAAAACGAAATTCGCCCCTCGTCCAAACAGAGGCCGCGCATTGCATTGCTCATCAACCAGGGCGATCAACATGGTAGTGCCGTTTTTGTCGGACTGGCGCAAGCGAGCGAGAAATTCGTCCGAGGCCTGGTCGCCGCGGTAGTCAAAGGCAATGGCGTCGAACTCTTGTTCGTCGATTCGCTCCATCCCGTGCAAAATCGAAGGCGTGTGCTCGGCCTTGATTTCCATCTCGGCCAGCACCGTCATTAAAAGACCGGCAGCATCCTGATCGGCACACACGAGAAGCAGACACATATCCATACGAAATAATGCTAAGAGAGAGCCCCTACGGCCACAAGTTACCCACGTCACTGGAAACTTCAGTCATCTGGAATTCCAGTTGCCCAGTAGCTAACCTGATGATGCGCTGATCGTTTCCCGAGCGTCGGCTGGAATCTGCGTTCGCGATGGGCGCGATCTGATTTCTGCCCAGGAAAATTGCCCATGGCGTTAAAGATCGGAAGCTGGATAATCGGAGTGGGATGTCTCATGGCCGCAGCCGGACTTTGCTTTCTACCGGCGGCCTTCGGCGCGCAACGCGATGCGTCCCTGCTTGCGGCGGGCGCCATGGTGTTCTCGACCGGCATGGTACTGGCGGCCGCCGGCTTTTACATCAAGGCGCGATTCTGGGTGGCTGGCGGCCAGTCAAAAGTGAATGCGAGCACGAAGGGAAGACGAAAGGTCTGCAATCTTTGCGGCGAGAATGAGTCGGCGGTCGAGTGCCGCGTCCACCGCATGAACCTCTGCCCCGATTGCCTGGGCAAGCATTACGACTTCAAATCGTGCGCGTACGTCCCGAGCACGCGTCCGATTTACACAAAGTCGAAAGGCGCGGGCGCCTAAAGAAAGCCACCAGCGCACAAAAGTTATTGGGTCTGAGGTTGGGCTGCGCACGGCGGCGAGAGGCCGCCATCCCTCGACTTCGCTCAGGACGGGCTTCGCCGACGCGGCGGCCCGGCACTACACTTTTTACTGGGGTTTCTGGTCAGGAGGCTTTGCCTCCGGCGTCTTGGGCGGGGTTTGCTGTTGCGTAGCCTGGGCAGCGGGCGGATCTGTCTTCTTATCTTTATTCGTATTTGCGTTCGGACTTGTATTCGGATTCGTGTTTTTATCCTTCTCCGGTTCCTTCTCCTGGATCCCGTAATTCTTGTTTTTCTCCTGGACACCATACACCGAGTACTGGCTGGTAGGCCGCTTCAGCCTAACGACAATCTCAGTCTCCGGCTGCTTGATCTCGTAATCCTCTCCGAAAGTCCGGAAACCGGGGGCTAACACCTGCACCCTTAACACGCCATATGGAATGCCATCGATCCAGGTCTTGCCATCTTCGTCGGTCTTTAATTCCAGGCCCCCCATCTCCTGCTTGCCGTTCTTCTTGACCGGATGCAGTACCACGGCCGCATTCTTCACCGGCTTGCCGCTTGCGTCGCGCACGACCACAAAGTGCATGTTCGACATCGGACCTTCATCTTCATCCTGAGCCCAGGCGCGGGCAGCGCCTAGACCGATGCCGAGTGTGATGGTCATCGTCACTGCCATCGCCACCGCGAACTTTTTCATGGCTACCATTTTAATGAACCGAATGCCCAATGATTCAATGACCAAACGATTGAATTTTCTACTTCAGTCCCCTTACCACATATGCCACCGTAAGATCCTGGAAGTACAAATAGGCGTATGCCCTCCCATCACTTGAAAAGTGTGGAGCCGCACCCCTCACTCCCGCCCCCAATTCTGTTCCAAACTCCTTCCAGAATTCCATTTTTCCGGTTGCCACATCCACTCGATACAAGCGCTGCGCTCTCCCCTGCCTGTGGCTCGCAACCACATAAAGTGAAGCCCCGTTCGGCGACCATCCCGTTACCACCCAGCTCCCATCGAGTCCCGGAATCGGCTGCAATCCACCGCCTTCCAGAGGCCACACTCCCCATTTTCCATCCGGCCCGCGCACCGCCGTCCGGCGCCCGTCGTCGGAAACAGTAGTGCCCGCAATTCCTTCCGGCGTGACCGGCTTCGCATCCCCGCTGGCCACATCAATTAGATAGTCTCGCACTCCATGCCCCGGCTCAATTCCCATGGCCAGTAGACGCTTGCCATCCGGCAAGTAGCGAACCCGGTCATAGCTGATGCCGTCATGCGTCAGTTGCCGAGCCTCGCCGGCCCCGGTAGGCACGATGGTCAGCGGGCCTTCCTTGGCGGGTTTCGTGATCACCCACTTATTATCCGGAGAGATGGCTTGGGCCACGCCCTCCCCGATCCGCATCGGTGGGGACCCATCCATATCACGCAAAAAAACCGTATAGTTCGGGCCGCCGCCGTCGCCCTCTTCCTCAAACAGAACTTTGCTTCCGTCCCGGCTCACGTCCCTCAGCTCGGCCCATCCCAGCCAGCCCAACTCCCGTTCCTCCTTCGCTCCCGGCCCCATGCCGCGAATTCCCAGGCGGGTCTGATGCGTAATCGTCAGCGCTACTCCGTTCCGAATATCTTGTAACCACATCCCGCCCGGCACATTGGCAATCGTCCTGACCTTGCCCGACAAACTCACCCCGTGCAGATTTTCCGCGCTGCCGTTCGCCGTTGCAGTAAACCAGATCTCGTCGCCCCTGGCCGACCACACAATTCCTTCGACCGAAACCCATCCCGTCGAAAGCTTTTTCTCGTGTCCCTCAAGATCGATCACCGCCACCGATCCGAGGTCGTCTCCCGCGGTGTTCTCGTGATCGGCGAATGCCACCCACTTTCCGTCCGGCGAAATCTTCGGTGTGCTGATCCAATTAATGCTGTCGAGCAAAACCTTTCCCACCGGATACTCCAGGCGCCAATGCCGGTTTTCGGGGACAAATCGGACCACCGCCATGTGCTCCCCATCCGCCGCCCAGTCCGCGTCCTGCACATTGTCGAGCACCTCACGCGGCGTCCCTCCACTCAGCGGCACCCGCGCCAGTGTTCCAGCTTGCGAATAGCCCCCGAACCTCACCACGTTCTGGAGGATAGCCAGTTCTCCGCTCTTCGAGATCGACAGCAGATCCGCATCCTTCAACCCCAGTTCTCGCGCGCCGTGCTCATCGGTGCGTGACATGTAGAGTTGTTTCTCGCCCCCGTCCCACGATGCGGAGTAAACAATGCTCCCATCTGGCGTGAAGCGCGCGTTGCCCATGGAACCTGTGCGAAATGTGATCTGCTGATACTCGGCCAGCGACGGCTTCACGCTCTCGCGTCCCAGCCACCAGCCAAGGCCCGCCAGCGCTACCGCCACGGCGGCCGCCGCAATCCACAGGAGACCTCCGCGCTTGCTCTCGATCCGTTCGTTTGATCCCGAATCCGCCGATCCAACCAGCGCTACTTGCGCGCTAGTTCGGCTTCCCATCGAGCTTTCAGACAAGGCCTCCAGGTTGAACGCCACATCGCCCGCTGACTGAAAACGTTGCGCCGGATTCTTCTCCAGGCAATGGCGGACAATCCGCTCCAGTGGCACTGGAATATTTCGCCCCGTTTCGGCCAGCTCCTCGGGCTCTTCTTTCAGGATTGCGCTCATGGTGTCAGCGGGGCTCTCGCCGCGAAACGCGCGCTTGCCGGAGAGCATTTCGTACAGAATCGAGCCAAATGCAAAAATGTCCGAGCGGTGATCCGCAATTTTCCCGCGTACCTGCTCGGGAGACATGTAGCCGGCCGTCCCCAAGACCTGCCCCGCCTCGGTATTGACCTGTGCCGTGAGCGTATCTCCGCCGGCGGGGGATGCCTCCGGGCGCGTCAGCTTGGCCAGGCCGAAGTCCAGGATTTTCACGCGCCCGTCGTCGGTGACAAAAATGTTTTCCGGCTTCAGATCGCGATGGACGATGCCCTTGTCATGCGCCGCGGCCAATCCGCGCGCTGCTTGCAGAGCGCAGTCAATCGCTTTGCGAAACGGCAAAGGCCCGTCCCGCACCAACTCGCGCAGAGTCGTTCCCTCCAGCAATTCCGAAACAATGTAAGGAGCACCCTGTTCCTCGCCGATGTCGAAAATCGAGAGAATGTTGGGATGATTGAGCGCGGCCGCGGCGCGCGCTTCCTGGGTGAATCGCTGGAGGCGGTCCGCATCCGCGGAAAACGACTTGGGCAGCACCTTGATCGCGACCGTGCGATTCAATCGGGCATCCCGCGCGCGATAAACCTCGCCCATGCCGCCCGCGCCAAGCAGAGATTCGATGTCATAAGGCCCGAGTTTCGTGCCTGGATTCAATGCCATGTGAAGTCCATAACTTTATTGCGCGCGAAGTGAGGAGCGATCAAAAAACCTGAGGCACTGAATTATATATCGGATCAGAATTGAGCCGTGCTCGACTGCCAGCGCCGCCCCCCGCCCACCGGAGACCGCCTCGCATTTCGTTCCGCAAGAGTACAATTAGCCCGCTTTCAGAAAGTCAAGACAGTCAACAGGAGAGAGGTGTCCATGAAAAGACTTGCAGAGTATGTGCTGATTTCGTCTCTGGTATTCGGATCTCTGGGCACGATTGCCGCCCAGGAAAATTCGGAAGGAATGCATTCGCCCCCGAAAGTCCTCAACATTGTCCGAGAATTCACCAAGCCCGGAAAGAATGGCATGGCGCACGAAAAAACTGAATCCGCCTTTGTCCGGGCGATGACGGAGGCAAAATGGCCCACCCATTACCTCGCAGTGGATTCCATGTCAGGCAAGCCGCGTGTGTTGTTCCTTACCGCTTACGACTCGTTCGAGGCCATGGAAAAGGACACGAAGGCGGTTGAAAAGAATGCTTCGTTATCAGCCGCTCTGGATCATGCCGGCGTAGTCGACGGCGAGTTGCTGAGCGATACGGACAGCGGCGATTTCGCATTTCGCGAGGATCTCAGCTTGCGCAGCGCCACCGATATTCCGCACATGCGCTACTTCGAAATCTCACTCTTCCACATCAAACCCGGACACGACAAAGACTGGGAGATGCTGGTGAAGATGTATCAGAATGCCTTCGAGAAAATTCCGGACGTTCACTGGGCCATGTATCAAGCGGTGTATGGCCAGCTCGATAACACATTTGTAATTTTTAACCCGATGAAATCCTTGTCGGAAGTGGACCGCGGTTTTGCTCAAGGCAAGGCGTTCGAAGCCGCCATGGGCGAAGAGGGAATGAAAAAGCTGCGCGAACTAAGCGCCGAGACGATCGAGTCGAGCCAGACGAACCTGTTTTCGTTTGATCCGAAAATGAGCTACATCAGCGAAGACTGGATCAAAGCCGACCCGGAGTTCTGGAAACCGAAAGCCATGCACGCCGCCATGAAGAAGGAAGAGAAATCGGAAAGCAAGAAATAAGTTTGATCATAGTCAAAGCTGTGCCCCGTCCAAGCTTTGCCTGGGCGGGGATTTTTTGTTGCAGCGGAACGAACTTGCGAGACTCTGAGGGCTATTGCTGTTTCATTTCTGTTTTTGAGATGGATTTTTGCGCATGAAGTTCCATGCGCTATTAACGATTTCAGTCAGGCCGCGTTGGGCCGTCCATCCCAGAACCTGTTTCGCTTTGCTCGCGTCGGCTACGAGAACCGGAGGATCGCCTGGGCGGCGTGGGCCGATTTTGCGGCGAACTGACTGGCCGGTGGCGGCTTCGGCGGCGTGGATTACCTCCAGAACCGAATTCCCTTTACCGGTGCCGAGGTTCAGCGCTACCGATTCGCCGCTTTGTTCCAGATGCTGGAGAGCGCGAACATGAGCGTCGGCTAGATCGTTGACGTGGATGTAGTCGCGCAGGCAAGTGCCGTCGGGAGTGGGATAGTCGGAGCCGAAAACGTTCAACTCGGGGCCGCCGGGCAAAGATGCCTGCAACGCGAGGGGGATTAAGTGTGTTTCGGGATCGTGGAGTTCGCCGATCTCGCTCGACTCGTCGGCGCCGGCGGCGTTGAAGTAGCGCAGGCGGGCGCTTCGCAAGTGGTAGGCGTGATCGTAGGCTTCGAGCGCATGTTCGAAGGCGAGCTTGGTGGCTCCGTAGGGATTGATGGGCTCGCGCGGATTCTGCTCGGTAATGGGAACCTTTTCGGGAACGCCGTAGACGGCGCAGGTTGAGGAGAAGACAAAATGCCGAATATCGGCGTCGACAGCGGAGTTCAATAATATGAGAGCGTCGGCAAGATTGTTACGGAAATACTTACGGGGATTGGTGACCGATTCTCCGACATAACAGTGCGCGGCGAAGTGCATAATGGAGTCCACGCGCGAGAGAACGTGGCGGAGATTGGATTGATCGCCGATATCGCCTTGCACAAGTTCAAAACCTTCGGTCAGGCGGCGGAAGCCGGTGGAAAGATTGTCGTAGATGATGACCTGATAACCGGCTCGACGCAGTGCGCGAGCGGCGTGACTGCCGATGTAGCCTGCACCTCCCACTACTAGAACGGCCAATGTGGACCTCGCTTGATATTGAACCTCAGCGGCTAAAGCCGCGTTTCAAAGGGCGCTTAGTCGCAGTGCCGAAGCGCTGCGCCACCCAAAATCAAATCGACACTTAAAATCAAATTGGCACGTAGCCCGACCAATTGGTGAGACCGTAGTTTACGAGGTTCGACGCCGGCGGGCCAGCGGTGGAATCGCCGATGCCGGGATGAAAAGAAATCCTCACATCGCGAAAAGAGGGATGTCTGGGGCGCCCTGGAATGTGTAGATCCCTCGAATTAGCCTTAGATGTTTGAATACTCTCCCAATCACGCGGCCTGACGGCGAACTGCGTTGGGGACTGAGTTGGGCTTGAAGCGCTTCACCGCCAGAATCGTCAGCACCACAAAGATGGCCAGAACTACGAGCTGGGTTGCCACAAAGGGCGGCTCTTTCTGGGTGGGAGCCAGGGCATGTAGTGCCGGCACTTTCAGGAATGCCTGAACCACCAGAACGAAGCAATTCAAATAAAGAGCCATGACGGCGCCGATGACATAGGTGCGCCTCCAGGCGCCGGCCATGTGAAACGAGTAGCGTGCCAGAATCGCGATCGCCAGCACGACCAGCGAGATGATGCCAACTATGTGCGAGGGCAATAGGTGCTCGAAGGGAAAGAGAAAGCCGGTGACGCTGGTCAGCACGGTGCTCAAAAGAAAGATCGCGGTTATACCGTTCAGGGGCTTTGCAACGAGCAGTCCGTAGAGGACGACAAGACCGGAGCCGATGCCGATCAGGCTGATAATCACGTGCACGAGGGTGAAGGTTGATAGGGTCATGCCTAGAACCATGGGAAGCCTCCTTGCAGGAGCCAAGATATTACGACGGCGCGGTAAGAATTGCCAGTCTTCCGAGCCCGACGCGGTCATGCTATGAATCTTCGCCGCCACGTTAAGGATTTGAGTTTGCCCCAGCTGCTGTCGCGGCGGCGGGGAGAACGATTTTTACGGAGTCGGGTTGAGTCCAGATTTCTTTCCCTTTCTCTAGTTGCAGGCGGTTCATGGTGATGTTCAGCTGCCGATGGTCGACCTCGACAAGCAGATAGTGGTAGTTGATTTCTTTGCTCTGATACGGATCGGTTGGCGCGCGCTGGATCGGGTACGCATGGGCGCCGGCGCCTCCGGTCACGAAGTAGGTTACCCCGCCGTGTTCATGGCGCTCGTAGTTGTGGACGTGTCCGGAGAAGACTACGAAACGGGCGCGGGTGTGAGGTTGCCGGTCTTCCAGAAGTTTCGCCAACTCTTTTTCGGGCATGCGGGCGGAATGCCCTTCACCGAACACGCCGGGATCGGAACTGGTGTAGAGCGGATGATGCAGCATGAGGAAAACGAAATCGACGTCGGTGGGAAGGCGATCGAGCTTGCGTTTCAGCCACTCGCCTTGAGCGCCCGATACTTCGTCGAGCGAGCTGTCGAGGACGAGGATCAGTGTGTTGGCCGCGCGGACCGAATAGTAGCGGCTGTCTTTGAGATCGGGGAAGTGCTGAAAATAATTGGCGAGCGCGGTTTTCTGGTTGCCGTAGAACTCGTGGTTCCCGAGAGCGGGGAAGACTGGAATCTTATCGTCACGCCAGATGCTGGTCTCGCGGTCGAAGACTTTCCAGTCATTGGCGTCGGACCCCTTGTAGACGATGTCTCCGGTGAAGCAGATGAATGCCGGATGCGCGGCCGCGACGGCGCGAACCAGCGCGGCGCGCACGGGCGGATTGGCAGCTTCGAAATCGGTGGGATCGTGGAAGCGGGCATCTCCGTAAGCGACGAAGTGGAAGCGATCGGTGACATTGACGCTGAGGTCGGCCGGGGTGGTCTGGGCGGGCGATTTTTTCGCGCATCCGGCGAGGGCCAGTTGAAGGATGACAACGAATAACAGGGCCAGCGCCGGCGGGCGAAATGTCGAAGGATTGAGATTCACCTTTTCATCTTACAAAACCTCATCGATTGTTTGAATGTTGACGGCCATTGCAGCTATTCACAGCCACAACAAGGGCGCCAGGCCTGCGGCGGCCAAGCCGATCAGGAAGGCCAAACTCTGACGGCCGGTTTTTCTGTCGGCGAGGCTGTAGGCGTAAATCCCTTTCACTACATTGTTACTGGCGGCGGAGATCAGTACGGCTGCGGCTGCGACTTTCAGCGGGGTGAGTGTGCCGGCGGCCTGGGTCATCCCCATCACGAAGGGAGTTACATCCGTGACTCCCGTGATGACGGCGAGAACATTGACACCGGATTTGCCGAGATAGGTGACGGCCAACTGCGTGGCGACCAGCATGCCGAGGAAGAAGAGCGCAAAGATGAATGCCGCCGTCAGTTCGAGGGGGTTGCCCGGCTGAAATTCGCGTTTGATCTGCGAGTCGATCGGATCGGGCCGGCGGGACCAGAACCAGCCGATGGCAATCGAGAGAAGCGCGATGACCACAAAGGCCGGTGCCAACATTTCCGTAAGCTGGCGATTGAATAGCGCCACCAAGGCAGCCAGACGGAGATAGGTGACGCCCGACGCGATCAGAATTCCGCCCGCGAAAAGGTGCGGCCGATTTTCACGCACGGCGCGGCGCGCCATTGCCACGGTTGTTGCGGTTGACGAGTAGGCTCCTCCGAGGAGCGCGGCCAGGACTACTCCGCCGCTTTCTTTCGTGACCTTTTGAAGGATGTAGCTGACGTACGAAATTGCACTTACAGCCACCACCACCAGCCAGGTCTTAAATGGGTTGATGTGGAAGCGCCCAAACGATTCATTGGGCAGGGCGGGAAGAATGACCGCGGAAAGAAGCAGAAACTTAGCGAAGGTAAGAATCTCTTCCGGGGCGGCGCGGCTGGCGAGCTTTTCAAGCGCGGTCTTCAGTTCGAGGAATAAGAGGCTGGCGACGCTCAGAGTCGTCGCGATCCAGAAATGGTCGTAGCAGATCAACACACCGACGAGATAGGTCGCGAGTCCGGACATTTCTGTCGTTACACCAGCGACCTGGGAACTCGAAAGTTTGTGCCAGTAGGAGAGCAGCAGAAATGCGCTGATTACCACAAAACCTAAAATGACCGGCAGCAATTGCGGGCCGGAAACGAGGGCGATGGAGAAGCCGATCAGACCGATGAGTGGGAAAGTGCGCACTCCGCCGAACGAATAGGATCCCGCGGCGAGCTTGTGCTCCTCGCGCTCGAGGCCGATCAGGAACGAGAGGAAAAGAACGAGAACAATCTTGGCCGCATCGGGCGGCAACCAATGGTAGAACTGCACTCTTGTTTCGGGCTCCTTACGGGCGTTAGTCGCCGGACGGATTCTTTCACAAGAGGCTTGAATTGAACAGGAAGTTCGGAAAGTTAGTGGCGGGCTGGTATTCGAGTGCGAGCAGATGTCTCTCGCCCCCTCGGAGATCGATGATTACCGAACTTGCGACCCACGGCTTGCCCGTGGGCCGCACTCCCACGCCGCTTCGCGGCCTTGAGAACTGGTTTCCCGGTTAGCGACCGCGCCCGAAACCGCCACCGCCGTGGCCGAACCCACCGCCTCCGCTGAATCCGCCGCGCGCGAAGCCATCACTGCGCGCAAAGCCGCCGCCGTGGCTGAATCCGCCTCCGCCAAATGCGCTGAAGCCGCGCGCTCCGCTCCTCATATTTCCCGAGTGGACGCTGCCTCCGCTGGAACCAGGTCCCCGATAGATGCCTCTGGCATAGTGCGATCCTTCGGCGTAATGCTCACCGTTGCCCCACTCACGCACATTGGCGCTGAAGTGATGATGAAACGGCTGATATCCATATCCGAATCCGCCGCCCCAGTAGGGGGCTTCATAGACCAGCCAGGGTGAGTAAAATCCCCAGCCGAATGGGCTGTAGAAAATTCCATCGCCTGGAATAAATGTGAACGCGCTGAACCACGGATCCCAATACCAGTCCGCTCCCCACCAGCCCGGTCCCCATGGGCCGAATCCGTTCTCGGCATAAAGACCGGCGGCGTTCACGTTCGCCTCGGCCAGGTAGGCCGAGCGCAGACTGCTCCAGCGATAAAGATCGCCTTCCTCGTAGGTCTTTTTGTCGAATTTTTCTGGCTTTAGCGATTGGTTGGCGGCGAGCGCAACCTCGCGCCCACTCTTTACGGCAACATCCCTGGTTGGGCCTTCCACTACAGCCTTGCCATCGAAGACGCGGAGTTGATCCTGCTTCAGATTGAAATCGTACAAACCCGTTTTCACGAGTCTCGTCTTCACGCCATTGGCATCAATCTGGATGTCGTTCTCAGGATGGATTTCGGCGACTTCGACCATGGCGTGACCTTTGTCGAGGCCGATCTCGGTGTCGGTCAAGCTGGGAGAGATCATCTCGACCGTACTGTTGTCGCCGACGCGAAGAAAGACTCCGGGCGTCAGAAGAATTTCCGCCTTGCCTTTTTGTGTGGTCAGCAATTGACCGGGCTGCAATTCGGCCGCACCGATCGATTTCCCGCTGAGCTCTTGCGAGCCCATGGAAACACTGCCTTCAACATAATTAAGAGTTCCTGGTAGCGCTGTATGTGAGCTCGCATTATCCGCGAACGCGGGCACAGAGAATAGGGCGGCCAGGAAGAAAGTCGCAATTGCTGTGCGTACTCGCATATTTCCTCCTCACCTCTACTCAATTCGATGAGGTGAAGAGGGTGTGCGATGCTTGTGTTCGCTCGCAACTAACATTAGGTAAAGTGGTTCCGCGCCGAGTTTCATGCATCTAAGTAACTGGAGAAACGTGTACGAGAGTTGGGTTCCTGCCACAATGCTGTGGGCCAAGGCCTGCCCACAAAGGAGCTATCTATGAAGATATTCGTACAGAAGAGAAGATTTTTGCTGAGCGCGCTTGCCGGTTTTGTTTTCGGTGCAATGGGTGCGGTGAACCTTGTGGCGCAGCCAGAGGCTGCTGGGAGCGGAGTTTCAGTCAAGATGGTCGTGACCGCGGAAGCTCAACGTGGTTCCGACGTGCCGGTGCTCGACGCGAAGGACGTGATGGTTTACGAAGGCAAGGATCGCGATCAGGTGACCGATTGGGCGCCGGCGCAAGGAGATCATGCGGGTTTAGAGCTTTTTATTCTGCTCGACGACAGTTCGGCGAGAACCCTGGCTACGCAGTTCAACGATATTCGCAAGTTTATCGACCAGCAACCCAGCTCCGTTCGCATTGGTGTGGCGTACATGCGAAACGGCAGCGCGCAGATTGAACAGAATCTTACGAGCGATCATGCCCTTGCAACAAAAGCTCTGCGGCTGCCTCTAGGCATAATGGGCATTAATGCCAGCCCGTATTTTGCGCTTAGCGATCTGGTGAAGCACTGGCCGAAGAGCAACGACCGGCACGAAGTGCTGATGGTTTCCGATGGCATCGATCTCTATTACGGCATCGGCGATTTGCAGGATCCTTATCTGGCTACGGCCATCGACGATGCGCAGCGCGCGGGTGTGATGGTGTCCGCAATTTACAGCCCAGGGGCCGGCCATTTTGGCCATGATTATTGGCAAACATATTGGGGGCAGCTGTACCTGGCGGAGCTGGCGGACAGGACCGGAGGCGAATCATATTACATTGGCCTGACCGGGGCGCCGGTGGCGTTTAGTCCCTATTTGGACGATTTCGCGAATCGGCTGAATCATCAATACATCTTGACTTTTCTCGCCAAGCCGGAAAAGAAGGCTGGGCTGCGCCGGGTTAAGGTGACGACCGAAGTTCCGAATGCGCAACTAGTGGCGGCGGATCAGGTCTATGTTCCGGCGGCGCAATAATTGGCTCGTGCGGAACGATGAAAAACAAAAAGCCCAGGTCCCGCGGAATGCCGGGACCCGGAACGGAAAGATGGAACCAGTTACTTGCCGGCGTAGGTTTTCGGCGAGCCTATCCCGGTGCACTTGTCGAAGCCGGTGACGCACGACGCCCCCCCCAGCGTGATGTCGTTGAAATCAGCGGCATACTCGCCCGGGTTTGCCAGTTCGTTGTACATCGTCGTCAGTTCGGCGACGCTGCCCTTAGCCTCGGTGCCGGCGGCGTCCACGATGCCGGCCATAGTGGGCGAAGCCCAACTCGTGCCGCCCACGGAATACCAGCCGCCCTCGATTACGATGCCCGCGCAACAGAAGTCCGAGGATACGTCCGGATAACCGCGCTGTGTTCCCACGATGCTCTGGACGCCGTCCTGGTAAGCCGGACGCGGCTCGTAGGGACTGCTGTCGCCGCCTCCCCCGCCGGTGTACCACTGCTCACTGACAAAATTGCCATTGCGGTCGCGGTTGAAGTAGGTTCCACCCACCGAAACGACATTGGGTGACGAGCCGGGATAAATGCTAACGCCGAGTCCGCCATCGCCGCTCGCGGCGAAGTACACGACGTGTTTGTTCTTGAAAAGTTTGTCCTGCGTGGTCTCCGTGCTCCATTCCGGATCTCCCCAGCTCATGCTGACCACACCACCGCCGGCTGCTTTTACCAGCTTGGTGGCAAGATTCACGGCCGCCCATGTCGGATCGGTCGCGCATGTGCCCACGTTGCACAGCTTCGAGACCACCAGATAAAGCTTGGCCTGCGGCGCCATGGCATGTGCCCACTCGATGTCGAGGCCCTCTTCGACTTCCCAATCCGGCTCGACTTCAGGCTGCTTTTTTCCCGGCCAGACCTGGGTGAAGTCAGCCTGCGGAATTCCGTAATAGGTCGAGAAGGTTGCCAGATCCGAGGCCGCGGTTGGATAGTACCCGGCATCGACGATCGCGATTGCGCCGATTCCGCCGGTTGGCAATGCGGTGGCGGTCGCGACCGGACATCCTGTTGTAACGGCTACCAGTTGATAAACGCAGGCCACGGTTCCAGGAGTCTCGACTCCGGAGGGCGGTCCGCCCTGCGGCTTATCGGAATCGACGAAGAAATAATTCGTGTGAGGATGTCCCGCCCGCGGCATGCTCGATGCCGGATAGATGATTCTATGTCCGTTGAATACCCCTTCCATGCGTTGCTGCGCGGCTGCCGGAGTCGTGGCCATTCCCACAACAACAGCCACCCCCACTGCCAGAACCCCCACGATCCTGCCAACTGCCATGAAACCTTTCATTCACTCGCTCCTGTTTTTAGTGCCTTGATTTTTTAGTGCGACGATTCCCGTCGAAGGTGCAATCAGGCCGTCGCTAATGATGACGGGTGCATCGAGCAAAAGCAAGGCAGAAACGGGCTATTGGGCGTACGGTTGCGCAAGGCTTTGCACACTCCGTCCTCATTTGCGTGGGAACCGCACTTCAAAATTTCTGCGCCGAACGGTAGGAGTTTCGCTGGAGCACCGGAGGGAGACTACCAGAGCTTACAACGGCTATTTTTTCAACTGGTTGCGGGCGTATGGCTTTCCGGGCAAATGAAAAAGGTTTTGTCTGCGGGTGCTACAATTTCAACCGAAGCCGACGCGACCTGCAAAAATGTCCTACCAGTCCGTTGACCAACTTCAAAAAGTGCTTGTAGAGAAGGTCTTCCATTACGCGAAGGATTCAAAGAAGGCCGCTGGCCGAGCACTGGGTACGCTCGTCGAAACTATCACCTTTTACATGCTGAAGAGTTGGGGCTTTGAACATTCGGTAGCAATTGAGCGCTCACTCCCCGAGTTCGGCAACCCGGACATAACGCACAATGTCGAGTATTCATTGCATCCAATCCTGCGACAGGAAAGTCTCGTGTTCGGTCACCACTTGCCTATTAACGTGAACCGGATTTTGGAAAACGTCGGAGTGGCATTCTCGCTGTCCGGCTTCACAAAGTCGAACAGGGTGTTACTCAATAAGGGCGGTGTCCTCCGAAACTCGTGTGTCGTTGCAAGTGGTGAAAATTCCCATCTTGTGGCGACGCTCGATACGATAAAGAATGAAAGTGTGAAAATCGAGATTGTGGAACAGTACTGCAAGCCTTATGCAATGTTCGAATGCAAACGCGTTGGCGTTGAGGAGGGCATGAAGAAAGGACCGCAGTCCATCGAGAAGGCGAAGCAAGGGGCGTACGTTGCAAAAGCATTATCTTCGCTTCACAAACTAAGAACGGCGTCGGGCGAACGCCGTGGATTAGTGTACAAGGGCAACGGCACGATCATTTACTCGAAAGACTTTTTCGAGTTGATGGCGGAAATCATTGCTTCAGATGATGCAGAACTCTTGCGAGATTTTGTGCTCACTGTTGGGGTGGTAAGCAATCACGGAAACTGGTTCACCTCGGAGAATCACAACAAGGAACTAAAAGTACTCGCTCAGTCTTACGATTGGCTCATCTTCCTGACAGACGATGGACTCGCGGAGTTCATCACCCAACTATTGCTCGAGCCCCAGCCACTTTTGGAGCCAGCTCGGAATGCATTTCTGGCCAGTTATTCCGCAGAAAAGACCAAGAACCAGTTCACGAAGGTACAGATGGATTACCGTGCCGATCAAGTCCTCCAAAAGTATTTCAACGACAATGCACAGCGCATCGAGAAATGGTTTAACGTGATTGCTCCTGAGAAGGGCACAATGAAAACACTGGAAGGTGAGTTGGCCCAACTGCGGGGTAAGGATTGGAGACATATACACTCGCTATGACGGCAGGCAGGACAGTTGTTGGAAAGAGCAAGGATTGGGGAACACCCAGAAAATACGTCGATGCCGTGCGCGAGTGTTTTGGCGGAAGCATCGCGCTAGACCCATGTTCCAACAGATTTTCAATTGTGCAAGCAAAGGTCGAATATTCACTACCCACGCATGACGGATTGAAAGAGACGTGGAAGTTTCCTACCATTTATGTAAATCCGCCTTACGGCCTTGACCCGAAGCACGGCAGGACAATCAACGATTGGCTGAGGAAGTGTGAGGAAGCGCACCGAGTGCACGCTGCTGAAGTGATCGCACTGGTCCCCGTGGCGACAAACACTGGCCATTGGAAGAGATACATTTTCGGGAGGGCAACGGCAATCTGCTTCCTCTACGATACACGGCTCCGCTTTCTCGAAAATGGAGAAGACTCTGGCAAGGGTGCCCCTATGTCTTGTGCGATGGTGTACTGGGGGAAAAACACTGGCCGCTTCTCGGAGGTCTTCATGCCCTTTGGTGCGGTCGTTAACCTTGAAAATCTCAAGGATGTCTCCATCGGGCACGCTCACTCCAAAGACAAAGCGCAACATCGGTTCGAGTTTTCCACCGCAAGTTGAGTTGGCGCTTGCGTGCTAGCCAGAGTGGGACAACTCGGGCGCCTGAACTCAAGGCCCAGAGAGCCCTTACCCGGCCACCAGCGCGGCCGACGACCCCACCCACTTCATGTTCTTGTTGTGATCTACGCCCATCATCTGTCCCCGGCCCATGCGAACGATGGTCAGGACTGGCCGCAAGTCATCAAGCCATACGTACATCAGACGAAGCTCGACTTTGGTAGACCCGAAGGGAGTTTCGGCGAGCGGAGTAAAGTTCAGCCGCTCCTGCAAAATGTACTCGCCACGCTTGGCCGCGGGGATCGCGTCGATGTCGGCGCGCGAGGGGCCGATAACCACGCCGAGCCCCGCGAACGAGTAAAGCGGCTTGAGGACAAAGCTCTCAAGATCGGCGGGAACCTCGCGCATCTGATCGAGGAACCAGGTGCGCGGCACCGAAGGGTGCTTCAGGTAAGGAATGGAATATTTGCTGATCCGGAAATACCAGTTGGGATGCCCCGCCCACTCAACCTCGAGGTCATCGCGAAAATCGAAGGGCAGCTCGATTCCTTTGCGCTCCAGTTCGTCCACGATGGTGCGGTTGTAGATGCGCTCGATTGGGATCTGCTTGCCGCTCTCTTCATAAAAGAGTCGTCGCCCGTGCTTGCGGATTTTGGTGATGCAGACGGTGTGAATGCCTAATAACTGTTCGGTTAACAAAAAATCCGGCCGCGTCTTCTGTTCTTCAGGATGGACCTCCATGAGCACGACATTGGCGGGATCGTGTCCGGCGACGATGGCGTCGCTCAGAAGTTTTTTGTAGGACGACGCGTCGAGGCCGCTCAGAAAATATTTGAGCTTAGAATCGAGTCCAAAGACGTCGATATAAGCCTGCGACAGAACAGGCTGATAGGCGTAGAGGGAAGGGAAGGCCTGCAACTCGACGAGCTTGGGCTGAAGTTCGCCGCCCGGATCGCGCACTAGTCCAAAGTCGACCTGGATAAACATGGGATGGGGCGCTTCGTTCGGGACGCGAAAGTTCGCTGGGATGGAAGCTTCCGAGCGCTGGCGATATTCGGGGCTGTCAACCAGTTGATGGATTAACGCTTTGCCGCATTCGCCCATGCGCTCGACGAGCGCGCTCGGGAAAAAGCACGGAGTCTCGCACAGCGCGAAGGGAACTTCCATTCCGCAACGGGCAGCCATCTCGCGACGCAGGCGTTCATATTTTTCGTCGGTGAAGTTTGCGTTGAAAGAGTGGCGATAGGACGGGATCATGAGATCATGGGTTCCGAGTTACGGGCCTCGCGCTGCGAGCTAACGCTAGCAGAAGATCTGCTATGGGATGTTCCTTGCAGCGGCTGAAAAGCTTACGCCTCGATCAAGAACTTGCCACCCGACATAATCTGCTCGTCGTCCGCCCAGATGTCGAACTTCCGGCCCACCACGTCGATGTGCGTCGATGAGAACCAATCCGCGCCGGTGTGAGCTCCGTAGGGATTTCCGAAGGCGATGTGGACGCCGGGAAATTTTTCGTCCTGAAGAATCTGGCCGATCACGTCTTTGAGTTCGATGTTGGTGCCGATGGCGAACTCGCCTACCCGGTCGCTGTTGTCGTCGGTGTGGGTGTAAGCCCAGAAATCGTCTTTCAATTCTTTGTTCGAGGAGTGCGCGCCGATCAGGCGATTCTTTTTTATCTCGACGGTCAGCGGCGTCGATTTCAGATCGCCAAACTTCGTGCAGAGATAATCGCCGACCACGCCATCGATCACAAACCTGCCGTTGACCTCGCCCGGCGTGGTGAAGATTTCGCCTCCGGGAAGGTTGCCCCATTTTTCCGTGCTGATGATTCCGCTGGTCTTGATCCACTTGTAGTTGGGATTCATGTCGGCCGTCAGATCGGTGCCGGAGGGCGTGGTGGCGCGAATCTTTTTCGCGACGCGTACGCGCTCGACCACCTTGATGCTGAGCCGGTCGACCTTCAGGAAATCCGCGCGCATGCCTTCGAGCATGATCTGTTTGTTGATATTGACCATGTGCGCGTGCCGGATTTTGCGGCGGTTGACGATGTCGGTCATCTGGATGCGCGACTTGAGTTCGTTGGTCTGCGCCTGCACAGCAAAGATGCTGACCTGGCTCTTCTCCAGATCGTCGGCGATCACTTGCGGAATTTCTTTTAACGGGCGCGCCGCAACTTCTTCAAGCACCCAGGGATGGTACTCGGCGCCCACAGCGTCGAGTTCATGGGCGAGAGCGGCGGCAATTTCGAGGCTCGCTTCATCGGTGATAACCGTGACCCGCTCCGTGGGCTGGACGCGCAGGCAGACGCGGATGGCATTGCGCGCTCCCTCCGTGAGCTGCGGATCGAAAGACAGATGGTTGAAGGGGCGGGGGGAATGGCCGTTTGATTTTCCGTTTGTGTTTGGCAAATCTTTCGTCTCTTATTAAGTGGTATGACCGCGCACAAATTCCGTCCGAATAATTCCTAGACTGCTTTCGCTTCTGGCATTTGCTCTTCGTCCTCTTCGTCGTTGCCGACACCAACCTCGGTCTCTTTGATGATGTAGTCCATCACCGCTTTCATGTCGCCGGTATCTTCAAAAACCTGGAGCTGGCGATCCGCGCCCGTGCCCATCTTCATAATCGTGCGGATGTACTCGACCTCTTCCCGCGATCCAAGTTCGTCGACCACATCGTCCACGAACGCAAGATATTCCTCAATCAACTCGCGCTCCGGAACTTCCGTCTGCTTGCCGAAATCGATGAGCTTGCCGTTGATACCATAGCGCGCCGCGCGCCATTTGTTCTCCATGAGCAGCGAGCGGCGGTAGAGACGGAATCCCTGGTTCGACTCGTGCAGCTTGTACAGCTTTACGACCGTGGCTTGGATGAGCGCGGCGAGCGCAATGGTTTCCTCGACCCGCATCGGAATGTCGCACACCCGGAATTCGATGGTGTTGAAGAACGGATGCGGGCGAATGTCCCACCAGATTTTTTTGGCGTTGTCGATCGAGTTGGTTTTGATGAGAAGCTTTACATAGTTCTCGTACTCGCCCCAACTCGGGAAGAAATCAGGCATGTTGGTGCGGGGAAATTTATCGAACACTTTGCAGCGATAGGAGTGGAGGCCGGTGTTCATTCCCAGCCAGAAAGGCGAGTTGGTCGAAAGCGCGAGCAGGTGGGGGACGAAATAGCGGGCGTGATTCATCATGTGAATCGCGGTTTCGCGGTCCTCGATGCCCACGTGCACGTGCAGTCCGAAAATGAGATTGGCGCGCGCCACCAGTTGCATGTCTTCGACAATATTCTTATAACGGTCGTCGGGATAAACTTCCTGCACACGCCAGTCGGCAAAAGGGTGAGTGGCGGCCGCGGCCAGGCGCAGCCCATTTTCGCGCGACAGCCGGATCATGTTGCGGCGCAGCTTTTTCAGCTCGTCTTTGGCATCTTTGATGTTGGCGCAGACGGAGGTGCCGACCTCGACCACCGACTGGTGCATCTCGGCCTTCACGCGCTCTTGAAGGATGAGTTTGCCTTTTTCGATGATCTCGGCGTGAATGTGCGACCGCAAATCCCGGGTTTCAGGGTCAACGGTCTGATATTCCTCTTCAATGCCGAGGGTGAAGGTTGGTCGCATGGCTGTGGTCACGGCCCGCCCTGGGGGAAAACCTGCCGGCCGGATATCCCGTTAGTATAGCGGATGTACGCAGGTAATAAGCATAGATATTGCGCTCTGGGGCGCGGTGCCGGCGCATTTGCCGGCTATGATGGCGCGGCGTCGCCTGTAACTACGTCCGCGAGGGTTGACGACGGGCTTATGCTTAGGAACGAGGGGGGAAGTTCAGTCAGATTTCGCGAATCGCATTCAGCACGAGGAGAACTTCTCTGGAATGGAACGCACGCGATTTATCACTCATGGCGGCAAGAGAATTCTGGAACTTGACCTGGCGGGCTGTTCGGCGTCCGAAGTGGAGAAAGTTGTGCGCGTGCTGCCCGACCATGTGACGGCGGAGCCGCTCGCGTCGGTGCGAATGTTAGTGGATTTCACCGGGGCGTTGTTCGACGAGGAAGCGCTGCGCACGATGAAGGAAACCGCAATTTTCAACAAGGCGTACATCAAGAAGACGGCATGGATCGGGACTGAAAGCTTGCCGGAGTCGCATCGGCAGGACGTAAGCAAATTCTCGCGGCGGGAGTTTCCCGTGTTCAAGGAGCGGGGCGAGGCTTTGGATTGGCTGGCGGAAGGGTGAGTCGGACGGAGCGCGCGGGCGGTTGTGGCGGCGTCCCGACACGACGTCACCCGGCCATGGCGTCGCGGCTTAGATCGCGGTCTTCTCCGCTTTCTCCTCCAGCTTGTCAAGAATCCCCACCGCGGCGTCGAGGATCTCCTTATCGAGCTTGCGATTCGAGGCGATGGCTTCGGCTAGGGGAATTGAAATAATCTTGTTGCCGCGCAGCGCGGCCATGTAGCCGAACTCGCCGCGGTGCACCATATCGATGGCTCCAAGGCCGTAGCGAGTTGCGAGCACGCGGTCGAAGGCGCTCGGCGAGCCCCCGCGCTGGATGTGGCCGAGAACCACGGAGCGCGTTTCAAAGCCGGTGCGCTTTTCAATCTCTCGCGCCAGCGATTCGCCGATGCCGCCCAGCCGAACGTGGCCAAACTCGTCGCGGCCTGCTTCCTGCAATACCGGCGCGCCGCCGTGTCCGTCGACGCCCCCGGCAAACTTCGCGCCTTCCGCCGCGACCACGATGCTGAAGTAGCGGCCGCGCTCGTGGCGCTGCCGAATAAGCTCGGCGACTTGATCGATGTCGAACGGGACTTCAGGGACGAGAATCACGTCTGCGCCGCCACCAATACCGCTGTAGGCGGCGATCCAGCCCGAGTCGCGGCCCATGACTTCGACAACGATCACGCGGTTGTGCGCCTCGGCGGTGGTGTGCACGCGGTCAATGGCGTTGGTGGCTACGTTGACGGCGGTGTCGAAGCCGAAGGTGAAGTCGGTGCCCGCGAGGTCGTTGTCGATGGTCTTGGGCACGCCAACGACTTTCATTCCATTGCCGAAGAGCTTATGCGCGACCGAGAGCGTGTCATCGCCGCCGATGGCGATGAGGGCGTCGCAGCCGTGCTGCTTCAGGGTTTGCATACAGCGCGCAAGGCCGTCCTCGCGCTTGGCGGGATTGGTGCGCGACGTCCGCAGAATGGTGCCGCCGCGCGGCAGAATTCCTCCCACAGTTTCGAGGTCGAGGGGCATGGTTTTATCCTCGAGCAGGCCGCGCCAGCCTTCCATGAATCCGAGGAATTCGTCACCGTAGTGGAAGCTGCCCTTGCGCACCACCGCTCGTATGACAGCGTTGAGGCCGGGGCAATCGCCTCCGCCGGTTAGGACGCCGATCTTCATTGCCAAACTCCTCTATGAGTTATGTTCTCAGGTTATCACGGCGGTTTTGGGGATGGTGGCCCGGAACGAGACCTTACATTGCACAAATGTCTAGTAACCCGAGTGCGCTCGAATACGTTGACTTTCCCGCCATTCGGCGTTAATTCTTGAGCACCGGAGAATCTCGATGAAGATGATGAGGCTCTGCTTTCTTCTTCTCCTTTCCGTTAGCTTCGCGAACGTTTCTTACGCGCAGGACGCGCCCAATCAGGATTCACCCAAGGCGAAAGCATCTCCGCAGGAATCGGATTTGCTGGCGGCGCAGGTTGTGCCCGGGACCACTGATCGCCTGATTTACAGCCTGAGATCCGATTTGTTCGTGCCCGACTCCCCTGGCAGCTTTTGCGCCTACATGCGAACCTATCGCGTGAAGCGGCAGGCGCGGGGTTCCGATACGGTAGTTCCCGCGGGATTCACCACGTGCGTTCCGATGACGCGCTTTCAGATGAGAAGCGCTGTGGAAACGCGAACCGATTCGGGCGCCGCCGAAAAATAGAGTTTCCGTCCTTCGAAAAATTCAGCCCAGCGGTTACACTCGATGCAACATGCGCGTCCTCGGCATCGACTGCGGCACGGAATACACAGGCTACGGTATCGTCGATCTGCTATTCGATCATGGCGAGCTTGGCCAACGCCCGGACCCGCGCTACGCCGCCCGTCCTGCAAACGATCGCCTGGTCTGCGTGGCCTGCGGCGCCATTAAAGTTTCGCCGCGCGACCCCATGCCGACTCGCCTGGCGGGCATTGCGCGCGGGCTTGAGGAACTCATCGCTCTGCACCGCCCGAACCGGGTCGCGATTGAAGACGTGTTCTACGCCGTCAACGTAAAGTCCGCGCTCAAGCTCGGACAGGTGCGCGGCGTTGCCATGCTGACGGCCGCTTCGGCGGGTCTTGAAGTGGCGGAGTATTCACCGCTGTCGATCAAGTCGGCCGTCGTCGGCTACGGCAAGGCGGAGAAGCACCAGGTGCAGCAGATGGTGGCGCGGCTGCTGCGTCTCGACGAGATTCCCGAGCCGCCCGATGCCGCCGACGCCCTCGCGATCGCGATCTGCCATCTGCATACGGCGGCAACTATCGAGCTGCAAGCCGCGAGTTTCGAGCCTCGATCCCCGAGTAGACGATAACCGCAAGGACAGGCCGTTGCCTGTTTGCTCGCCTCTCGAAACTCGGGACTCGAAGATGGAAGACCGAAGCTCCAAGCTGGTTACCTCCGTCCTTGTCCTATCCGACCGCGATCCTCGTCCTAACTCGCATTCCCTATCGCACACTCGTTAGTACATCGCCCGTTTTTTTGCACTATTCTCACGCTATGCTGAGTTTGGCCTGCTAGCGCGGGCTCTTCGCACAATCCTTATATACAGGAGTTTTTATGCTCCCCCGCCAAACCTTGCTTGCTGTCTTCCTTTCGCTCATTTCGCTTTCCCCGGCATTTTGCGGGACCAAGGCCTCCTGCACGTTTGACACGTTTGATGTTCCGTCCGGCTACACGCTGAATACGGTGGAAGGCATCGCTGACGATGGCACGGTGGTTGGACAACTGATCGTCAACAAGACTCAGGCTTTCGTGGGCTTTATGCGCTCGGCAGGTGGGGACTTCACGATTTATTCGGCGCCCAAGTCAACCATGACCTGGCTCTATCAGCAGAATGCGACCGGCACCAGTTCCGGGTCTTACCTCGACAGCAAGTTCAAGGTTCACGGGCTCACGCTGGTAAATGGCAACTTCAGCGCGATCAATTATCCCGGCGCCGCCAACACCTGGACATTCGGCGTGAACCATGTGGGCGCGCTGACGGGCAGCTACGGCGGTTCCGGCTCGGTCAAAGGATTTTTGTACTTTAACGGCCAATACACAAGCATCGTGTATCCAAAGGGCGCGATCACTAATCCGCTGGCTGTCAATGATAATAATGCGGTGGTCGGGGCTTCTCTTACCGCCAACTTTAACTCCGGCTTTCTTTGGCAGAATGGGAAGTTCACAACCATCAATTACCCGAAATCCAAATTCGGGACGATGTTGACCGGAATCAACAATGCCGGAACCATCGTAGGCAACCGCATCTCGGCCGATAAGGCGTTTGCGTTCTTGTACGAAAACAACACCTTCAAGAGCATCGTTTATACTGGCGCGAAATTCGAGGTGGTCGGCGGAATCAATAATAATGGCGTGATCTCCGGGCAGATTTATATGACGGGGACCGATAGCCTCGGATTCACGGCAACCTGCAAGTAGAGCTTTCGCTTTCTAAGCCGAACGCAACTCAGTCATAGCGCCGCCATCCCGGTGGCTGTCCGGCTGGCATCCCGCCCGTCGCTCTCAATGCGTGGCGCGGCGGGGTGCAGTTGACACTGCCTCTGCAATCCTCAATGATTAGATCGGCCCATGCTGTGCTCGGTTCGTGTACTCTTCCTGCTTTTGGTTTCGGTGGTCGCCTGCGCACAACCGCAGACGTCGGCGATTGCTGACACGCCCCCCGGAGAAAATGTAAGCACAGCTGCGGGGTTTATCTCGCCGGTCATCACTTTCACGCTCGATTTCCCCGCTTCGCAGCCCGAGCACTATTCAATTCGCGTTCCCTCGGAGGGCCCCGCGCACTATCGGTCGACCGGCCGCATCTCGAGCGAATCGGACGATACCGACAGCTTTGATTTTGATTTTGCTCTATCGCCAGAAATACGCACTAAGATCTTTCGGCTTTCGGCGAGCGCGAAGCATTTTCGCTCCGACCTCGACTCTCACCAGAAAAACCTCGCTTTTACGGGCAAGAAGACTTTGACCTATAGAGATGCGCGCGAGGCCGGCACGGCAAGCTTCAACTACTCCTCGAATCCAGCGGCGCGCGAATTAACGGAGCTTTTCCAGAACCTTTCGGCCACGCTCGAGTTCGGGCATCGACTGGACTATGACCACCGCTACCAAAAACTGGCGCTCTTTGACGAACTCAAGCGAATGCAGGAGATGGCGGAGGAGAAACAGTTAATTGAGGTAGCGGCGATTCAGCCGATTCTGGAACAGATCGTGGCGGATCAGTCGGTGATCAACGTGGCGCGGGCGCGGGCGCAACAATTGCTGCAAACCCCGGGCACTCGTTAAATTAATGCAGAGTAGAGAGTGGGCTTGCCCCGTCTCCGCCGCGACCACTGAACTTTACTCCACCACAATTCCCGCATAGCCGACAACTCTCTCGCGGTCGCCGGAGACGTCGCCCGAAGTCGCGTATCGCACGAGCGTGGCCTGCGTCGCGCCCAGAATCTTTGCGGCGGTCAGCATGGCAACCGTCGGCCCGAAGCCGCACATGCTGATGTCTTCGCGCATGACGACCTCCCACAAGCCGTGCGCGTCGAGCGTAAGCACTCGCTCAATGGCCACGTGATCTTTGACGCGCGTGATCGCATCGTCTTCGTAGTGGTTCATATCGCTGGAGGCGACGATGAGAATTTTCTGGTCGGCCTCTTCGCGCTCGCCAATCACTTCGGCAATCGCTTCGCCGAGTTCGCGCAGCACGCCGAAATCGCCGGTCCCAACGGCAATGGGAACGATGTGCAAGTTCTTCTGATGTACCTGCAAAAATGGCAGCTGCACTTCGATGCCATGCTCCCCGCGATGAGCGGCGCTGTCTTCTTCGAGCCTGGGAAAACGCCGCACCAATTCGGTAGCAAGTCCGGTGCTGGGCGCGACCTCGCCCAGCGGAGTTTGCCATGCGGTTGCGGTCATAATGGAAAGCGGAACTCCGCGGCCTGTGTGATTTGGACACAGGATTATGCAGTGTTCGGGAATTTCGAGCCGCGCATAAACCGCTCCGGCGACATGGCCCGAGTACATATAGCCCGCGTGCGGCGAGACGCAGCCGATGGCAGAGACGCGACTTTGCGGCGGCGAAGTGTAGTCATGAATCTCGCGGCGCAGTCGATCGGGGTGGTCAGGATAAAATCTGCCGGCGACAGCGGGAGTTCGTACAGCGGAAGTCATGAGCAGCCTCCTCGCGAAGACTGATGTAGACGCGCCCTGAAAATCTCGGCGGCAACTAATTCCCGCGAAATGGCGACAGAGAAGACATCAGCCGCTCTTCCCGTCCCTCAACGCGCGGAACAGCGCCGCGCTCTTTTCCAGGGGCAAGGCCTCAGCCCGCACCGCCGGTT
Organism: Terriglobales bacterium; assembly: GCA_049300195.1. GTDB lineage: Bacteria > Acidobacteriota > Terriglobia > Terriglobales > Acidobacteriaceae > Acidiflorens. The sequence continues at coordinate 44,688 of JBAQJF010000033.1, read as the reverse complement.
TGATGCCCGTTTTCGCGAGCGCCGCGCGCAGCGCCGTTTCAGCATAGCCCGTTTTCAGATTATTCCAGAGCGTCTTCCGTTTCTGTCCAAAGCTCAATTTCAAAAACGAAATAAACCCCGCCTCGTTGATCTGCAATGCCTCGATCTTCGGCTTGATGGTAATCCGCACCACGGTCGAATGCACCTTGGGCGGCGGAACAAACGCCGTGGGAGGCAGCGTGAAGAGTTTCTCCACCCGTCCATAAAGTTGCGCCGTCGCCGAAAGCAGGCCATAGTCGCGGCTTCCGGGCGATGCAGCCAGGCGGTCGGCAACTTCCTTCTGCACCATGATGACAATCGTCGAAAAGTAACGGTGATAGTCAAAGAGGCGCAGCAAAATATCGGAGGTGATGTAGTAAGGCAGGTTGCCGACCACGCGCGCCGGATCAGGCGTGAACGCCATTCCTGGACGCAGCAGTCCCGGTTTCGGACCAAAGACCGTGTCGAACTCGATGGTCAGGATGTCGCCTTCGATGATCTCGACGTTCGGGTGCAGGGCGAACTGCATGCGCAGTTGCGCGGACATCACGCGATCGAGTTCGACCGCAATCAACCGTTGCGCCTTGCGCGCAAGCAGTTCCGTGATCGCGCCACGGCCGGGTCCAATTTCGAGCACGGTCGCTCCGGTCACGTCGCCGAGAGCCCCAACAATGCGCTCGGCAGCCTCGTCGTCAGCCAGAAAATGCTGCCCGAGTTTCGGCTTGCGCACTGGTTTCTCGGCAATCGCTTTCGGCACGTTGACCCTCTTTCTCTCCGGCTTTAGACTGACTAAGCTTTGTTGCTGAAACCGGTCCTGTGCATCCCCTTGAGCGCAGGAATAATCATAGCGTGAGCGAGGCGGATTTACTTCTGAACGCCGGGAGCTTGCATCTTTTATGCATATCGCGTTCGTAGCATCGGAGTGCGTTCCATATTCGAAGACAGGTGGCTTGGCGGACGTAGTAGGCGCATTGCCGCGGGCGCTCGCCAATCTGGGGCACGAAGTCAGCGTCTATCTTCCGCGTTATCGGCAAACGAAACTCGTCGATCCAGTGACCGTCGTCGACAGCATTACTGTTCCTTTCGATGATAAGTACCGTTTCGCTTCGGTCGTGACCGCGGGCTCGACCACCGGCGTCAAGTTTTATTTCGTCGATTACCCTCCCTACTTCGACCGCGACGCGCTTTACGGAACTGCCGCGGCCGACTATCCCGACAACGCCGAGCGTTTCGCGCTCTTCTCGCGCGCGGTGCTGGAAGCCTCGAAGATTCTCGGTGTTCCACAAGTTTTTCATTGCCACGACTGGCAGACGGCGTTAGTGCCCGTGATGCTCCGCACCTTCTACGCGGAGGACCCGGCCTTCAGCGAGGTCGGCACCGTTTTCACGATTCACAACATGGGCTACCAGGGTCTGTTTCCGCCCGACATTCTGCCGCTGCTGATGTTGCCCTGGGATCTGCTCACGATTTCAAAGATGGAATTTTTCGGCCAGGTTAATTTCCTGAAGGGCGCCCTGGTCTTCGCGGATTTCATTACCACCGTCAGTAAAAAATACAGCCAGGAAATTCAGACGACCGAATACGGATTCGGCCTGGAAGGCGTGCTCCGCAATCGCGCCTCGACCGTGACCGGAATCTTGAACGGCGTCGACTACGACGAATGGAGCCCGCAGAATGACAAGTACGTCGCCGCCAGGTATTCGCCGCAAGACCTGAGCGGCAAGCAGAAATGCAAGAAAGACTTGCTCGACACTTTTGGCGTGGCCGTCGGTCCGAAGGCCGCGGACGCGAAAGTTCCGGTCATTGGCGTCGTCTCCCGCTTCGCCGCGCAGAAGGGTTTTGATCTCATTGCTCAAGTCATGGACCGCCTCGCCCTCGAGGATCTGATCCTGATCGTGCTCGGCGCCGGGGATAAGCTCTATGAAGAGATGTTCCAGCGTCTGAACAAACAATTTCCCCACAAGGTTGCCATCAAGGTCGCCTACGACAACGCGACCGCGCACAAAATCGAGGCGGGCGCCGACATGTTCCTGATGCCGTCGCGCTACGAGCCATGCGGCCTGAACCAGATCTACAGCTTGAAATATGGCACAGTTCCAATCGTGCGCGCGACCGGCGGACTCGACGATACGATCGAACCGTGGGATGCGCGGACAGGGAAGGGAACCGGCTTCAAGTTCCTTGAATACACGGGCGAAGCCCTGCTGGCGACCGTGAAGCAGGCGCTGTCCGCATATCGCGATCAAACCTCTTGGCAGACTTTGATGCGCAACGGCATGGGCCGCGATTTTTCCTGGGGAGCATCGGCGCGCGAGTACGGAAAAATCTACGACAAGGTGCGCCACCTCCGAACAGCGCCGCCAGTTGAGAAGGCAGAAAAAGTCGACAAAACAACGGCGCAGACGGTGCCCGAGCCCGTCGCGCCGCGACCGTAACGCGAGATTATCGCCTTTCCCGCAGTGCGAGGGGAGTCACTCCCTCTCCGCGACTCTTTGCGAAGCATCCGAGTCGTCCACGATCCCTTGCGCAGGCGAACGTTCAGCGAATATTCTTCTGACTATCCAATCCGTGCAAAGTCGATGACCCCATGACCCGATCACCCGATGACCCGATCCAGTCCCGCACTATCTTCCACGTCGACATGGACGCCTTCTTCGTCTCCGTGGAAGAGCTCTACGATCCGTCGCTGGAGGGCAAGCCGGTCGTCGTCGGCGGACAGCGCGATGAACGTGGCGTAGTGTCGGCCGCGTCGTACGCGGCCCGCAAGTTTGGCGTGCATTCCGCCATGCCTCTGCGCACCGCCGCCAAGCTCTGCCCGCAGGCTATCTTCGTTAACGGGCACCCCGAGCGCTATCGCGAATACTCCGGGCGCGTGCACGAAGTCCTCGGCCACTTCTCGCCGCTCGTCGAAATGGCGTCGGTCGACGAAGCTTACCTCGATATGACAGGAACCGAGCGGCTGCACGGGCCTCCGCTGCGGAGCGCGCATCGTCTGCACACGGAAATGAAGTCAAAGAGTCAGCTCAACTGCTCGATCGGCATCGGCACGTCGCGTCTGATCGCAAAAGTTTCATCCGCCAAAGCCAAACCCAACGGCGTGCTCTGGGTGCTGCCTGGCCAGGAGGCAAAGTTCCTGGCGCCGCTCGATGTCGGCGACATTCCAGGCGTCGGAAAGGTGATGGAGAAAAATCTTCAAGACATCGGCATCCGTCGCATCTCCGACCTGGCGGCACTCGAAGAAAATGATTTGGAGCGGCGCTTCGGAAAATGGGGGCTGGCGCTGGCGGGCAAGTCGCGCGGCGAAGACGCCGGCGGATGGTTCGACTCGGCGGTTGGCGAGCGCACCGACCCAAAGTCGATCAGCCACGAGCACACGTTTGACGAAGATACCGGCGACCTCGAGCGCCTGCAATCAACGCTGATGCGGTTGAGCGAGATGGTAGGCCGCCGCCTCCGCGAGGGCGGATACTTCTCGCGCACTATCCAGCTCAAACTGCGCTACAAAGATTTCACAACCATCACACGCGCGCACTCGCTCGAACAGCCGACGCAAATGGATCATGAAATCTTCGAGCAAGCGCGCCGTCTATTTTTGCGCAACTGGAAAAAAGGCGCAGCCGTCAGGCTGCTCGGAGTACAAACCTCAAACTTCGAAGCCGGCCCGGCACAGCTCGATCTTCTCGAACCCGCACGCAATGGTCTAAATATGCCTGGTCTTAATCGGAATGACCGGTGGCAAAAGCTCCTCGCCGCAGCCGATCATCTGCGCGACAAGTTTGGCGAGTCCACAATCGGCCTCGCAACCGGGATGAAAGGCGGCTTCCGCGAGCGCACGCATGAAAATCCGGTGGGGCTGCCGGGGAAGGAACCGCAAAAAAATCAAGCCGAGGATTCAATTTCACCACCGAGTCACAGAGACCCAGAGAACAGCGAATAAAAGATTTTGAATTTCTCTGTGCCTCTGTGGTGAAAACGGGGTAATTCCTACGAGATATATTCGCGAATATACTCGTCGCGCGACGTCGCCAGCTCATGCGCGTCGCCATCGAAAATTATCTTGCCTTCGCGCAAAATCAAAAAGCTCATGGCCACCTCGCCGCGCTGGCCCTTGGGGATCGGCACCATCTTATTCGTCTTTTGATCGAACTCGTTGCTCGCCAGCGTGAAGGCATCCTGTAGGCGGTGCGTAACCAGGAGCGCGCTGGTCTTATAAACGTCACGCTGCTTCATAATCAGCTCGACGATCGTGTTGGAGGTCACCGGATCGAGGCCGCCGGTCGGCGAGTCGTAGAGCAGCACCTCAGGATGCGAGATGATGGCGCGCGCGATCGCCACCCGCCGCCGCATTCCGCCCGAGAGTTCGGACGGGAACATGTCGTACGTTCGCTCCAGTTCGACGAACCGGAGCGACTCGCGCACGCGCCGCTCGATTTCGTCAAAGGGAATTTTTTCTTCCATCAGCCGGAACGCAACGTTCTCCCATACCTTCATCGAATCGAAGAGCGCGCTCTCCTGAAACACGATGCCCACGCGGCTGCGGAGCTTGAACAGTTCCTGCTCGGTCATGTTGGTGATTTCTTCGCCCAGCACGAAGATGCGTCCGCGATCAGGGCGCATCAGGCCGATCGCCAGCTTGAGCAGAACACTTTTGCCGGAGCCCGCCACGCCGAAGAGCGCCTTGGTTTCGCCGTGGTTCAGGCGGAAAGAAATTCCATCGAGCACAACCTTCTCATCGAACGCGAGACAAACATCCTCGAACTCGAGAGCGTAGCCGGACTTCTCGCCGGTCGCGGTGGCGGGTTGCTCGATTGGGAGAACAGGACTCATATCTCTGCGGATGCCCTTCACTTATCGAACGTCTTTAACGAACACCAAACAGCGCGAAGATCAGCTTGGTGACAAAGAAATCGACAATCAGAATCATGACCGACGACGCGACCACCGCTTGCGTCGTGGAGCGGCCCACGCCCTGGGTACCGCCGGTCGTCGACATGCCGTAATAGCAGCCGACAGTCGAGATAATAAAGCCGAACACCACCGGCTTGAGCAGCCCGCTGAAGACATCGCGGAATACCAGGATCTGCCACGCCGTTGTCCAATACTGATTGGAGTCGAGTCCGAAAAGAAAATGCGCTACCGCCCATCCTCCGACCAGTCCCAGCAGATCGGCGATGATGGTTAGAAAGAAGAGCATGAACGCCGTGGCGCCAACGCGCGGAGTAACCAGTTTCTTGCTCGGGTCGGTGCCGAGCGCGCGCATCGCGTCGATCTGCTCGGTCACGATCATGGAGCCGAGTTCACTGGCCATGCCGGAAGCATTCCGCCCCGCCACCATCAGCCCGGTGATGAGCGGACCGAGTTCAGTGACCATGCCCAGCGAGACAAGTTGGCCGATCAGCGTGACGCCGCCAAAGCGTTGCAGCGTGCTCGCCGAATTCAGCGCCAGCAGTGCGCCGACGGAAAGGCCGGTCAGGATGACGATAGGCAGTGAGCCAAAGCCGATGAGGTCGGCCTGTTGCAGCATGTCCGCCATGTAAACCGGCGGGCGAAAAAAATTCCCCACCGATTGCGCGGAGAGCATGACATATTCCTGCACCGCCACCACGAAGTCTTTCGCGATGTCAAAAGGCGAGGTTAGTTCGAGTTCAAGCGCCATGGGACAGTTAAAATTCGTTCACGGAACTATAGCAGAGAGGACTGATCGGGTCATCGGGTCATCTAAAAATCGAGCGATTGAGTGATCGAAGAATTAGGCCATCTTCCACGGTTGCGACGACCTTGGGCTTTTAGATGACCCGATGACCCGATCACTCGATGGCGCGATCTCTATATCGCTCGTTCGTCGCGATGATTCTTCTTTCGAATCTCGATCGCCAGCCGCTTGATCTTCTGGTTCAGCGTCGATAGCGGGACGTGGAAACGCTCGGCGGCCTCGGTCTGGTTCCAGCCGCATTTTTCCAGCATCTCGACGATGATGCGGCGCTCGCAATCTTCCATGATGGAAAAGAGCGTTGCGCCCGCGCTCGCCTCGAGCCGCGGAACCGTATTCCCCCGTCCCACGATGTGATCGGGCAGCAGATCGATTCCAATGGCCGGGTCGGACGATAGCACCACTGCGCGCTCGATCGTGTTTTCAAGTTCGCGCACATTTCCGGGCCATGAGTAACCAACCAGCGGCCGCAGCGCCTCGGTCGTGATGTGGCGGCGCGGCATGTCGTTTTCTTCCGAATATTTCTTGAGGAAGTGCTCGACTAGCAGCGGAATATCTTCGCGACGCTGGCGCAGCGGGGGCAGGTCGAGCGTGATTACGTTCAGGCGATAGAACAAATCTTCACGGAATTTGCCTTCGTGCACCATCTGCCGAAGATCGACGTTAGTCGCGGCGATGATGCGAACGTCGACCTGCAACTCCTGCACGCCGCCGAGATGCATGAACCTGCGATCCTGGAGCACACGCAAAATCTTGGACTGCGTGTCCATGGTCATGGTGCCAATTTCGTCGAGGAAGAGCGTGCCACGGTCGGCAACTTCAAACAGTCCCTTTTTCGACGCGACCGCGCTCGTGAATGCGCCCTTAACGTGGCCGAAGAGCGTCGACTCGAGTAGGTCGGGCGGCGTCGATCCCGAATTTACCGGTACAAATGACCGGTCGCGTCGCGTCGAATTCAGGTGAATCGCCTTTGCGATTAATTCTTTTCCCGTGCCGCTCTCGCCCTGTAACAGCACAGTCGAGCGGCTGGGCGCGACCTGCGCAACCAGATCAAAAATCTTGAGCATCGGCTCGCTCTTGCCGACAATGTTCTCGAAGTTGTAGCGCTGCTTGAGGGCGCGCTTCAGTTGGACGTTTTCTTCTTCGGCCCGCTGGCGCGCGACCGCGCTGCGCACGTCGGCCAGCAACTTCTCGTTGTCCCAGGGCTTCTGAATAAAATTCGTCGCGCCCGACTGCATCGCGGAAACCGCGTTCTCCACCGTGCCGTAGGCCGTAATCATGATCACGGGCTGCTCGGGATGCACCACCCGAATCTCCCCCAGCAGATCCATGCCGCTTTTGTCCGGCAGCGCCAGATCGAGCAGGACCACATCAAAGCTGCGCTCGCCAATCTGCGCCATGCCCTCGCGCGCCGTGCCCGCAACCGTAACGTCGTAACCTTCCAGCGACAGCAACGTCTCCAGCGACTCGCGGATCGCAAGCTCGTCGTCAATGATCAAAATCTTGCCCGCGCCCTGCCCGGCATTCTGTCCCGAGCTTGATCCCGTGCTTTGCGTTGATCCTTCCGGGCCGAATCGGCGCGGCATTACGGCAACTTCAGACGACATTGGCTACCTTCCTGACCATTGGGAAATCAAGTGTGAATGTTGTTCCTTCTCCCGCCCGGCTCTCCACGCGAATGTGGCCGGCGTGCTCCTGGATGATGCCGTAGGAAACCGAAAGCCCCAGCCCCGTGCCGCGATTCTGCCCCTCGGCCGGCGTTGTCTTCGTTGTAAAAAATGGATCGTAGATGCGATGAATATTTTCCTGCGCGATGCCCGAACCGGTGTCGCTCACGCTCACGCTCACAAATTCACCGTTCTGAGTCGCAATGTTCAGCACTCCACCGTTCGCGGCCATCGCGTCCTTGGCGTTCAAAAATAAATTGAGAAACACCTGTTGCAAACGCCCCGCGCTTCCTTGAATCGGCGGCAGGTTCTCATACAAGTCAGTCTGCACCTGAACGTGCGCGACCTTAAACTGATGCTCCAGCAGCGCCAGCGTGTCGGCGATTACTTTATTCAGGCTGATCTCGGCGAACTCCGTGCCGGTGGTGCGCGAAAAATTCAGCAGGTTGTTCACGATCTCGGAGGCGCGGAACGTCTGCTTCGTAATCTTGTCGAGCAGGCCCGCCTTCTGCGGATCGGTCTGCAATTGCTTGGCGAGCATCTGCGTATACGACGAAATTACAGCCAGCGGCGTATTCACTTCGTGCGCAACTCCGGCGGCCAGCAGTCCGATGGATGAAAGCTTGTCGGCCTGCGTAAGCTGCACTTCAAGCTCGATGCGCTCCGTGATGTCATCCATGATGACAAGCCGCCCCACCACATTGAACTTTCGCGTGACCAGAGGCGCGATAGCGACGTTCACAACCCGCCATTCACCGGTCGGCGTCGCGAGCCGGAATTTATAAAGATTGTGAATGCCGGGATTCTGCCGCACGCGGTAGAACTCTTCCACGAACGATGCCGGCAGCACCTCGTTCAGTGCTCGCCCAACCACCTGCCAGCGCGGTTTCGCGTACATCACTTCCATCTGTGAGTTCCACGACTCGATGCGGTCCTGTAGATCCACCGCCAGCACGCCCACGTTGATCGACTCGACGATGTTCTCGTTGAAATCTTTCAGCCGTTCATACTCGACAACCTTCTGCTCCAGCGACGCATACAGCCGCGCGTTCTGGATCGCGATCGCGATATATCCGGCGAGCGTTTCCAGTAGTTCGACATCTTCGCTCGTCAGAAAGTCGCCTTCCATCGTCTTGCCAAGGCCAAGAAACGCGATCGTCTTCTGCCGAGCATGGCATGGAATGTAGTAGTTCAGATCGAGGCGCGAGATCGCTTCCTGAGCCGCGGAATTTTCACGCGGCAGCTGGCGCGTGTTCTCGAAGAAGATGTGCCCGGCGGCGTCTTCGATGCGCGGCTTCGACAAAAAGCCCAGATCGACTCCGCCGACCGCGCCTAAACCAAACGATTTTGCGAGTTCAAAGCGCGACGAATCGTCGTTCCCGAGGAAGATGGCGATGCGGTCGACCATCAGCGTGTGCGCGAGCCGGTCGACGAGCGACGAAAGCATCTTGTCGAGATCGGTCTCCGAACTCAGCTCGCGGCCAAATTCCACCAGCGTGCGCCGGTAGTCGTAGCGCGTGCGATAGAAGAACTGGTCGAGCTTTTCCTGAATCCACTTCCGCACCGGATCGAAGAGCAGGGCGGTAACGACAATTGCCACCATCAACCCAAGCGGACCGGCGCTGGGCACGCGCGTGTGTACCAGTTCGGCGATGGCGGCGACCATCGCGAAGTACCCGCCTGCAATCGCCGCCGCGGCCAGCGTATAGGCCATGCCACGCTTGAAGATCAGATCGACGTCCATCAACCGGTAGCGGACGATGGCGTAGCCAAACGTCAGCGGCAAGAGCCCCAGCGACAGCACGGTGACCTGCATCGCGGTGGAAGGCATGTATCCGAACAAATACGGCAGTACGTAGAAAACGGTAAAGGGAGTGATCGCCAGCACCGTGCCGCGCATGATCCACTTCAGTTGCTGCCGCAGAATCGGAGTCGCCGCCTGCCGGTAGCTCCGCCACAAAACCACCGCTGCCGAAACGAAGAAGATGGTCAGGTAGGCCCAGTGCACGCGGTTCAAATTCCACAGGAGCCGCGCGCTGGCCGCGAAAAATTGCAGCGTTAGAATCTGCACGCCGAGCAGCAGAGCTCCCGGCAAATACAGCGCTGGGATCGACCACGGATGCTTCCCGACGAAAGGCCGCCGCTCCGGGAAGGTCAGAACGAAGTGCAGAAACAGGGCGGGCTGCAAAAGCCACGCGACTTCGTTTCCCCAAAAGACTATCCAGTCAAAGGTGTTGAGTTTTCCGGTGTAGTGCAGGGAATAGAAGACAAAAGAGACCAGGCAGAAAATATAAAAATGCAGCGAGCCGACGGCCGTCCAGCGACGCAGCAGGACATACAACCCAATGCCAAGGTAGATCAGCGCAATCAGGCGCAGCCAGTCGTTCATCGTGCGCTCGGCCGGCACCAGTACGACTTCCACATCCAGTGGAACCCCGTTCCGCAGCAGCGAGTAAGTCGCCTTCGAATACACGCCCGAGTCGTAAAGCTGCCGTTCGATTGCCGCCGAACTGCTTACGGGATGATTATTAATGCTGACGAGCTTGTCGCCATTGCGAACTCCCGCCAGAGCCGCCGGGCCATTCGGCTCCAGTCGGTCGGCGACGACCTGTCCGCCCTTCTCCAGCCACCAGACGCCGTCGTCCGGCATGGCCGTTTGATGTTCAAGCCGGTAGTTGAATGCCGCGAAAACGACCGCCGCGAGAGTAACGAGCCCGATGACGATGACGGTAAAGCGGGCCTGGAATTCGCGGTTCATGGGCTGGGCCGACGGAGGTGCACTAACAAGCGTTAGCTTAGATGCACCGGTGTGCGGAATTCTCCGCTGCTCAGAAAGCAACTTCACTGCCACCTTCCCATTTTTTGCACTTCCAGCAAGTGCCGAGCCTGGAATGACTTCGCGCAATTATACGGATTTCAGAGGCGACCCGCTATGATATTTGGAAGGCGCGGTATGTGATTTGGGATGCCTGGTAGCCGCAAGCCCAAAACAGAACGCCGCATCAGAAACGGAACCCTATAAGCTCATTGTTGGCTTGATTGCTCGAAGCTCGCAGCTAGAAAGAGGGAAAGGGGGTCTGGGAGTTGAAGGGATTGTCAGAAGAAAGCTGGCGGCTTCTATGGAGGGCGGAAACTGCGGATCTGTGATGTGCCCAAACCCAATTTTTAGAATTGGGAGGTTTCGGAGCCTTCCCCGTCTCCTAAACCTCCCACTTACTGGGCCCATCGAACTCAACCAGGAGTTGATGAGCAAACCCTGCAAGTGAGCTCATAATGCCTCCACTCCCAGCAAAGGTCCATGGAGGGAATCTGAAGCGATCTGAATTGATCTGAAGAGGCCTAAGCGTAGCGCCGGCATCTCGTCCGCTGTAGTGGCGGCGTCCCGCCGCCACGTCAACCACCCAAAAAGCAATGTTCAAGAGGAATCCAGGCTCTTGACACGCCCACCACGGCAGACCAAAATCTCAAATACCTATTCTGTTCCAGGGCCTGAGGGCCGGAGTTCCGTGGTGCCGGACAAGAAGTTCTGCTTCGACGATTTCCAACTCGACTTCACGCGCTTTCAACTCTTCCGCCAGGGCAAGCCACTGCGCCTCGAAGGACTGCCACTCCAACTCCTGATGTTCCTGGTCGAAAATAAAGGACAGCTCGTAACCCGCGAGCAAATCTCCGCCGCGCTCTGGAGCAAGGATGTTTTCGTCGACGTCGACCAGGGTATCAACACTGCGATCCGCAAAATCCGCCGCGCCCTTGGTGACGACGCAGGCGAGCCACATTACCTGCAAACGGTGGTCGGACGTGGCTATCGTTTTGTGGCCGCGGCCGCCGAGGACGACCAGGCGAGCGGATCGCCCCAGACTCAGTCCTCAGATTTTATAGTCACGCCCGAAGAGCTGGGACGCGCCATCATGACAGCAGCCGGCCTCGATCCCGACAATCCCAAAGCAAATGAAGCCAAACTTCCCGACAAATCCTGATGAATCGGCGTACGCGCGGCAAGCAGTAGATCAGCAGAAAAGTACAACCTTTCACTTCGAGAGGCGACAACAAAAAAGACCAAAAGGGACAATAGGAAGGAGGAGTCTCTCAAATAGGCTCGACAAAGACCGCTAGCTCAACAATGCGGTTGCTAGAAAAAGAAGTGAGAGCCAAACCGCGGCTCCCACTCAAGCGACAGAGGCGATATCACTCTATATAGTGAGAATCTGAGCGCGAGAAATAAGTTGCCCCTCTCGATCGCAAAAGAAATCTAAGAACCAGTGCAAGAATCTTTGCGAAATCAGCCTTTCGATCAATCCAGGAGTCCTACGCATCGCACCCTTTCTGATGTGTGGGCAAGCCACCCCTCGATCGAAGAACACTGGACCCCGCTTGCCGGCAGCCGCATGCGCTACCTCAAAACCGGCGCGGGACCCGCGCTCATTCTCGTTCATGGCTTGATGGGCTATTCCTTTTCCTGGCGGTTCACTATGCCCGCCCTTGCGCCCCACGCAACCGTTTACGCGATCGATAACCTCGGCGCGGGTCTGTCGCCCGCTCGCCTGTCGTCTTCTGCCGGCGACCGCGACCGCACGGTTCTCGACTGCACAGTCCGCGCCACCGCCGAACGCATCCTCCAGTTCGCTGACGCCCTCGGCCTCCGCGAATTCGATTTGCTCGGCACGTCGCACGGCGGAGCAGTCGCCATGATGGCCGCTGCACTCAGCGCCGATCGCGTGCGCCGTCTGATCCTGGTTGCGCCCGTTAATCCTTGGTCTCCCCGCGGCCGAACCCTCGCACCCTTTCTCGCCAGCCCGATCGGTTCCTTGCTCTTCCACTGCACCGTGGAGCGCTGGCGCGTGTTCGACCAACTTTGGCTCCGCCGCCTCTTCGGAGACCCAGCGAAAATTCCTCCCGACTCTCTAGCGGGCTATCGCATTCCCGTTCTTCAGAATCAGGGTTTCCGCTATGGCGCGAGCATCGTGAAAACCTGGCTTGCCGACTTGGCCGATCTGGAATCGATGCTGCGGAAAATCCGCGACTACCCCACGCTGCTGGTGTGGGGAACAAAGGATCAAGCCGTATCGTTTGCCTCTGCCGAGCCACTTCGCAAGAACTTCACCAACGCGCGCCTGATCGCGTTCGAAGGCGTAGGCCATCTGCCCTACGAGGAATGTCCGGAAGAATTCAACCGCGCATTGATTGAATTCTTGACGAGTAGGGATTGAAGTCGAAATTGGACGGCGCCGATGAAGCGCAGTGAATATAAGACAGAGCCAACCAGAATCTGCGCCGACCCGCGCCTCCAGAAGCTTCTTCCGCGTCGCGAGGAAAGATCGCTGGTCTTCGGGAGTCCAACTGGTATGATGACTTCGAAAAAAAGCAGGTCAACCGCGGATCATTATCCTTATTCGAACAATGGGGGATGCATTGACTGACTCGAGCCACAACGACTTCAATCGTCGAGAATTCATCCATAGCGCGCTCGCCGGAGCCGCCTTCGCCGCCTTGCCAATCTCCGCTTTCTCGGCCGACAGCCCCGACCTCGAAGCCGTGCTGAGCCAGATCCCGAAGATGCATAAGGAGAACGTGAAGCGGTTGCAGGACTGGATTGCTTTACCCTCGATCGCCGCCGAGAACCGCAACTATCCGCAGGGCCCTGAATACATGGCGCAGCTCGCGCGCGACGCCGGCTTCGCCAAGGTAGAAATCATCCCCACCTCCGGCAAGTCCGGAGTCTTCGGCCTGCTCGATGCCGGTGCCGCAACCACCGTCGGCATTTATTTCATGTACGACGTAAAGCAGTTTGATCCTTCCGAGTGGTCTTCACCGCCGCTCGAAGGGCGAATCGTGGACAAGGAAGGATTGGGCAAGATCTGTGTCGGCCGAGGCGCCGTAAACCAGAAAGGCCCTGAAACCGCTTTCCTCGGCGCGCTTCGTGCCTTCAAGGCAGCGGGCAAAAAGCTGCCTGTGAATCTCGTGCTCGTTTGTGAAGGTGAAGAAGAAATTGGTTCGACCCACTTTCCCGAGGTTGTCCACCAGCCCAAGATCACCGCTGCGTTAAAGAAATGCATGGGCGTCTTCATCCCCGAAGCCGGCCAGGACGAAGATGGAGGCGTACAAATATCGCTGGGCGCCAAGGGTGTAGTCGAACTCGAACTCGTTTCAAGCGGTGAGCGCTGGGGGCGAGGTCCGAAACACGACGTCCACTCCAGCCTCGAAGCGCAGGTAGACAGCCCGACTTGGCACTTAGTGCAAGCGCTCAACACGCTGGTCGAGTCCGACGGGCACACGCCCGCCGTGGCCGGCTTCTTTGACAAGGCCAAGCCGCTTACTCCCGCGCAAATGAAAATGATTCAGGTGGTCGCCGCTCGCCGCAGTGAAGCCATCGAGAAGAGGCAGCTTGGCGTCGAACATTGGGTCCATGACACCAACTGGCTCGACTCGCTAGTGCTCCTCGAATCCAAGCCCACCATCAACATCGAGGGCCTGGTCGCTGGATACACCGGTCCCGGTGGCAAGACCATTCTGGGGCATCGCGCGGTCGCGAAGATTGACATGCGGCTGGTGCCCGACATGACCGCTGCCGGCACGCTGGCGCTGCTGAAGGAGCATCTCGCCAAACACGGCTTCGGCGACATCGAAGTCAACATGAGCGGCGGCTACGATCCGACCCAGACCTCGCCCGATTCAAAGCTAATTCAGGCACAAGTTGCGACTTATCGCAAACTCGGTCTGGACCCCGTGATGTGGCCCAGATCCGCCGGCTCCTGGCCGGGATACATCTTCACCTCCGAGCCTCTCAGTCTCCCCGCTGGACATTTCGGATTGGGACATGGAACCGGCGCACATGCTCCGAACGAGTACTATCTGATCGATTCCACAAACCCCAAGGTTGCAGGAATGGATGGGGCCGTGCGGTCTTTCGTCGAGTATCTGTACGCGCTCGCTTAGAGTTGAGTGAGTTGGGGCTCATCGACGCTCGCGCGTCGCAGCGGGTGATGGGTTTTGCACGGAGACCCAAAACTCCTGCCCAGCCATGGTTGGCGTGCCCAATCAAGCGGCTGTCTTGCTCTGAAGTAACTCTAAACGCAACGCCCAGAGTGCGGTAGCTTCGGTCACTTTCGCTTAAGTCGCGAACGTCCTATCCTGAGAAGCACATGTCAGGCAGGGGTGCGACCAACTCGTCTCGATCGCTGCGCTTCGGCCTGCCCGAAATTTGGGTCCGCTTCCTGGTCGCAATCTTTGGCCTTGTTCTGGCTTTTGGCGCTGCGCTCTTTTCGACCGTCTCGGGCGAATCGGGAAGTATTTGGGGAACGATCATTCTCGCGTCGGCGGCGCTCCTGCTGGCAACTCTGGTTGGACTCACCACAGTTCCGTATCTCGCTCGCCGCGTAGTTGCATCGCGGTTGCGCGAGGCTATGGATTACGAGGTCACACGCGCGGGTACGATCTACATTCTGATTACGGTCGTGATTGGCATCGCCGCGATCAATACCGGTAACAACCTGCTCTACGTGGTGGTGTCCGCGCTGCTGGCGGCGATTATCGTTTCCGGAATCGCTTCGGCGGTTGTGCTCCAGAGCCTTGAACTCGATGTGCTCTTGCCTGAGCATGTTTTTGCAGCGCGTCCCATGATGGCTCGTTTGCTGCTGCGCAATACGAGTTCGTGGATGCCGTCGTTCTCCGTACGCGTCGTCCCGGCCAAGCGCAAGCCGGCGCGCACCTGGCGCTGGGAGGCTTACACATTTGGATGGCCACGGCATCGCGCGCCTGAGCACCAGTGGCTACGCGTGCCCGATCGGCGATTGCGGCGCCTGACTGAGACGCTCGAGAAGCCGATCCTTGAACAGTCCGTCTATTTTCCCTTCCTTGCGCCGGAGCAGGAATTGCGTGCCGATCTCGAACTCTGTTTCGCGGGGCGAGGACGGTATCAGGAGAAGAACTTTGGCCTCGCCACGCGCTTTCCATTTGCCTTTCTGACCAAGACACGGCGCATCAACCTGCCGCGCGAGATTGTCGTCTATCCGGTGGTCGAATCGACGAATCGCTTCCTCGAAGTGCTTCCGATGGTCACGGGAGAGTTCGAGAGTTTTGTGCGCGGACGCGGCTACGATCTCTATCGCATTCGCGAATACATGCCGGAAGATTCGGCGCGGCATGTCGACTGGAAAGCGACCGCGCGCACAGGCAGTTTGAAAGTGCGCGAGTTCAGCCGCGAGGACGAGCGCAAGCTGCGCATCGTGTTCGATAATCCTGCTCCCGGAGTGCTCGCGCCTGCGGCCTACGAACGCGCGGTGCGGCTGGCGGCTTCCCTCGCCTGGCATTTTCATCATGAAGACGTGGAAGTTTCGTTTGTCGCCCCTGGACTTGAACCAACTACCGATGTGTTCGACTTCCTCCACTACCTGGCACTGGTTGAGCCGCAGGATGCGACTCCGGTGTTCGGTCGGCTGCGGCCGAGCGAGGATTACAACGTGATTGTGACGGCCCGCGGGCAGGCTGACGTTCCTCGGGCATTTGTGGCCGATTCGTATGTGATCTCTTTGGGCGAGGGTCGTAACGGTTAACGAAGATCCCAGGGCGGATTACCTTTCTTCGGTTGGGACTGACAAAGCCGTAAATTGCCGGAAGTGCCATCAAGCGCAGATCGGAGGCGAATCGCTGGCGGACGGGCCATGGCCTTTTTGGTCCCCGGAAGAAGGTAATGGTTACTAAGGTTACCTAAGTAGGTTGACCACCTATGGCCATATCCCAGACCATAGGGCAGGATTAGACCACAGTGTGGCTCCCAGAGCCGCGGTTTTAATCCCAGGGAACCTTATGTGGTTGCATAATCAGTCGACGATCACGGCTTTGTGGTTTGCCCAGCCGCTCTTGCAGGTGGCGGTGGCTATCGTCGTTTGGCGGCGCCAACTGTACAAACAGTTCCCGGTATTCCTGGCTTTTCTGCTGGCGCAAGTCGTCATCTTTGCGATTATATACCCGATTTATGCGATCGGCGGCGGGGTTAGTGCCCCGTGGTATTTCGGACTCTACTGGTTGTCGCAGGCGCTGAACGCGGTGCTCTGCTTCAAGATCATTCATGAAATTTTTCTGGATGTCTTCCGTCCTTATCACGCGCTGAAGGATCTGGGAACGCCGATTTTCAAGTGGGCGGGACTGGTAATGCTGCTGGTTTCGGTGGTGGTTGCCGCTTCGAATTCCGCCGATCAGGATCATCCCGTTGTTCATGCGGTGCTCACGCTGCAACGGTCGGTGCGGCTGGTACAGTTCGGTCTGATTCTGTTCCTCATCCTCTTTTCGCGGTTTCTGGGGGTTTCGCGCAAGCAGGTAAGCTTTGGCATTGCGCTCGGCTTTGGACTTAGCGCGGGCGTTGAATTATTAATGCTGGCCATACATTCCGGAGGCCTGATCCATCAGGGGAACCTGAACCTGATCAACATGTTCTGCTATGACGCTTCCGAGGCGATCTGGCTCGGGTACGCGTTCTCGCGAGTGGTCGCGCGGGATGCGACGCTGAATTATCTACAAACCCAGCGTTGGGAACAAGGGCTCGCGGATCTGCAACCGGCTGGCGCCAACGATTCCCTGATTCCGATGTTTGAAGGAATGGTAGAACGCGCCTTTTCCCGCAGTTCGAATGTGGAGGAGATTGAACGGCGGCTCACCTTTCCCAAGCCAGTTGCGCCGGTGCGAGCCAAGTCGGCAGCGGCGGGAGGGAAGACCGAGAAGTAAAACTCTGCGCAATAGCTCCAACGCGATTGAACGCGGTTACTAGTCCGCGATGCATAAAAATGCACATTGCAAAAACCTTGTCAAGCGTCATTTTCTGCCAGACACGTCCTCTGCAAGCCCTCCAAAACTTACACCTGTAAACTTAAACTATTACTTTAGGCGATCTACGGAAAACCCTGTAGATCTGGCCTCGGAAAAACCCTCGCATGAATATCCTCGGCAAACCGGGACGGTAACTCGCCTTCCCATTGTTTAATTCCAAATGAATGAGAGTTTTACAAGGCTGTGTCATAATGCCGCGTCGAACTCGACGCATTTCTGTGTTGAGTTCGGCAGACCCTAAGGAGAAGTCAAATGAAACGTTCACTCAGGGCGTTACTGCTGTTGGTAGGTCTGGTAGGCACGTTTGCATATGCTGCCATTCCAAAAGCACCGGCACCAGATGGCCCCATGCCACTCTGCTGGCCACCTAAACCGCAATGCAACAACTAAGTTGCAATGCGCTTAAACCCTAGAAGTCAAAGAATAATGCAAAAGCACTTTTCAGGCTGACCCAAGTGGTCAGCCTTATTTTTTTTCGCCTTCTTTTCCTGCGCTTTTTGCGGCTGGCTCTACCGTGGCCCGTTCGGCTGAAGGTTTGGCCTCGCCCGCTTCTCCATCGGTCTCACCTGATTTTTCATCTCCTTTGCTGGCCGCCGGCAGATATTGCACGATGATCGAGATACGACGATTGGAGGGATCGAACGGATCCTTGGGGTTGCGCAGGCGCTGAGCGGCGAATCCGCGAACTTGCGAGACCTGGTCTTCATGTAATCCGCCCGCTTGCATCACCCGCCGCGCAGCATTGGCGCGGTCTGCCGATAACTCCCAGTTCGTGTAATTTGCGTTCTTCCCGTAGGGCTTCGCGTCGGTGTGCCCTTCAATGGAAATGCGGTTGGGAACGGTTCCGAGATCCTTAGCCAGAAGAACGAGCATCTCCTTTCCGGAGTCACTGAGCGTGGATCGGCCGCTGGCAAAGAACGTTCCTTTCTCCGATTCCAGAAGTTCGATCCGCAAACCTTCGGCCGTGACCGTCATCTCGACGTTCTTGCGGAGTTTCTCGAGATCGTTGATGCTGCGAATGCTTTTTTGCAACTCCTCCTTCAGTTGGGCCATATTCTGCTTGGTCAACTTGAAGTTTTCGCCGCTGCCAGACTGATCGGTTCCCACCAGTTTGGCGGTGCCGGTGGGATCCTTGAAATAACCGCCGACGGCGACCTGAATTTTCTGGCTGCTGTTCAGAAGCCACAAGACGATGAAGAGTGCCATCATGGCAGTGACGAAGTCGGCATAGGCGACCTTCCATGCGCCCCCATGATGGCCGCCGTGGCCGCCTTTTTTCTTGATGATGATGATGGGTGGGGTGGGCATGGCCAGACCTTATTCGGATGTTATGCGCCCGCCGCCGCGCCGGCGGCCTCGCTGCCACCTTCTGCGCCGCGATTGCGACAGGCCGCCTCTACTTCCTTGAAGGAGGGACGCACGTGGCCGGGCACGACGCGCCGCCCCATTTCCACCGCCATAATGGGAGCGACGCCCTTGAGAAAGGCAACCATGACGACGCGCATGACTTGCAGAAATGCATGTTCTTCTTCCCCTGCCTTGCCCATGCGCGCGGCGATTGGACCAACCAGTCCGTAGCAGAGCAGGATGCCGAGGAAAGTGCCGACGAGAGCGGCGGCAACCTTTTTTCCAATCTCTTCCGGCGGGCCGCCGAGAGCGCCCATGGTGATGACGACCCCGAGGACAGCCGCGACGATGCCAAGACCCGGCAAAGAATCAGCGGTCGTACTGAGAGCGGCAATGGGCTCGCCCGCGCCCTGATGGTGGACTTCCATGTCCGCGTCGAGCATCTGGTCGAGGTCGAAGACTTCGACGCCCCCGCTCACTGCCATGCGCAGGGTGTCGCACACGAAATCGCGCAGATGATGATTGGAGACGAAGTCTTTGTATTTGGAAAGCAGCGGGCTCTTGTCCGGATCTTCGATGTCGGTTTCGAGCGCCACCAGTCCTTCCTTGCGTGCTTTTTGCAGCAGTTCGTACATCATCTTCAGCGAATCGATGTAGCGTTGCTTGCTGAATTTGGAGGAGCCAAACGCGCCGAGGAGGCCGCCAACGATCTGTTTGATGATGTGCATCGGATTAGCGATGAAGACCGTGCCGAGCGCGGCCCCGCCGATAATAATCAGTTCGGCCGGCTGGACCAGCACGCGCATATTGCCATGCTCCATCAGGTAGCCAGCAGCGATGCAGCCGAAAACGACTACGATGCCAATGATCGTGAACATAAATACATCATCCTCGTGCTGCACTCTGCGCGGAATGCAGGGCCGGCTGAGAGCCGTCGACCGTCATGCCGATTGCACGGCCTGCGGCGGCGGCGTGGCTCGGCTCGAGCCCATTCAGTAGTTTGTCGATCTTGTCACCCGGTTGCGCGACTGTGTGCGTCACCACGGCTTGGACGGGAAAAAGATCGCCCCACCAGCGAATTTCGGAATTTGTGATCAGGCCCCACATCATGTTTGCCGCAGCGGTTGTGGCGACGGGGTTGGCGGATGGAAGCACGGCGATAAATTCGTCTTCCCCCCAGCGTCCCAGAAAATTTGCCGGGTCCAAATTGTGGCGCAGCGTGTTGGCGGTGGTACGAAGGAAGGGCGCGATGGAATGCGGCCCGTGCTTGGAGCGAAATTCGTCCAGGCCGAGCACTCGAATTCGGAGCAGCCCAAAGCCGCGATGCGTCTCTTCCATTCCGGCCATCGCTTCGTTCAGCAGAGCACGCGTTAGGCGGTGAGTGGGCACGCCAGTGACCGCATCGAGGCAGCCATATAAGGATGCTTCGCCGGAGTCGGCGCGGGACTGAGCTGCTTCCTCGAACAGAACGATGGCGCCTTCGATCGCATTTTCGCTTTGAATAATCGGCCGGCAGCGGATGGCCACCGGAACGCGATGTCCTTCCTTGTGAAGAAAATGGGCAATGATTTGCCGGGGCTGGCCGTCGCGGAGGGTCAGTGCGATTGGACTGTGATTGTCATCGAGAGTTTGTCCGTAGGCGTCGCACGCGTCAACGATGTGCTCGGTGTAGATGTGGCCCACGACTTCCTGGGAAAGATGTCCGATGATGTGCTCGGCTCCTCGATTCCAGAAACGAATGCGTTGTTCGCGGTCAACGATGTAGATTCCGATGGGCAGTTCTTCGAGCACGGTGCGCACGAAATCCGGATTGTCGAATAGGGTGGCCATGACGGGCAAAAACCTTGCCATTAATGGTTATCGGCGGAGTGGGAGAGAAACTCCAGCCCTTGTAGAAAGACAGGACCATACGACTGGAGAGAGTTGGGTCGCGCAAACACCCAACCATCGCAGAGAACGCGAAGTGTAGCGCACCCTCTGCCTTCTCTTATGCTGCCGGCCGCGCTCGCGCGTCGAGATTGCGAACCAATTCTTCGGCTTCGAATACCGGCGGCTGGCAGGTGCAATCCGAACAGATTACGACGAAAGATCGTCCACTGGCGAGGGCAGGCAGATGCGGGATTGTCTCCGCCAAAACTGGCGGCAGATTCTGCGCGACCGCTCTGCCGGCGTCGAGACACAGGACCGAGGTATTGAAAGAGAGCCGGCGGCGCGCCGCTTTGTATAGTCTGGCAGCCGTTTCGTCGTGGCCGACGACCACGACTTGCGTGTGCGGTTCCGTGAAGCGGGCGACTGCAAGTCCATAAGTTGCCGCGAAAATGCCGTGCTGGGCAGCACCCGCGGCGTAGAGTTCGAGCGTGCTCTCGGCTTTGTCGCGATAGGAAGATTCGTTGGTGTAGGCGTGCAACCGCAGCAGCGCGATCGCGGCCGCGGGATTCCCGGCGGGTGTTGGCGAATCCTGAAAGGGCTTGCGCGGCGTACCCAGAATGCCTTGCGCATTTCGCTCTGCGGCAGCTGAAGCAATTCGCGTGTCAAAAAATCCGCCTGCGGTTTGATCGTAAAAACTTGCGATCATCGCATCCGCAATCGCTCGCGCAAAAAGAAAATAGCTGAGATCGGCGGTGGTTTCGTAGGCATCGAGGCAGGAGATTACTGTGAAGGCGTAGTCGTCAAGGACGCCCTCAGTCTCGCGGCGTTCTGCCTTCGGATCGGAATATGCGATGACGTGGCGCAGCGCCGGCGCGGGCGCGAGTGGGGCGCTGGCGCCTGCGGAAGTTGGCGTTGCTTTGAAGTCCTTTCCGTCCGCGATCCATCCCTCCGCCAGCAACCGGTCAAGCGAGCGCAGCGCAAAAGCACGAGTCTCCCGTAGATCGAGCACATTCGCTGCCGTCAGATAAGCGGAAACGCACATCGCATTCCAAGCCGTATATACGGTCTTGTCGACATACGGTGTGGGACGCTTGAGGCGCGCCGCATACATTTTCTTTTTTGCCGCATCGAGCAGCGCGCGAACCTCGGCGGCGGTGAGATTCACGCGGCGAGCAATGTCTTCGACGCCGGCGCGCAGGTGCAAAACATTCTTCGCCGGGTTGTGGTGCATGTCGCCGATTTCGCTGATGTCGTAATAAAGCTCGGCAACTTTCGACTCGTCCTCGTTCAACGCGGCACGCGTCTCGTCGAGCGTCCAGGTGAAGTAGTCGCCGTCGTCGTCCATGGAGTAGTCGGCATCCTGCGAGGCGTAGAAGCCGCCATGGGCGCGGTCGCTGAGCCACTCGTCCATCCAGTGAATGATGTCGCGCGCTACCTCGGCGAAGGCTTCGTCGCCCGTCGCCTGATAGGCGTGAACATAGTTCTTCAGCAGTTCGGAGTTGTCGTAACTCATCTTCTCAAAGTGCGGCACAATCCAGCGCTCGTCGACCGAGTAGCGGTGAAAGCCTCCGGCAAGCTGGTCGTAGACTCCGCCGCGCGCCATTTTCTCCAGGGTGTGGACAAAGATGTGGCGGAGAGCATCGGTTTGTTTGTGCGCATCTTTGCCGCCTTCATTCTTGGCACGCGCATATTGATGCATTACCAGATCGAGGGCAGACGGATGAGGAAATTTTGGGGCGCTCCCGAAGCCGCCGTTTTCTTCGTCGAACATTTTTTGTCCCGACTCGACGATGGCGTCAATCACGCTGGCTGAAATATTTCCGCCGCCTTTGGTGAATGACTCGGCGCGCGCCACCGCGCTCTGGACCATGGCCGCCTGCTCGAGCACGTCGCCGTTTTTTTCGCGATAAGCCTGCGCAATCGAAAGGAGCACGCGTTTGAAACTGGGCCGCCCGTAATGATCCTGCGGAGGGAAGTAGGTGCCGCCGTAGAACGGCTTGCCGTCGGGAGTTAGAAAAGCCGTCAGCGGCCATCCGCCCTGGCCGGTGAGCGCGCTGACGGCGACCTGGTAGCGGCTGTCGATGTCGGGGCGCTCGTCGCGATCGACTTTCACCGCGATGAAATTTTCGTTGACGATTTGCGCGATCTCGGGATCGTCGTAGGATTCGCGATCCATGACGTGGCACCAATGGCACCAGACGGCGCCGATGTCGAGCAGCATGGGTTTATTCTCGCGGCGCGCGGCGGCGAAGGCGCCGTCTCCCCACTCGCGCCACTGGATGGGCTGGTGCATGGCCGAGCGCAGGTAGGAGGATGAGGCGCGGGCGAGAGAGTTGGAAGACCCCGTGGTCATTAATTGAGTTTATCGCGACAACGGCCCCAACGCTGGCGACGTCGACGACATCTATGCTTTCAGTGGATTCATCACGCGAACCGAGCCGTACATCTGTCCATTGGAGAGATCTTCCGAGTAGAGCACAGCCGCGCCCGCTGTTTCCGCGGCGTTTACAACCAGTGCATCCCAAAAGGAAATCTTATAGCGGTGTTCAAGGTCCAACGCCTGAATAATTGACTGAGGGGTGTTCACAATGATTTCCCAGCTCAAATAATCCTCGACCAATTGCTGGATTTCGTTTATCGGAAGCGGACGCGTTGCCTTTCGGCGAAGATTGACGCAGAGTTCCTGGAGCACTTGTGTGCTCAAAACGCCCTGTCCGGTTTGCCATAGATTCTCAATGACGTGACGCGCGCGAATGCCCTTGGCCCCGGTCGATCGGTCGTGCGCATACAGAAGGATGTTGGTATCGACGAAGTATTTATCGGCCATGAATAGGCTCGCGGCTCAGCGCTCGTGAAGTTCGTCGCGGGAGCGAGGGCGCTGCCAATGGATTTCAAGTCCCTCGCGCAACCGCGCCAGGGCCCGCTTCCGGGCGCGGTCGTAGGTTTTCCGCTCACGCACAATTTGTTCCAGGCGCGCGGCCAGCAGGGCACTGATCGAGGTGTTTTCCTCGGCCGCCAGAATGCGAACCTCCCGTAAAAGGTCGCGGTCGAGTTTGAGGGTGACATTGCTTTTCATAGGCACGCAAGTATGTGCAGCACAAGTTTACGTGCTACAGCCTTCCCAGGTCAATAGCCTTATTAGCCAGGTAATTCCATCGCATGCGACTGCCATATCTCTTAGTCAGCGCGAACCTCTCGCGGCCTTTCCGCTATCGTTTTCCGCCCAATTCGGCTCCAGTCGATTTTCTTCCAGTCTAAGCGAGTTCGTGCAATCGACAGAATCAGCATGAAGAGGAAAATCTCAATTAGACCGCGGGTGGCAGTCATGACCGCTACGCTCCTTTTGGGGAGTATGGAGAAACGTCCGTAAACGAATTCGATGTGCACCCAGTACACGAGCAGAGAAGTCTGGCCGAGTTGGATGAGCGGACTGAAGCGCACTGCCCACTGCCCGAGGCCGGGGAGCGCCCAACTCGTCCAGCCATAGGCTAGCAGGCAGATCATCAGCAACATGCCGATGCGCATCATCAGAAAGTTGGGGCTGGTGTGCCAGTAGTCGTAGACGGGGAAGATTTGGATGGAAGAGTGGTCGAGTGCATAGGCGAGCAGGATCGCGGCAGCTCCGATGCCGGCGAATGCGGCAAGTATTGGAGCCGTGCGTTCACGGGCGCGACCACCGAAGAGGATGAATCCGGCGGCGAGTCCGGCGAACGCGAAAGCTGTCCAGGGAAAAATGCAAAAGAGCCAGGGCTGCGGCGCACCCAGGTTGTGGCATCCGTCGATGTAGGACTCAAGTTCCCATGGCAGCCAGGTTGGACGCCAGGTGGTATAGAGAGCCGGCGTGAGCAAGGCAATCATCGCGGTAATAGCGATGGATGCGCTGACTAGACGGATCACGGGGGCTTCGGGCGGCGCTTCAGCGGGCTTCAGACTCGATCGCTGTGGGCTGCGCGACGCCGTAACCAGAACCAGCCCGCAAAGCAGCGCCATAAAAATCATCGACAGGCCGATGACATTGAGAATGTCGACGCGGAACAGGTCCGTCCACGGCGCCCAGCCCCAGGCGATCAGATACTCCTGAAGCCGAAAGAGCAGGCCGAAGGCTAAGATTTCCGCGCCGCGCCGGGCCATGGTGCGCGTAATTTGGCCGGGGCTTTGATCTTTGCGTATGAGTTTGGTGATGACTAGCGCGAAGGAGATTCCCGCGAGAAATAGGAAGAGCGGAGCGGGCAGAGTGCCTAACCGCTGCGACCAGCGCAGGAAGTCGCCCTTGCGCGCGTCGCCGCCCAGCCAGGAATCGTAGCAGTGCGTCTGAAACATGAGAACGCACGCCAGGCCGCGCATCCAGTCGATCCAGCTTAGGCGGGATGTGGGGCGAGATGGCGCCGAGGTCACCGCGAGAGTTTAACTTGTGGCGCGGGTTGGGGCCAAGATCAAAAGGCGCATCCAACTGCTAGATTCTGCCGCGGCTCGCGCTCTTGCTCGGCGTGCTAGCATTTTCCTGCGGCGCGTTCGTGCGGAAGTCCATCGTGAAAAGCGGATTACATTTCGGCAGGGTTGCGTGGGTTCTGATACTGACCGCGCTTCTGCCGCGCTCAGCCTTCGCTAAAGACGAGCCAAAGTGGCTTGAGATCCACACCGCGCATTTTTCCGTGCTCACCGATGCCGGCGAAAAGCGCGGGCGCGAAGTCGCTCTGCGCATGGAGCAGATGCGGGCGGTGTTTGGACAGCTGCTGAACAAAGACAAGCTGCACATGTCCGTGCCCATCACCGTGATCGCGCTCAAAGGCGACAAGCAGTATGGCGAGATCGCTCCCGATAAGCTGGCCTTCAATAAGGGATTTTATGTGCCGGGATATGACCGCATTTATATCGTGCTGAATCTTTTTGAAATCGAGCCGTGGCGGGCGATCACGCATCCGCTGGCACATTATTTTTTGAACTATAACTATCCTCCCGTGCAGGGCTGGTTCGACGAAGGGATGGCGGAATATTTTGGCGCGGTGCAGATTGACAAGGAAGTAAATATCGGCGGCGATCCCGAACTCGCGCCGGAGTGGCATGAAGATATTTTCGACACGGTGAGGCGCGATCCGAATGTGCCGCAGTCGCTGACCCAACTGGGGAGTTCTCCGGTGTGGATTTCCATGACCGACCTCTTCACCATGAAGCACAACAGCTCCGGCCGCAACGAAGGCTCGCACAACACCATGTATTACGCCCAGGCCTGGCTGGTGGTCCACTATCTGCTCAATAACAAGAAGCTCCCCGAGGTCGGAACGTATTTTGATCTGGTCGAGAATAAGAAAGTGCCGGTCGACAAGGCGATGGTGCAGGCCTTTGATATGACTCCCGACCAGATGGAAGACGAGGTTAAGAAATATTTTGATTCAAAAAGCAATCTGGGGATTGCGCTGGACCAGACCAAAAAGCCAAATGGAAGTCCTGAGATGATTCAGCAGCCCGTGCATTATCCGGTGCCATTCGATGCCGACGAGTTGGGCGCCGCCGTAACCCAGGTGCCGGATGTGGAAGCCCGGGCGATCCTTGGAGATATGATGGCGCGCATTCCGGATCGCCGCATGGTGGCGCTGCAAGATTTGCACCAGCTGGCCGCGGATCCAAAGGGGAATGAAGTAGCCGAGCGCGCACTGGCCCGTGACGATCTACAGTCGAAAAAATTTGATGCGGCAGCGGATGACCTCGCAAAGGCGGCGGAATTGAGTGCGCGCGATCCGTGGATCTGGTATTACCGTTCGGCGCTGAAGTATCGCCAGGCGCAGGCCACGCGGCAGGAGATGCAGGGCCTGGCCAACATGATGCAGGACTTGCGCGCCGTGCTCGATTGGTATCCCGAGCTTGCGGACGCTTATAACATGCTGGGCGTAGCGCGTGTGGAAGGCGGGGGATGGAATTCGGCGCTGGAAGCGCAGAAGGAGGCGATTGCGCTCTCGCCGCGCAACGTGGAGTATCAGTTTAATCTGGGGCAGATTTATGTTGCCGGGAAGAAATGGGATTTGGCGCGCGAGGTTTTTACCCGCCTGAAAGAAGGGTCGGACAAGCAGGCGGCCGCGGCGGCCAAGCAGCAACTGGAAGATTTGGCGACGCTCCAGAAGTATGGAATTCGTCCGCAGCGCGTGGGAGAGATCGGAGCGCCGGCGGGCGCGGCGAGTACGCCCGGAGCTGGCTCGGCTATTGCGCCTGCCGGAAAGACGGCGCCGGGCGGAACGGACGATGACGACGCGGACGCTGCCCCGAAGCCTCCGCCGGTTAAGCCTGCGGAGACTGGTCCGGTCCTATTTTTAAAAGGCAAGATTGTGAGCAGCGATTGCTCGAAGTCACCAGAGGCTGCCATCACGGTGCTGAGCGGGATGAATACTTATAAGATGCATACCTCGGATTACAAAACCCTGGTCGTGATCGGCGAAGATCGGTTTTCCTGCGCGTGGACGAATCGTCTGGTGTCGGTGAATTACCGGGCGACGGGGAAGCGCGCGGGCGAAGTCGTTTCGATCGAGCTGCGGTGAGTAGTAATACAAATATGTCCTGGCTGTCGATTAACGACTATAGCGTACGCGGCTGGCAGGGTCCGGCCGATGCAGCGGCGCGTTCGCGCGAATATTGCGCGCAGCTCGAGGCGGGCGCCATCTTGTTTTTTGCCGCGCCACCTTTTGAACTGCCCCAGAGCGATGTGGAATTCCTGCTCTCGCTCAAGCCCGCCGATTCGCGATTGCATAAGAATATTTCCTATCGTCCGGAGAGCGATTTGCTGCGCGGCTTTTCTGACGATGGCAGCAAGCCGCGCGTGCACCAAATCATGCGAAAGTACGCGACTGAAGTCCGCGATTTCGTTAGCGCGTTTCTAGCGCCTTACGCCCGACATTTGCAGATGGACTATGCCAGCTTTCGTCCTTTGGAAGAAGAGGGACGGGATCTCTCTTTGCATAAGAGAAACGACCTGCTGCATGTGGATGCGTTTCCCAGTCGGCCCACCCGCGGGGCGCGAATTTTGCGCGTGTTCACGAATGTGAATCCCGCAAAGGATCGAGTGTGGGTGGTGGCACAGCGATTTCCAGAACTGGCGGCGCGTTTTGCCGGGGCGGCGGGATTGCCATCCTACGCAAGAGTTCCGGGTGCGTGGTCTGGACTGAAGCGCGGTTTGAGCCGTGTGGGATTGCCTCTGCCCGATCGCGCCGCCTATGACGAATTCATGCTGCACTTTCATGACTGGCTGAAAGAGAATTCGGAGTTTCAACAGGCGAAAGATGGGAAGGAACAAGTGTCCTTTCCGCCGATGTCTACATGGCTCGTTTATACCGACGGTGTCCCACATGCCGCGCTGTCCGGCCAGTTTGCTATGGAGCAGACGTTCATCGTTCCTGTGGAGGCGCTGGTTGCACCGGAGGTTTCGCCGATTCGTGTGCTGGAGAAGTTGGCGGGACAGGCGATGAGTTAGCGTCAGCGCTGAGCGCGGCAGTACTATTCTGTGGTTTCCCGCCGGTATCTATTGTGATTTTCGCCGCAACGACCTTTGCTCCTCCGACATCAAAATGTGCGAAGATGAGATCGGGAGCAAGGATGGAAAACCCACTCAAGTTAAAACGCATTCACCACATCGAGTTCTTCGTGGGCAACGCCCGGCAGGCTGCGTTCTTCTACCGCAAGGCGTTCGGATTTTCGCAAGTGGCTTACAGCGGCCTCGAAACCGGTAACCGGAAACGAACTTCTTATGCCATGAGTCAGGGCAAGGCCAACTTTGTTCTGACCACGCCGATGACGGCGGATGACGCGGCCGCCGAGCATATAAGGAAGCACGGCGACGGCGTGCGCGATATCGCCCTCGAAGTTGCCGATGCCGACGAGGCCTTCGCAGAAGCGGTGCGGCGTGGAGCGACAGCTGCCGAGGAGCCGCACGACTTGGACGATGAATGCGGCAGCGTTCGCCGCGCGGCCGTTCATACTTACGGCGACACTATCCATTCGCTGATTTCTTACAAAGACTACAAGGGCCCGTTTCTGCCCGGGTTTGCGGCGGATCCCGTGGAGGGCGATGACTGTGGCATTTTGCGCGTTGACCATATCGTCGGCAACGTTGAACTCGGACAGATGCAGACCTGGGCCGACTATTACACGCGTGTGTTCGGCTTCCATCGCTACATTACTTTTGACGACAAGGACATTTCGACCGAGTACAGCGCGCTGATGAGCATCGTGATGTCCGACGACTCGCACTCGGTAAAGTTCCCGATCAACGAGCCGGCGGTCGCGCGCAACAAGAGCCAGATTCAGGAATATCTGGAGGCTTATGGTGGGCCGGGAGCGCAGCACATTGCACTCCAGTGTAAAGATGTGCTTTACACCGTGAATAAGTTGCAGCGCAACGGCCTCGATTTTTTGCGCGTGCCGGATGCTTACTACGAAGCCTTACCGGCGCGCGTGGGAGCGGTGGAGGAGCCGGTCGGATCGTTGAAATCGCTCGGCATACTAGTGGACCGCGACGAGGAAGGCTATCTGCTACAGATTTTTTCCAAGCCGGTGGAGGATCGTCCGACGGTGTTTTTTGAAATCATTCAGCGCAAGGGCAGCCGCGGATTTGGCAAGGGAAACTTCAAGGCGCTGTTTGAGTCGATCGAGATGGAGCAGGCGCGACGGGGGAATTTGTAGCGATGGCAACGGCAGAGACGACTCGAAGAACGTCAAAAGCCTCGCCCAAGCGAAGCTCGAACGGAGCCCCCTCGGGATCGAACGGCGCGCGTGCGAATGAAGTGCACTACCAGTCCGGCTTTGGCAATGAATTCGCGAGCGAGGCGGTTGCAGGCACGCTGCCGCAGGGGCAAAACGCTCCGCAGCGGGTGGCGCACGGTTTATATACCGAGCAGCTGAGCGGAACTCCCTTTACCGCGCCGCGCGTCGCGAACCGGCGGACCTGGCTGTATCGCATTCGCCCTTCGGTCGCGCATAAGCCGTTTGAAGCGATCGAACAGGGAAGACTGCGCAGCGCGCCCTTTGACGAAGTGCCGACACCTCCGAACCAGTTGCGCTGGATGCCCATCTCGATTCCGCCCTCATTTGAACGTACCGACTTCATCGACGGTCTCGTGACCATGGCGGGGAATGGCGACACGCACACCCACACGGGAGTTGGCATCCACCTTTACGTTGCGAACGCTTCGATGGTGGACCGTTTTTTTTATAACGCCGACGGCGAGATGCTGATCGTGCCGCAGATGGGGCGTTTGTTGCTGCGCACCGAGATGGGCATTCTCGAAGCCCGTCCGGGCGAGATTGCGGTAATTCAACGCGGAATCCGGTTTCGCGTGGAGCTGCCCGACAAAACGGCCCGCGGATATATTTGCGAAAATTATGGCGCCCTGTTGCGGCTTCCCGATCTCGGTCCGATCGGCGCGAACGGTCTCGCGAATCCGCGCGACTTTCTCGCGCCGGTGGCGGCATTCGAAGATCGCGAAGGCGACTTCCGCCTCGCGACGAAATTTCAGGGGCGCCTATGGGAAGCGTCCATCGATCACTCGCCGCTGAACGTGGTGGCCTGGCACGGCAACTATGTTCCGTACAAATACGATCTCGCGAATTTCAACTGCATCAACACGGTCAGCTTCGATCATCCCGATCCTTCGATCTATACCGTGCTGACTTCGCCCTCGGAAATTCCCGGCACGGCGAATCTCGACTTCGTGATTTTCCCTCCGCGCTGGATGGTGGCCGAGCATACGTTTCGTCCGCCCTGGTTTCATCGCAATTTCATGAACGAATTTATGGGCCTGATCTCCGGGGAGTACGATGCAAAGGCGGAAGGATTTGTGCCGGGCGGCGCCAGCCTCCACAATTGCATGGCCGGGCACGGTCCCGATGCGGAGACGTTCGAAAAGGCCAGCAAGGCCGAGTTGAAGCCAGTCTATATAAAGGACACGCTGGCGTTCATGTTTGAGACGCGCTTCGCCTGCCGCCCGACGCGCTTCGCGCTCGAGACTTCCGAACTAGATCATCAGTATTTTGAGTGCTGGCAGGGATTAAAAAAGAAGTTCGACGGCACATAAAGCTTGACCGAATCCACAATTAAACTCCGATGAAAGCTGTATCGCAAGAGCTGGCAAATTCGAAGCCCGCAAATCGGGCTGCTGTGGCCGAGTCTGCGCGCGCGTTGCTCGCCGGGCTGATCGACTATGCGGGCCTGTTTCCTCCGGCGTCGCTCGGGATGGCGGCTGCGGTTGCGAACTATGATACGTACCTGCGCTCTGAATACAGTTGGATGCTCGGGCGATTTATTGTTCCGGTCGCGCGGCTAGGCGAGTTTGAAGATGCCCTCGGCCAAATGCCCGCGAAAAAAACTGAGTCAAGCTGGAGTGTATCGGCGCTGCCGAGTGCAGAACTTGCCTCAGAACTTGCTCGCATCCGCGAGTTCAACGATCGTTTCGCGGCCTCGACTTCCCCGAAAAAAGTCAGAATCGAGTCGATCGAAGTAAGGATTGCGAGCGCGGAAGAGATCGATCGTTTGACCAGACTCATCCCTGCGGGATTCGAAACGTATTTCGAGATTTTATCGACAGGCGGAGCGGCGTCCAGCGAGATGCGCGATTGCATTGCAGCAGTGGCGAGCTCCGGCCGCCGCGCAAAGATTCGAACCGGCGGCGAGACGCCGGATAAATTTCCCGCGCCCGAGCACATAGCCGAGTTCATACGACTGTGTGCCGCGTCCGACGTGGCTTTTAAGGCGACGGCGGGATTGCATCATCCGGGGCGTTCACTGCACCGGCTCACGTATCAGGCCGACAGCCCGTCCGGGATTATGCACGGATTTTTGAATGTGTTTCTCGCGGCGTCTTTCGTACGCTCGGGTATGGATACTCGTCTTGCGGTTGAGTTGTTGAATGAACAATCGGCCTCGTCTTTCCATTTTGATTCGGAGGGCGTTCTCTGGCGCGAGCATCGCCTCGGCCTCGATGACATCTGCGCCGCACGCCGGAACTTCGCGATTTCCTTTGGGTCCTGCTCGTTTACGGAGCCGGTCGAGGATCTGCGGACTTTGGACGTGCTATAAAACCGCTCCACATTTATGAAACCTGTTTTGGACTCGACGCACGATCCCGCAGCGCACAGTTGGGTGGAGTCCGCGAATGTGAGTGACTCGGATTTTCCCATCCAGAATCTGCCCCTTGGAATTTTTCGGAAGAACGACGTAGGTTCGGATACTAGAGTTGGAGTTGGCATCGGAGATTACGTTCTCGACGTCGCGGGCTTGCGAACCGAGGGCTTGCTTGCCGATGACGCAGACCTCGCTGCTGACGCTTGCGAACCTACACACCGCAACCTGCGCGATGTCTGGGGCAACCTTGCTTCCAGTTCGCCGGGCGCGGTTTCTCTTAACGCGCTGATGGGACTGGATGCGAGGCCTCGGCGCGCGCTACGGCGTCGGCTGCATTCGCTCTTGCGTGATGACGCTTCGGCGGGTGACCGGCAAGCGGTTTCGCGGCATCTTCTCGCGCAGGCTGACGTGGAGATGCTCCTGCCCGCAGTCGTCCGCGACTACACGGATTTTTATGCTTCAATTTTTCACGCGACCAACGTTGGCAAATTATTTCGTCCCGACAATCCCTTGCTGCCGAACTACAAATACATCCCCATCGGTTATCACGGACGGGCGTCGTCGCTGGTGGTGAGCGGTACTTCCGTTCACCGGCCATCCGGGCAAACGCGCGAGGGCAATGCCGATCCGAAGTTTGGCGCGACCAAGGCGCTTGATTACGAGCTGGAAGTCGGATTTTTCGTGGGTCGTGGAAACCGGCTCGGAGAGAGCATTCCCATCCGCGAGGCGGAAGAACATATTGTTGGAATCTGCCTGCTGAATGACTGGTCGGCGCGTGACGTGCAGGCATGGGAGTATCAGCCGCTCGGGCCATTTTTGGCGAAGAGTTTTGCGACGTCCCTGTCGCCCTGGGTGGTCACGATCGAGGCGCTGGCTCCATTTCGCACTGCGGCTTTTAGGCGAGCAGAGGGCGACCCGGCGCCATTGCCTTACCTCTTCGATGTGGACAATCAGGAGCATGGCGGACTTGATCTCACCCTCGAGGTTTTGTTGCAGTCGGCGCGCATGCGTGAAGCGGGCATCGCTCCAGCGATTCTAAGTCGCGGCAATTCCTGCGATCTCTACTGGACCATGGCGCAGATGCTCACCCACCACGCGAGCAACGGTTGCAATTTGCGGCCGGGCGATCTGTTGGCCAGCGGAACGGTCTCGGGGCCAGATGTTCCCGGTGCGGACGTAAGCGCGCGCGGATGCCTGCTGGAGTTGACTTCGCGCGGCGCAAATCCGATCACTCTGCCTTCAGGCGAGCAAAGGAAGTTTCTGGAAGATGGAGACGAGGTAATTCTTCGCGGGTTCTGCGAAAGAAGCGGCTATCGCAGGATTGGGTTGGGAACTTGCCGGGGAACCATATTGCCGGCCACTTCGATCTGAGCCGTCCCGTTGTTTGACGGATACGAAATATCGACAATCTGCCGCAGGCTGAGCGCCGAAACGAGATGTCGAAAACTGGCGCCAGAATCCGCGAGCGCTTCCGCTACCAGACGGTTCAACTCGGCGGGCGTGTATGCCCTCCGCACCGACGTTTGGCCATCGGAGGCCGCAATGCGCGAAACGAACGGCGCGATGAAGATCTTGAAAAGCGCGAGCGGAAGCGGAGCGCGCACCAGATCGAGCAGAATAAATCGCCGGCAGGACCGCCCGACATTGCGGATCATCTGAACTAATTCGGTGTCGGAAAGATGATGAGCGGTATGGAGAGAAAATGCCACGTCGGCGACCGGCAGAGAATCGCGGACAGCGTCGGCTCGGATGATTGGTTGCGAAGTTACTAAGCGGCCCTGGCTCGGAATCATGATGTCAATGCCGATGCCCGTGATACCGAGCGTTCTGGTCACGGCATCCAGAGTTCCGCCATAACCGCAGCCCACGTCGAGGACGCGCCGGATGGGAAGAGGATCACTGCGCAACGCCGCAACGATACAGCGCGTGTCGCCAAGCAGGCGGTGAATCGCGGTTATATTCCGATGGACGCGCGCCGCCGATTCTTCCGGGACGCCATTGCCGTCGAGGATCTCGGGATCGAAAGATCTTTCCATGCCGAATCGGCGCGCCTTCTCGGCGGATTAACAATTGTATTGCGCGCGGATGCCCGCTTTTCTTTATCTCTCCAGAATGTCTTTGTATGCGTTCAGCGCGACTTTCTTTGGCTGGCTGGGTAATACTGCATCCGATGTGCGGGTGCTGTTGCCCACGACTCCGACTTGCCCGATGCGGACCATGCCGTTGCCAAAGTCCGCGAAAACCGGAACCAGCATGGCGAAGTGTTCGTCGACATCACTTTCGGTAATGGTCATGTGCAGGTTTACTTTGCCGCCTGCCGCGGGAGTAGTCTGGTATTCAAACTTATAACGCGGAATCTGCGTGCCGTAGACCCATTCATTAAAGAACCAATCGAGGCGTCCGTTTCTCTGGAGGTCCATGATCCTGCTCATGTGTTTTTCAACGACGGCCTTGAATGATTCGGTACTGGCTGGACGGTCGCGATGAGTCTCCACGAAATCGTGCATCATTTCGATGAACGGTTTGTCTCCGTCGTCGAGGCTATACATGATTGAGCGCAGCATTTGCAGGATGTAGGCGCCCTTCGGGTAAGTCACATTCCGATAGGCATTCTCCGAGCGCGGAGACACCAGCCGTAAGCCCATCCAGATGGGACCTGCGTCATTCGGCGCGATGCCGTAGTTATTTTTGTCGAGAATGCGACGTCTCAGGCGGTCCCAGAATTCGATGTAGTCTTTCTGCCACTTGGGGCCCATGGCTTCCTGTAGAAAGAGTCCCGCGGAAAATTCGGCGAAGCCCTCGGAAAGCCATTGATCGTGGTAGGAAGCCCATCCGACCGCGTGTCCCCACCATTGATGGGAGACTTCATGAGGCGTTACTTCTTGTACGAAGCCTGTCAGATTATTGTCGATGTGCCCCATGAGCATCCAGCGCTGCGTCGAGTCCATGTAGGCGGAGATTGGCAGATAGACAAGATTCGGCCAGGATTGTCCGAAGTTGAAGTCGGGCTGTTCGGTGATGTTGATGTTGTCGTACGGAATTTTTCCGAAGAAATGTGTGCAGATCTGCAATTCGGCGCGCGTCTGGTCGAGGGCATATTTTGTCATGGCGCTCGGAGCCATGCCGCCCAACGCGGGATTGTTTCGTAAGTTATCGGGCAACTCCGACAGGTAGTATCCGGTGATCTTGTAGTTGGTTACGGTATCCGGCCACTCCATCTGGTGGTACTCGCCATAGTTAAAGCCGGCGACCGCCACAGGCGTTGGCGTCACCCATTGGCTGACCGCGAAATCTCCCTCGACCGATTCGCGTTGCAACTGGCCGATGCTGATCACTTTGTATCTGTGGGGCACTTTGAACGTCAGGTCATAAAGTGCGTGCTCACCAAAGCCGTTGAGGTTGGGATACCACGCCGATCGCGCAAGAACATAGAACGATCCACCCCCCGCTACCTGGAGAACTTTATCGCCGGCATACTCGACCGTAATGGAAGATTCCTTGCCGACGGGCACGGCCTCGGAGAGGATGGCATAAAACGAACCGTCTTGTTTGCGGCTCTCCTGAATGAAATTGAGGTCCTGGCCGTTTTCATCGAGCACGCGGGTTACGCGTAGATTTGGCAGGAGGCTGAACTTCATGACTCTCTCGCCGCGGACCAATGGCTCGAAAGTGATGGTCGCGGTGCTGAAGAGGTGCTGGTTCTTCGCGATGACGGTTTCGATCTTGTAGCGATGCGTGGCGAACAGTCGCCGGTCTTCACGAGAGTTGGCGGTGCGGTTCTGGTACTCCGACTTGAAATGGGCCAGATACCAGAGTCCGTCGTCCATCTCCCCGGGGTTGTAGTTGATAAGCGCGACCTCTTCGGGAGAATCGAGCTGCGGCAAAGCGCCAACGCGGGCTCTCACAAAGAAGCGAAGATCCTTGTGTTTTTTCCCGTGAATGTAGGCATTGAAGAAGGGCGGGTGCGCAGGATTGTAGAGGCTGGCGAGAACGTCGGCATCGACGTTGTCCATATCCGCGCCGTGCAGGAGCTGCTCCGTGAAGCCAAGGGGAATTTCGTGGCGCTCGCGCATGCGCTCTTGCCACTTTCGAAAAGCGGCGGCTGCTTCGGTGGGAGGTTCTTCGCGATCTTTCAAACCAGACAGAAATTTGGCACCGGCCTCACGGGTGAATCGGAAGACGATCTCGGTGAAGTCCTCGTCGGCGGTATCTTCGCCGATGCGGCGGCGAAGATCGTTGGCGTCGAGGGTGGAAACAGGCTTGAGATTGAAATGGCCTTCTCCGATGAAGATTGCGCCCGTGACCACGCCGTCGACAGGCTTGAGGAAGGTTAGCGTGCCTTTGGTGAATTGGAAGGTTGCCGCGTCCCAGGGAAGAGTGAAATTGTCGATTCGATAAGTTTCGCCGGCGCCGATGTCGCGCAGCTGCCGGTAGACGGCATCGGAATTCGCGGTGCGTTGGTTCACGGAGATGGTGGTCTTCTCTCCGGCCACTGTAAGCGTGAGTTGCAAGTCGGCGGTGGTGTCGTGTAAGTCGACATTTTCGGTTGCGGTCTCAAAGCCATCGTGGGTTATGCGGGCTGTGTATTTACCGGGCTTCAGATCGGGCGTGGTGAATTTTCCCTGACCATCGGAAAGGAGCGTGATCGGCTGCGCGAGGCCTTCGCCTGTAATTTCGACGCTCGCGCCGGCGATTACCGCGCCCGAGGGATCTTTGACGGTTCCGGTGATGGTTGCGGCGTGGGCACTGGTTGAGATAATCAGGCAGAGAAGCCCCAGCAACAACGTGCGCCTTTGCTGCGCTGCCGGCAGAAAACATAAACCCCGGACTGTAGCGGATTTCAAAGGGAAGTACGGAGACTCAATTGGAGTTTGTATTGCGGGTCTGGGAAACCGGATCACCGTGGTAACTCCTTCCCCGAACGACGTGGCGGCCCCCCGCGCGAGTTAACTTGGCTACCTTACACTTACCGCTGCCCGGAGTGAAGGGATATTTCACCAATTTGGCAGTTCACGTCCATCGTCCATCCCACGAAGGGGTCATGCGTATGGTTGTGCGACCGGTTGATGTACCGAAGAACCAAGCTTCTCCTTTCGGTGCTTCCGGTAACTCACCACCGAGCAAAGCGATAATTGCACGACCAAGTGCGATCGCTCGCGGCGTGAAGACCTCGTTCGCTCCTCGGGGATGGATGTGTAGAGCATCCACAAAGGTCCGATCGGTAATCTCTTTGTCCCGCCACTCCCCGGCTGCTCCTCCGTGAAACGGGACTCTCCGGACATGCATCTATGGTTTTTTGTGGGCGTTTTCGCCTCCGCATCAGGCGCGGAGGTCTGGGCAAGCCATGACGCACGCGGTCTTTCCGGCATCCAAGGTTTCAGGGAGGACTTCGGAACGCAACTTGCTTGCCTAAGCGGGGTTACATCCATATAATCCGCTCACCGGAATATTCTTAAGCCGCCCCCTGATCGTGCATGCGGCCGGAGGATCTACGGGGTACTCTCCCATGGCACGCAGTTGGCATGGAGAACCCGGCCTTGCTCGGAGGCCGGGCGGTACGTGAATCCAGCTTCCCAAAAATGAAGGAGCCACAGGAATGAAGAAGATCGTTCTCGCGATGTTGCTGGTAGCCGCCGTTACCGCCGTCGCGCAAACCACGTCAGCGCCGGCGACTGCCACGCCCACCAAGAGCGCTGCCCCCGCTCAGAAAAAAGAGATCAAAGATCCAGCCGAATACAATGCCTACGTCGGAGCCATCCAGCAGCAGGATGCGGCTGCCAAAATCAGCGGGCTGGAGGCGTTCCTCACGCAGTACCCGAATAGCGTGATGAAGGAAGACGCGCTCGAGCTCCTGATGAGCGCGTATGGGCAGACCGGAAATGCGCCCAAGGCGCAGGAGACCGCGATCAAGGTCTTGCAGGCGAACCCCTGTAATTTGCGCGCGCTGGCCTTGCTTTCTTTTACGAAACGGGCGGCGGCAGAGCAAGGGGGGCCGAACGCCACGCAAAATCTCACCGAGGCCGGGCAATACGGAGAAAAAGGCTTGCAGTGCCTGCAAACTGCCACGAAGCCGGAAGGTACATCCGATGCCGATTTCGCGAAGCTGAAATCGGAGACCGCGGGAATTTTCAATGGCGCAGCCGGCATGGCGGCGTTCCAGGCCAAGGATTATGCCAAGGCGCAGCAGGAACTAGGGGCCGCGGTGCAAGCGGACGCTCCCGACGCCACCAGCCTGCGCGACGTGTATCCCCTCGCCTTGTCTTATCTGACGCCGCCGGTATGTCCTCCTCCTGCTCCAGCCGCGAGTGACGGCACGCAACCCACGGCCCCACCGCCCCCGGCAGGATGCTCGAGTGCCGAAAAGGAGACCGACGGGCTGTTCTATATCGCGCGCGCGGCCGACCTCGCCCAGGGCGCCGGTAAAGCTCAAATCGAGAAGTTCGGCGAAAACCGCTATGAGAAGTTTCACGGCAACCCCGACGGCTGGAGCGATATGATGGCCAAGGCCAACACCTCTACCACGCCGGCCGGCATCACGGTTACGCAATATGTTCCTCCCACTCCGGCGCAGCAGTGCTCCGACATCCTGAAGCAGAAGAAGATTGAGGATATGCCTTTTGCCGACTGGCAGTTGTGCCTCTCCGAAGGCAACGCGGCGGACGCGGATAAGATTTGGACTACGCTCAAAGGCAAGCCCCTTCAAATGGTGGCTCACATCATCAGTATCGATACGTCCGGCAAGGCAACCCGGCTGATGCTGGCCGGCAGCGAAGATGACATCGAGGCGAAGAAAGCGGACATTGACTTGACGATGACCGCGGCGATTCCGAAGAGGGAGATGCCGAAAGAAGATACGGATTTCCAGTTCCAGGGAACGCCCGTCTCCTACACGCCGAAACCGTTTGTGATGACCATGGACGAGGGCGCATTGCTGGTGAAGGCGAAGCCGAAGCCGGCACCCACGCACCGGAAATCTAGGCAGTAAACTTCCAAGCATGCGATAGAAAAAGGCGGTCCCATAGGGCCGCCTTTTTTGCTTGGAGGTAGCTTTTACCGAACTCGCTAACGCATCTGTTTTCTATCGAAAATCGCCGGCCGCGCGCTGCGGGGTGGACGCTTGGCTCCTGCGCGCAAGGGTCGAACATCAATCTTCAGCTCTTGCATGGTGCGGCTAAGCGTGTTGCGGTGCATGCCCAGTTCGCGCGCCGCCTTGCACTGATTGCCGCGATTCTCTTCGAGCACCGTGACAATGAAACGCTTTTTGAATTCCCGAACCGCTTCCGAGTAGAGGATATTGCTTTTGTACATCTGCAGAATGAGTGCTTCCAACTGATCTTTCACTGACGCCTCGTTTCCGCACCAAGCAATTCATAAATACTTTATGAACTGGCTACCTCGCCGGCTCGACCGGCTTCGGATGACTGCTGTCCGATGCCGGCGGCGCGTGCCGCAGGTAATCCAGTCCCTGGTAAAAGCGATGGCGCAATTCCGAAGGTGCGACCCAGATTGCAGCCCTTCCGCCCACCAGGAAATAAGGAGCCAACTGAGACTGATCCAGCCATCGTGCGGCTGGCGCAAAAGCGGTCATGACGATGAGCACAATGGCCACCACCAGAGCGCCTCGCAACAGTCCCAGTAACGCTCCCAGAAACCGATCGATTGAACTCAGCCCGGCTTTCTTCATCAGCCAGCGCGCGACTCTTCCGGCAAGGCCCGCCAGAATCAGAACCGCGAAAAAGATGATGAGAAATCCGGCAATCTCACCAACCCATGGAGTCTTCACATAAGGCGCGAGCCAATTCGCCACCCGCCAGTACTCCCAGGCGGCCAGCAAATAACCGAGGACCAGACCGGCCAGATGAAAGGCTTCGTGGAAGAAGCCCTCCATCGCCGCTCCGATCACGGAAAAAACCAGAAATGCCAGGATGATCCAGTCCGCAACGCTCATAGTGAATCAATGTGGAGCGAGCGCGACGGCTAAATCTCCAACTCGCGTCCGGTCAACTGACGATACGCCTCGAGGTACTTTTCGCTTGTCCGTCGCGCAACCTCTTGGGGGAGGGCGGGCGCGGGCGGTTGCTTGTTCCAGCGAATTTCTTCGAGGTAATCCCTTACATATTGCTTGTCGTACGAATCCTGCGCTTTGCCCGGTGAGTACGTGTCGGCCGGCCAGAAGCGCGACGAATCGGGTGTTAAAATTTCATCCGCCAAAGTAATTCCCTTGGCGGTCATGCCAAACTCAAACTTGGTGTCGGCGATCAGGATGCCGCGCTGGAGGGCATAGTCGGCGGCTTTTTTGTAGACGCCGAGCGTGAGATCGCGGAGTTGCTCGCTCAGCTTGGGATCGATCAGCTTGCACATCTCTTCGAACGAGATGTTGATGTCGTGGCCGGTTGACTCCTTTGTCGCCGGAGTGAAGATGGGCTCGGGAAGGCGGTCGGATTCTTTCAGACCCGTCGGCAGCTTAATGCCGCAAACCGTGCCGCTAGCCTTGTATTCTTTCCAGCCCGAGCCGGAGAGATAGCCGCGGGCCACGCACTCGACCGGAAACATTTCGGCGCGCATGACCATCATGGAACGGCCGCGCAGTTCGTCGGCATGAGGGCGAACCTCCTCCGGGTAGCGGGTTATGTCGGCCGTGACGAGATGATTGGGGACGAGATCTTTGAGAAAGTCGAACCAGAACAGGGAGATCTGGGTGAGGACGCGGCCCTTATGCGGGATGCCGGTCGCCAGCACGTAGTCGAACGCGGAGATGCGGTCGGTGGCGACGAAGAGCAGGTGATCGCGGTCGAGGTTGTAGACGTCGCGAACTTTGCCGCTGGCGAAGAGTTCGAGATCTGTGTAGCCGGTTTCAAGAAGAACGGGGTCGAGGATGTCAGGGCTCATGGTTGAATCTAACCGGGAGAAAAACTGACGCGTATTCTATTCGCGTCAGCGGATTTGTCAACGGCTTCGATTGCGGGCATTCGATTGGGTCGGATGCCATACAAAGGAAAACAGTTGACAGTTCCAGTGTAAGCGAGAAGGGGCGTCTGTGGCTCGGTCTGGCGGATTGCGGATGTGGAAAACTTGAGGAAGGCTTTGGAAAAAAAGGCGCTGAGTTTTTTAGACAAACAAGCAGAAAAATGTTGAGCGCGTCAAGACGGTTTCAAATTTTTCTGCGCACCAGGAAATGAAGACGAGAATTCCCTCAAAATCTATTTGGCCATTTGCGAGCCGCGTGGAAGACGCGGATTAACTGCACGACGTCTCCGCGCACGCGGTAAGGGACAATGTATGGCGTTCCCGAGACCACTAGCTCGCGAGTGCCCGATATCCGACCGGGCCGGCCGAGAGATGGAAAATGTTCCAGAGCTTCGACCGCTCTTACAATTGCGGCAACCGTCCTTGCAGCAGCATCGGGATTGTCCTGGCGTATGTGTTCCGACACGGCGATCAGGTTTGCGCGTGCCGATCGCAGCCAGTTAACGCGCACCTCGCGTCAAACGCCGGATCGTCTGCTGCATTTCCTCGGCGGTGGCAAAGTCGCGAGCGTCGGCCTCGGCCAGGCCCTTCTTGATTTCGGCGATCTGCCATTCGTTTACCGAGACATACTCCTCGATTGCCTGGGCGGCGACGAAGGAGCGGCTGCGGCTCATGGATTTCGACAAACGGTCGAGTTGCTTCTTGAGTTTGGCGTCGAGACGGAGAGTGAGTACAGCCGATTCAGGCATGATGTATACATTATACATCACTTGTAGTCGGTTGATCAGTCGTCCGTAATTCACGCAGATCCCGATGGTGCCGAGCTTGCTCGGCTTGCCCTGGCGAGGGGGATTAGAGGGGGACTCGCAACTCAGATCTATCGAGTTCTCGGAAACTGTCCCTATATGATTTCTTTAAGTTTGCGCCGCACCACGGGCAGAAGTTGATGTTCACTTCCGAAACAGAAGACAGCGGAAAGGGCGTATGCGGTACCGGTGCCTCCTCATCTAACGCGCGGTATTGCAGGATGAACGCAGGGTCGGAATCGCCCTCTATCGCGACAAAGACGCCAATTCCTCTCTTCCCGGCCTCCCCCAACCACCCTTGAAAGACTTTGCAGCACCATTTCATGAATTTCTCGCGTAGGTATTACGCGGCCCCGAACCGCACCGACACCAGCTTCGAAATCCCCGGCTCCTGCATCGTTACGCCGTAGAG
The DNA here is from genome assembly GCA_049300195.1 of Terriglobales bacterium. Lineage (GTDB taxonomy): Bacteria > Acidobacteriota > Terriglobia > Terriglobales > Acidobacteriaceae > Acidiflorens. The sequence goes on along the minus strand of JBAQJF010000033.1, from coordinate 2,972 downwards.
CACGGGCGCGATGCTCATCGTCTTCTTGCTGTGCGTGATCAGGATGAACTGCGTTTCGAGGCTCATTTCGCGCACAAGTTCCGTGAAGCGGCCAATGTTGGCTTCGTCGAGCGGAGCATCGACTTCGTCGAGAATGCAGAATGGGCTGGGCGTGTATTGGAAAATTCCGACCAGCAGAGCGAGCGCCGTCAGCGCCTTCTCGCCACCCGAGAGCAGCAGAACGCTTTGCAACTTTTTGCCGGGAGGCGACGCGACCACGTCAATGCCGCTCTCGGCGCTGTTTTCGAGGTCGGTGAGTCGCATGAACGCGTCGCCGCCGCCGAAGAGTTTCCGGAAGGTGGTCTGGAAATTCGCGTTGATCTTGTGGAACGCTTCTTCGAATTTCTGCCGCGAGACCTGATCGATTTCCTTAATCGTGGCGGCGGTGTTTTCGATGGCGTCGATCAGGTCCTGGCGCTGAGTTTCGAGGAACTGATGGCGTTCCGCCGTCTCTTTGTATTCTTCGAGCGCCATCATGTTGACCGGGCCCATGGCGTCGAGCCGCGTGCGCATCTCGCGGTAAGTCTGGTCGGCAGCCGCAAGTTCCTCTCCGATGAGCGTGACGATCGTTGTATCCGCTAGCAGCAGCGGCCGTTCGATACTCAATTCGTTCAGGCAGGTATCAGCGAGATGTTGAAGATCGGATGCGAGCTTGGCCGCCAGTGCCTGGAGTTCGCCACGCCGGTCGCGGGCTGAATCGAGCTGCTGGCGCGTGGTTCGCAACAGTTCTTCGATCTCGGCCAGACGAACGCGCACCTGCTCGGACTCAAATTGCAGCAGACCATCACGAGCTTCGCTGGCATTGCGCTCGGCATCGAAATCGATCAGTTGTGCGGCGAGTTGAAGATTCTCTTCCTTGCGTCGCGCAATCTCTTCGGTGGCTGATTGCATTTGGGTTTGCAAAGCAGTAGCCCGTTCGCGCATCTCGGAGACAACCGTCTCGATGCGTTCAAGCAACGCAGTTGCTGAGCGATGGCGCTCTTCGAGCGTGGCCACGCGAGCAGCGCGTTGCGAAGAAGTTTCAGCCGCCAGGTCGCGGCGACCGCGCAGCGCGGCCAGCTGATCGTGCCCGGCGGCGAGCTGCGCTTCAAAGCCCGCGCGCGTTTCTTCAATCATTGCCAACTCGGTTTGTCGCGCAGAAATGAAAGTTTCCTGCTCCTCCCGTTCGACGCCCAGTCGCTGCAACTCGCGTCCAATGACCTCGACTCGCTCGCGAACGCGCGACATTTCGCCATCCAGTTGCCGCAGCAAATGGTCGGAGGTCATCACCTGCTTTTCCGCTTCTCGCTTCTCTCCTTCAAGGCGGTCGAGCAGCGCAGTGTACTCGCGAATTTCGCGGCCCAGCGTAAGCGCATGAATCTCGTTCTCGCGCAGAGCCTGCTCCAGATGCTCAAGCAGCCGCAGCACGTCGCGCAGTTCGCGCTTCATTGAGAGCGGGCCTTCGCTGCGCTGCCTGCCGCCCGTGACGGTCACGTTGTGGAAGCACTCGCCCGACTGCGAGAGGAAAAACGCATCGGGGCTGGAGAGAGCGAGATTGCGGCCAATGGCCGCGTCGGCCACGATGTAACCATTGCCGAGTTTGGGCAGGATCACTTCCAGCGATTTGCCGAATCCGTTGAGAACACGAATCGATTTCTTCAAAGGGAGCACCGTGTCGTCCAGGGGGGAGTAGTGCGTGCTCTCATCGGCGACGAAAGAAAATTTCGCCTGCGAATCTTCCGGATGCACGAGGAACGTCGCGCGTCCGTCGACATCGGAGCGCAGCAGACGGAGGCCTTCATCGGCTGCGTCCCAGCTCTTAACGACGATGTAGTTCAACTCGTCGCGCAGAAAGTCTTCAACGACTCGCTCGTAGCGCGGCTCGACCTCGAGAAAATCGGCGAGCACTCCGGCGGGAGCGTGTCCGCCTTGCAGCGCGCCCGATTGAAACAGCCGCCGCACCGACTCGGTCGAATAACCGTGCTCGGCGATGACAGCTTCGAGCGATCCCTTTTTGCCGAGCGCGGTCGCGTACTCTGAGCGAATCGAATCGAGGTGCCGCTTCGTTTCGGTCTCCTGCGCGCGCTTGGCCTCGAGCGCCGAGCGCAGACTGGCGAGTTCTGAAGCGAGGTTGAAGGCCTTCTGCGAGATGGTTTCAAACTCCAGGGCAAGCTGGCCACGCTGTCCACCAAAAGTTTCGGACTGCGTCGTAGCCGTGGCATGTTCGGCGCGCAGCCGGTTTTCTTCGCGATCCATCCCGGCGAGCCGCTCCTGCGATTGCGTAAGCTGGTTCCGCAGATTCGACCCCTGGCCGACAGCATCAAAAATAGCCGAGCGGCAGGATTCCTGCTGCTCCTCAAGCGCGGCTAATTCAGATGCTGCGCTGGCCGCCTCCTGCTGGCTTAGCGCCAGTTCCTGCTGCGCCGCCGCAAGATCGGTGGCCGCCGAATCGAGCACGCGAAGATGTTCCGCGCGCTCTTCGTCAAGCGATTGCAGTCGAACGTTCGCCTGCGCAAGTTCCGCTTCCGACGACGTCATGCGGGCGAACAACTCCGCCGAGCGCTCTTCGTTGGTGCGGATGCGCGCCTTGCTGCGGTCGGTCTCCATCGCAATCTGGCTCAGGCGATCGCGATTCTGCCGGGCTTCGGTTTCGATCGCATAGCCGCGCTGGGTACGCTCGGAATGTTCGGACTCGGATTGCTGCACGCTCTCGTTCAGCTCGCGAATCTCGTCGCCCAGCCGCAGCACATCGCTATCGAGCGTCGCGCTCTCGCGATCCATCACTGTGAACTTGCTCGCCAGCACCACGCGGAGCTTGGCGCGCATCTCGTCGCGCAGGCGTCCATAGCGCTCGGCCTTGCTGGCCTGGCGTTTGAGCGAATTCATCTGGCGCGTGACTTCTTCGAAAATGTCGTTCACGCGATTGAGGTTCAGTTTCGATTCTTCGAGCCGCG
>JBAQJF010000032.1:0-17384 GCA_049300195.1 Terriglobales bacterium | reverse complement strand
CGCAGAATCGACCAGCTGTATTCGGGATGCCGGTTGATGAGCGCGCGCTCATCCGCGGTGAGCGGGCCGTTCTTTTTCAGGATCGAATCAGGAACGCCGATCTTGCCGATGTCGTGCAGGAGCGCCGCGACTTCGACCTGGTACGACCGGTCTTCGGGAATGTTCATCTTGCGAGAGACACGCAGCGCCCACTCGGCGAGCCGGGTGCTGTGCACTCCGGTGCTGATGTCCTTCAGATCGAGGAGTTGGTTAAACGCGCAAACCAGCGAGTTGCGGAAAGCGAGATGCTGCTCTTCCAGTTCCTTAACCCGCAACAGCAGGGCCGGACCTTCCAGCAGCGGATTGTCGATGACCGACATCTCGTGGTTTGCGCCTAATTTCTAGTGAAGAGGGCTGCAAGCCTGGATCGCCTGATAAGTGTCGAGGCGTCCGAAGCCCATGTCGAGATCTCCGATATAGTCGGCAGCTGCCAGGCCCAACGGGACGGTTGAGCTTGAGCATTTGCTGTTGGGGCCCATCATCAGGGCCGCAGTGCCCGCGACGAGAGGCGTGCTGAACGACGTACCCCAACCCGCGGCGTAGGTGCCCCATGGATAAGTGGTGACGATGCCTTCTCCAGGAGCGGCCATCCACACCGGCGGCGCACCATAGTTGGTGAACGACGACTGCGTGTCGTTGAGGGACGTGGAGGCGACGTCGATCACGCCCGGCAACGCGCCGGGGTAAACGGCGGTTCGCTGACCGTCATTGCCCGCCGAAGCCACCGAAACTACGCCCTTGCTGTTGGAATACTGAATCGCTTTCGCAAGCTCTGTAGAGTAGCTCGAGAGATTCCAGCTCATGCTCATCACCTGAGCTCCATTACCGACAGCGTAGTAGATCGCGCGCAGGATGTCCGACTCGTAGGCCGATCCACTGGCGGTGAAAACCTTCAGCGGCATAATCTTCGCCTGCGGCGCGACCAGGTGCACCAGGCCAGCCGTCATGGTGCCGTGTCCGAAGTCAGAATAGTTGTTGCCGCCGCCATCGAGAACGGCGACGCTACGCTGATCGAGAACGGCGACTGTTCGCTGATCTAAGGTTGCCGGAGAAGCTGAGTTGCTGTTGCTAGAGCTGTTCCCGGAAACGTCAACGTCTTCGTTGCCGCCGGCCGTGTTTCGGGTAAAGTCGTATCCCTTGTAGAGCACCGCTTTCAAAACCGGATGGTTGACATCGACACCGGTGTCGATAACGGCAACTACTACGCCGGAACCGGTCGTGTTGAAGGCCGACTGCGCCTGGGCGGTGCGGATCAGCTGATTTCCCGGCTGCACGAGGTAGCCGTGCCAAACCGTGGCCCCGTAATAGGAGACCGGAGCCGAGTCCGTCAGGTACGAGGGCGTGCCCGAGCTGTTCGGTTGCGGCGGGTTCACCGTCTGATCCAATTCAACCGACAGGATGCCAAGGTCCAGGTTCAGTTTCAAAATCGCCGTCACCGGGTTGAGAATCGCCGGCAACGTGACCAGGAACAACTGGTCGTTCGGGTCGCCCAGTCCGCCTACCACCTTGCAGCCCATGAGCAGGCAGGTCAGGTTGATGCCGGGCAGCCCCAGCGAGTCGCGCACGATAAGCCGGGTTTGCGCTTGTGCGGCGGGCGCGCAGGCTGTGACGAGCAGCAGTACGAGGCAGGCCAGCCACCCCATCCGTTTCACTCGCGTGTGTTGTTTCTGTCCGTTCATACTTTCAGTCCCTTTCTGAAACGGGCCCGGTTTATCAGGTTCCGGTGAGTTTAGCTTGCCGACTCTCGGCTCGCCACTTACACCCGTAATCTCTTGCAAGTAACCATCTTTGGTGCCGTTCGTAAGGGGAGGCATGTTACTTTAAGTTCGCGAGCGGCAGTTTGACTCTACGGTCCCCAACCCTTGCGGTAAGCCGAAGATCGTCCTGCGCCTCAAACTCAAGCTGAAATTCGCCATGTGCGTTGGCGGTTGTGGTCGCCACCAGGCGGCCATTTTCTGTCCAAACCACAACCGGGGAGCCAGTCAGCAGTTCGCGCGGCGTCTGGCGATCGAGTATCTGGCCCACCGCGGAAACCCTTCCCGATGGCACCACAACATCAAATCTCAAATCGACGGTCAGCCCTTCCGCCTCATAAACCACCTGCCGGGCGATGGCAGCGCTGCTGCGCACGCCGGCCAGCGCGGGCTGCGAAAAGCTGTCGAAGAGCACGTTCGCCAGGCTCCATTTTTCAGCCTGAAACTCGTGTTTGGCGGCGAATTCCAGCTTCGCCAAACGCACCAGATTTTCAGGCGCCGAATATTCGCGTTCCGCGACGGCCATGCTTTGAAGGCGGCTCCAGAAACGGCTCTCCGATTTGCAATTCAGGCAATTGGTGGCGAGATGCGTCTTGATGCCCCGCGCCTTTTCGGATGCGCCGAATCCTCTGCCAAAATCGGCCCACGCTTGCTCGGAAAAGTGCTCCATTCTGAAATTTGCCCTTTCTTTGAATTCTTTTGCTCTGTTGAATAAGGGAGGCGGGAAGGACGAAAAATATAGGCGGGAAGGGAATTTTTTGGGCGGACGCTTACCCCTTTCCTATCAATGAGAAAGGAGCCCAGTGATAGGGATGCGGATGTTTTTCCCGCAGTTCGATCATGGCCGATTGCATGGCTGCGGACTTCGACTGCCCCTGCTGCAGTCGGGCGTAGAAGGCAATCATGAAGTCCTTGGTACTTTCGTCGTGCACGTCCCAGAGGCTCAGAACGAGTGACTGCGCTCCTGCCTGAAGCAGGCCGCGAGCCAGGCCGATCAGTTCGTCTCCCGGCGTGATCACATTGAGGCCGGTGGCACATCCGCTGAGAACCACCAACTCGGCAGGCAACTGCATGCGATAAATGTCGTACAGGCTCAAATGCGAGTCTCCCAGACGGATGGACGAGAACATGGGATTGTCTTGCCGGAAATAGCCGTGGGTCGCAATGTGAACGATGCGGCTGATACGACCGTGAGTTCTTAGCACGGACTCGGTTGCCTGTTCTCCCAGGAACGCCTTCGAATTCGGCAGCATGGCGCTGAGCGCCTCAACCTCGGTTTGAATTGAAGGAGTTTGCGCGTCCGGCACGCCAAGAATGAGAGCATCTCCCGTGGTGTTGGCGGGCTTGGACTGGCACAGGGCGTAGACGCTCGCGCTCGGAGCGTACGAAACAGAGTAGCGGTCAATCAGGTAAGACTCGCCGTCATGCAGAGCGTGAAAGGGAACGTAGTGCAGGAGTCCGTGCTGCACGAAGACCAGATGCTTGGAGTTGAGCCGGTGCCGGATCGGCGCAATCAGTTCCTGGTAGAGGTTTTTCAGGTGCGCCTGCGTGGCGTCCAGCAGCGGTTGGCTGAAGGTGCTCAGATACTTCGGATCGAGGCGGAACTTCGACATCTGAAATTGCAGCAATTGCAAGAGCTTCTGAATCCGCGGCTGGACGGTGACGGGCGCGATGTACAGTTCATCGCGGGTGAGAACGCAGGCCAGGTAATGATCTTTCGCGCGGAAGAATTCGACGAGGGTTGCGTCTGCAGGAAGGGCCGATCGAATCTGCTCAAGTGAGACGGTCGATGCCACTTCGAGGCCGGCTTCATGCGCTTCGGCGATGGTAGCTTCTTTCATGGCCTTGGTGAGATCGCTCTCACGCAGACGCGCTTCCTGTTCGAGTTGCTTGATTCTTTCCTCGGAGCGCTCTTCCGGCCGCAATTGCTCGCGCTCGATGAGGTTGTAATACCAGTTCAGTTCTTCGCGCAGATTGCGGATAGATCGGACAAGATCGCTTTGCCCCGCATCGGCGGCAGATGCGACGTGCACCGGCTTGCTGAGAAGATCGGCCAGGGTGCGGGATTTTGCCTGCTCGATGTAGCCGAATGCTTCTTCGAAGCCGTCCGGGCGGCCGAGGCATAGCTCCACCAGATTTTCGTACACCTCAAGCTTGTTCTGGAAAAACGCCAGCTTCAACTCTTCTCCGCGCAGGCTGCCGCGGAGGCGTTCCACGGCCTCGCGGGCTCGGCCATAAGATCGATAGGCATCGTCGTTTTTTCCAGCGGCGCGCGCGACTTCACCCATGAGGAATTCGGCCTGGTAGAGCAGCACGGGCGAATCAAAATTCGCGAGGCTCGAAAGCGCTTGCTGGCAATGATTCCGCGCGCCATCGCGGTCGCTCATGCGCAGCGCGATGCGCGCCAAGAGTAATTCCGCGAGCACAGCCTTGCCCGGCATCGCAGAGGTGCGAAAGAATTCGTGAGCCGCCACGCACAGCCGCCGCGCCTCGAACAGGCGGCCTTCATTGAAAAGTACTAGCGCTTCGTAGAGGTCGATCAGGGAAGGCCATATCAGGTTCTTGTCCTGAACGAACATCTCCTTCGCCTGCGCGAATAGTTTGATGCCCTCGAACGCTTGTCCCATGCGGCTGACCGCAATGGCAGCAAAGGCGAGCGCCTTGGCGGCTTCGTAGCCGAAACCGAGTTTCCGGAAACCTTCGTTGGCCGCGCGTCCCAGCTCATTGGCCTCGGCGCTCAAATTCAGTTCGATATAAATTTCAGAAAGATCGAGATTGCAGAGCGCCAGTTGATAGGCGTCGTTTGCTTTGCCGGCGCCGGCCGAGGCGTCGCGCAACATCTTGATCGCACGGCCATATTCACCGCGCAAAAAGTACAGATAGGCGATGTTGTAGTCGGCATAGGCGACCAGAATCGGCATGCCTCTCTGGTGGCACTCGTCACGGGCGATGCGATGAAATTCCAGCGCCTTCGGAAAATCGTTCAGACTGATGTAGCAGAGAGAAAGATTGCTCAGAACCGCCGCCAATGCTTCGCCGTCGTCGTGCTTTAATAGCTCCTGGTAGGCGCGATCGTAAATTGCCAGAGCTTCGGTGAAGCGATCTTGCCGATGGTAGATGTTGCCAATGTTGATTTCGAGCCGCGCCAGACGGCGCGTGTTGCCTTGTTTTCTGAAGATGGCCGCCGCGCGTTCTCCCTTGGCGACCGCTTCGTCGTAGCGGCCCAGGAGGAGCAACGGTTGAATCGAACTGCTCAGCGTACGTGCCAGTTCGGCCTCGTCTCCGGCTTGTTCGAAACACGCGGCTGCTTTTTCATGATGCTCGATGGCGGCTGCGTGCTGGTCTAAGGTGTAGAGTGAATTCGCTTTTGCGCGGAAGGCTCTCGCCCGCGAAATCTGGCCATCGACCGATTGCGCGACGTCAATCGCGGCATCGGCGATTCGATCGGCGCTATGGGAATCAACTCGCACCTCCTGCCAGACGCGCTCAGTGAGGGTAGTCACGACTTCATCCCACGCGATTTCGGGGTGCTGGGCGACAAGGGCACGACGACTCGGCGTGCCTTCGAGCGCCAAAAGCTGCTGGACAATGGCGTCGAGTTCGGTCTGCCGTACCGGCTGGACGCTCATCAGAAGCCCCTCTTTTCGAGTTGCTTTTTAAGTTGAGCGAGGCAGCGGCCGCGGATAAAGCCGATCGATCCGGTGGCAAGGCCGAGCTCCTTGGCAACTTCGTCGTAAGGGCGCGCCGGCGTTTCGAAGAAGAGCATCTGGATCATACGCTCGCAACGCTCCGGCATCCCGGCGATTACATCGCGCAGAAGCTGTTCCTGCTGGAGTTGTACCAGCATCTGCTCGGGCAGTGGGTCGTCGTTGCTATCGACGGCCTTCTCGGCGTGGTCGGGCTCAAGTTCTACGAGACGGCCCGCGACGCGCCGTTGCTGAAGGCACCGGTGATAACACGTCTGAATCAGCCATTTCGGCAGCGCGCGGTGTTCGCGCAGGCGAGGCAACTCCGACATGAGGTCAACGCACACCGCTTGAAAAATGTCGCTGGCATCCTGGTACATGCCAAACTTGACGGGGATCGAATAAATCAGGTTTTTATACTTGTCGATGAGCGCAGCCCAGGCCTCGGCGTCGCCCTTCAGACACGCCTTGATCAGCTTTTCGTCTGAAGAATGAGCCGATTCTTTCTGTTGCCTGGCTGCGGTTCCCGTCATCGCACTCCAGCGTTCTCCATCCCGCCGTTGCGGATGTAGAGTTCATCGGCATTCCACAACGTATACGGGTCAAGAACCGCGGGTTTGAAGTTGCCGACGCGCGCGTCGGCCCCCGCCAGGATGTTCGGTGTTGCGAGGAAAATGAACGGCAGATTGTCGGAGATCAGCTGCTGCACGCGGTCGTACATCTTCTTGCGCTTTGCGTAATCGAGCGTGACCATCTGTTGCTCCATCAACCGATCGATCTCGCGTTCCCAATCTGTTGCCGGCTGTTTCTCGCCGAGGTTCCAGAGATGCGAGGTGCCGTTCGACATCCAGACATTCATCTCCGGATTCGGATCGGCGTCGCCGCCGCCGAGGCCCATAATCGCCGCGTCGTAATCGAAGCTCTGAAAGACGCGATCGACGACCGCGCGAAATTCGAGGGGCACAACGTGGACCTGCATGCCGAGGTGTGCCAAATCGTCTTGCAGCAGGGTCGCCATCTTCAAGCGTTGAGCGTTCGATGAACTGGTGATGATCGTGAACTCGACAGTCTGGCCCGAAGAGTCGAGCAGTTGTCCGCTTTTGTTCCAGGAAAATCCCGCGGACCTCAGCAGTTGCCGCGCCGCATCGACGGAACGCTTCGGATGCGGGATCGCCTGATTGACCCAGAGCTTGTTGCCCGGACCAACATTGCCCCACAATGGCGTGCCACGAGTGCCATAAACCAGGCGCACGATTCCATCGCGATCGACGGCGGCGTTGATCGCTTGCCGGAACTTTAGATCGCGAAACCAGGCTTGCTTTCGCGCGACGGCGTCCAGCTTTTTTCCGCTGAGATCGTTCAGGTTAAAAACGATAAAGTTGTATTCGAGGCTCGGACCGAGATCGGCCAATTGCGACCCGGCACGCGGTTCCTCTTTGGCAAGCAGGTTGTAGTTTTCTGAGCTGAGGCGGTTGATGACGTCAGTCTCTCCAGCTTCGAAGCGCAGTACCTGCGCGTCTTCCGAGCCGACGGAGAGAAACACGACTGAGTCGAGGTAAGGGAGGCGATGATTGTTGCGATCAACCTTCCAGTAATAAGGATTGCGTTCCAGCACAATCTGCTGTCCGGGCGTGGACTGCTTCAGACGAAATGGCCCGAGACCGGCGATCTCCGAGGGTTGCGTGTTGAGCGACCATGTCTGCGCGAATTTGCCCTCGCGGTACGGCTTTTCGAGAAGATGCTTTGGCAAAATCGGGAAGCCGTCAAAAATGCGCTCGGCTGCGGCGTAGGGCTTCGGCAAGGTGAATCGCACCGTGTACGGATCTACCTTGGTAACCGTCATCGGCTTGTTATCGATGATTAGTAGGTCGCGCTGTGGGGAGTCGACGGCTTCGTCCATGTAGACGACGAAGGAGAAGACGACATCGTCGGCGTCGAAGGGATGGCCGTCGGAAAAGCGGATTCCCTTGCGAAGTTGGAGAGTGAAGGTGCGACCGTCGGCGGATGTCTTCCATGACTTCGCGAGCGCGGGCTCAGTCTTCTGCGTAGCGCGATTGATTTCGATCAGGTCGGAGTTGAGGCGTCCGATGACTTCACGCGACGCGGAATCCGACTCAGTCACTGGATTTAGAGTCTTGGGTTCAGCGCGCTGACCGATGGTCAGATATCCGCCATAGTGGCCCGAGACGGCTGCGTCGTGCTGAAGTTCTTCATTCTTGCCGGGAGTTTCGGGAGTTGGAGCTCCGGAAAAAGACGTGGCTGCTCCGCAAATACCGGCAAGCAGACACACGAGTAGGGACAGGCGAGCGATCACTTTCATAACACCCTTTCCCCACAGAACTTCCCCACGGAACGGCTGGTTTTTTTGAAGGCTTATCGAGATTCTACCCGCGATTGAAGGGCATCGGCGAGCAGGTAATACATGACGGAAGTAACGAATAATGCGGCCGCCGGAGCCAGCAGCCAGCCATAAGAAATGAGCACGCTGTATTGCTGCAAAGCGCTCAGCATGTTGCCCCAACTCGGCACCGGCTGGTTGACGCCGAGGCCGAAAAATGACAGCGCGACTTCTGCCGCGATGTATCGCGGCACGAGCAGGGCTGCCTGCGTGAGTATGACGCCAAAGGTTTCCGGCAGGATGTGCCGGCGCAACAGATAGAAATCAGATCCGCCGAAACCGCGCGCGGCCGCAACGTAATTTTGGGTTCGCGCGCTGAGCGCTACTCCTCTCACGAGCCGCGCCGGCCGTGCCCAGCCAATCAGTCCGATTACGCAGGTCAGAAGAAGAAAGGTTCGCGCCGGGCTTACATGCAGTGGCAGGAACGCTCTCACTCCGAGCAAAAAGTACAACCAGGGCAACGAGAGGAATAGCTCGGTCGTTCCCATGAGCGTTTCGTCAGTCCAGCCGCCATAGTAGCCCGCAATCACTCCAACAATGCTTCCAACCGCCAAAGTGACTGCGGTCGCAACGACTCCCGCCGCTACGGAAATCTGTCCTCCCCACAGGACGCGAGAAAATTCATCGCGGCCGAAGGCGTCAGTGCCGAACAATAAGATTTTGCCGGGATCGTCCACTCCAAAGAGATGGAGATTCGTTTCGCGGAGTCCGAGGAAATTGTAAGAGTCGCCGCGAACGAATGCATGCAGGGGATACGCTTTTGTGCGATCTTCCCGATAGCCGTCGTCGGCTGGCATCCACGCATAAACAAAGGGCCGCAAGTGAAAGCCCGCACTGTCGACAAAATGCAATCTGGTCGGCGGAGCGTAGGGCAGTTCGCGATTCTGCGTGGCCGGATCGTAGGGCGAAACGAACCCCGCAAATAAAATCATGATGTGTAGAGCGGCCAGGAGCAGGATCAGCCACGCGGCTTTGCTTCTTATGGATTGGAGGCGCGCACTCATGCGTCTAGCTGGCATGCGCAGCACCTGTCCGAATTCGTGGATCGAACACCATCAGCAATATGTCGGCAATCAGATTTCCGCCGATCATGAAGAGCGCGGAGAACATGATGCCTCCCATGACGACGTACAGATCGCGGGAAAGCGTGGCGTCGAGAACAAGCGGCCCCAAGCCGGGCCATCCGCAGATCACCTCTACCAGCAACGATCCGCTGACCAGGCCCGCCAGTGAAAATCCGAAAAGAGAGATCGCGGGATTCGCCGCTGCCGGCAATACGTGGCGGAAGAGCAATCTGGTGCGGCTGATTCCCAGACCGCGCGCGGCTTGGATATAGGAAGCTTTCAGCACTTCGAGCCCGCTGGCGCGAATGTGCCGCACAATCACCGCGCTTTCGCACAGCACGAGAATCACGACCGGCAATTTCAAGTGCGCGATAACATCGCTGAGTTTTCCGCGAACCGATAGCGCGTCGAAGGAACTCGAGACCATTCCTCCCCCGGGTGCGAGATGCCAGCGCACGGCAATCGCCAGCAGGGCAATGGCGATTACGATTTCCGGCACCGCGATCAGCAGCGAGCTAATGAGCGTAATTGCGCGATCCAGCAAACCACCGTGCCGCGCCGCCGCCCACAAGCCCAGCGGAACCGAGACGATCCACGTGAGGATCATCGCCGTAATCGTCAGCAGCAGAGTATTTTTAGCGCGGCTCCAGAGCAGCGGCGCCACAGGCATGTTGTAGGCGATCGAGTAGCCGAGATCGGCGTGCAGCGCGGATTTCATCCAGCGTCCATAGCGCACGGCGAGCGGTTGATCGAGCCCATACTGAGCGCGTAGGCCGGCAATTGTCTCCGGCGAGATCTGCGGATTCACTCGCATCTCGTCGAAGAAGCTGCCTGGCGCCATGTCGGTGAACAGGAAGCAGAGGGCAGAAACGCCGACGAGCAAGACTAGAGCCCGGATGAATCGCCGGATGAGATAGCTCATGCGGGCATCTCCGAGATGTTGGCGAAATTCGATTGCGCCGCTCGCGACCATGCCAGCAGACGAATCGTATCCTCGTGCTTGGGCGCGGTCATGATTTCGAACGTTGGCCCCTTTTCCACAATTCGGCCGCGTGCCATCACGGCAATCGTGTCGGCCACGCGCGCAACGAGAGCCAAATCATGCGAGATCAGCAGATAGGTGAGGGAATGCGCCGCCTGCAAATCCAGCAACAGATTGGCAATTTGCGCCTGCGTAGAAAGATCCAATCCCGTGAGCGCTTCATCCAGCACGAGCAGCTTTGGCCGGGCTACCAACGCGCGTGCAATTGCCAGTCTCTGGCGCTGGCCGCCGCTGAATTCCATCACCGATCGATCGAGCCAATCCGCCGAGAGTCCTACCTCATTCATCGCCGTGCGCGCGGCATCGCTTCGCAACTGCGCGCCCACTCCCATAATCAATAAGGGCTCTTCGATGACCCGTCGGGCGCTGAAGCGTGGATTCATCGACGTGATGGCGTCCTGAAAGACCATCTGTACCTGATTGCGCAAAAGAAGATTCGCGCGCGGGCTTCGTTTTGCAGCGGGCCTTGATGAATCCGGGTTGCCAAAGTCTCGACCCGAGATACTTTCCCCGGCAATCCAAATCTGGCCGGCGTCTGGTTTTTCGAGCCGCGCCACGCAGCGTGCGACCGTTGATTTGCCGGAGCCCGACTCTCCCACCAGCGCCAAAGTCCTGCCCGCTGGAATTTCGAGATCGACGCCCTCGACGGCCATCACCGGCGTGCGATTCCGCAAAAGCCCGCCACGCACATAGCGCTTCGAAATTCCTCTGACGCGTAATATCGCGTCAGTCGGTATCGGCGGGCTGGGCAAGTTACCTTTCAATTCGCGTTTCGAGTCATTCCCCATACTTGAAGCAGTTAACAGGTCTTGAAGCTTCGGGAAAAAAAGCTGGTGGATAGCGCTCGCTGCATACTTCCATCCTGTCAGGACAGCGCGGATGAAAACGACAACCGGCTGGCAAGCTTGCAGGATCGGGCGAGTCTCCCTCGATCGCCGCAAAGCGCAGGCGCGCGGCCCAAGGAGAAGCGCCTACCTCCGATTTTGCGATTTGAACGAGAGCTTGAGTGTAGGGATGCAGCGGATTCCGAAAAATCTGCGCCGTGGTTCCAATTTCAACAATTCGGCCCGCATACATCACCGCCATGCGATCGGCGAACCCCGCAAAGACCGCGGGATCATGACTGATCATTACAATCGCAATTCCATGTTCCCGGCGAATCCGGACCAGCAGCGCAACGATTTCCGCCTGGAGCGGCGCGTCCAGCTTGCTGGTCGGCTCGTCGGCAATCGTCAACGCGGGGCTGCATGAGATCGCTTGCGCAATCGCAACCCGCTGCCGCTGTCCGCCGCTGAGCTGGTGAGGATATGCGCCGTAGATTTCTTTCGGGTGATCGAACCCTACTTCAGCGAGCAACTGCAAGACCCGAGCGCGCCGGTCCTTTGCCGGCAATTGCAGATGCGCCCGCAGCACTTCGGCAATCTGAGAACCGGCGTTGAGCACTGGATTCAGCGTGAGCGCGGGATCCTGGGGAATCACCGAGATTTCACGGCCGCGAATTTCACGCAACTTCGATTCGGACATGGCCAGGAGATCACGCCCGCGAAATAGAATTGTGCCTTGCTCGCAATTAGCATGGCCCGGCAGCAATCGCAGGATCGCATTCGCAAGCGTGCTCTTGCCGCAGCCGGATTCTCCCAGGATTCCAACAACTTCGCCAGGGTTGATCGCGAGGCTGAGGTCATCGACGGCGTGTATCCGCGCACCGTCCCTCAGGGCATAGGTGACCGACAATCCTCGAACCTCACAAAGAAGCTCGCGCGCTTCGCTCAAATCGCAAAGACCCCGCTGACATTACTTCTTATCTACTTTCTTATCATCGACGGCGATTCGCAATTGGCGAGTTGGGAGCCCGATGGGGCCGTCGGTCTGAAATTACGCAGGAGTGGCGAAGGCTTCGACATTTCAGAAGCTTTCTTTGGAGTCCTCGCATCACATCTTCATACATCGCTCTCTCCGCTGGGCCGACCGGTTTTCGGCCTAGGTTCGGAAGAGCAGACCTCAGTCGCCACCGCTGGTCAATTAATTTGGGGACGGACAGATTCTTATGGTTACGGCGTCAATCTCTCCGCGCGTAGAAGAAGGCCGGTACCTGGCATTGTTGCAAGCCGCCAACGCCATTGCCACCAGCAATGATTGCACCGGTGCTTCCGACGCTCTCGTCAGGAAGCTGCGTGAGGTCACTTCATTTGATTGGCTGCATCTGGTTGCGTTCGATAAAGACACCAACCAGGCCTGCTTCACCCTGCTCGACATAAACGGCACGCGGATCGATCCGCCGTCCGAAGATATTTTTCCTCTGGCGGACTCTCCCGTCCAATATGTGCACGATGGCGGTGAGCCGCTGCTGACGCTCGACTGGAGCCAGGAAAAGCGATTTGAGAAATATGGACTCTTCCTTGCGCAGCACGGCGTCACATCGACCTGTACTTTGCCGCTGAGGCGAGGGTCACGGCGGCTGGGCGTTTTGAGTTTAGGGCGATGTTATCCGAATGCCTATGACGAAGAGGAAGTTCACTTCCTCCGCCTGGCTGCCGATCAGATTGGCCTGGCCATCGACGCTGCGGTGAATTTCTTCATCTCGCAGCGCGTGCAGGATCAGTTGAAGCTGATTCTCGATCTCACCAACCAGGTGGTCTCGAATCTGGAGTTTCACGATCTTCTCCAGGCCGCATCGGGAAGCGTTCGCCGCGTAATGGGCTGCGATGCCGCAGCTATCATGCTCGCCGACGCCGACGCGAAGCAACTGCGCGTACATGCGCTCGACTATCCCGACAGCCGCGGAATATTTGTAGAAGGCGCTCTGGTCCCGATCGAAGGCACCATGCCCGGCGACTCGTTCAAGAGCGGGAAGCCGATGGTAGTGAACCGACTCGATCCCGCCGAGTTGCCGCCAGAGATGTACAAGAAGGCATCGGCGGAAGGTCTGAACTCTTTCTGCGATGTGCCGCTGATCAGCAAAGATAGATTGCTTGGCGTTTTGGCGGTGGCGCGGCGGGATGAAAATGCCTTCGACGAGGAAGAGGTCGCGTTCCTGGTTCAGGTTGCGAATCAGGTTGCCATCGGTGTGGAGAACGCGCTCGCCTATACCGAAATCGCCGAATTGAAGAACCGGCTCGCGCAGGAAAAGTTGTACCTGGAAGAAGAGATTCGCGGCGAGATGGATTTCGAGGGCATCGTCGGCCAAAGCTCCGCCCTGCGTCACGTGCTGAACCTGGTAGAGACTGTGGCTCCGAGCGATTCGACCGTATTACTGCTCGGCGAAACCGGCACCGGTAAAGAATTGATTGCCCGCGCCATCCACGATCGCAGCCGCCGCAAAGACCGCACATTTGTGCGGCTGAATTGTTCCGCGATCCCTACCGGGCTTTTGGAGAGTGAACTTTTTGGACACGAGCGGGGCGCATTCACGGGCGCGATTTCGCAGAAGATTGGACGGCTTGAGCTGGCCGATCAGGGTTCGCTGTTTCTGGACGAGGTGGGAGACATTCCTCTCGAAATTCAGCCGAAGCTGCTTCGCGCGCTGCAGGAACGGGAGTTTGAACGGCTCGGCAGCAACCTCACCAAGAAGGTGAATGTGCGGTTGGTGGCCGCAACCAACCGCGATCTCGACAAGATGATCGAGAACCGCGAATTTCGCAGCGATTTGTACTACCGGCTGAACGTGTTTCCGATTCGTATTCCGCCGTTACGCGAGCGTCCCGAGGACATTCCGCTGCTGGTGCGCTACTTCACGCAGAAATACGGGCGTCGAATGGAGAAGAAAATCGAATCCATTCCGACCGCCGCCATGAAGAAGCTTTCGAGCTGGCACTGGCCGGGAAATATTCGGGAGCTGGAAAATTTCATCGAGCGTTCCGTGATCCTGACCCACGGCTCGGCGCTTCAGGTGCCGGTGGGCGAACTGGGCACCAATGGCAAAGCCGCTCCGGCACAGGGGCCGCGTGAGTCCGAAGAGCGCGGCGAGATCTTGCGTATCCTGAAAGGCACCAGGGGCCGGGTGGCTGGACCCGAAGGCGCCGCCGCGCGCATGGGGCTCAAGCGCACGACGCTGATTTCTCGCATGAAGAAACTCGGTATCGATCCGCGCGCAACGGCGTGATTTCACACTCCCGCAGTGCACAGACATCCTCGACTTGTTGATGTGAGCCTCTGAGCCGAACCTCTGATTTGATCTGCTATTAATCCCGTGGTGATTCTTGGCTCATGAGTCTTCTCTCCTGGGCTTCGACATACTGTCGAAAAGCCCGTCGACACTTTTCGACACGTCATCGCAACGCTCTCTCATCTCTTCAATTCAATTCAACAACTTATCGAACGCATCCGCTTTGGCACGCGCATTGCGTATATCTAGTCCATCGGACGTACAACAAATGTTCAAGATCTCCATCGTTGAAACAGATGGTCAACGCCGGTTGGTTCTCGCGGGCAAGCTCGTTCCTCCTTGGACCACCGAACTGGAGAGCGCCTGGCGGGCCGCAGCAGAGCAGCTTCGGGGTCGAAAATTAATCGTCGATTTAACCGACGTGACCGTGATTAGCCAGGATGGAGAGGACACGCTCTTCAAACTCATGAAAAGTGGCGCGAAGTTCTCCTGCGGCGGCGTTCTCATGCGGCACGTTTTGAAGCAACTCGCACGACGTTGCCGATGCAGGCCGAAGGGCGCCTACGGCCAAGGGCAACTTGAAGACGAAACGCTGACGACGGAAAAGACGAAAGAAGCAATTTGATTGTCGATTTTGATCGCTCTCAAACGACGATCAATTGGAAGGAGAAAGTCGAAGATGCTTGGGGCACATAAAGTTGCACATCACGTCGCAACCCATAACGCTGCGGACTACGCCACGCCCGCGGATTTTTGCCGGATTTTTACGAAGGAGATGAACCAGTTGTTTTTGCTCTCGTTCCTGCTGGCAGCCGATCGGACAACGGCCGAGAAGTGTTTTGTAGAGGGGTTGGATGCTTCGCAAAAGGAGACCGCGGTCTTCAGGGAGTGGGCGCAATCGTGGGCCCGCCGCACGATCATCGCGAACGCGATTCGGATGATCCATCCCAGACCCGAGCACTCAATGCCAGGCAAAAAGTCTATCGATTCCGACTATGAGACGAAAAATGCGGCTAACACTCCAGGGCCAGCGACAGTCCCCGAGGAGATTGAAGCCATCGCCGGGCTATCTGCATTCGATCGCTTCGCATTCGTGATCTCCGTGCTCGAAGGATATGCCGATCGCGAGGCTTCGCTTTTGCTTAGCTGCGGCATTGCCGACTTGGTAGCCGCGCGAATCCGGGCCTTACAGAAGATCGGTGGGCACGCGGAATTTCATCGCAAGCTGGCCGGCATCGATGCCAATGAGCCAGGTCTGGCGCAGGCGGGAGCCGCATTTGCGAAGGGGATCGCGCCGCCTCTGGTCGCTTCGGCGTAGAACGCATTTCGATTATTAGTCAAGAATGAGGATCGCAATGAACGAGAAAAAAGTGGGGACAAACGCATTTTACAATCGGCGTCTCGCCCTGGCTGGCGCACTGCTGGCTATTTTGGCGACGGTTGCATGCAGCAAAGGCAACGTGCAGGCAGCGCCCGCCACGCCAGCACCCTTGGTCACAGTGGTGAAGGCAACCGCGCAGGACGTGCCGCGGTACCTCGACGAAATCGGCAGAAATGCGGCCTTCGAAGCGGTTACGGTGACACCGCAGGTCGGAGGCCGCATTGTCGAGCGCCATTTTCAGGATGGCGAGAATCTCGCGAAGGGACAGCTCCTGTTTGTGATCGATCCGCGTCCCTTCCAGGCACAAGTTGACGCCGCACAAGCGGCGCTGGCGCAGGCTAAGGCTGCGCTCGATCTGGCGAAAATCCAGTTTTCGCGTGACGAGGAAGTCATCGCGACGCACGCCATTTCGAAGCAGGATTACGACACCAAAAAGAACACGGTCGATGTCGATCAGGCGCAGGTCGAGGCGTCGCAGGCGAGTCTTGAGACGGCGAAACTCAACCTTGAGTATTGCTACATTCACTCGCCCATCAACGGCCGGGCCGGCGCGCGCCTGGTTGATGTGGGAAACGTGGTGCAGGCGAATTCGACGTCGCTGCTCTCGATTCAGCGGCTGGATCCGATCTATGCCAACTTCACAATTACCGAGAGCGACCTGCCTGCCGTTCAGAAAGACATGTCGAGGGGCACGTTGAAAGCCGCAGTTCGCTTGCCGTCTGATCCAGAAAATGCCGCTCGCGTCGGCCGTGTCGAGTTTCTCGACAACTCGGTGCAGAACGGCAGCGGAACGGTCAACCTGCGGGCGACACTCAGTAACGCTGATCGCCACTTCTGGCCCGGCCAGTTTGTGGACGTGAAGCTCGTTCTCGCTACCGATAAAGGAGCGGTGTTGATCCCGAATCAGGCGGCGCAGATCAGCCAGCAAGGCTCCTTCGTTTACGTCGTCAAATCGGACGATACCGCTGAACTGCGTCCCGTGAAACTGGGGCAGCGCCAGGGCGACAACGTTGTCGTCACCGATGGCGTCGCTGCGAACGAGCGCATCGTGCTCGCCGGGCAGATGCTGATTCGTCCGGGCGGCAAAGTGCGCGTTGAAGGCGATGGCGCGTCCGCCGCGGCGCCCGGAACCAATCCGGACAAGTCGAACGCCGATAACCAGGCCAAAGCCAAACAGGGAGGCCAGTCGTGAATTTGTCCGAAGTCTTCATTCGTCGTCCAGTCATGACCGTCGCGTTGACGGTCTCGGTGTTGCTCTTCGGATTGTTCGCGTTTACGCGGCTTCCGGTCAGCGATCTACCCGCGATCGACTATCCCGTGATTCAGGTGCAGGTGAATTATCCGGGCGCGACGCCGGAGACGATGGCCAACAACGTGGCCACGCCGCTTGAGCGCCAGTTCATGCAGATACCCGGACTTGAACTCGTGACCTCGAGCAACCTCCAGGGCCATTCCAGTTTCGTGCTCCAGTTCGATCTCTCGAAGAGCCTCGACGGCGCTGCGACCGACGTGCAGGCGGCCATCACGCGTGCCCAGGGCCAACTGCCCGTCGATCTTCCCAGCCCTCCCACTTTCACCAAGACGAACCCGAACGACCAGCCGATCATGTACATCGCGATCGTGAGCGATACAGCGACGGAGGGCCAGCTCTATGACTACGCCAACACGCAGATCGGCGAGCGCATCAGCATTCTGCCGGGAGTGAGCCAGGTTTCCATCTTTGGAACACCATCGGCGGTGCGCATCAAAGCGGACCCCTCGGCCATGGCAACGCGCAATATCACGCTGGAAGATCTGACCAACGCGGTTAAGAACGGCACGGCCTATACCGGAGCCGGCCAATTCGACGGTCCGCATCGCAGCTTCCTGCTGCAACCGCAAGGGCAGTTGACGACTGCCGACGGTTACAACGACC
>JBAQJF010000031.1:0-48608 GCA_049300195.1 Terriglobales bacterium | reverse complement strand
AAAGGGCTAGACCTGCGCCTTTAAGATTGGCTTTGTCGCCGGACGGGGGCGTTGCTCATCTCGCCCCGCCAGATCGCGGAAATTCTGGGCCCCCTCCGTTCTCACCTCTGATCCACGGGTATCCTCCAGGCCGAAGGATGCATTCGCGGTCGCGATGTCCGGAATTCCATCGCCATTGAAATCGGCAACTACAGATTGCGCGGGTTTGTTGGAGGTATTCTTCTTGTGGCCACCGAGAAACGTGTGCAATGCGGTTTGTGGATCGAGCGGGGCCGAGCCGAGATCGATGCTGTCGGTGATGTCGTCGAAGTCCGCCGTATTACCCGGGGACGGGAAGCCGCCGCCGGTCACAGTCGCGGTGAAGTCGTAGTTGTTCGGATTCTCCGCGTTAGGGCTCGCAACCAGAACGGTCTTGCTCGTCGTTTGGCCGCTGACGTTCAAGGAGACCGGAGTGGACGTCACAGCGCCCGGCGATTGCACCGTACCGCCATAGACTGCCGTTAAGGAATGCGCGCCTGGAGGCAGCATTAAAGTGAGCACAGCCGTACCCTGCTGATGACCGGCCGCGGGATGAGTGCCGACGACCTGGATGCTTCCGAGCGAGATCTTTCCGTCCAGAAAATTGACGGAGCCTGCGCTCGCAGGATTTCCGCCCGCGGTAACGGTCGCCGTCAAGGTGATTTTGTGCCTGACTTTGGCCGCAACTGGGTCGGCCGACAACGTGACGCTATTGCTCGCTGTCGCCAATTCGGTGACAAGGAATGGAAGGCAAACCAGCAGACTCACAGAAAAGAAGAATCTCTGGAAACGTGGACTGGACGCCATGTCTCACCTCGCAGGGACTAACAATCTGGGCGATGACTATAACACGCGGGGGAAATGCTGAGTGCCAGGAGAAAACAGAATTTTCGCTCGTTTGCGTGGCTGAAGGTCACAGAAGATGCTCGAAGGCGGAAGATGTTCCTCACATCGTCTTGATATCCAGACTTCTCCACAAATACCAGCACGCAATCGAGCGATAGGGTACCCATGGCTTGGCGATCTTGATCATCACATCCGGCTTCGGCCATTTGCGTTTCTTGTAATATTTTTTTATGGCGGCCTGAACGCCGTAGTCTCCAGTCGGCATAATATCCGGACGCCGCAGGGAGAACATCAGAAACATGTGCGCCGTCCAGACGCCCACTCCCTTCACCTGCGTAAGGTGTGCGATCACGTCGTCTTCCGTCATGTCCGCCAAGTGCTCGAACTCAAGCAATCCAGCGTCGGTCTTCGCCGCGAGGTCGCGCAGATATCCCGTCTTTTGCCGTGACAACCCGACTTCGCGCATCTGAGCGTCTGTCAGCTTCAGGATTCCCTTAGGAGTCAGCGGATTCCCGGCGAGCGCGGCGAACCGGTTAAAGATCGTCACCGCGGCTTTGCCGTTCAACTGCTGGTAGAGGATTGCCTCGGCCAGGTGGTGAAACGTAGGATCGGCGAACTCCAATTTGCAGGGACCGATGCGCTCGATGATCGCCGCTAGAATTGGATCTGATTTTCGCAGGTGCAGGACCGCTTTGCGATAGCGGTTCGCTTTTGGTTGTTCGCCGATCTTCTTCTTGGTTTTGGGCACGTGTTCGCTCCACCAATGGCGGAGAAGTTTAGCATAGAGGCGAATATAAAGCGAATACAAAAGAGGCCGCGATGAAAATGCGTTCCCCCGCATTTACCTGGCGAGCTTCAGCGCGACCCAACACTCGCATCGTAGGCAGCTCTGGCGATTCGGGCAATTACTTTTTGTCGCGTAGCATCGTCCGCCACCGAATCGGTGACGAATACCGCAATCGCCAGCCGCCGTCCATCCGGCAGAGTGACTAACCCGATGTCGTTGGTCGCATGCGCCAATCCGTTGTCCACGTCAGAGGTGCCGGTCTTGTGAGCCACCCGCGTTCCCGGCGGAAGATCGCCCTTAAGCCGGCTCGTTTGAGGCGAGCCCTCCATCCAATTCAGGAGCAGTTCAGTATGATCGGGCGTCAGCGGTGAGTCATCGCTGATTCGGCGCAGGAGTTGAACCGCGCCCGCCGGCTCAAACCAATTCCGGTATTGGACGGACACATCCTGGTGCAGTGCACGCTCTCCGTCTTGAAGATGAAACCCCACGACTCCGAGCGAGGCAATATAGTCGCGAACGGCATACGGCCCATGCGCAATCCCGAGCAGGATATCGGCCGCCACATTGTCGCTGAGCGACACAGTCATTCGCAGGAGCTCGCGTAGCGCTACATCGACGCCGGCCTCCGGGTACTTGTCCTGCAACGGGCTGTAGGCGTGCTGAATTCGATCCTCTGGACGAAAGCGCACAGGCTGATCCAGATTCAGCTTACCCATCTCTACCTGATGCAAAACGGCGACAGCCAGAGGGAATTTGAAGACGGACTGCATGGGAGGGTGAGCATGGGGATCGAGGTCGCAATGCAGCGACGACTTCGGCAGCGAGCACGCCACCGATACTTTTCCCCGCGCCTCCTTCGCAATTTCTCGAATCTGCTTTTGGAGGGCGCTCTCGCTCGAGGAATCGCCGGCGATGAGAAATAGACTGGGCCCAACTATCCTGACTGACGCCTGGGTCTGTGCGAAAACGACGGGTCGAAGCGCTGGTAGCAGGACAGACGCAGCCATAAGAGCGCACGTCGTCCGCCGCCGCGACGAGTTTCGTGGCCAGATCTTCACGATGGAAAATGAAAATGTACGTCGTGATGGGAAGCCACCGGCGTGCCATCGAGCGTAGCCGGTTGGTAGTGCCAGCGCCGCAGCGTGGCTTCAATCTTTTCATCAATCCCGTGCCCGATCGCCTGCACGATCTTGGTCTCAACCACGTTGCCATCGGAGTCGATCGTGACCTCGATCACCACGTCGCCCACGAGATCGCGAGGAAGTTCGGCGCGGTCAACCGGCGGATCGGGGTACACGACCGGAAAAGCGACGTGCACTTCATGGCCCAGGATAGGGCCATCGACCACCCTGCCCAGCGGTGATCCTGCCCTGGTATTCTCGGTTCCCGCATCCGCATTTGCGTCAAGTTGATGATGCTCTCGCTCCGCCGTTGGCTTCTGCGACTCGGCGGGCGGCCGCACTCGTGACTTCTTCGCAGAGGACGGAGGCAACAATAGCTTCGCCTCCTCCGCCGGTTCGTCGGTTGGAGCCAGATAGGTGATTTTGTAGGAATGCTCCGAATTTCCCCAAGCCAGCCAGGTGGGAGTGACGTCAATTGGCTTCGGATGATGAAATACGATTACGGCAAGCACGGCAACGTGCGCTCCCACCGATGCACCCACCGCTCGATAGCGCCGCAGCCACGAGCCCGCCGGCTGAATTCCAGTAAACACGCAACCTCTAGCTTACTATTCTATGGAACGCGTAAGAAGCGAAAAGGTCGCGGTCGAAACGTTACCGATGGGCCAAAGACGAGGGCTGGACGAGCGCTTACGCTCCGGCCTGCTTCTCCGCCATATCTCCAATCACCGGCAGCTTGAACATCTTCCCCTGGTACGCCTTGAGCACGAGAATCAGCCAAATCACAAATCCCGCCAAGCTGATCAGCGGCCAAACCAGGATTGTCATCCATCCCAGGAAAGGAATGTGCGCGATGATTTCGAGCCCAATCCAAAGCACCGTCCACGCGAGCGCGAAGAACAGGCATTGAAACGAATGGAAGCGAATAAATCGCTTGCGGTTGAACGGCTCCAGCACCAGAAAAATAATCGCCGGAATAATCGTCACATAGGCGAGCGCCCCCGCGACGTTGTCTTCGAGTCCGCCGCCGGTTGCCGCCTGTGCGATTGGCACGGTTCCCGGGACGCCTCCGGCACACGTCGCGCAGGCTGATCCGTCAGCAATCTGCGCCCCACACTTCGGACAAAAGGCCATGATCCCCCTCTTTCATTAACCGCTAGGCAAGGTACCAGAAATGCCAAGCCCCGCGCAATGAAAGAAACTGAGCGGGGTCCGGCATTGCGCCGCTCGGCGAGCGGCTCATCAAGTCGAAGTGTCCGACTGCCCTGGAGTAGCCTCCCCTCGTTGCACGGCCGCTCGGAACGCAATCGGACACATCGCCACGCCCGGCTGCCATGCGGACGGCCGCCAGACGAACTTGAGAAAGACGGGGCAGGCCTCGTCTCTACCATGCCCTCCTCAGAAGGCGTAAAGCCGGGGCGCTCCGGGCGCCTCGATTGCCTGCAAGACAGTCGCGACCGCTGACCGCACCTCGACGGGGTCGATAAATCCACAGGCCCGGATAGCGCCGGAAACGAGTTCGGTAAGCTCGTTCTGGGGCAGGCTTTCGAGTCCCGCCACGCTCTCATTGATATCGCTGAGAACGAGCAGCAACCGCGCCACTCGGCTGTCTGTGATGCCGACGCTGGTATCCGTGGCCATAGATCTCTGGCGCCGGTAGGGCTGCGGCCAGATGCCGGTGGCATCATAAAACTGGTGCTGTACTTCATCCATAACTGATCTGTCCTCCGCAGCCTGTCTCGCGCTAAGCGGGGCGGCCACAATTTGCTGCGTTATGTGCACTTGCCCGAGGCCGAAGCCCGGAAGGCGGATGACTACTTTGATTTTGGGGAACTCGACTTGATGAACTCGACCTGGTGATTGCGCAAACGGGGTAGCGACTCACTTGTCGTTTGCAGGCGTAAGTCTGGCTCTCAGGCGGAGCTTTCAGGTCAGGATCAAATCAGCAAAGTGCAGAGTAGGTCTTGTACGGAATGGGAATCCTGCCGCGTCGAGAGCGAAGGCGACACCCGCTCTTCAACCGGAAATTGCACTTCGCAGCGCGCCTGGAGGACGCACTTCGGAACTCTCCTGGTGACTTTGACCGGACGTACGAACCGAATGCCGCTCACCACCGGAGGCGCCTGATTTACGGGTTTGTCAATTTCGTTGTAGCTCGTCTCGGGAACGTCAGTAGGGGGGACCGCCGCCGCGTAGACGACGCCGACCAGCAAAAGCAGAACGAATGCCCAAAGACCGCGCCGCACTTAGCCCCCCTGTTGGAAGTAAAAATAGCGAAGCTCCGAGGTATTGTCAACGTAAACATGCGAATGAGTTGTGGCTCTGAAAACGGAGTTTCAAGCTTATGGCACGAAAGTGGGGGCTCAACTAATGGAAGCATCCTTTCTCCGCAGCCGACAAGACTTGCGGTGGCGCCACATCGTTCCGCGAAGGCTCCGTTTTGCCCATCTGCCAGCTTGCTACTATCATTCGTGAACGGAGCGGTGGCATTATCCCCGTGCGGTTCATTTTCAAAGAGAATCGACAAAAGATAGACAACAAATGACAGAAAGGTTTCGATGATCACGATCGTTTCCGGGCTTCCGCGCTCCGGCACCTCCCTGATGATGCAGATGCTGACGGCTGGTGGGATGTCGGCTGTCTCCGATGGCGAACGAAAAGCCGACACTGACAATCCGAAGGGCTATCTGGAGTGGGAACGCATCAAGCAGTTGCCCAAAAACCCAGGCTTGATCGGCGAAGCCGAGGGCAAGGTGGTCAAGGTAATTTCGCAACTCATTTTGTCGCTTCCTGACGGGCACGATTACAAGATTATTTTCATGCAGCGGCCGCTGCCGGAGGTTCTCAAGTCGCAGGATGAAATGCTGAAGCGCCGCGGAACCTACGAGCCGGGCGGCGATAATTCGGCGATCGAAGAGCTGTTTCAGCGGCACCTGATCGAAGTGAATAAATTCCTGGCGGCCAAGCCGAATACGAAAGTGCTACGCGTGCACTATCACCGGGTGCTCCGCGAGCCGCAGATTGTGGCGGAAGAAGTGATTGCGTTTCTCGGCCTGCCGCTCGAGATCGAGGCGATGGTGGGGCAGGTGGATGGGAGCTTGTACAGAAATCGCATGAAGTAAGTGTAGAGACGGGGCCTGCCCCGTCTCGATTTCCCGTGCTGCCGAAGAAGAGCACGAGTTCCGCTCGCGGTTCTAGGTGACGCTCACTTCCGTATATGTCCCGTAAACCTGCCGCAGCGCCTCGCAGATCTCGCCCACGGTTGCATAGGCTCGCACCGCGTCCACGATGTAGGGCATAGTGTTCGCGTCGGAAATATTCCCATTTGTCCCAGCCGCCGGAGTCTTCGCCGCCGCGCGCTTTAAAGCCTCCAGTCGCCGCTCAACTTCTTCGTTCGAGCGCCGCGCGCGCAGCGCCTTTAACTTTGCCGTCTGCGCACGCGCCACCGATTCGTCAATGTAAAGGATGTGCGGCGATCCTTCCTCAATCACGAAGTCATTCACGCCGACCGTAATCTTTTCGTTCGCCTCGACGGCTCGCTGATACTGATAACTCGCCTCGGCAATTTCCTTCTGCGGAAATCCGCGTTCGATCGCCTTCACCATCCCGCCCATCTGATCGAGCTTGGCAAAATAATCGAATGCGCCCTGCTCCATGTCAAGCGTTTGCTTTTCGACAAAGTACGATCCGCCCAGCGGATCGACCGTCTGCGCTACGCCCGACTCGTAAGCGATAATCTGCTGCGTGCGCAGCGCGATGCGCGCCGCCTCTTCGGTGGGCAATGCGAGCGCTTCATCGTAGGCGTCGGTGTGGAGCGACTGCGTTCCGCCCAGCACAGCGGCCAGTGCCTGCAACGCGACGCGAGCGATGTTATTCATGGGCTGCTGAGCCGGCAGGGAAACGCCCGCTGTCTGCGTGTGGAAGCGCATGACCCGGGTGCGGTCGTTTTTTGCGCCGAAGCGATCCTTCATCAGCCGGTACCAGATTTTTCGCGCGGCGCGATACTTCGCGATCTCTTCGAAGAAATCATTATGGGCATTGAAAAAGAAGCTCAGCCGCGGACCGAACTCATCCACGTCCAACCCGCGGCGGCGCGCCCACTCCACATACTCCACGCCGTCGTAAATTGTGAACGCCAGTTCCTGCAAGGCGGTCGAGCCTGCCTCACGAATGTGATATCCGCTGATCGAAATTGTGTTAAATCGCGGCGTGAATTTCGAGCCGAACTCAAACGTATCCACAACCAGCCGCATGCTCGGCGCGGGCGGATAGATGTATTCCTTCTGCGCGATGTACTCCTTCAAAATGTCATTCTGGAGAGTGCCCGAAATCTTCTTCCAGTCCGCGCCTTGCTTCTCCGCGACCACCAGATACATCGCCCACAACACGCTGGCCGGAGAATTGATGGTCATCGAGGTGGTGATCTTTTCGAGGTTGATGCCACCGAACAAAATCTCCATGTCTTCGAGCGAATCGATGGCCACGCCGCACTTTCCAACCTCGCCCTCGCTGGCCGCATGGTCCGAGTCGTAGCCCATTAGCGTAGGCAAGTCGAATGCAACAGAAAGCCCGCCGCCACCGTGTTCCAGTAAATATTTGTAGCGCCGGTTCGTCTCCTCGGGCGAGGCGAAGCCGGAAAACATCCGCATGGTCCAGAGCTTGCCGCGATAGCCGGTCGCGTGAATGCCGCGCGTATAGGGCGGTTGGCCGGGATAGCCAAGGTACTGTTCGTAGTTCCAGTCCTCGGGCAGATCGGCCTGTGTGTAAAGCCGGCGAATCGGAGCATTCGAAATCGTGCTGAAGCGGGCGTGACCGTGCTCGTCGACGTTGGTGCCGGTACGTGCGCCGATGGCCTTCTCGGGAGACTTCTCGATGGTCGGCGCCAGGGTCTTCTCGGCCCAATCTTTTTCGGACTGCGCCGGATGGCGGCCTTCAAAGACGTCGGAGATGGGACTCTCGACGACGGCAGGCTTGCCTACAGTTTTCGTTTTCTCGTTGGCCATGAGGCTCCCTACGCTGTTTTTGATGATAGAGGAGCGGCTAGCGGCCGACAAGGGTTTCGACGCTCATAAACCCCGCGGCATGGCTTGACCGTCTTCTCGCCCGCCCCTATGCTTTTGATTCCACTGGGAGGAGATCCTGAAAACAGTCCGCCGTTTGCTCAAACGCACACCGTTCTACGGCGCCTACAAGGCGGCGGGCCACTATCCCGACTACTGGTACTGGATTCTCCGCGGACGGCCCGAGCGCTCTCCCCATCTGCTCAAGCAGAAAGTTGTCGCCGAATGTGGCGAAAGATTCGCCTTAAAAACTCTGGTCGAGACGGGGACTTATTATGGAGAAATGGTCGCCGCGATGAAGCGCCGCTTCGACCGCATTTATTCTATTGAGTTCGCGCCCGAACTGGCCGAGCGCGCTGAGAGAAAGTTCGCCGGCGAGCAACACATAAAAATCTTTTGCGGAGACAGTCGCAGGATCCTGCCTGAGGTGCTGGCGCAACTCAACGCTCCGGCGCTTTTTTGGCTCGATGGCGGGTACTTCATGTGGAGTGGCAAGGAGAGCGACCAGCAGCGGCTCTCAGCAGAGCTTGAGATGATTCTTAGCCATCGTTTTCCGCACATCGTCTTGCTCGATGATGCGCGCGGCCTGACTGGCCGAAATGGAATTCCATCGGTTGGCGATATCAAAGCGCAGGTAGAAGGAAAATTTCCTAACCGGGAAGTTCGCGTGGAATATGACATTCTGCGAATGACGCCGCGCGTCTAGGGATTCGCTTTATCCGTGGCGCGCGCAGCCTCCCACGCCTTCGAATATTTCCATGACACATAAGCGGAATGGTAGAGGTGGAAGACCAGGCCTTCGCGGCCATCGAGAAATCCGAGGCGGAAAAAATAGTTGTACACAAACGTCGCTATCGGATTAACTACAACTCCAAATAAAAATGCCGGCAGCGAACGCCCGGTTTGTCCCTTGCGGAGAACTAACCGCACGCTGGCCGTGCTGTAGCGGTCCATGTGCTCGATGTAGCCGGTAATCGTCGGATACTGGTAATGCAGAAAATCGGATCGCAGCTTGCCGATCGACCCGTCCCACTTGGGAGTGGTATGCGGCTCGGTATCCTCCGGCAAGCGCGCTGTGCCCTGCTGAAACAGTCGCAGCTTGTAATCGGGATAGAGCCCGCCGTGCCGCATCCACCGCCCAAAAATCAGGTTGATGCGCGGCACCATATACGCGCGATACTTTGGTTCACCGGCGAGCAGCGTCCGAATCTCGGCGGACAACTCCGGCGTGAACACTTCATCGGCGTCGAGCGAAAACACCCATGGCGATGTGCACTTATCGATCGCCGAATTCATCTGCCCGCCGTATCCCTTCCACGGCTCGACATAGATGCGCGCGTTGTAGCGCCGCGCAATCTCAAGCGTATTGTCGGTCGATCCCGAATCGACCACCACTAGTTCGTCGGCCCACTTCACGCTCTCCAGCGTGCGCTCGATATTGGCGGCTTCGTTATGAGTAAGAATCGCGATGGATAGTTTCATTGCGAAAAGACTTATTCAATTGTTATTAAGTACTCGATTAAGACGCGCGCATTCCGCTCCCAGCTCGAACCGGGGATTCCGCCGGAACCGGAACCTCGCTAGCGCCGGCCTCAGTCGAACTCTTCGCGCGTGTCTCGGCCTCCGAGATCAGGAACACTCCCAGAATAAACAACTCAGGCTCGAGCGGATGCCGAAAGCGCGCATGCGCAAAAACAATGTAATAAATAGTCGGATATGTCAGCAGCAGCCCGGCGAAAAGCCAAGCCCCCGGCCGCTTCTGCCGTATCGCCCGTCCCAATCCCCAAAGCGCCAGCACCGACGACGCCAGATACGGGGACATGCGGAAATCGTAGGGCGCAACGCTATCGGTATGTTTCGGCACGCCATTCCAGTAGTAGAAAAATCTCTTCAGGCTAATGACCGCAAATCGCCCGGGATGAGCGCGAATCCATTCAACCGCCCGGCGCTTGCAATCTGCCGAATAGGCAAGTTCGCCCATGCGCTGAAAACGTTCCAGTTCCTGCGGGCTCATGTTGGGCTGGAATGCAGCCACCAGCATGCCATCCGACAGTTGTCCGTTGCCGATGCGGAGGATCAGGCCAAAATCGTCGCGAATAAAAACAAAGCGTCCGAAGACTTCGTAGTTGCGTACCAGCCAGGGCGCGATCGCCACAATGAAAATGCACGAGGCAAGCGCAATGCCAGCCACCGCCGGCAGGCCGCGGTGGTATCTGCGATACCACACCCACAATCCGCAGAAGGGAAGAAACGGCAGCATGGCTGAATTGATCAGCGCGCCTATGCCCCACAATGCGCCCCATAGAGCCCATCCTCGCCAGCCTGGCCAGTCTTCGAGTTCGAGGGAGACTAGAAAAATGAGGGCCAGCACAAACGGAGTGAATGTCGTGTCCCATATCCAATGCACCGACCAGTACCAAACCCAGGGATTCAGCGCCCAAACTCCCGCCGACCAGAGCGCGACGCGCGGGCTAAAGCAACGCTGCGCAATCAGAAAAACTGGAATCGTTGTAATGGCCGAGAAGAAACAATTGATGGTGAGCAGCACCCACGCCGAAGCCAGTGTGTAAATTCCAAATATTTTGAAGACCCCGGCGATCAAGAAAGGATAAAGCGGTGGTTCCCAGGCGGTCGGGCCGGTATTGCCTTCATAAGGGCTGCTGAAGCCGTGGCCCTGCACGATGGAGCGGCCAATGCGCCCCATCTCCCAGCCAAAATTGAAGTGATCGTCTTCCGGGCGGGTGCGGTATTGATGGAAGATTCCAATGACCGCGACCTGCAAAATAAACGAAAGCAGCACCATCCGCCAGACAGACTTAGGAATGGCACCAAGGCCGAATCGTTCCATCGCGCACCAGTTTAGCAGGTGCGGAACAGCGGCTCGTTGTTACACGCAAGTCACCGTGGGCGCTGAGAGTGCAAGGGAATTAGAACTTGAAAACAAACTTCGCGGCGATAACCACCGCCACCAGCGCGATTCCGATCCCCCATCCGAGTACCAGGGCGTTCTGCGTCTTCTTTTGCTCGTGCATAGAGCCTCCGCCAACATCCATACTATCCGTCGGCAAACGATAAGGCAAAAGAAAGGACCGGCGACGATTTCACGGGGCCGTTGTTTCAAAGCCATCCTCAAGCTTACTGCCGCGGCGGATTCGGAGGCATCGGTTGATCGGCAGGCCTAGGTGCCACGTTGGGAGCACTCGGCATGTGGGTCACTTCGCCGCGCTCGGCATCACCCATCAGAATTCCGGCGTGGTCGAGCAAGAGTCCGACAGAACGGTCTAGTTCGACTTCCGACTTCTCATAGGCGGCCTTGGCGGAGACGAGAGTGACCTCAGCCTGGGTCATCGCAGCCTGATTTTGCAGCACCAGTGTGGAGGTGGAGGCACCGAGGGCGTACTTTTTTTGCTCGGCGTCGAGCGACTGCCGGGCCAAGTCAACCGCCGCCTGCGCGGAGGCGACACTTGCACGATTCTGCTGAACGCCGAACTGAGCGTTGCGCACCTCGATGCGGATTTGGTTTTCGATTTGCTGAATGCGCAATTGCGCCTGGCGGTACTCGAGTTCACTGCGGACCTGAACCGACTGCGCCGCGCGGTTGCGAAGTGGGATGTTTACATTGATGCCGATGCCTTTGTCGGGAGCGGTGGAATTGATGAGCTGGTTCAACGTCGCGCCATAGGAGACAGGGGGCGGGAGGGCAGGCGGTCCCGTGAGACCACAGGCTTCTGGATGCTGGACGCATATGTAGTTGGAATTCCCATTGCCGCCGGCACCGGCGCCGCCGTAGTAGGCGAACAGATCCACGGATGGGAGCAGAGCGCTTCTGATTGCTTTATTGCTTATTCCGGTGTTGGAAAGATTGATGCGTTGTTCTGCGATCTCGGGACGATGGGTGAGGGCGTCGCTTACCAGATCTTGGATAGGAACTACGGGCTCTTGAGCGGGCAATTCCATGGCTGAAGTAGGAATGACTTCCGCATCGGCGAGGACGGGATCAACCAGGCTGCGGCTGAGCGCGTTTTTCATAAGCAGTTGCTGCAACTGGAGGTTGGTGAGCGCTACGGTCAAAGTTTGTTGATCGCTGGCTACAGTGCTTTGCGCTCTTACGACCTCGATTGGCGCGAGGGTTCCGATCTCGACCTGTTTCTTGGTATCGGACAAAGTTCTTTGGGCAAACGCCAGCTGTTCCTGTTGAACCCTTACGTTCTCGTAGGCGTAAACCAAGTCCCAATACATATTTTCAATCTGATCCACGGTGGTTGTGACCTGCAGGCGGAAGGCGATGTCGGAGATTTCACGATCATTCTTTGCGATGCGGATAAAACGGGTGTTCGCAGCAAATCCAAATCCCTGCAAGAGATGCTGCGTCAACCTGAATTGAAAACTGGAATTTAAGACCGGAGTAAATGCGTTGTAAGGATTGTCGGAGGTCACCCGATTGTTATTGAATCCGACCGACATATTCGTGCCCCACTGAAAAGCCTGGTTGTAGGCGAAGTTGCCAGTGGTGGTGTTCTGATGAGGTCCGCAAAATGGGCTGGTGCAAATAAGTCCAAGATGATCGACTTGAAAGGTACCGGTGATAATGGGGTCGAAGCTGCTGAGGATCGGGCCGCTGCCCAACGTAGACTGAACAAGTCCGCTGGTACCGGCCCCGGCACCGCCCGCGCCGACCGAGGTGCCTCCTTGTCCCGAGCCCACCTGGGTGCCGAGGCCGCCAACGCCCCCCCCGGGAGTGTTCTGAACGACACCGTTGTTGACGCCAAGGATGGTATTGGCGCCTGACTTTGCCCGCCAGATATCCGTATCAGCGATATTCAGGTTATAGCGCGCGATGGCGATGTCGAGGTTGTTTTCGAGCGCCAGCGCAATCGCATCGTTCATCGAGATGTAAAGCTTGCCGTCATGCATGAGTTGGTCGATCCGCGCCGTGTTGGCCAGATTTGGCGGCTCGACGTGACGCGGAGTGTAGGGTGCGAGGGGATTCGGGAAGTACGACAACGGCTTCGAATACTCCTGTACATTGAATGATTTCGACGCCGAAGGCGCCGCCGGCATGGAGGACGCATTCTGCGCCCACCCTGCAGACACCATAAGAACCGCCACTAGTACCGCAGCAGCCGGTCGAAACGCACGGAACACTCTCAAAGCAGAACTAGAACGTTGCATTCGCATCATCTCCATCAAAATCAGGCCTCTGGAACAGGGAAGTAGCGATCTAAGTTTCTGTGATCAAGATCCTGCGCTCTACCCAGGTGTTACGTAGAATGCCGCGCCAGAGTTCCTCGCTTTGTTCGGCGGAGGAACGGGTCTTGCCCGGGCAGTCAGAAAATTTGGTCTTCAGAAAAAGAAAATGGATCGTAAGTGCAATAGTATATCTGACACGTCATAGCTTATTTGGCAAAGCCGACCGCAAGGCGCCGTCAATCTCAATGGTCTTCAAGAGTAATAATGATGACGCTCGACCCGTGATCGACTCGAAGTCCATGCGCAATCTCAAACTGACCCTTGCCTACGACGGCACCGACTTCGCCGGCTGGCAAGTCCAACCCGGTCGCGCGACGATCCAGGGCACACTAGCCTCGGCTATTGGACGGCTGACGGGAGAAAATGTACTGCCCCAGGGCTCGGGGCGTACCGACGCGGGCGTCCATGCGCTGGCCCAGGTCGCGAGTTTTCAGTCCGCATCGACCATTCCAACCGAAAACTGGACGCCCGCGCTCAATCACATTCTGCCCGCGTCCCTTCGCGTGCTGGAAGTCACCGAGGCGGCCCCCGATTTTCATCCGCGCAAGGCGGCGCAAGCCAAAACCTACCGCTACCGGATTCACCGCGGGGCCGTCTGCTCGCCGTTCACGGCGCGCTATGTGTGGCACTATCCCTATCCGCTGGACGAAGCGGCAATGATGGCGGCCGCCGAAGTAATCCTCGGCGAGCACGACTTCACATCGTTTGCAGCTGCCGATCCGGAACGCGTGGAACGTATGACAGCGGACTTGCATGAGAACGGCCGCGCGCAGACGGCCGGCGGAGTTGCGCCAACCAATGTCCGTCGAATTTTTTCCTCGGCATGGCAGCGCGATGGTGAGGAGCTGGTTTACACCGTCCGCGGCAGCGGATTCCTGCACCACATGGTGCGCAATCTACTCGGAACGTTCATCCTGATCGGGAAGGGAACCATCACCCACGAAGACTTCGAGCGCATCCTCACGGTTCGCAATCGTTCCGCCGCCGGCGCTACCGCCCCAGCTAGCGGCCTGTTCCTTGTCAGCGTTGAATATTAGAAAGCTTCGCAAGCTGCCTGTCTCGGCGTAAACTTTTTCGGAGATGCCGCCGCCCTTCCAGACCGACGCACCGCCCGCAATCTCGCGCATCGCGTCGGTCAATCCCGCGACCGGCGAGGTTCTCGGAGAACTCGACAGCGCCGGCCCCGCCGAAGTCCGCGCCGCAGTCGCATGCGCCCGAGCCGCGCAACCCGGCTGGCAGGCCTGCGGAGTCCGCAACCGCATTCGCGTTCTGCGCCGCTTTCAGCAGATTCTTCTCAAACGCAAATCGGAAATCGCCCGCCACATCACTCAGGAAGCTGGCAAGCCCGAAGCTGAAGCCCTGACCACGGAAGTTTTAGTCGTCCTCGACGCCGCCCGCTTTCTCGTCGAAAACGGGTTCGCCCTGCTCCGCGACGAAAAACTGCCGCACGGCAATCCGGTTTTAAAGACGAAATCCGGCCGCATTCTGCGCGAGCCTTACGGCGTCATCGGAATTATTTCGCCCTGGAATTATCCATTTTCGATTCCGGCGACGGAAGCCATGTCCGCCCTGCTCGCCGGGAACGCAGTAATTCTTAAGCCGTCGGAACTCACTCCGCTGATCGCTGTCGAGCTGGCAAAACTGCTGCACGAAGCCGGAGTCCCCGATGCAATCTTCCAGATCCTCCCCGGCGCAGGGCCAACCGGGGCCGCATTAGTACAAAACGATATTGACAAGCTCGTGTTTACAGGCAGCGTAGACACCGGTCGGCGCATCGCCGAAATCGCCGCCCAGCGCCTGCTTCCGGTCGTCCTCGAACTCGGCGGCAAAGACCCAATGCTCGTGCTCGATGATGCTGACATCGATGTAGCCTCGAGCGGCGCTGTTTGGGGAGCCTTCGTGAATGCCGGCCAGACCTGCCTTTCGGTCGAGCGTTGCTACGTTCATCGCAGCCTGTATCTGGCATTCGCCGAAGCTTGCGCCGCTAAGGCCAGCAAACTCCGCGTCGGTAACGGCCTCGATCCTTCCACTGACCTCGGCCCCATGATCCACGAGCGCCAGGTGCGCACGGTCGAATCGCATCTCGAAGATGCCAAAGAGCGCGGCGCTCGCGTGCTGGCCGGAGGCGCGCGCCTGCGCGACCTCGGCCCAACTTTCTTTGCGCCCACCGTTCTCGCGGACGTCGATCACAGCATGCGCATCATGCAGGAAGAAACCTTCGGCCCGGTTCTTCCAATCGCGCCCTTCGACAACGACGAAGAAGCCGTGGGGCTGGCCAACGATTCCGATTACGGACTTGCGGCCAGCATCTGGACACGTGATCGCACCCGCGGGGAACGTCTCGCCCGCCGCATTCACACCGGCACCGTGATGGTCAACGATCTGGTCTCCTGCTTCAGCATCAGCGAAGCCCCGCACGGAGGCGTCAAATCGAGCGGCCTGGGCCGCACGCACGGGCGCTGGGGTCTCGAAGAAATGGTCCGCGTAAAATACGTCGACTCCGATCGCCTGCCGCGCATGAAGAAAATGTGGTGGTTCGGATATGGCCGGGGCTTCTCCGGCGAGATGGAAGCGTTTCTAGATGTGCTCTACAGTCGGCCGTTACGCGAAAGAGCAAGAGCCGCCGTTCGCTCCGCGGGAGCGCTGTGGCGAAAGAAATTGTGAAGTAAGTTTTCAGTATTCAGTTGTCAGTTCGCAGTCACATCCGGTAGCTTACTGACAACTGAGAGCTGATTCATGTCTGACGACCGCACCCTGCTCCGCCACACGCTAGCCACGCTGGCCTACCGCGGAGGCAAAACCATTCGCGGAGCCCATCCCGACTTTGCCACCTATGGCGCGCCCGACACCCCGCGCACACCCGCCAAAATTCTTGCCCACATCGGCGACCTGATGGACTGGGCGCTTTCCATGGCCGAAGGTGACGAGAAGTGGAACAACTCCACTCCGCTCTCTTGGGATAAAGAAGGCGAACGTTTTCACGCTGCCATAAAAAAGTTCGATGACTATCTAGCCTCCGACGCGCCGCTGAATGCGACGCCCGAAAAGCTCTTCCAGGGCCCAATTGCGGACGCGCTAACTCACGTCGGCCAGTTGGCGATGTTGCGCCGCTTCGCGGGCTGCCCCATCAAAGGCGAAAATTACTTCGCAGCAGAAATCACCATCGGCCGGGTCGGCGCGGATCAAGGCGCCCCACGCAGGCCGTTTGACTAGTTCGGCGAACGTTCGCGTCTCGACGTAATAGCAAGGGTTTCGGAGATTTGGGAATGCGTCCATCGGATTATCTTTCATCCGCTATTCTCTTGAGCGCAATTTGGATTGCTCAGCCAGTTCCGGCCCAGGTCGTGCCGCCGGTCGGTCAAACCATGTCCGCCGCGGAGGTCAACGAGCTCCAAGCCAAGGCGCAAGCCGGAGACGCGCTTGCTCAACTCAAACTCGGCAAAGCATACGGAGAGGGCAATGGCGTGCCGCAGAGCGACGCTAGGGCGCTCAAGTGGTATCGGGCGGCAGCTGAGCAGGGAAATGCGGCCGCGCAGAATGATGTGGGTATTATGTTCAGGCTTGGGCGAGGCGTCGATCAGGATAAGAAGGAAGCGGTGGAGTGGTTTCGAAAGGCCGCAAAACAGGAGAACGCGAACGCGCTTTTCAATCTCGGCACCGCCTATTACAACGGCGATGGGGTCGCTATCGATGATACCGCGGCTTACGCGTGGTTTCTCCCTGATTCGGATGTGATCTCCATCACACCGCTCCCGTCCCTCGACCTTTACAATGGACTGTCGTTTCTGCCGGTTCAAGCCTACCTTTTTTCTGGGGGAAGACGTTAGATGTTGGATGATCGCTCGGGGCGCCGTTGGGAACGCCACTCCGTAACCATACCTGTCAGCGTGTCCCTGCTGGTGGACGGCGAGTTTGCCAAATTTCATTCACAAGCCACTGACGTGAGCCGAGGCGGGCTTTCGGTTTTCATAACGCGGGAAATTGCCGTTGGCGTCAGGCTGCAACTCGATTTCGTGCTCCCTTATTCTTCAACTCCGTTGACCATCCGCGGCGTCGTGCGGACACGCAGCGGATTCAATCACGGTATCGAATTCATTGGCGCTACCCGGGAACAGGAAGAGGCCGTTGAGCGTGCCTGCAAGGTGCTGGCCCTGCTTAGTTGAATATCGCATTCGAGAGAATCTGAATCTCGCCTTTCGTCCCCGGCATCCCATCTGCAATTCCAATTCACGAGGGGAACTCGCATGGCACGAACTCTGGCCTACTGGATCACCACCGGTCTGATCGCCGCATCTGCGGCCTTCGGGGCATTGGCTTACCTCTCAGGCAGCCCGCAGGCCGTGCAGGGATTCGCGCACGTGGGCTACCCGCAACAACTCCGCATCATTCTTGGAGTCGCCAAGCTTCTCGGCGGGGTCGCTCTGATTGTTCCGGGATTTCCCATACTCAAAGAATGGGCCTACGCCGGATTTACGTTCGCTTGGATCTGCGCATTCTTCGCGCACTATCTGGCCGGCGACGGATCGAAGGCATTCATGCCGGTGGTGTTGCTCGTGCTT
Source organism: Terriglobales bacterium (assembly GCA_049300195.1). Lineage (GTDB taxonomy): Bacteria > Acidobacteriota > Terriglobia > Terriglobales > Acidobacteriaceae > Acidiflorens. Next base: position 30,967 of record JBAQJF010000031.1, on the reverse strand, counting down.
CTCGTCATCTCGTACGTTACCCGTCCGGCAGGCCGCAAGATTGCTGGTTGAGCAATACGGCGTCTGCCAGTTTCCGGCCGACGCCAGCGAACAAAAGCATCAGTCTTGATAAAATGTCATATTAGATATATTCTAAGCACTCGATGCACGCCGAAGCGATTAGGCAGTCTCTGGAGGGTGGCGGGTTGCGTTGCACTCCGCAGCGCTATGCCGTGATGGCATTCCTTATGGAATGCAACCGTCACCCTACGGCTGCTGAAATCTACGAAGCTGTGAATCGCATGGATCCGCGTTCTTCCAAGGCAACGACTTACAACAATCTGCGGGACCTGGTGGAGGCGGGCTTAGTGCGTGAAGTGGCCGTCGAGGGCCGGGCCGCGCGCTTCGATGCCAAAGGCATGCAGCATCACCACTTCGTCTGCGACCGCTGCGGCAATGTTGAGGACATCGAGTGGTTCGATGTTCCCAGGCCTCGCTCGAAATCTCTCGGTAAGCGGGTCCTGCGCGAATGCGAACTCATTTTCCGGGGACTCTGCACGAAGTGCGCTCCGCGTGCTTCCCGTAAAGTCTGACAATATTCTGACAATATGTGGATACTTTTTGAACAGCCGATCGAGAAAGCGCGTGGGTAGTTGGTTGCGCGAGCGGAGTCTGACGGTTGTTCGTCGATCATCACGGTTTTGAACTCATTTAAAGGAAAAGCATATGGAAAATCCAACGCATATGGAAAATACGCTTGCCTCATCGTCCGGGACGGTGTCTCCCGAGGATCAGAGCAAAAATCCCCCAACCGAATCCAAATGCCCGTTCAATCACGGCGCCTCCGTCCCCACGAACCGCGACTGGTGGCCGAATCAGGTAAACGTGCAGATTCTCCACCAGCATTCGCCCAAGTCGGATCCGATGGGCGAGGAGTTCGACTACGCCAAGGAATTCAAGAGCCTTGATCTGAACACGGTAATCAAGGACCTGCATGCGCTCATGACCGACTCGCAGGATTGGTGGCCGGCCGACTTCGGGCACTACGGAGGACTGTTCATCCGCATGGCATGGCACAGCGCCGGCACGTACCGCATCGGCGACGGACGCGGCGGCGCTGGGGCTGGGCAGCAACGTTTCGCGCCGCTCAACAGCTGGCCGGACAACGTGAACCTTGACAAGGCGCGCCGACTGCTGTGGCCGATCAAGCAGAAATACGGGCGCAAAATTTCCTGGGCTGACCTGATGATCCTTGCAGGGAACGTCGCTCTTGAGGACATGGGATTCAAGACTTTTGGTTTCGGTGGCGGACGCGCCGATGTGTGGGAGCCGGAAGAGCTGAACTGGGGTCCCGAAGGCACTTGGCTCGCCGACGAGCGCTACAGCGGTGATCGTGATCTTCAGAATCCTCTCGGCGCGGTTCAGATGGGCCTGATTTACGTAAACCCGGAAGGGCCCAATGGAAAGCCGGATCCGGTCGCAGCCGCTCGTGACATTCGCGAGACGTTCAAGCGTATGGCCATGAACGACGAGGAAACGGTTGCGCTGATTGCCGGCGGGCACACCTTCGGCAAGACCCACGGCGCTGCCATTCCCGCCGACTACGTCGGCCCCGAACCGGAAGGCGCCGACATCGAGGCCCAAGGCCTTGGGTGGAAGAATAAATTTGGTAAGGGTTGTGGTGCAGACACCATCGGCAGCGGCCTGGAAGTCACATGGACTCAGACACCTACGAAGTGGAGCAACAAGTTCTTTACCAATCTGTTCAGCTACGACTGGGAACTGACCAAGAGTCCGGCCGGCGCGCATCAGTGGACGCCGAAGAATGGCGCTGGCAACGGCACGGTGCCGGATGCGCACGATCCTTCAAAGCGGCACGCGCCGACCATGCTGACCACGGACCTTTCGCTGCGGTTCGATCCGGCTTACGAGAAGATTTCTCGGCGCTTCTACGAGCATCCGGATCAGTTTGCGGATGCGTTTGGGCGGGCTTGGTACAAGCTTACGCATCGCGATATGGGGCCGATTGTGCGGTACCTGGGGCCGCTGGTTCCTAAGGAGCAACTGCCTTGGCAGGACCCGATTCCGGCGGTGAATCATGTGCTGATTGGGGAGCAGGATGCTGCTGGGCTTAAGGCGAAGATTCTTGCTTCTGGGTTGTCGGTTTCTCAATTAGTTTCAACGGCTTGGGCAGCGGCTTCGACTTTCCGCGGCTCGGATAAGCGCGGAGGAGCTAATGGGGCGCGGATTCGGCTTGCTCCACAAAAAAGCTGGGAGGTTAACCAGCCGGCTGAACTCGCCAAGGTGCTGCAAACGCTTGAAAAGATTCAGAACGAGTTCAATGGCGCGGAGGCGGGCGGTAAGTCCAACAAAAAGAAGGTGTCGCTGGCTGACCTGATCGTGCTGGGCGGGGATGCGGCGATTGAGAAGGCTGCCAAGAACGCTGGGTTTGACATCAAGGTTCCGTTCACGCCGGGGCGGATGGATGCTTCGCAGGAACAGACGGATGTCGAATCGTTTGAGCCACTTGAGCCGAGGGCGGACGGGTTCCGCAACTATGTTCATGGCAAGCAGCGGCTTTCGCCTGAGGAGTTATTGGTCGATAAGGCGCAGTTACTTAGACTTACGGCGCCTGAGATGACTGTGCTTGTGGGCGGTCTGCGGGTGCTGGGGGCTAATGCCGGGAAGTCTACGCATGGCGTCTTTACCAAACGGGGGGAGACGCTGTCTAATGACTTCTTCGTTAACCTGCTTGATATGAGCACGATATGGCAGCCGTCGGCGGAGTCGAATGGCTCGGGGGCTGTTTATGAGGGGCGCGACCGGAAGACTGGCCAGGTAAAGTGGACCGGGACGCGGGTCGACCTGATCTTTGGCTCACACTCGCAGTTGCGGGCGCTGGCGGAGGTCTATGCTTCGTCGGACGCTAAAGAGAAGTTTGTAAAGGACTTCGTGGCGGCCTGGAGCAAGGTGATGGACAACGACCGCTTCGAGGTGGCCGCCTGATCTTTGGATTTCGGGCGTGTTTCCGCGCGGAACAGGCCCTGGTTTGTGAAAAGTGGAACGGGTGACTTTATTGTACGTACAACAACTTACGTTATTGTACGTACAATATTGTTGCCGAACGGCGAACGAACTGCGAATAAAATAAAGTTGGTTTTCGAGTGGTTGTGAAAACACGTGAATCGTGGTGTTTTGCCTCGCGGGATGTTTGCTATCCGGTTATGGGTTTCCTCCTTGGATCGTATTTCGCTCCTCTCTTGGTCTTCGCTTGGCGCAATCATCGGCTCTTGACCTCTCTCTCAAGTGAGGCCGATAATCGCCGGCTTCGATGCTCCCAAAATAGCCGTAGGGATACAGCCTTGAGCCGTTCAGCTCATGAACCTTAAGAACAGATTGCCCCATTAGTAGACCCTGTGGCGCTTCGTTCCTGACGGTGAAGCCGAAGAACGTATTGATGCTGCTTGCCGCCGGAAAAACAGTTTTTCCAATGCCCCAGCGGCCCCGATCCTTTTCGCCTTTTCCTGATCTTCCGACGTTCCGCCAGAAGTAGTAAAAATCATTGCTTGCGCCAGCAACGTCCTTGTCCTGCAAAGGGTTGCCGCGTAGCCCGCGAGTATTGAAATCTTCGACCAGAAGAAATGGAATTCCGCCATTGAGTGATGGAATGGCTTGAATGCCGCTGCCCTTGGCCTTGAGATGCTCTTCCAGCCCACCGAAGTACTGGTTCGCCTTCTGCGCCGGGATCGCATTCTCAGAACCGGACAACCAGAACCGAACGCGCACGGGCGTTCCTTGCGCGGCATCGAGTGTGTTCTGGATCGATTCACGCACCAATCCTTCAGTGAGGCCTTCAATCGCTTCAGTGCTAAAGAACTCACTTTGCACCGGATTAACACTCATCTCCGCTCGTTGCATTTCGCGGAAGTACCATTTCGTCATAGCCTCACCTCATCTCGATCTTCTTTTGCGACGTCGCCTGTGCACCTTGTTCAACGTCGGCTCTTGAACCTGCGCGATTGGGGACGTGCCATCAGACAATGCATAAGTTCCCTTTGTGACGCGCACAAATCTTGGGTCACGGCCCATGTAGATCAGGAGATTGCTTTCGGTCCCTCGCCCGGGAATCTTCTCGCCGCTGGCGATGTACCTATTGCGAATCTCTGATATGTGTAATGGCGTGCCAGCTTCGGCCAGGATCTTCGCGACCCCGGCGGTGACAGTCTCACGTGGACCAGCAGCGGGCGGCGGCACGAACGCAGAACCATCTGCAGTCTTGGTGGGCACTCCGTCCCCGTCGACAGACAGCGCTCGCTCCACCAGGTCAAGCTGCGCGCCCAATCGCGCACGCTCTGCCTGTAATGGCGCCAGCTGCTCGTCAAGCTCTGAGAGTCGGCGAGACAGCCTTTCGCGTATTTGCGAAAGGTCGGTATCTACGTTACTAATCATTACGTAGTGATTATGTACAATTACATAGCACCCTGTCAAGGAAAATCTGCGCCTATTTGCTGGCTTTGTGAGGGGTTTACACTGCAACAGTTGAGCCCCTTGTTTCTGGCGTTGCCTTCCTCCCACCTACAGCCCGCACGCTCGGACGTATAATCTGTCCGACCCCTCGCAACTGAGCCGCGTGGTATGCACAAAACATCGGGCCCAATTCGCTTTGTGACCTTCGCAACGGCTTGGGGTTCCGCACATGGTGGAATTAATTCGTTCAATCGGGATTTTTGCTGCGCTCTCGCAGCGTGTCTGACATGCGGGGTTGCATGTATCGTACCTGCTGCATCCAGCGAAGAACGTGGGGACGCAGCCAGCCAAGGCGTAGTTTTATTGCCTATTGGTCCGGATCCCAAAGAAGCGTTTGATGAGGGATCGGCAACTCGCGTCCTGGCTCTTACAGATCTTACAGGCGTCGAATACTGGATCGGGCATGACATTGTCACTGGGGAATTTGCCGCCAAGGTGATGAATCTGGCAGCGAGAGGGCAACTGGCTGCGATCATGCATCAGAGCTACGAGGCATATGCTGAGGTCAAGCACGCAGTTGCAGATGCCGGGAAGGCGTTGCGACAGAAGGATCTCTTCGAAAGCGCGGGCAAGGCATTTGCCGTCGGACCTCTTCTTCATAAAAGGTTGCTGGACTGGTCAGCCAAAGCACAGTTGATAGTCCCTGGGCTTCGATGTGTGGAGCATCGACCTGCGGAAAACGCGTTGAAGGTTGTGGTTTTCGGGCGGCTCACGGAGGACAATGCGCTCATAAAGGGCATCGAGCTTGCCGGCCACGCGGTCGCGGAAGCGGTCAAAAGGGCCCGTGCTGCCCACTCGGGTTCTATTGCTGAGGACACTCTGATCAAGTTCATCGGGACCGACCCCAATGATCCCTACGGAGCAGGAATTAAGAGCGCGCTGGAACAACGCGCTGGTCTTCCTATCAACGTCAGCCTGCTACCGTTCTTAGCTGCCCCGGATCTGCTCAAGCACATCAAAGGTGCTAATCTTTCATTAATGCTTTCGTGGCACGAGGGATTTGGTCTCGCGGGGTGGGAGTCCATCGGTGCCGGTATACCCTTGATCCTGAGCCAGAGGAGCGGTGTTTACCGGCTTCTTGACGACCTTGGGGGGCAGGCACGCGGTTGCGTAAAATCGATTGATGTACTCGGTTCGTCTGGGCCAACGGAACCTTTCCAAGAGTCCGACCTGCAGGCCGCAGCGTCAGCGGTTCTGGATACGACTCGCAATATTAGGGCAGCGATCCGAGACGCGGATTGCCTTAGAAAGTTCCTGCTGGATGTGGGCTACACCTGGGAATCAGCGGCTCGGACGTTTATTAAAGCTCTTGAACAGGACTCGCAATTGAAGGCGAACTTGATGGAAACGCCTACGTTGCCACCCAAGGTGAAGAAAAAGGTCAAAACAAGAAGCTCTCACGTATCCTCCAAAAAACAACCTCAACAGAGGCATGAGATTGCGGGTGATGATCGAGCGCGGCAAGGCACAGTTGCCTCAGTGATGGACATGGTCAATGCAGCGGGCTTGACCGCTTTTTATCCTTCTCGCGAGTACTACCATGTTTATCGCGCGACCCACAGCATCGACGAGTACGTGTCCACAGCGCAGAGCAGCATTGTTATGGTCAGCGTCAACCTAATGACAGGCGTTCCATTTGACGGATTGTGTGAGGCATTGAAGCACAAGTTAGAGGATGGCAGCCGTTTTACCGTACTGATTTCGCTACTGGATTTCAGAAAGCCCTGGCTGATGCAGGCTATGGCACCGGCGTTGGACATGAAGCCTAATGCTCTTGCCAACGACATCTTCGAATCACTCGAAAAACTGTGGAAGATGAAAACTGAACTCCCGACGGCCACTGGAAAGCGTTTTTCAATTCGGTTGCATCACTCTATTCCCCTCGGCAGTGCGATTCTGCTCGATCATGCAAACAGCAGCGGCCGCATTCAGATTGAAACGAAAGTGTATAAGGTTTCCCTCAGAAAGAGCTTTGCTTTCGAAGTTGGCCCTTCGGGGGCCAGCGGGTTTTACAATACTTTGGTAAGCGGATATTTGAACCTCATCGCCGAAGGACAAGAGGTTGATGCAGAACTGATGTCCTCTGCTAGGGCAACAATGGGAATTTTCGTACAGGAGATATGACCATGCAACGACTCAGTGCAGGATTGTTAATGTTCAGGCGAGCCGACTCCGGCGTGGAAGTTTTCTTGGTACACCCCGGAGGCCCTTTCTGGCAAAAGAAGGACATGGGCGCTTGGTCGATACCAAAGGGTGAATATGCAAAAGGGGACGATCCTCTAGAGGCAGCGAAACGAGAATTCATGGAAGAAACCGGCACTAAGCCGGGAGGAGAGTTTATTTCTCTCGATGACGTCAAGCAACCCAGCGGTAAGGTCATAACTGTTTGGGCTCTCGAAGGAGACTGCTCCGCCGACGAAATACGAAGCAACACGTTCGAAATGGAGTGGCCACCCAAATCAAGGCAAATGCAGAAATTCCCCGAAGTCGATCGTGCAGGCTGGTTCTCTCTCGAAGAGGCACGCGACCGAATTCTGAAGGGGCAGGTCGAGTTTCTTGACCGATTCATGCGTCGCTTTGACTTCATACCCAAACCGAATCAGTTTCAAAAGAGCGCGCATCGAGCGGGTTCCGTGCAAGCGTCGCTATTTGAATAGCGTTAGCCGACACTACTGTGCCCCCGTGTCGGGACGGAGAGCTGGCTCGAAAACAAGCTATTCAGCCGGGAATGTTTGGGTGAGACTGCGCGTTTGGAATCGTTTGTTAGCTCTGGTGGCAATGGTGGCTGCTCCGGCACTGGCTTCCCAGCTGCTCGCCCAATAGCCTACCCCGGGCACAGGAACACTCCGTCTCTTGCACGCTCTCGCCAACGCAACGTCAGAAACCCCATACTCTTTGGCAATCCTTTGCATCGGCTGCGCCCAAACTCTCTCATATAATTCCCGGCGATCATACCGAGCCGAAGCCGTGTGCTTTAGGTGCCATACGCCGTCCCGATTGATGGCGATCTCTTCAAGATCGCATTGAATTTCGATGAGCCATTCCATGTTGAAAGGATTGACCTTTCTTCCTTGCCCATGACAGCGTTCGGGGTGCCGCTCAGCAATGGCTGGGTAGAGTTCCTTGAACTTCATCGGTGATTTCCGCAACAAGTCTCGTATCGTTTCCGTAAAGTTGGAACCGTTTTCTAGAAAACGCTGCCCGGTGAAGGGAGGGTTAACTCTGGGTGCATTCTCAGATGCTGCCTTGTACACTGCTGCCGGGAGCTTTTCAAGGAATAGATCAGAGCATTCCAGAGGAAAACCGGAGCTGATCAGAGTTCTAAAGTCGTCTTCTAGCCTCCGCCAAAGGGCCTTTGTTTATGGACGCGGGTCGTCCGTAAATGAGGGCCTTTTGGGGCTATGGAGATTCGTTCTGATGCAGAACGCGACTTGCGCTAGAGGCGTTCAGGGAGCGATATGGCAAGAGACTGGAAAGCCATCTTTGATACGTGGACGAAACCCGCGAGTGATGGCGAAGCCCTGAGACAGGCGAATGCGGAAGGGATGATTCGGGACGCGCTGAGGGACTACGATCCTCTAAGGGTCCGAAGCATTAAGGTGATCGCGCAAGGTTCCTACCGCAACAACACAAATGTCAGGGCTGAGAGCGATGTTGATATCTGCGTCTGCTGCATGGAGCCGTTTTTTTACGACTACACCTTCGCCGACTACACCATGCAGGAATCGAATGTTGTTGCAGCGCCCTATATATTCTCGGAATTCAAGAACGATGTAGAGGCGGCGCTAGTGAAGAAGTTCGGACGCGCGGGTGTATTCCGTGGGACAAAAGCATTTGATGTGCACGCTAATACGTATCGGGTCGATGCTGATGTCGTTGCGGCTTTCGCGCATCGTAGATACCAAAAGAAGATCCATAACTTGATGTTAGTCGCTAGCTATATCTACCCATATACCGAACCCGAAGGCACGCAATTTGTGCCTGACGGGGGCGGCAGTGCGATCGTCAACTGGCCGGAGCAGCACTACTCGAACGGCGTGGCCAAGAACAAAGCCACCGGCTACCGATTTAAGTCGGTAGTACGTGCGCTCAAAAACCTGAAATATGAGATGGAAGCATTAGGAGATGCCGCACAGAAGAGAGCGGCCAAGGAGGCCCCGTCGTATCTCGTCGAGTGCCTTGTCTACAACGTCGAGAATCTGGACGGGAATTCGTACTACGACACGGTCCGCAACGTAATAATAGTGGCCTACGATGCCACCAAAGCAGGTGAGATTTGCAAGGGTTGGCTGGAAGTCAACAGGATGAAATGGCTCTTTCACCCGATGCAGCCTTGGACGCGGGAGCAGGCAAACGCTTTTTTGCTTGAGGCGTGGCGATACGCCGAATTCAAATGATTTCAAACCGACAACTTCAGGTGTTGGTCTTCACCGTACTCGCGGCTCTCGCGGTCGTGCTATTCATGCAGGGCAATGGAGTGCCTCTTAAGGACTTCTATAATGCCTTCTCCTATGTGGTTACTGCGGTTGCATTCATTCTCATATTGTGGGAACGATACCTGTGGCACTGGTGGCCTTTCTACCCGTACCTGCAGAAAAAGCCTGACCTGCGGGGCACGTGGAAGGGTCAACTCGACAGCAATTATGAGGATCCCGACGTTCACCAGAGGAAACCACCGATCGAGGTTTATATCGTAGTGAGGCAGACGTACTCGATAATTGACCTGCGGCTTTTCTCTGCGGAGTCAAGCTCGGTCAGTCTTTCGGGAGGCTTTTTCAGTGACAATGCAGATCTCTACACTCTCGCCTGCACCTATCGAAATACGCCCACCGTCCTGCGGCGCAGGAAAAGCCCAATCAGCCACGGCGGCTTGCTCCTTTACGTCAGAGGAACGCCGATTCACCAGCTCGACGGCGAGTACTGGACTGACAGGAACACGGCGGGCGAAATCGTATTCACTCATCGGGCAGATGAGGAGGCCCATGACTTCGCCCAGGCGCAGGGGCTTAAATTTAGGAATGCAGCAGGACGTTAGTGGTTCGCGACTATGGCCCGGATTGTACGGGGTTACTCCGCACGGGGATTTCATGCCGTCTTCCTCACTAAGCACGACCTCCGTAGGCACTCGGCGAATGGCGGAGGTGACGAGCGCGACTGGCGAGGACTCGCCCTCAAGCCGGCTCTTCTTTCGCCCCTTCGGGGCTCGAACCTGGGCAACTTTGACCCACGGCTCGCGCCGTGGGCTGCGTTCTGCCGCCGCTTCGCGGCTCCAAGTTTGAAGGCCTGCTTCAAGGTTTTCGGCGCAGGCCAGCTGTGACGCAGTAAGCCCCGGGGCAGGTCTGAAGTATCCCGGCTCAGTGAAATGCTCGAGCTGCGCCCTGGTTCATCTTGCGTGGGCGGCGCGGCGTTTGGCTTTTCCGTTTTCTTTTGGCGGGGCTATTTCGCCGAATCCGGCTATCGCGATCGGCTCCTGCTCGGGAAATTGGGCTACCAGAGTCAAACTTCCTCCCACTGCTTCTACATAATTCCGCAGAGTGGAGGGCAACAAGTCGCTTCGCTTTTCGAGGCGCGAGACTCCGTCCTGACCCATGTTGAGGGTGCGGGACGGGCGCCACTTCTCGTGCGCTGTCCTCGCTTTGGTGGTAGCGCCGCCCGACTGGTGGGGCACCCGCGCTGAACCTAAGCTTCAGGACTTGTGATGATTTTTCCTCGGTGCAAGCACCCACGTCTCGAAAGCGCGAGAAGTGGCGCACCCCAGTTGTTTTTGTGTCAGCGTTCAAGGGCAAGATAAGTGGGATGTACTCAAGATGAAAGTTCGGGCGCCGGCTGGGTACCTGCGAAATGCTGCGGGCGGCGCGGATGGGCCACTTCTCGAAATGCGCGAGAAGCGGCGCACCCCCAGTTGTTTTTGTGGCGGCGTTCAAAGGCACGGCACGCATTAGACTTCGCCTGATGTGGCCCACCCACGTCTCGAAAACCGCGAGACGTGGGGCACACGCCAATCGTTTCCGGGGTGTCGTTCAATCACGAACGGGGCCCGCATTCGTGGAGCGATTGACTCTCGCGGACCGATTCACTAAGATGCCTCGTTCATTCGACCTTCGGTTCTACATTTCAAATTCAGGCAGTCACGATCAAGATCAAAAGGAGTTGGGGATTGGCGACACGCACTTCATCAGGAATAGGAAGCTACGACATCATTACGGTGGGGGGCGGGATTGCCGCGTCTGCGTTGGCGAAAGCTATGGCCGAGCGCGGGGCTAAGGTTCTGATGCTGGAGCGGGAAAAACAATTTAAGGACCGGGTGCGCGGAGAGGCGATTGTGTCGTGGGGTGTGGCGGAAGCGAATGAACTGGGAATTTGCGGGCTGCTTAAGGAGAAATGCGCTCATGAGGTGCCTCTGGTGGAGGCGGGTTCGGGGTTGCGAGACCTGAGAGCGACGACCGTGCAGCAGTTACCTCTACTTTCTTTTCCGCATCAGGTTATGCAGGAGACATTGCTGGCGGCTGCCGAAAACGCGGGCGCGGAGGTGCGACGGGGAGTTAGCGTGGAGCGCGTGGAGCCTGGGGCGCAACCTGCCGTGGTGGTTGGTGGGCACGGTGGTGATGGGCGTGGCATTGATCGGAGCGGCGCCGATGGGAATAAGCATGAGCGGATCACTTGCCGTCTGGTGGTTGGGGCGGACGGGCGCGACTCGGCGGTGCGAAAGTGGGCTGGGTTTTCGGTTTGCGAACAGGAGAACGATCTCTACATGGCCGGGGTGTTGCTGACGAACGTGCGCGCGTCGACGGAGATTATGTATGCGGTGTTCAATCCTGAGATTGGCACGTGGACTGGATTGATTCCGCAGGCGGGCGATCGATCGCGGGCTTACTTTGTTTATCCGAAGACGATGGGATACCGGCTGCAGGGTGAGGCGATGCTCGGGCAATTTATTCGGGAGTGCGCGCGAGGGTATGCGCCGATGGCGGATTACATTGGCGGCGCGAAGAGCGTTGGGCCGCTGGCGAGTTTCGATGCGAGCGATAAGTGGGTGGAACATCCTTATAAGGATGGCGTGGCGCTGGTGGGCGATGCGGCGGCGACGACCGATCCGACTTACGGGCAGGGGCTGTCGTTTGCGTTGCATGCGGCGCGCGTGCTGCGCGACGAACTAACGAAAGATTCCGACTGGGATGCGGCGGGTCATCGGTATGCCGAAGAGCATGAGCGGAGTTTTCATGCGTGCCATGCGGTGGAGGGATGGATACGCAGGCTTTTTCAGGATCCGTCAGCGGAGGCGGCGGCATTGCGGGCTCGAGCTATGCCGCTGATTGCCGAGGATCCGACGCGCGTTCCCGATCATATTTTCAGCGGTCCCGGCATGCCTTTGAACGAACAGGTGCGGGCGCGGTTGTTTGGGGAATGCTGATTCTTTTCCGGCTTGCCTTTCGAGCACCTGCTTTGGAATCCGTGCGCGATTGGACTATCCGTGGCTGACTGGGGCTAGGTAAAATATGGTGAACAGAAATCAGCTCGCTGATAACGGAGAAAAACGTGTCCACAGGTGAACCGGCAACCGAGCCAGCAAACGCTCCGCAGCTCCCGAACCACAAGGTCAAAATTAAAAAGCCCGGGCAGCGCGCCTGCAACGAGAAAAATGAGAAGGGGAAATTCTGCGGCGGGCATTTGAAGCGGTGGTTTTATATGGATGACGTGCTGGAGCGCGAGTGCGGATGCGTGGAAAAAGCGTGGGGGTCGGACGTCGAAATCTATCGCTGCGAATTTTGCCAGACGCTTTATTTGCCGAACCCCGCGGACGCGAGCGGGGTCAACGTCGGCGGCATCGGGCAGTTCTCGGTCTTCGGACTGACTATTGTGCCGAAGGAAGAGAAGAAGACTTAGTTGGCGGGCTGCGGAAAAAAATCGGCCAGTCCCTGGGCCGTGCGGGGGAACTGACGGCGGACGGCTAACGGCTTACAGCTGACGGCTGACAGCTAACGGCTGACAGCTGAGACTGAATTGTGAACGTCTCTGAACTTATTTACGACTGGAATGCGCTCTCTCCGCAATCGTTGCGGCCGCCTGGGCCGGTTCTGCTTACGGACGAGACTTTGCGCGATGGATTGCAGTCGCCTTCGGTGCGCGATCCATCGATTGAGCAGAAGATCGAAATTCTTCATCTGATGGAGGCGCTCGGAATTAACTCGCTCGATCTTGGGCTGCCGGGAGCTGGTCCGCGCGCGGTCGAACATGTGACTGCGCTGGCGCGCGAAATTGTCGCGCACAAGATGAAGATTCGGCCTTACTGCGCGGCGCGCACGGTCGAGAACGATATTCGGCCGATTGCCGAAATTTCGCAAAAGGCAGGGCTGCCGATTGAGGTTGCGTCGTTTTTGGGGTCGAGTCCGATTCGGCGCTTTACCGAGGGATGGTCGATCGACTTTCTGCTGGAGACGACCGAGAAGGCTGTCAAATATGCGGTTTCGCTTGGGCTCGACGTCATGTACGTCACCGAGGACACTACACGGTGCGATCCGGAGACGGTCAAGCAGCTCAATGCGACTGCGATCCGCAACGGGGCGCGCGCGATTGTTCTTTGCGATACGGCGGGGCACGTTACGCCCATGGGCGCGGTCGCGCTGGTTAAATTCGTGATTGAAGAAGTGATCAAACCATCCGGCGAAAAGATTCGCCTGGACTGGCACGGGCATTGCGATCGCGGATTCGCTACGACCAACTCGATGGCTGCTTTGATTGCCGGGGCCGACTGCGTGCATGCTACCGCGCTTGGGATCGGCGAGCGGGTCGGGAACACGCAGATGGATCAGATGCTGGTTAATCTCAAGCTGATGGGCATCGCTCCGTGGGACCGGCAGGATCTGACTCAACTCAAGCGCTACTGCGAGGCGGTTTCGAAGGCGACGGGCGTTCCGATTCCGGCGAATTATCCGGTAGTTGGAGATGACGCGTTCCGGACCGCTACGGGCGTTCATGCGGCGGCTGTCATCAAGGCTTATAAGAAGAATAATATCGAGCTGGCTAACACGGTTTACTCCGGAGTACCGTCGCATGTTTTCGGCATGGAGCAGGTGATCGACGTCGGGCCTATGAGCGGGAAATCGAATGTGCTGTTCTGGCTGGAACGTCGCGGCCTGGCTACGAACGAAGAGCTGGTCGATCGCATCTACCAGCGCGCTAAGGCCAGCGACCACACGCTGACTGAGGCGGAGATTATGGAGTGCGTTGAGCCGGTGCGGTAGATCTTCTGGCTCAAGGTTGCGAGAACTGGATCGTCCCTCTGGAGTCTGCGCCGTCGCTGTTCTTTCGCCCCTTCGGGGCTGCGTCAAATTCCACTTGCACCCACGGCTCACGGCGTGGGCTGCATTCTGCCGCCGCTCTGCGGCTAGTTAAGCTGGCGCAGTGCCGATGAACACTTGTCAAACTGAGCCGCAGACGGTCGCACGCTCGAACACGATATAATTCCGCGAACTGTTCTGCGCAACTTTTCTGTAACCTATGCCACTCACCTCGGGCACCAAACTCGGACCTTATGAAATCCAATCTCCGCTGGGCGCGGGCGGAATGGGCGAGGTTTATCGCGCTCGCGATACGCGGCTTGGGCGCGACGTCGCACTAAAAATTCTTACGGAAGCATTCACGCAGGACGCGGATCGGCTGCACCGCTTTGAGCTTGAGGCGCGTGCCGTGGCCGCGCTAAACCATCCGAACATTCTCGCGGTGTTCGATATCGGGCAGCACAATGGCACGCCGTTTCTTGTCTCCGAGTTGCTGGAAGGCGACAGCTTGCGCACGGTGCTCGACAGCGGGACTGTGCCGCAGCGCAAGGCGATTGAGTATGGAGTGCAGATCGCACACGGGCTGGCGGCGGCGCATGAGAAGGGAATTGTTCACCGCGACCTGAAGCCGGAGAACGTTTTCATCACGAAAGACGGCCGCATCAAGATTCTCGACTTTGGACTTGCCAAGCTGGTGCAAATGCCGAGCGCGGGCGCGGACGAGCGGACGATGACCAGTTCGCACACAGTGGCGGGCGTCGTGATGGGGACGGCGAGCTATATGGCGCCGGAGCAGGTGCGCGGCGAGGCCGCCGATACGCGCACCGATATTTTTGCCTTTGGGTCGGTGCTGTATGAAATGTTAGCGGGGGTGCGGGCTTTTCGCCGCGATACTGCGGCCGAGACCATGACTGCTGTTTTGAAGGATGACCCGCCAGAATTGTCCGATCCGGGCCGCAATGTGTCGCCTACGCTGGAGCGCATCGTGCGGCGGTGCCTGGAAAAAAGTCCCGATCAGCGCTTCCAGTCGGCGCGCGATCTTTCTTTTGCGCTGAGCGCGCTCTCCGGAACTGAGACCAGCAGCGTGGCGCGCGCGGCTGCGATTGCGGCTGCCGCGGCGCCGCGGCGCTTTCCGATTCTGCCGCTGGCGGCTGCGTTATTGGCCGTCGTCGCTGCGGTCGCCGTTACCTGGTACGTCGCGCGCCGACCGCAGCCCACGACGCGCATGGAGTTCGCGCTCGCTGTCCCGGACGAGATGAGCATCAGCCAAATGGCGCTCACGCGCGATGGCACGATGCTGGTGTTTGTGTCGCCGGATGAAAATTCCGCTATGCCGATGCTCTTCGTGCAGCGCGTGGGCTCGCCGAACGTTACGCCACTGCCTGGTACGCAGGGAGCAAGTTATCCGTTCTGGTCGCCTGACAATGCCTACGTCGGATTTTTCGCGAACGGCAAATTGGAGAAGATGGCCATCTCCGGCGGAACCCCGCAGGTGCTGGCTACCGCCTTAGCCGCACGCGGCGGCGCCTGGGGAAGCAACGGCGTAATCCTCTATTCGCCGGACGCGCAAAGTCCCATTCAGCGCATAAACGCCGATGGCACGGGAATGGCGCCGGTCACGCAAAACATCCGCGCTCCTGAAGATCAGTCGCACCGCTGGCCGTTGTTTCTTCCGGACGGCGATCATTTCTTATTCTGGGCGGGCAACTTTGGCAACCTCAAGGATGATCGCGACAGCGGGATCTACCTGACTTCTCTAGCCGGCAAGGAGAGAAAGCTGGTGGTGCTCTGTCATTCCAGTTTTGGTTACGATGCACACCATTTGTTTTATGCCGATGAGCAGAGGCAGCTGGTGAGGCTCGCCTTCGACCCCTCGTCTGGCGCGGTTACCGGAAGCCCGGTTGTAGTCGCCAATGCTGTCGGCTACCAGCCTTCCACTTATTGGACGGCTTTTGACGTCTCGCAGAGTGGGACGCTGATCTACAACACGGGTGTCGGGGCGGCTCAGTCCGCGCTCACCTGGATCGACCGGTCGGGCAAAGAGCTGGCGCATATCGGCGATCCCGCTATTCAGGCGAATCCTACACTCTCGCCCGATGGCGGACGCGTCGCGGTCGATATCAGCGACCAGAAGGCGAACAACGTCGATGTCTGGATCGAAAGCACGAGCGGAGTGGGCAACACGCGCTTCACGTTTGATCCGGCGGAAGAGGTGACGGGGGTGTGGTCGCGCGATGGAAAGGTTCTGGCCTACCGCGGGGCCGAAGCCGAGGGCACGACGCTGGTCTTGAAGTCCGCGACCGGCCTGGAGCCCGCGAAAAAGAGAATGACCCTGCCGCCGTCGTCCATGGACGATTTCCTTCCCAATTCGTGGTCCCTGGATGACAAGGAAATTCTGTGCACGCGCCAGACAACGCTGGGCGAGTATCTAGAGTTGCTGCCCGTTGCCGGCGGAGAGCCAACCCGTTTTTTGAACGGCAGCGGCAGCGCCACCAATGGACAAATCTCTCCCGATGGAAAATGGGTGGCGTATGCATCCGATGAGTCGGGCGCGTGGGAAATTTATGTGACGTCGTTTCCGGGCGCGGCCGGCAAATGGCAAGTCTCGCGTGGTGGCGGCACTGAGCCGCGCTGGCGTGGAGACGCCAAGGAGCTTTTCTATATCGCGCCGAACGGCGTGCTGACTGCCGTTCCCGTGAATGCGCAGGGCGTCTTCGCCACTGGCACGCCGGTGCCGCTCTTTCAGATTCGCGGGCGCGCACCGATTTCGAGCACCGACGTCTTTACCTATGATGTGGCCAAAGACGGCAAGCGATTTCTGGTGAATCGCTACGTCAAGCCTGAGCATGTGCCGCCGCTGACGATTCTGCTTAATGCTGGAAGCAGCGAATGAGTTCTCAAGGAGCCCGCCCATGATGGAGATTCAGACCAAGACTGTCGATCCCGATATCGTCGTTCTGGAAATCACCGGCCGAATCACCATGGGCCGGGACTCCAAGCAGTTGGAGTGGTCGACCGAAAGCCTGATTCAAGAGAAAAAGAAGAAGGTAATTTTTGACCTGAGCGGGGTCACGCATATTGACAGCACGGGAGTCGGCATCATCGTCATGTCAGCCGGGCAGCTTAAACAAGCCGGAGGCGAGCTGCGAGTTTGCGCTCACGGTCACATTGAAGATGTGCTGAAGATGACCAACGTAGACAAGGTGGTCGGTTTGCACCCGAGTATGGCCGCGGCCTCGGCCGGCTTTTAGAGGTTGCGGAAAAAGTCTTTGTGTACGCTAGAAACACACCTCAGGCGCTAAAGCGCGGACAAATCTTCAACCACTTAACGGCACGAGTCGAACTCGTGCCCTTCCCGTTCGTGCACAAGGCGAGAGTTGTTCCGCGACCTTGCAGGCTTATCCATTGCTAGAGAGGTTTTACCGAGAACTGCAAACCGAGAACTGACTACTGAGAGCCACTTTCAATCAATCCGCAGCCCCCGCGACATTCTTCTTCGCCAAGACGGCCAGCCCATTCTCCAGATCCGCGATCAGATCCTCGACATTCTCGATTCCCACTGACAGCCGGATCATCTGCTCGGTCACGCCCATTTTGCGGCGCACCTCGGGTGCGATCATCGCATGTGAAGTCAGCACTGGAATCGACACCAGCGACTCGACTCCTCCCAGGCTGGGCGCAAGTGTGAATAAACTGAACGCCTCGGTCACGCGGCAGGCATCCGCGCCGTTGCCGTCGACTTCGAAGCTCAGCACTCCGCCGGCACCTGCCATCTGTTTTTTTGCCAGCTCGTAATCAGCGTGGCCCTTTAGCATCGGATAATGCACCCGCGTCACCTTGGGATGCTTGCTCAGGAACTCGGCAATCCGCAGCGCGCTCTGGTTCTGACGCTCGACGCGTACCGCCAAAGTCTTGATGCCGCGCAAAAGCAAAAATGCCGCGTGCGGATCCATGCAGCAGCCGAGCGTGGTCCGCAGAGTATGCACCTGATCGATCAGGTCGCGCCGCCCGGCAGCGATCCCGCAAATTAGATCGGCGTGGCCGCCGAAATATTTTGTCCCGGAATGCAGGACCAGATCGATCCCCCATTCCGCCGGGCGGCAATTGATGGGCGTGCCGAAGGTAGCGTCAATCGTGGAAATGAGTTTGTGCTTCTGCGCGAGGGCCGCAATTTTCTCGAGGTCCACTACGCGCGCCATGGGATTGGTGGGCGACTCCACGTGCACGATCTTTGTATTGGGCCGAATCGCGCGCTCGTGCTGGTCGATGTCGTTGGTATCGACAAACGTAGTCTCGACGCCCATCTTCGGCAGCCAGGACGAAAGAAACTTCGTAACGCCGCCATAAATGTCGCGCTGCGCCACAATGTGGTCGCCCGCTTTTACCAGCGCCAATATCGAAGTGGTGATTGCCGCCATCCCGGAGGAAAACAAGAGCGCCGCATCCGTTCCCTCGAGTTCGGCAATGGCCTTCTCGACGACTGTGTGCGTGGGGTTTCCATAGCGCGTATAAAAATGATCGGTGTGGGTGGCGCTGAGTTGCTGGGCGTTGTCGGTAACTTCAAAGGTCGAGGTCTGATAAATAGGCGCGACGAGTGGCCCGATTTTCTTGCGCAGGTCTCTGCCTGCCCGTACCGCCTCGGTTTCCTGCCGAAATTGGTGCTTCTTCATGACTTGAACTCCTGGCCCAATATCAAGACTACCTGTCCGGCCATATCGCGACAAGATGATTGGAAAAAGCGGCGCGTGTAGACTGGGAGCGATTTAAATTTGCAATGCCGATTGAAATCCATGAAAAAAGCATCCACGCGGTCACGAACAACTTCCAAGTCCAGGTCCGCTAAGAAATCCGCAGGACCGGCGGCCAGCATCGCGCTAAAAGGAACCGTTGCGAAGCGCCGGCCCAAAGGCAAGCTCTCGCACACCTCGTGGAACTCGATTCCGATCGAAGCGCTCAACGCGCAACTGGGCCGGCAGTTGATCGTCGGGCAGGATCTGATGCTGGCGCGCGTCCTCCTGAAGAAAGGCTGCATCGTGCCCGAGCACAGTCATCCCAACGAACAGCTGACCTATATCCTCGAAGGCGCGCTGAAGTTCTGGATCGACGGCGAGGAAATTGTGGTGCGTCCCGGCGAAGTCCTGACCATCCCGCCCAACATGCCGCACAAAGCGGAAGCGGTGGAAGACACAGTAGACATCGACATTTTCTACCCGCCGAGAGCCGACTGGATGGGCGGCACGGACAACTATCTCCGCTGAGGTTTGAAGGTGGCACGGGCGTCCCCGTCCGCGAGAGGCCGCGATCGATGCAGACTGGACATCTCCGTGAACTCTGCGTCATCCGCGGTTACGTTTATGATGTGAGAGTCGAGCGCTAGCATCCAAAGTGAAACCTGATCGCACCACAGCCCCGCGCCTGCGCTGCATATCGTGCAACGCCACGCCCGCCTCGGCTGGGCAGGATTTCCGGTGCCAGGCCTGCGGAGATCTCCTCGAATTTTATTTTCCCGAGAGCCACTTCAATGCGCAGGCGCTGAAATCGCTCTGGCTCAATCGCCGAACGTCTCCGAAACCACAGGACCAGAGCGGAGTCTGGCGCTTCCGCGAATTGCTGCCGTCCATCGCAGAGGGGCACATCATCACGCTGGCTGAAGGCAACACGCCGCTCTACCATCTGCCGCGCTCGGCCAGGGCCCTTGGAATTGAACACCTCTTCGCCAAGCATCAAGGCATGAACCCGACCGCTTCGTTCAAAGACACTGGCATGACGGTTGCCGGCTCGGCTGCGCACGCTGCCGGATTCCGCTGGGTGGCGTGCGCCTCGACCGGCAACACTTCGGCGTCGATGGCCGCTTATGCCGCGCGGGCCAACATGCGCAGCCTGGTTCTGATTCCAGAGGGTCAGATTTCCTGGGGCAAGCTCTCGCAGTCGCTCGACTATGGAGCGCTGACGTGCCAGCTCCGCACCGACTTCGACGGCTGCCTGCGGCTGCTTACCGAGCTGGTGCGCCAAAAGCCTGTTTACCTGCTCAACTCGGTTAATCCGTATCGCATCGAAGGCCAAAAAACTGCCGCCATCGAACTGCTGGAACAACTCGGGTGGCAGTCGCCGGACCACATCATCGTGCCCGGTGGAAATTTAGGAAACAGCTCGGCCATCGGCAAGGCGCTGCTGGAAATGCATGAACTGAAATTGATCCCGCGGCTGCCGAAGCTTTCGATTATTCAAGCTGAAGGCGCGAATCCGTTCTATCGCTGTGTGCGGGAACTGGGCGATAAGCCCATCGACGATGCGAAGCTCGAGCCGATGACTGCCGATACTCTGGCGACCGCGATTCGGATCGGTAATCCGGCGTCGTGGAAAAAGGCGCTGAGGGTTTTGCGCGCTACTGGAGGGCGAGTTGAGCAGGTGAGCGAAGTGGAAATCGCCGAAGCCAAAGCGGAGATTGGAGCCGACGGCATCGGCTGCGAGCCCGCTTCCGCCGTGACGCTGGCGGGTCTGAAAAAACTCCGTGCTTCTGGCTTCGTTAAGCCGAACGAATTTGTCGTCTTGATCCTAACTGGCCATCTTCTGAAAGATCCCGACTTTACTATCAAGTTCCATCGCGGCGAGTTATTCGAAGGAACGCCCGACGAGCGGCACGCGATCCGGACGAAATCGCTGCAACGCGCCCCAGTCGTGCTCGACGCCGATTTGCGCTCGGTGATAGATACTCTAGACGCCGCCGAGCGCAAAAGCGCTTATTGTTGAAGCGCTTAGATCGCCCAAATCCGCGTTTTCACTCGCTATTTGATTGCCGCGATATAATGTCTCTATGTTGTCCGAACTCCAACAGAAGGACGTTTGGGAAGGCTGGATTGGAGCTGAGATCCGGGCGAACTTTTTTGCGAGCCGGTGCGCCTATTATCAAACCCAGCAGAAAGTTCTTACCTGGCTGATCCTGGTATTTTCCTCAGGCGCGGCGGTGTCGTTCCTGGCAAATGGCATCCCTGAATGGGTGAAGCCTACCCTCGCATTACTCACCGTTGCGGTGAGCATTTTCTCTCTTGTTCAGCAGAATCAGAAGCGATCGACGGATTGCGCCGACCTTCACTTTCGCTGGAATCGGTTGGGAAGCGAGTACAAGGCATTGTGGGATGACTTCTATTCTCCCGACAGTCTGTCTAAGCTCGAGGGGTTGGAAGAAAAAGAAGCTGAATTGTCAAAAAGCAGTACCGTAATTCCCAACGACGAGCGCGCAATGCTCAAGTGGCAAGACTACGTTCAAAGACAACATGGTCTCGCGTCCGCGTTATGACGAGAGTCCACGACGCCAGCAAGGGCTGGCCTCCGATTCCGAAACCAATCCCAAAACCGCCAGCCCCGCCGCCATCGCCGAAATCCCAACCCGCCTCAAAGAAATAGACCGCCCGGGCCGGGTTAGCGGGGAAAAAGATATCCGTTGTTGAACTTTTAGCTGACGGCCGAGAATCGGCCGACGGAAATTCGTAGCATCCCGATCAACGGTTCCCGCACGTGGGTATTCCCGCTGTGCAACCGCTGCCGAAGACAATATGAGAAACAGCAGAAAGGCGCAGGTATGCCGCATGTTTACTCCTTTCAAATTGAATTGTCCGGGGGGGCTGTCGGCTCTAGCCGATAGGCGAGATGTAGGCTACAGCACACAATGAGGCGGTGTCCAGCATCGCCGCAAGATTCGGCCAGAGAGTCCGCGAGCTTCGCCAGAAGCGTGGCCTGTCTCAAGTAGAAATGGCCCATCGTTTCGGGATAGATCGCGGACACATCTCCGACTTGGAACGCGGCAAAAAAAATGTCTGCCTGCCTTTACTGGACGTACTATCCAAGGGATTCGGAATCACCATTTCAGAGCTAATGCGAGGGGTGTAGTAGAAATTCGTAGCACTCTGCCCCGCATTCGTGTATAAGACACAATTTCGGCCTTAAAAATGGGCTTGGATGCCCCTAAGTCACTTTATGCCCTCTCGCCCCATCTCCGCGGACCGATCGTTGCGCCTGGCGCTGCCGGCGACCTCTGCCAATCTTGGCCCTGCTTTTGACGCGGCCGCGCTTGCCCTCGACTTCCATCTCCGACTGCGCGCCGAGCGCGCGCCTGACTTTTTCATTACCGCCGAGGGCCGCGATGCGCAAATCTGCGCTCGCGCGGAAAACCATCTGATCGTCACCACCTATTGCGAAGTCCTCGAATCCGAGAACCGTAAGATTGCGCCGCTGCGCATTCATATCGACAACGAAATTCCTATCGGCAAAGGTTGCGGATCGTCCGCCGCTGCGCGTCTGGCCGGCATCGCGTTGGCTGTTCACTTTGGCCACCTGCGCTGGAAAGACGATCGCATCGTCGGCGAGGCTTCGATGCGCGAGCACCATCCCGACAACGCGTCCGCGTGCTGGATGGGCGCGCTCACCGTGGCCCGCATGGCTAACCAGGTGCAGGCGCAGGTCGTCGAGGTGAAGCCGAAAGGGAAGTGGCCGCTGCTGCTGGTTGTTCCGGAAAACCCGTTCTCCACTGAGCAGGCCCGGCGCGCTCTGCCGTTCCAATATTCGCGGGCTGACGCCGTCACCAACATTCAAAATTCCATGCTGCTGCTCTCTGCATTCGCGAATGGGCGCGCCGATCTGCTCCCGTCCGCGCTGGAAGATCGGATTCATCAGCCTTATCGCGCGCCTTTTGCTCCGCTCCTGCCGGCGCTGAAGGAATTAACCGGGGAATCCGGAATCTACGGCGCGGCCCTTAGCGGCGCGGGACCGTCGGTGCTGGTTTTTCTGGATCCGAAAGTTCCCGCCAAGAGAGCGAAGCAGAGAATTGCGGCGCATCTGGCGAAGCGCCGACTGCAAGCGGAACTGATTCTGACGCAAATCGCCATGCACGGCGGGCGAGACAGCGCCGACTGGCGCAAGCACCACGGCAAGAGATAAGTGGAGGCACGAGCCCCTGCCCGTGCCTTCACAAACGCAGAGACGGCTACTGGCCGCGGCTGGCCGGCGGCACAATTCCATTCATCCGCAGATACTCCACCATCTGGCCATAGTGATCGAACGAATGCCCCACAACCAGCATAGATAGCCCCATACGGGTAAACTTTCCAAACGGCAGCTGCACCTCGCCCGTGGCGTTCTCGGCGTTGACCGTAGCCACCGCCTTGTGTGCGTATGCGTACGAGTCCTTGATGAACTTTACGATCTCAGCTTTGGTTTTGATACTGTCCGGTCCGTTCTCTCCCCCCAAGTCCACGGGAGGTTTTTCGCCCAGGATTGCCGCTGCCACCATATAGTTCACGGCCGCGACGTGCTTCACCTGCTGGCCGAACGTCCGGACGCCCTTGAACTCGCCATTGGTGGGAGTGAAGCCATACTTGTCCTCCGGCATCGCCTCGGCCGCGGGGACAAATTCGCTTTCGACGCTCTTGATTCCGCCATCCAGAATCGAGGTGATCGTCTTAGGCTTGGGCGCATCTTTGGCCTGCGCCGAGCACAATCCGCAAACCGCCAACATCATCGCCAGCGAGGCCGCCACTGCACACGTCTTCTTCATGTCTATGTAGTCTCCTTGGAAAACGTTTGAAAAGCTGATTGGGACGCAAGTCACTCTCAGTGCGGCGTTTTGTAATGCGCCTTGTCCTGATCGTGCCGCCACTTCCAGTACTGCTCCTGCACATCCGGAGGCAGCCTGGCGAAATCGACGTTCGGATCGCGATGAGTCTCGCGGCACCAGCGGCCATAATACTCGGCTTCGCGATCGTTCCATTTGTGGTAGTCGTTGTAATACGTGTCGTGGTAGCGCGGCGCCCGGTGAACACAGCCCATCCCCGCCACGCATCCGGCCACTGCCGTCGCAAAACAAACCAACCGAAGAATTCGAGAATATTTTTTCATGTCGTCGTTCCTGTCAACCAAACGCTCCGATGGTAATAGAAAATCCGATCCAACACCATACGCGAGTCTCCGCGCATATCAAAAAAAACTCGAACCGCAGGGGACACAAAGTACACAGAGGAATCGAACGCGCCCAGACGGCTAACGACTAACGACCGACGACGCCTCCCACGGCCACTCCCGATTCCGCCAGGCCCGCACTAGATAAATCCCGAGGCCGACTACCAGAATCACGCCCGCATAGCGGACCTCGCGCAAGAAATTCCGGCGCGAAACCAGAATAAAAGTAAAGCTGGCTGCGGCAATCAAAGCCGGGAAGGGATACAGCCACATGCGAAAAGGGCGTGGCATGTCGGGCCGCCGAATGCGCAGCACAATCACGCCAATGCTCTGCACAAGGAATTGCAGCACAATGCGAATCACAATCAGCGAGGCGATTAAATCCGCGAGCCGCAAAAAACAAAACAACGCGGCCACTCCGGCCAGCGCCAGCACCGACACATAAGGAAAGCGCCCCTCCGGATGTACCTTGGCAAACACCCGAAAATAATTTCCATCGAGCGCGGCCGCGTAGGGCACGCGCGAATACCCGAGCGTGAGCGAAAACACGGAGGCGAAGGCCGTCCACATTACCAGCACCGAAATCACCGACGCCGCGCCCTGTCCGTACACGCGCTGCATCATGGTAGAAACCACATACAGCTTGCTGTTCGACGCTCCCGCCTGCGCCAGTTCGCGCCAGGGAATGACGCCCAGAATGCTGATGTTCATGACGATGTAAAGCCCGGCGACCGCTAGAATCGAAATAAACAACGCCCGCGGAATATTTTTCCCGGGGTCCTTTACTTCGTCGCCCAGAAAGCAGACGTTGTAATAACCGCCGATGTCGTAGCTGGCAATCAGCATGGCGCCGCCGAGCCCGTGAAAGAAATCGGCGGAAAAAGAAAACGCATGCGGAGGCAAATCAAACGCCTGATGCGCGTTGAAATGAGTGAGGCCGGTAAAAATGATCCATCCAATGGTTCCCATCACGCCGACCCAAAGCACTTTGGTCAGGCGCGAAATCGCGGTGATCCGCCGGTAAAGCAAAAACGCAGTCAGTGCGCAAACGCCGATGGCGAGCAGAGTGGCCGGCATCAAAACCCAGGTCAGCTGCAAAGTACCGATCAGCGGCAGATTGAGATTGCCGGTGCGCGTCGACCATATATGTTCGAGTCGCGGGAAGAAGAAGGCTGCGTATTGAGAAAGCCCGATTGCGCCCGAGGCAATCGAGAGCGGCGCGCTGAACGACAGTTGCCAGATAAATAAAAAAGAAACGAGGCGGCCGAGTTTGCGCGGGCCGTAAATTTCTTTCAGATATCGATACGACCCGCCCGACCCCGGCATAGCCGCACCCAGTTCAGCCCAAACCAGCCCATCGCAAATTGCGAGAAATGCGCCCAGCACCCATCCCAGCATGGCCTGCGGGCCGCCCATCGCCGACACGATCAGCGGGATCGTTATGAACGGTCCCACGCCGATCATGTCGATCATGTTGAGCGCGGTGGCGGAGGAGAGGGTGATGCCGCGGACGAGCGGTGAGTTGTTATCGGAGTCGGTTGTGGAGGAGAGAGTCACGAGGTTTGTTGGAGTTCGTCAGTCGTCTCGAAAGTGTAGCGCCGGCTTCTTGCCGCCGAGACTGCGGCGCTACTCCGGTTTCGCACTCACCAGATTCACAAACAACCGCACCGCTCCTGGAACTCCGGCCGGCAACTGCCGGAAGAAATCATACGCACAGTAGATATAAGTTCCCTTGCCGTATTTTGCGACAAGCAGGCCGCCCTTCTGCTCAGGCTCTCCCGGGTCATGCGACTCGAGGAGCGGGGTAAACTCCGGCGCCCACGACGACATGAAATAAAGGCCACGCTCCTGCACCCAGCCGTCGAAATCTTTTTGGGTAATCTCATTCGGATAATGAAAAATCTCGTTCGCGGGCTCGAGGATTTTGACCGGCGCCTCCTCCACCGACACGCGAGCCCGGCTGAGCGTCGCCGGATAGGGCGGGTACTTGCCTGAATTGAAATCGCCCGCCGACGGCCCGAATCCCAGCGTGTTGTACTGCACCAGCAGCCGTCCGCCCGCCTGCACATAGTCGAGCAGCCGTTTGTTATTGGCGATCACGTCTTTCTGCGTGTCATATGCGCGAATGCCGAGGACGATCGTCCGATACTTGCTTAGGTCTTCGGTCGCCAGCTTCTCTGGCGGAATCATCTCGACGTTCATCCCGATCTGCTTCAACACCGTCGGAATGTCGTCGCCTGCGCCCATCACATATCCGACTTTCAAATCGCGGGGCACTTTGACCTCGACAATCGAAACGCGCTGCACCGCGGGCTGGTAATAATAAAAGGTTCCGAGATCGTCGCGCGTGACGACTGAATATCCTTCTTTATAAGTCGCACGGCCATCATTAAAGGAACTCTGAATCTCAGCGTGCCCCTCAGTGCGGGTGCCCGGGATTACCGTTGAATCGAACTGCCGCTTCTCATGCTCGGCATCAAATTCGAGCGATCCCTGCGCAGGTTCTCGCTTCCAGCCTGCGGGCGCCTCGATCTGCAGCGTCCCGGCCGCGCGGTTCTGGTCTTTCGATCTCACATTACTCGCAACATCGGCGCGCACCGCCAGCGGCGGTCCGTCTTCGGTCGCGATTACCTGTTCGCTTGGATCAAGCAGGACCGAAAATGCCGGAGCTACGGCCAGCGGCCGCTCTGAAACTTCGCCTGCTGAATTTTTGTATCGGACCATGCACACGATGTTCGGGATCTGCATTTTTGCGAAGGCGCCATAGGCCTTCACGGGCGGCGGAGGAAACGGCAGATCCTGAAATTCAGGCTCGTCGATGATGTTCAGAGAATCACGTTCAGGATCGTTGCGATGCCAATACGGACGGGTGATGCGCGCATTCGCTGGAACATGCACGCGAAAACGCACGGTCAAGTCCTTGGCCGACTGCTCTCGCTTCAACTCCTCGGACTTCCAACCCGCCAGCAGCATAAGACCGACATCCGACTTTTTGTCGATTCCTCCCGGAGCCGTAAGTTTTACGGTCACGTCAAAGGACTCGCCGGGCACTGCCATAAATGCATCGTCCGGAGTTGCGCCCACCGGCGCGTCAACCTCGGCGGTAACTTTTGCGCCCGAGGCCAATGCGCGAGCTTCCGAGATTTCAGACAAGGTCTGCTGCAATACTTGCCATGGGAAGGTTTTTCTTTCCTGTTCCGAAAGGTCGAAATTGACTTCGTGAAAAAGAGGAACCGTTAGCGCGCCAGCCTGAGCGAGCGGAGCCTCTGCCGCGGCCGGATCGCTTGCCTTCTGTGCGGCTGCGATCTTCCCCTGAATCTCCTCCAACTTCCCGCGCAGCCATGGAATCTTTTTCTCTTCATCTCCCAAGCGGGATGTCAGTCCCGGCAACGTCGTATCGATCCCGTCGAAGAAATCTGTCTCTTGCCCATCTTTATCTTTGTTCGACGACATCAGCGACTCCGGGACCGCATCGACCAGTTTGTAAAAGGTAAAGCGATCTCCGGAAGGAACCGACACCGCGCCCAGCCCTTGCGACTGCTGATGCCGTAGCCCCTTGAGCGCGAACTGCACGTACGACATTCCCAGGATCGGATCAAATTTTCCGGTATTCAATTTGAGCGTGTATTTATCGGCGTCACAGGCCTGCGCGCCAAAACTGCACACGTTTCCGATGTATAACTTCTTCGCCTGCCAGGGCTGCAAGCCCGCGGCAATTTGATCGGGGAATTTTGTCGGATCAGCGGCCGCGCGAAACGCCTCCCGCGTCAAAATTGCCGACGCCTGATGATGTCCATGTCCATCCCTCGGCGTTCCCGAAAAGCGCGCCACCAGCACGTCCGGACGAAATTCGCGGATGACCCGCACGATGTCGCCGAGCGCCACCTCGTGGCCGCCCCACTTCTGAAACGTCTCCTCGGCTGTCTTGGAATATCCGAAATCCGCGACGCGCGAAAAGCGTTGCTCCACGCCGTAATAACGATCCGCCGCGAGGAGTTCGAGAGTTCGCAGCACGCCCAGCTCATCGAACAAATTACTGCCGAGTTTGTTCTGTCCGCCCTCGCCGCGATTCAGCGTCATCAGCAAAGTGTCGACGCCTTTGCCGCGCGCCTCCAGCGTCAGCATGCCGCCGTCCTCATCGTCGGGATGCGCCACCACCTGCATCAGACGCCCGGTAGTGCCCAGCTTGCGCAACTCCAGCTTGAGGCCGGCCTCACCCGTCTCCTGCGGCAGCGGCTCATAATAATGATCGTCGGCATAACGATCGGCGGCCGATTCCGCCGCGCTCCGATCCTTGCCGTGATCTTTGTTGCTTGCCTGGTTTCTTGCCTGATCCGCGGCATGATTGCCCATGCTTCCCGCGCCATGATCGACCGAAGGCTTATCGTCACTTTGCGCGGTGGCAGAATGCTGCGCGAGAACAGGCATTGCGGCCATCAACACGAAAATCGTCAGCAGGACCCTGGCGCCCTCTCCCGCCCCGCGCATCGCATCGCACACGAACCCCACACCTGATTTCAAAGTTGAGACCATCCCCATAAGATGGAATTTACACGAAGAAAGAAGCAAAAGTGTGGCGCGAACCCGCCAAATCAAGCTCGGAGTCGCGAACCCGCGCCGGCTCGGTCAAGATTTTCCCGATGGCTGACGCTGTAGGCTGAAAACCGCTCACTTCGCCGCCTCGCGCACCTTTCCCTGACATGCCGTCGCATCGGCCACGATCGCTGCGAACTCCGAATCCGCGCGGACGCCTGCCAGCAGCGGGTCATTCAGCAATGCCTCGCGCGCGCAGTATCCTTGTCCAATTGCCGTGCGAAAAAAGTCAAACGCCATTTTCTTTTCGCCGCAGGCCGCCAGCACCGCGCCTTCATAATATTTCAAGGCTGAATTGTGTACGGGTGTCAACGCTTTCTCCGCCGCTTCGGCCGAGCGATGCACATCCGCCGCCGGCTCTTTGTTCAGGCATGCCTGGAGCACTCCGCGCATCCACAGCGGATTGTCGGTCATGGGCTGTACGGCGCGTTGCGCCTCGGTCATCTTGCCTTCGCGCATCAGCACGGTAACTTTCACAGCGTTCGCATACTCCGACCCGTCGTCGAGCTTCAGATACTGCATGGCCCGGGTTTCTTTCCCGGCCTCAAAAAAGGCAAACGCGCAGGAGCGCCAGTTGTAGTTCCTGGGATCGAGCGCCAGCGCCTTGTCGCATTCCGCTTGCGCATCGTCGAGCAGACCCGCATAACGCAGGACATAAGCCAGCGAAAAATGGGCGAACGCGTTATCCGGACGGCGCTTCACCAGCGCCCGCGCATCCTCCAATCCCTTCTGGAGATTTCCGGTGTCGGCCAGATTGATCGCCAGAGATCCAGCCGCGTCGGTGCGCCCCGGCTCAAGCGCGAGCGCCTTTCGATACGCGCCACTGGAGCGCTGATATCCGTCCGCTCCGCCTCCCGAATAAACCGCGTCGTAATAATAACGATGCCCGAGCGCCTCCCAGGCGGGCGCGTAGTTGGGATCGAGCTGCACCGCCTTCTCCAGCATGGCGATCGCATCTTTATTTGGCCCCACGTCATGCGGGATCTGCGAACTGCGCATATACAGCCCGTAGGCCTCGGGATTGGCGGGCACGCTGCCTGCATCCATGGCTCCGCTGGCCACGCCCAGAGCGGGCAAGAGTTCCTGCTTCACCTTCTTGGCCATCTGGTTCCGGAGCGCGATCAGATCGTCGGTCGGCGCCTGCAACGTTCCCGTCCACACCAGCTTGTTGTCTTTCACGTCCACCGCTTCCAGCGTCACCATGGTCATCTTCTTCTGACGCAGAAAACGTCCTGCCACCACTGTTGCCACGCCCAGGTCGCGTCCAATTTTCGCCGCGTCCCCGGCGTTGTCGGTCTTCTGCACCATGGGCGTCGGCCTGATCTCGAGCGCATGGGAATGCATGAGCGCGTTGGCGATCTCGTCCGCCAAAGCAACCCGCAAAAAATCGTTCTCCGGACTGTTATCGAGATTCTGGAGCGGCAGCACCGCAATCGTGCGCCGGCTGGCCGTTATCGATGCCTGCCGGTGGCGAACCCACCACATGACCGTGCCCATCGCAACCACCAAGACAGCGAGCGCGACCATTCCAGCAACCAGCCAGGTTCTTTTCCCGCGCGAGTTCTCAAATGCCCTGGTCGAAATCCGCGCTCCGGCCGCGCGCCCCATCTTGCGCATTCCGCTTCGCAGCCCGCTCCGCATGGACGAGTCGCTCTCCGCACGCGCCTCCTTGAGCCGAGCCCCGCTTAGCCGGGCCAGATCCGCCTTCATTTCGGACGCATTCTTGTAACGTTTTTCGCGGTCTTTTTCCATCGCCTTGCCGATGATGTCTTCCAGTTCCTTCGGCACCGCCGGATTCACCGATCGCGGCGGCGCCGGCTTTGAATTGATCACGGCGTGGAGCGTGGTAACGACATTCGTCCCGGTGAACGGCTTCTTTCCAGTCGCCATCTCATAGAGCACGACGCCGAAGGAAAAAATATCGGTGCGGACATCCAGGTCCTCGGAGCGCGCCTGCTCGGGCGACATATAGACCGCCGTTCCTGGAATCACCCCTACCTGTGTGAGCGACTCCTCGAGCGAGGTGTCGGTTGAAGTCCCTACCTTGCCATCTTTGGTCAGTTTTGCCAGGCCAAAATCCAGAATCTTGACCTGCCCGCCCGGAGTCAGAAAAATATTGGCGGGCTTGATGTCGCGATGCACGATTCCCTTGGCGTGGGAAGCAGCCAGCGCATCGGCTACCTGCATCGCGATCTCGATCACCTCATCGGCCGGCATAGCGTGGCTTGGGCCAGTCTGCTCGCGGATGCGCTGCTTCAGGCTCTCGCCCTCCAGCTTCTCCATCACGATGAAGGGATGGCCGCCGTTATCGTCAATGTCGTGGATGGTGCAGATATTTATGTGATTGAGCTGCGAAGCGGCCCGGGCCTCGCGCGTGAAGCGCTCCAGCGACCGCTTGTCTCTGACCAGATGATCGGGGATAAACTTGAGCGCAACCCTTCGTCCGAGGCGCGTATCTTCCGCCTCGTAGACGACTCCCATCCCGCCGCCGCCGAGCTTGCCGAGCACGCGGTAATGGGAAACGGTTTGGCCGACCATGTCCATAGAGTTTTGCAGCGCCGTCTGGGCCGCACTTATGCGCGAACGTGAGAATGTTAGAGCGTCGCGGAGGCAGGGTCAACCAGGAAGAGGGATCGCTA